>CALUTO010000001.1 GCA_944323735.1 Candidatus Gastranaerophilales bacterium
GACGGTGAAAATGTAGTAATAACAATAAAAAAAGCGTTTGAACCAATCGTTCAAATCGCTAATTTAGAAAAAATGGGCGTTGAGAGGCTCGAACTCCCGACATCTTCCTTGTAAGGGAAGCGCTCTACCAACTGAGCTAAACGCCCTTCACCATATTTAATTTTCACGCGCTTCCCAAGGGAAGCTTTATTTAAAAACGTGAGGTAAACCTCACTTAGCAACTGAGCTAAACGCCCGCACCATATATTTAATTTTCACGCGCTTCCCAAGGGAAGCTTTATTTAAAAACGTGAGGTAAACCTCACTTAGCAACCGAGCTAAACACCCGACTTCTGTATATTTATAATACTAAATAAATATATCCTGTCAATTATTTTTTTGAAAAAAAGTTTATTATCTTATCCAAAAAACCTTCTTCTTCATAATTTTCTTCATTTTCAGCATTTTTTAACTTTTGCTCAATCTTTTCTCTATCAAGCGATGCAGAAGGTGCATATTTCAGAAATTCTTCATAAAATTCTTTTGCCGTCTGCATTTTTTTCTTACTCTCATAATATTTGCCCAGAGAAAGTAAAACCTCATAGTCTCTGGGGTTTACTTCATACAATCGTTTATAATACTCCTGCGCCCTGTCGTCATATCCTGAGCCGGCATAAAAAACGGCAAGTTTTTTCAATGCAGCAACATTCGTTTTATCAATTTCTGCCAATTTTTCAGTAAATTCAATAGCGGCAATATTATCATTTAACACTGTATACAAATTAATGAGCTCATTTATTATATCTTTATTTTGGGGATTTGAGTTATACGCATTCAAGTATTCATTCAAAGCAAGGTCATAGCTGTTTTTCTTTATATAATACATACCCCAGTTATAATGCTCCTCAAAATCCATTCCCTGTTTTTCATAAACAAGTGCTCTCATCTGGAATACCAGAGGATTGTTTCCGTCCATTTTTTCCAGTTTTTCTATACAATCCAGAGAGTTTTGAAACTCATCTTTATTGTAATAATATTCAGCCATAAGAGCATGATATTTCGGTGTTTTTTTGTCAGCATCCGAACATTTTTCCATAATCTCCATAGCTTCATCATTTTTTTCCTGCATTAATAAAGCTTTTGCCTTTGACAGCGGTGAAGTAGCATAATCAAGAGAAGCGGAATAATTTCCTGTTTCCATATATATTTTAGCAAGAAGCTCTTTGAACATATTATTGTCCGGATAATCTTCCAGTGCTCTTTTTAATATGTCTATAGCAGAGTCTTTATCGTGATTGTAATAAATTGCAGCAAGAGAGCCGTAGACATTCTCATTGTGTTCCTGATCAAGAATACGCAGGTATTCATCAATAGCCTGCATCGGCTTGTCAATCAATTCAAGGCTCTGTGCAAGCAAATATCTTGCATTTAAAATTTCTTTATCGTCAGAAGTATTTGAGATTGCTTTTTTATAATCAGAAACAGCCTGCTGCAGTCTGCCCTCCAGAGTTTTAAGTTTAGCTCTGGTCATATAGTATTCATATTTGTTATCATGAAAATACAGGTCAAGAAGCTGAGTATAAGAAATCGGATTTTCCGGATGTATATTCATTAATTCATTCCAGTAGTTAATAGCATCTTCACGATTGTGCATAAGCTGGGCTGTCATAGCAAGGTGCTGAAGCACTTCCGGATTTGTTTTGTCCATTGAATATGCATATTTTAAGCATTCATACGCTTTATCAAATTCTTCTTTTTCTTCAAACTCTGTTGCTCTGGCAAGTGCCTGCGGTATAGAAATTTTTGTACTCATTTGCCTCTCCCTGTCATTAGTTTTTTAAATTATACCCGAAGCAAAGCAAGTTAACAACTACCCGTCTATGCTTATTTTAATCTTTAGTGTTAATATATTTTTATGGAGCAAAAGAAGTTCAAAATAGTATCAAAATACAAACCTGCAGGCGACCAGCCTAAGGCAATAAAAGAGCTTGTTGACGGAATAAATCTCGGCTGTGACGCCCAGACTCTGCTCGGAATAACAGGATCCGGAAAAACTTTTACAATAGCTAATGTAATCGAACAGGTTCAAAAACCCACACTCATTATTGCACACAACAAAACCCTTGCAGCACAGCTGTACAACGAGTTTAGGGAACTTTTTCCGGACAATGCTGTTGAATATTTCATAAGTTACTATGACTACTACCAGCCGGAGGCATATATTCCGAGAACAGACACCTTTATTGAAAAATCAGCAACAATAAATGATGAAATAGACCGTCTCCGCCACAACACCACACGCAGCCTTTATCAGAGAAAAGATGTAATAGTAGTTGCCTCTGTCAGCTGTATATATGGTTTGGGTCTGCCGGAAAACTATTTTAAAGGTGCAATTACACTAAAAACCGGCGACACACTGGAAAGAGACGAACTGCTCAGAATGCTTGTCTCCTCACAGTACTCGAGAAATGACCTTGAGCTCGGACGCTCTAATTTCAGGGCCAGAGGCGATTTTGTTGAAATCATGCCGCCTTATGAAAAAGTGATAACAAGAATAAGCTTTTTCGGCGATGAAATCGAAAAAATCACAAGAATTGACAATGTCACAGGCGAAATACTCGAAACCCCGTCAGAAACAGTTATATTTCCGGCTGTTCATTACATGTCGTCCGATGAAGATTTAGAAGAGACAATAAAACTTATCCGCCAGGAGCTGCAGCAGAGACTCGGAGAGCTCTATGCACAGAACAAACTCGTTGAAGCACAAAGGCTTGAGCAGCGTGTAAAATATGATATTGAAATGATTAAAGAGATGGGCTATTGCAGTGGTATAGAAAATTATTCCAGAATACTTGAACGCCGTCCTGTAGGTTCTCCGCCTGCCACACTTCTTGATTATTTTAAAGACGATTTTCTACTCGTAATCGACGAATCCCATGTTACAATTCCGCAGCTAAAAGGTATGTGCAGAGGAGATGCAGCAAGAAAGGATACTTTGATAGAATACGGATTCCGGCTGCCTTGTGCAAAAGACAACAGGCCGCTTACTGATGAAGAATTCTGGTCGAGGGTGCATCAGAAAATATTCATATCTGCAACGCCCGCACCTTTTGAGCGAAGCATTTCCGACCAGCTTGTCGAACAGATTATACGCCCGACAGGGCTTGTCGACCCGGAAATAACTGTTAAACCTACAGAAAATCAGGTCGATGACCTTATTGAAGAAATAAAGACAGTCACAGACAAAAACGAAAGAGTCCTGATTACCACTCTTACAAAGCGCATGGCAGAGGATTTGACAGAATACTTAAACCAGATTGGCGTACGTGTAAGATACCTGCACAGCGAAATACAGTCACTTGAAAGAGTGGAAATACTGAGGGATTTAAGGCTAGGGAATTTTGATGTACTTGTCGGCGTAAACCTTCTTAGAGAAGGGCTGGATATTCCCGAGGTGTCGCTTGTTGCAATAATGGATGCGGACAAAGAAGGTTTTCTTCGTTCCGAAACAAGTCTTATTCAGACAATAGGCAGAGCCGCAAGAAACGCCTGCGGCAGGGTTATAATGTATGCGGACAAAATTACAGACAGCATGGAAATGGCAATAAACGAAACAAACCGCCGCCGTGACATACAGATGAAATACAACAAAGAACACAATATAGTACCCAAAACCATCAAAAAGCCCGTGGAAAACAATCTTCTGCAGCTTGTTGCAAGTTATAGAAATTTCGAGGATATTGTTGCTGAAGAAATGGTCGAGATGAATGCAAATGTTTCGGATATCCCCAAAATTATTGAAAAGCTTGAAAAAGATATGCATAAAGCCGCAAAGATACTAGATTTTGAACGTGCTGCCCAAATCAGAGACCAGCTCAAAAAACTTCGAGAAATGGCAAAAAACAAAAAGTAAACAGTTTTTACAGTTCTTCTCTGTCTTCTATATCAAAACTCAATTGACCGCAATAGTCAGCAAGGTATGACATATTCATTGTAATAATGTAAAAACATACATATCTGAAAACCGGCCCGACATCAAAAAAAGAATATGAAAACCATAAAATCGGAAGCCCGACAAAAACATTAACCAAACCAAGCATAATAATTGCAACAAGCGTATAAACAAGAACATCAGGAAAACCGCTTATTAAACGTTTGAAATTGTATGTTTCTTTTATATCATAATCACGGGAGAAGCAAATAAGTGCGGTAACAATAATAGCAACGAGTATAAGCTCGATTATAGAAAGAGCAATCAGCTGGGGAATGCCATCAAAATGAAACAAACTAAATGCATAATTCATAACAGGAATACCCACAATCAAATACGGTATCATTACAACCGCACATTTTCCGCATATACCGAGTATTTTTAAAGGGTCAAACGTCGGTAGTGTAACCATTGATTGGGTAATTCTGTTATGCATGATAATAGAACTAAATCCTGCATAGAAAAATGAAAGGACAGCTATTTGCGTATATGTAATATTCTGAAACATGCTTGTACCCACTTTCCCCGTTGAGGGAGGAGTCGTGATTTCAAACAATATAAAAAATATATACGCAAAAACGCCTAGTTTTAATAATGCGTAATTATCAGAATTTACTGCTCTTATTGAATCTACTACTGAAGCCATTAATTTTCCCTTCGTATTAATATTATAATATCTATTTATTTAATAAACAACTACTATATATGTTTGATTTTTTTTAGTATATACAAAAAGATTAACCACATGGCTAATAAATATTAACCTCCGGATTTATGCAAAAAAATCGGAATGTGTACATAATATTGTATGAGGAGATTGTCAACAGTTGAGAAACAAACATCTGACTGTTCTGACAAAACACACCAGAGTGTTACAACTTATTAAACGAGGGATAATATGTTAAACGGTGTTTCAAATCATGATGTTAACGGTCAAAACCAGATTAAACAGAATGAAGTTGAAAAAACAAAACTAAATACCAGAAATCCTTATGCCGGTGTTGATAAAAATCTTCTGGTAGACGAAAGTGACATATCAAAAGAAGCACTAAAAATGTACGAACGTGATTTGGACATAAAACGCTTTTCCGCACTTGCTATGTCAGATCCCGAAGATTTAAGCCACAATGTTCTTGTCGCACAAAATGTTTTTGGCGTAAACGATGAGAGTTTCGACAGTAAAATATTAGAAGGCATTTTTAACAACAAAATGTTCTTAAAAGATTTATTCAACTAATACCGGCAATAGACATCATAACCGGAGAATATTATGGAAGGTATTAATTTAAATAGCAATACAAGCCTTTCTGACGTTGATTTGTCCGGCGAAAAGGCTGTAAGCTCAAAATTGACCAAAGCCTATGAACTTTACGCATCCGGTCAAATCCAAGAAGCCCTGAATTTTATTGAAAATGACCAAATGGTATCAGGTAACGCTTATGCACAGGTTTTAACAGGAAACTGCTATAAAAAGCTTGGAAAAACCGATATAGCATTGAACCACTGGAAACGAGCAGTCGATATTTCACCTCTGGAATACAGTGCTTATATAAACATAGGAAACGAACTATATTCAACAGGAAATCTGCATGAAGCCATATATAACTGGCATCTTGCAAGCTCTGTTTATCCTGAAAATTCAACAATAAATTTAAATCTTGCAGTCGCATACGACAAGCTCGGCTATCGCATACAATCCACAAAATATTTTGAAAAATACCTGAAATATACGGTAAACAAGAATACTCCGGAATATCATAAAATAAAACGAGGTATTGCAACATTAACCGCAAAAACTGATTTTTATCTGAAAAAATCAGAAGAATATAAACAGCAAAAAGATTTAAAAAGAGTTGCCGCAACTTATTTAATGCTTATTTCAACCTATGCAAACCTTCCCAATATATATATAAATCTTGCAAATATATTTATGTTCGACAAGAACTACGAAAAAGCTCTCGAATTTTTCCGCATAGCATATATAAACTTTCCGTATACCCCTACGACACTAATGTGTACGGCAAATATGCATTATGTGACGGGAGAAAAATCTTATGCATACTGTTATTACAAAAAAGTCTTTGAATATTTAACGGAAGGAACTTCACACTGGTTTCAGGTTAAAGCAAAAATTTCAGAACTCTCAAACGTAAAATCGGATTCGGAGCTTATCGAATCACATCTGCAAAAAGCAAAAACAGCAGAGGATTTAAGCCAGTACGAACTTGCAATAGACGAATATGAGAATTATCTTATTTTGACAGAGTCAGAATCTCCGGAAATCCGGCAGCTGATAGACAAGTATAAAGTTTTTATAAACCCCGAGCCTTTTGTTGTAAAGGTTTTGTATGCGCAGATACCCGAACTTATGCAGGCAAAAAAACTGCACGCAGCGGTCGAGGTTTGTGATAGAATTATGACTATAGCTGAGCCTCACACAAAAGAAATGATTTACGCAATGAAGTGTAAGGTTGAATGTAAGAAAGTTATCATTGCAAGAGAGCAGTTTGGTGCTTAAGAAAGTAATTGAATTAAAAAATATTATAAAAAAATTCATATATAAAAACATTCTAAGAAAGACATATTACCGAAGCGGTCACTGTCTGGGCTGCGGCAGATGCTGCAAACAGATTTATGTAAGGCATGCAAAAAATGTTGTACAGACAGAAGAAGAATTTAAAAAGCTCAGGTTATTACACCCGTTTTATACTTATCTAAACATCACCGGAAAAGATGAAATCGGACTTATTTTTGAATGCACAAACCTGGATGAAAAAACACATAAATGCAAAATTCACAAAAAACGCCCCGGAATATGCCGCAGATATCCGCAGGAGGCAATTTTTATGATGGGCGGGGAACTGGCAGAAAATTGCGGATACAAATTCACGCCTGTTGAAACATTTGATGAAGTGTTTACAAGACTTAACAAAAAGAAAAAATAGTCGTATTAATAGCAAAAAAATTTTTTTACGGCTTTAATTTGAACAATTAGTTATTAATTTAAGAAGGGAATATTATGCGATTTTCTAGACCATTTTGTCTTATTCGTCCTGATTTTAAGAAAAAAGTTTACGAAGATTATGAATATTATGTTTATGACAATGGCAACATTGTTTCAACAAATTTTACCACCAGAAAAGGCAAAAAAGTCTCTTGTATATACAACCTGAAAACAGGCGTTGGAAAAAAAACCGTACAGGACAAAGGTATTTTTATAGAAACCAAATATGAAAAAAGGAATGTGCAGGAAACGACATTGAGAACCTCGGCCGGATACATTACCAAAAATTTTGAAACAGGCTTCACTACAATCGTATCGGATAAATACGGTCTGGATCACGGCATCACCAAAGACGGTCAGATTGTAGAACTCAATACGGAAAAGATGTATCACTTCTGGAAAAAATTCGGTTTTTACAAAATGCCGACAATGGACAAAGTAAAAAGTATAATGAAAAAAATTATAACCTGTCGAAAAGTCTTATAGCCTGATGAGCTTTTACATTATGCACCCGCAAAATATTTGTTCCTTTCATTGCCAGATAAGAGGACAAAACAGCAGTCGCTTCATCCAGCTCATTTATACGTTCTGTGAGTAAACTCTGTTTTAAAAAGTTTTTTCTTGAATGCCCGACAAGAAGCGGAAGTTTGAGCGAAAGAAACGCTTCTGTATTCTTTATTATTTCAAGATTTTGCTCAACAGTTTTTCCAAAACCAATGCCAGGGTCAATTATAATGTTTTCAATGCCTGTCGCAAATGCTGCATTTGCTCTGTTTTTTAAATAATCAATAATTTCATCCGTACAGTTCTCATAAACAGGATTGTCCTGCATATTCTCAGGCGTTCCCTGAGAATGACAGAGAACAATAACAGCTTTTTCTTTTGCGCAAACATTAAACATATCTTCATCCCATTCACCTGCAGAAACATCATTTACTATATCAATGCCTGACTTTAGCGCAGCAAAAGCAGTTTTTGAATTCCTTGTATCAATACTCAAAGGAATATCAGGATATGCAGCCCTTATACACCTGATTACCGGCAATATTCTTGAAATTTCTTCTTCCGGTGAAACAGGTTCAGCATAAGGACGGGTAGATTCTCCGCCAATATCAACTATGTCTGCACCGTATTCTATAAGCTCCTTTGCCCTGTTAAACGCACTGTTTATTTCTAAATAGCAGCCGCCATCCGAAAAAGAATCGGGCGTCACATTCAAAATTCCCATTATATAGGGTTTTGACCAGTCAAAATTTGTATTTCTTATTTTAATTGGTTTAACTTTTTCAAAGATAATTTCACTTATTTCCTGCGCAAGAATTTTCAGCTTTAGCGGTTGATGTAGCAGTTTTTCGTTTATTTTTTCAAACTCACGCAGACTGCCTGATAATATGCAATCTGTCTGCCCGATTCTGCCTGTAATAGTTTCCCTGTGGACAGAGCAGTCTGTTCCGCAGGAAATTGCCGTCTGTTTAAGAATATTTGCCTGAGCGCACGTCAGGTTCGAAATTTTCAGTGTCCGGAAAGAGTGCTGTTTTATTGCACCCTGAAGAAATGATTTTTCGACCCCTGTTTCTTCAAAAATTTTCTTCTCCGGAGTCACGAATTTTATATCAAATTCACTCATAAAAATATACTAACAAAAAAGCCGGTTTTTTGGAAATATTAAAAAAACCGGCTTTATAATTGTAAGGTTATTAAAAAAACTTAGGACATTATCGTTTCTATGGCAGCATCGATGAGTTTGTCACGAAGGATATCTTCTTTAGCTTCTTTGCCCTGGAACATATCAGGAATACCATCTTCATTCTTGTCTTTTGTAGTTTGTGCTACAACACCGACACCTGCAGATATACCGGCAACATTAGAAATAACTTTTTTGATACCGTTCTGGGCAGCTGCTGCATCTTTTAAGAAAGCGACTTCTGCTGCATCATCGACATTCTTAGCATTCTTTTCAACAAAATCAGCTACTGCATTTTTGTTTAAACCTTTATTAGCAAAGCCTTTTACCCAGTTTACACTGTCATTGGCAAGTCTGGAGACAAAACCTTTGAAATTTCGTGCTTCAGAAACATGAATGCCGGAAGCAAATTTTTGGCCGTATCTCGTGCCTTCTTTTGCAACCCAGTCGAGAATAGGAACATTCTTTTCAATTGCCTGAACAAATTTTCCTGCTGTTCCTTTTGCAACAATACCGCTGGCGAGTGCAAGCGAAACTGTTGTGATAAACTGTTTTAAGGGCTTTGTATATTTTTCGTTTTCTTTTGTTTCATTTATTGCATCAGCAAGTTTAGCAATATTTCTGGCTGAACGTTCATCAAGATTGCTGATATCAATACCGTTAATAACATCGGCAGCTTTGTCAAAGTCAACAGTTTTTACTTTTGGCTTTGTATTATTTTCTTTTTGTTTTGTCTGTTCCTGTCCGAAATTAGGTCTAATCGGTGAACAATTAACTGATGATATACTCATACTGTGACTCCACATTTTACTTTAAACCTTCACACTAGTAATAAAGTATGCGTAAAAAATAAAATTGCCTTTTTTTGTCTCGTTTATTAAAAAATTGTAACATTAATTTGAAATGAATACAAATTTTTTAATAATAATTTTACATTTACATATCCCCGCCATCCCCGTTCTAACAACACTGCAGCCTGTTAAAAAAAAAGCTGCATTGCAGCTTATACTTCATAATCTTGGGAGGAGATTTGGGGATTTGTACATGTATATTAATCCATTATGATAAAAAAGTTTACTATTTTGATTATAAATTTAATAAAAATTTACAATCCCTTTAAATGCATGTACATTTTATGATAATAGAGCATTGTTCCATGCCTGCTATTTAGAAGATTTTTTCTTCACTGCAGCAGGAAGAGAAGATTTACGCTCCGCAGTACCCTGAATACGTTTTACGGAAATAACCTCGGGTATAGATTGCAGCTTCGTAATCACGTCTCTCAGACGGCTGATATTATCCACTTCAATTCCCATCTCAATAATACCGATTTTTTTAACTGCATTTGACTTAATGTTTGCATATGCAATATTCGTATTGCAGTCCGCAAGCTGTATCATAACATCCTTTAGTATTCCCAGCTTGTCCTGCACATCTATTCTGATAGAAGCAACGTAAGTTTTATTAAGGTTTGTATCAGCCCATTTTATATCCAGATAACGCTCTTCTGGAATATTTTCAAGCAGCGGACAGTCAATTCTGTGGACAGTAACACCTTTACTGCGTGTAACAACGCCTATTATCGGTTCACCGGGTATAGGAGTGCAGCATTTTGCAAAATTATAGAGCATCCCTTCCAATCCGACTATATCATTTTTCGATTTTTTCTGTCTTGTGTGAGAAATAACAGGCTGCTCAGCATCTTCTGGTTTTTTAATTCTGTTTGTAATTTTATTTACGGTAGTTTCGCCGTATCCAAGAGCTGCAAACAAATCATCCTGTGAGGTGTAATTCATCTGCTGAGCTATTTCTTTCAGCTCACCCGATTTCATTAAATCGTCAAATTTTTGCCTGGTAAGCTCTGCCTCCAGCATGCTTCTGCCCAGCTGAATATGCTGGTCTTTATTGTTTTTCTTATACCACTGTCTGATTCTTGACTGCGCAAGCTTTGTAACGACAAAATTCAGCCAGTCCAGCTTCGGGGTGCCGTTTTTCGAGGTCATAATTTCAACAATATCCCCGTTTTTAAGCTTTGTATCCAGCTGGGCAATTCGTCCGTTTATCAATGCGCCTGTTATTTTAAACCCGACATCTGTATGTATTCTGAAAGCAAAATCAACAGGCGTTGCATTCACAGGCAGGTCAATAACATCACCCATTGGTGTGAAAGCAAATACCTGATCCGAAAACAAATCAAGCTTTACACTTTCAACATACTCTGCTGCATTTCTCGTTTCTTTATCCATTTCAGCGAGTTTTCGCATCCACGAAAAACACATATCTTCTTTTGTGACTGCTTTTGAGCCGACTTCTTTGTATTTCCAGTGTGCGGCAACACCGTATTCAGCCACCTGATGCATTTCATGTGTTCTTATCTGAACTTCAATCGGTTTTGATTTCGGGCCGAGAACTGATGTGTGCAGCGAGCGGTAAAGATTGCCTTTTGGCATGGCAATATAATCTTTAAATCTTCCGGGGATTGGCTTAAACTGCGAATGAATAATACCGAGCACCTCATAACATTCGTTTACGGTGTTTACAATTACCCGCACAGCCGAAATATCATACAGGTCATGGAAAGCAATATTCTGGCGTTTCATTTTACTGTAAATTGAATAATAATGCTTAGAACGACCGGAGATTTTTGCTTCAATATGATTTTGTTTTAACAATTTGTCGATTTTTTCAATTAAAACCTGTATAGTGGCATCTCTTTCCGCCTTTTTTAATGCAACAAGCTGCGCAATTTCAAAGTATTTTTCAGGATTCAAATACCTCAAAGACAAATCCTCAAGCTCAGCTTTTATTTTACCGATACCGAGACGATTCGCAAGCGGTGCAAATATATCCAGAGTCTCCTGCGCAATTCTCTGCTGTTTGGCGGCTGCCATGTAATTAAGAGTTCTCATATTATGAAGTCTGTCAGCCAGTTTCAGAAATATAACCCTTACGTCATTAGCCATTGCAATAAACATTCTTCTGAAATTTTCGGCCTGACGCTCCTCTTTTGATTTAAACTGGAGTTTACCCAGCTTCGTAACACCCTGCACAAGATTCAATACATCATCGCCGAACAGTTCTTTTATTTCTTCGGGTTTTGTGTCAGTATCTTCTATTACATCATGCAAAAGTGCCGCAATTATAGTATTTTTATCCACCATCAAATCAATAAGAATTTTAGCGACCTCGACCGGATGGATAATATAGGGCTCCTCGCTAATACGGTACTGTCCCTCATGAAGCTTTGCGGCATAGTCAAAAGCTCTTTTTATATCAGCTATATCAGCTTCTGTACGATGTTGTGCCTCTAATAACTCTCGAATTTCATCAAATAAAGATGTGTCTGTCATAAATTTTATTGTACACTTATAATGTACACTATACAAGTACCGGACATAAATTTATGGGTGAAATTGAATTTTATAAAAAAAAGGGTAACGGGATACTGTTAAAAATAAAGGCAGTGCCTAATTCTTCAAAGAACCGGTTTTGCGGGATTATGGACGGTGCACTTAAGGTAAAAATAAAAGCACCTGCTGTAGAAAACAAAGCAAATGAAGAGCTCATAAAATTTCTTTCAAAAGAGCTCGGAATACCAAAATCCCAAATTTCTATCGACTCGGGCAATACCTCAAAATTAAAAATTGTTTATATTGAAACCTGTAGTATTGAACAAATAAAAACTTTTTGTGATACTATAATTACATAGCCCGGGATATATCCGGCAGAAGAAAAATTCGGACAGAAACAGGAAAACATATATGTTAACAGCACTTTGGATTATACAAATTATTTCAGCGTTATTATTAATTTTACTTGTTATTATCCACTCACCGAAAGGTGACGGAATAGCAGGTATCGGCAGTGCATCCCATGTTTTTTCTTCACAGAAAAATGCGGAAAGCGGATTAAATAAACTGACGATGTATGTTGCAATTGTATTTTTTGCGACTACATTTTTAACCGGCTTTAACCTGCTTCACTAAAAGTATGCTGCATAATCTGCGTATAATCATAAAAATGTAGATTATATTTGTTCAATAAAGTATAATTTAGAAATGAAAAAACATACTTTATGGCTGACAGAATTTCTGGTATGGGTGCTCGTTCTTTTCGGAGCACTGTTTGTCGGTGCATATTTTTACAGTGTGCATATTAAGAAAAACTACACATACTATGCTTTTTTTAACGATGTAGACGGTCTCATAAAAGGCTCGCCAGTGAAAATGCTGGGATACCAGATAGGGTATGTGTCTGATATTTCTCTTGTAAACAATGATGATGTATTTGTAACTTTTGTTATAACGGAAAAAGATATAACCATGCCGGATAGCATGGTTGCAACAGTAGAGTTTACAGGCATGGGCGGTTCAAAATCGCTTGAGCTTACACCTGCAGATTCCAAGAGCAAAAAGAATATAATCAGTGTTACACAGCCGAAAAGAGTACAGGATATATATGTCAATCAGACAGTTATTGCGCAAAATCTTGTGCTTATGTCCGCCGGCTTTATGAAAATGGCAAACGACAGAGCCGTGAACACACTCAAAGCATTTATCAAGAATCCCAGAGAATTGAGCGAGTTTGACACACTAATTGAAGATATAGATAATCAGCAGAACAATTTAATCAGAAGGGTCAAAAAAGATGGAAAATAGTTATAAAAATGTCATAGTGATTAATCATCCGGTTTGCGAACATAATATGACAAATATAAGAGACAGAAATTGCAGCCCGGACTGTTTTCTCAACTCCTTACGCAGAGTAGCGGAAATTCTTATGTTCGAAGCAACAAGACACCTTCCGGTAAAGTGTTGTCATGTAGAAACACCTGTTGCAGAATGTGATTCTTTTAAAATAGATGACAGCTATAAAATAGTATTTGCACCTATATTGAGGGCAGGACTTGCACTTTCTGAAATTGCAAAAGAAATATACCCCGAAGCAAGTATACAGCATGTCGGAATGTACAGAGACGAAGCCACACTGGAGCCGGTCTGGTATTATGACAAAACTCCGGTTGCCTACTCAAACCCTGATAAGATAAAAGTTTTCGTACTCGACCCGATGCTTGCGACCGGAAATTCATCAAAAGCAGCTGTGTCATTGTTTTTGAAAAAAGGTATTTCAATCGAAAATATTATTTTTGTATCGGTTCTTGCAGCACCGGAAGGACTCAATGCACTTTGCGGCGAATTTCCCGGGCTCAAAATATATACGGCGCATATTGACAAAACACTGAACGCCAGAGCATATATTGTGCCGGGATTAGGTGATGCAGGCGACAGATTATTCAATACGTTTGAGAAGTAATGTTTGTATTTGATAAAATAAACGGGAAAAAAGTTCTGAAATCCACAATGCTTTACGGTGTGGAACATTTCTTTACGACAAGAGAGCTTCCGCTTTTTGAGGCTGATATAAAAGAACTAAAAGAAGAATGTGAAAAGAACAGAGAAGAAGTAAAAAACTTTCTTTGCGCTGCTGAACTCATAAAGCCCGTTCAAACACATACAGCCAATATTGAAATAGCACATTCAGGCGGATTTTACAATGAGACGGATGCTCTTGTAGTTGAGGATAAAAATATTGCTATATATTTAAATTTTGCGGACTGCGTACCGGTAATTCTCTGGGATGAAAAGCTGAATAAAGGTGCAATTGCACATGCAGGCTGGAGAGGTACGGAAAAACGTATTGCACCCGGGACTGTAAAGTTTATGGAAAAAACGTTCGGAACAAAACCGGAAAATGTTATTGCGGCAATCGGCCCTGCCATTTCAATAAATCATTTTGAAGTGGATGAGCAGGTATTCTTGAGATTAAAAAACAGCACCAATAAGGACGGATTCTGGAAAAAATCAGCCGCTTTGAAAAAATTTCAAGTTGATTTAAAACTCCTTAATAAAATCCAGCTTGAGGAAACAGGAGTAAACAGGATTGACTTATGCGGCTATTGTACTTATGATTTTAATGATATATTCTATTCATATAGAAAAGAAGGCGGAAAGACAGCACGCCACAGTGCAGTGCTAAAACTAAAGGAGCAATAATGTCAGTTATAGAAAAAGTTACAGATATAAGCAATACTATCTCTAAGGTTTTTTCTTTTGTACTTGAAAACGAAGAAATAAAACAGGATTTTGACGAATATTTAAAAACAATAGGCGCATATAACGCTCCGCCATCAAAAGTTCAGGCTATTTTGTCCACCTATGTTTTTGAACGGATTTTAAACAGAAAAAGAGAAACAGTTTTTTCTAAATACCTTGATGAAAAAACAGGTACTGACGAACGTGAAAAAAATCTCATAAAGGCTTTTCAAAGTTCCATAAATGCAATTTTCGAAGTAAAAAATGTTTTTAAAAACGGTTTTGAACTGTACAATCTTGTGGATGAAAAGACATATACAGTTCTGCCACTTGTAAAAATGTCGCATTTGAGAGGAATTTACAAGGGTACATATATTGCCGCAAGAATATTTGAATACGAAAATGAATATTATATAGTCGAAATTAGCGAAACAGCATCCTCTCTCGCAAAAGACATTATGTATAAACGTGCTGTCGCAAAAATCATTGAAGAACCCGAGGCTCTTTACAAAAATAATCCGGAAAAACTCAAAGAAATAGAAGAAGAAATCAGTAAATTCAACAAAAAATTCACTGAATGCTTCGGAAAAGACGAAATTATCACAACAAATGACAATGCTGACAATTTGATAGCTGCGTTCAATGACTTTTGTTTTGAAGAAAACAAAAATACAGAGGATATAAAAAACTTTATTACAGAGCCGGAAACTTACAGGTTCTTCAAGGTGGGAGAGTTTGACAGCGCATATGACAACTTTCTTGAAAATTCGCTGGGCGGTTTTTCAAGCCACAGGGAAAAATATGATGTGGGTGTGATATACGATGGTGAACTGGGGCTTTACATTGTTCCGTTCTACGGTACTTTATGCAAAATATTTGAAAACAAAGACTATAAATCAATTGAAGGATACGAAGCCTGTGTAAAAAACTTTCTTGAAAACGACAAACTGCCGGCAAATCTTGTAAAAAGACTGTACAATGAATATCCTGACTTTTTGAAGGTTGTAAATGAAATTTACAATAAAGACTATACAATAGAGTCACTGCTTGCGGAATTTAAACCTCATTTTCTTGCCGGAAAAATCATGTCACCGACAAGCGTTCTGTATGCATCAAAAACTTTTTCAGAGCTGATGGGCTTCATTCCTGCAGAAGAAACTGAAAAGCCGGTACTGCCTGAAGGCGTAAAACCGGGAAGAAACGACCTTTGTCCCTGCGGCAGCGGAAAAAAATATAAAAAATGCTGCGGCATGGTATAATAAGTAAAAGGTCTTTATTATTCTGCAAAATTATAAGCAGTTCGGGGTTGGAATATGATACAGCACAAATTTGAAAAAATTGGCGATATTGACGCAGACACGACAAAACAGTCTCTCATTGAAATAGAAAATGTATGCGCACAGTGCAGGGCTTGCGCTCTGCACAAAACGAGAAACCATGTGGTTTTTGCTGACGGAAATCCTTGTGCGGATATCATGTTAATAGGAGAAGCCCCTGGGGCAGATGAAGATGCAACCGGTATTCCTTTTGTAGGAAGAGCAGGAAAGCTGCTCAACGATATGCTTGCTGAAGCAGGATTTTCCAGAAAAGATGATTTTTATATCTGCAATACCATAAAATGCCGCCCGCCACAGAACAGAGCACCTGAAAAAGAAGAAAAGTCCGCATGCGAAATTTATCTCAAAGCGCAGATATCACTTGTTAAACCGAAAATTATACTTCTTTGCGGTGCGACTGCTGCTGCTTCCTTTATTGATGAAGAGTTTAAAATTACTCAGATTAGAGGGAAGTGGCTGAATATTTTTGACGGAATAGAGTCTATGGTCATTTTGCATCCTTCATATCTTCTCAGAAATCATTCGGAAGAACAGGGCTCTCCCAGATGGTTTACGAAACGTGATTTCCAAAATGTTAAGAAAAAATATGACGCACTGCGAAATTTGTAATATTTACACTGGACAAGTTTTTGTTTTTGTGTATTAATATAATGACAATATACACATGTTTTGTTGCTGAACAAAAGGAATACAAATGAGAATAAGAAAGTATCAAAAACGCTGTTTTTACACTAACTCGAAGGCTTTACATCAAATGAAAGCAACAGTTTCTGCTGCACAATAAAATTTGGTTAAGGTCTTCTAAGAAATTAGAAGGCTTTTTTGTTACAAAATATGAACAAAATTGAAAAAATGAAAAACCAAACAGCACAAAATATTTTTCACAAACATTATAAAAAACAAACAGGAGAATTTCAAAAATGACACATATACGACGAAATACACAAAGAAGGGCTAATGCTCGCATGGTTTTGGTTATGAACTTGGAATGGGGTCTATAATCCCTTAATTGTGTAAAGGAAAGGTAAATGTCACTAAAAATTATTTCAACATTCGGAGATCACTCCTCATTATATCCACTCGCCACAAAAGACATTATTAACAGCATCGGAATGACTGCCTACTCATACGATGCAGCCGGCAGCGACAAAAACGAAAAAGTAATTGAAGCAAAAGACAGATTTATAGATGAGTTCGGTACGGAAGCAATATGGCTTGGAGGTCTTCCGTTTTTTAAATGGCTTGCAGACAAAACGATTTACAAGGCAAAAGGTTACAATCCTGACGTTGATGTCAGACTTATTAACGACAAAAACCAGCTCTCCGTTGCAAAAAAATATGCTGATAAATTTTCAAAAAGTCTTAACAACAGATCTATTGCAAATGACTTATTAAAAGCGGAAAACAACTCGAAACTGTTTAAGGGCCTTTTTATAGGCAAATTCGTTGCAGCTACTGCACTGACTCTTGCGTCTTATTTCACTCTTACCGTAATGAAACAGAAATATACGGACAAACAGGTTTTAAAAAGAGAGCTTGAAAAACGGGCACAGCAAGAAAAATACAACAGAAACATAAAGAATAATCCGGCATTCAAATCCTTTACAATCAACAGCCAGAACCCGTCATTCAGCGGAAAAACTCCGTCGTTCAAAGGCTTTGGAGGATTGTTCAACACCTTTATGTTCAATCCTGTTCACAATATGTTTATTGTTGATGCAGGTATCACATCTGAAAGACTCGGCATGGCAAGAAACAAACACGAGTTTATGGAATATGCAATAAAAGAAGGCAGTCTGCTTTTCTTCCTTTATGTAGCCGGAAAATACATCCAGCAGGGCATTGAAAACATAAGCGATAAAATTTTCAAAAAGCCGATTAAACTGCATGCAGACTTTATGAATTCAGAGACATTAAAAAATGCAATGAAAAATGACACGGTTAAGTCTCATCTTGATGAGTTTGCAGCATTGAAAAATAACAATCCAATGCAGACAAAAGCCGATATCGACAATTACAAAAAAGCTGTTTATGAATTCATTTACGACGAAAAAAATGCTGACAACCTTGTCGTCAGAGCAGCTAAAAAATCCGGAATAATAAGCGTAATTGATGAAAATCCAAAGAAGCTGAATGCACTGCAGAAATTCATAAACATATTCAAAATATCTGAAAAACCTGAAACAGGAAAAGTAAACCCGCACCAGTATATTAATGCAGATGATATTACAGACCTCGCTAAAAATATTGCAGATTTCTCAAAAAAACAAAAAGCTTCAGGAAAATCAGCAGAAGAATTTTTGAAGAGTGCAAAACGGTTCAAAGTAGGTTCTGTTGTCGGAAATATCGGTATATCCTGCCTGTTTCTGGGCTTTATTGTTCCGAAGCTTATGAAAGCTTACAAAGACAAATATTACGGCGAAGGCTCCCATATACAGAAGGGAATACAGGAAAAAATTGCAAGAATGAATTTTGGTCAGCAGCTTTAATAAATATAAGCAATGGATACTGATTTAACAAAAAAAGTGCGGCTATTGTGCCGCACTTTTTTCATATTTAATTATTATTAGAGTTCATCAGGAGTCGAAATACAACCTGTGACTGCGCTTGCTGCAGCTACAGCAGGAGATGAAAGATATACCTCGCTGTCCACATGCCCCATTCTGCCGACAAAATTTCTGTTTGTCGTGGATATAGCACGCTCTCCGGCTGCAAGTATTCCGGCATGTCCGCCGAGGCAAGGTCCGCAGGTCGGAGTGGAAACAGCCCCGCCGGCTTCTATAATTGTCTGTACATAGCCATTTTCTATAGCATCAAGATAGATTTGCTGGGTTCCGGGAAAAACGATGAGTCTGACATCCGGATGAACTTTTCTGCCTTTTAAAATCTCAGCCGTAATTTTCAAATCTGAAAGTCTTCCGTTTGTACAGCTGCCGATAACCGCCTGATCTATTTTTATATGTCCTGCCTGTGAAACAGGTTTTGTATTCTCCGGCAGATGCGGAAATGCCACAGTCGGTTCTATTTGAGAAACATCATATTTTATAACTCTCTCATATTTTGCATCAGCATCCGGTGTATAGAATTTTGGCGCACGCACAGAGCGGTTTTTCAGATACTCTTCAGTAATTTTATCAGGAGCAATGATACCGTTTTTTGCACCCGCTTCAATCGCCATGTTGCAGAAAGTCAGCCTTCCGTCCATGTCCATTTCTTCTATTACATTTCCGCATGCCTCAATTGTTTTATATAATGCACCGTCAACTCCTATATCACCGATTAAATAAAGTATAAGATCTTTTGCACATACCCATTTGTTGAGCTTGCCGGAGAATTCAACTTTTATTGCCTGAGGAACTTTAAACCAGGTTTCACCTGAAGCCATTGCACAAGCAAGGTCAGTAGAGCCGACACCTGTTGAAAAAGCACCCAGAGCACCGTATGTACATGTGTGAGAATCAGCACCTATGACCAAATCTCCTGCAGTAACAAGCCCCTTTTCAGGAAGCAGTGCATGCTCAATTCCCATTCTGCCGACTTCAAAAAAGTTGGTAAGTCCTTGTTCTCTTGCAAACTCTCTTATCATTTTAACCTGCTCTGCTGACTTGATATCTTTGTTCGGAACAAAATGATCCGGCACGAACATAACACGGTCTTTGTCAAAAACTTTACTTACCCCTATTTTTTTGAATTCTTTAATAGCAACAGGGCCGGTTATATCATTTGCGAGCGTAACATCAACCTTTGCTGTTATCAAATCACCTGCCTGCACATCCTCCGCTCCGGCATGCGCCGCAAATATTTTTTCCGTAATTGTCATCGGTCTTGGCATATTTTGTTCCTCTCATTTTTAGCATTATTTAATAGTTTAATTCTATAAAAAAATCGGATTTTTGTATATAGAGTGTTTGTAATATAATTAAAATAAGAGGGAGAAATTCAAATGGAAAACACTGTTGTTATAGGTGCCCAATGGGGTGATGAAGGAAAAGCAAAGATTACGGATTTGCTCGCACAAAAAGCAGATATAATTATCAGATATCAAGGCGGCTGCAACGCAGGTCACACAGTAGTTGCTGGCGGAAAGACTTTTAAGTTTCACCTTGTTCCGTCAGGCATTCTGTACAAAGGAAAAATCTGTTTCATAGGTGCAGGAACAGTTATCTATCCGGAGGTTTTAAAAGAAGAAACAGATAATCTCAAAAAAGAAAATATTGACCTGTCAGGACTGAAAATTTCTCCTCTGGCTACCATTACAATGCCCTATCACATTGACCTCGACGGAGCAAGCGAGGCAGGTGCAAAACATAAAATAGGCACGACAAAAAAAGGCATCGGCCCGACATACACCGACAAAATTTCACGACACGGAATAAAAGTACAGGACTTGTTTGATGAAGAAGCATTGCAATTAAAGCTCGATGAAATACTCCCACTCAAAAATAAAGAACTAAAAGAAATTTACGGACTAAAGACATACTCAAAGGAAGAAATTACAGAAATATGTAAAAATTATGCGGACATACTGGCACCCTATGTTTGCAATGACTGGCAAAAAATATACAACAATGCACTCGCACAGAAAAAAACCATTCTCTTTGAAGGAGCGCAGGGTATTATGCTCGATGTTGACTGGGGTACTTATCCCTATGTAACAAGTTCAAATCCAGTAGCAGGTGGTGCTTGCACAGGCAGCGGATTTGGTCCTTCTGTTATAAAAGACATCATCGGTGTTTCAAAAGCCTATATAACAAGAGTCGGAGAAGGAACCTTTCCTACAGAGCTAAAAGACGAAACCGGTGATAAAATTAGAGAAACAGGCGCAGAATTCGGAACGACCACCGGCAGACCAAGACGCTGCGGCTGGTTTGATGCAGTTGTTGCAAAGTACGGGGTTCTCGTTAGCGGTCTTACATCAATGGCTGTTACAAAACTGGATGTATTTGATACTTTTGATGAAATAAAAATCTGTGTTGCTTACAAAGACAAAAGAGACGGAAGCATTTCCGAATATTACCCGACAAATATAAACACCCACAAATATCTCGAACCTGTGTACGAAACCCACAAAGGCTGGAAATCCGATATTTCAAAAGCGAAATCCTATGATGAGCTTCCGGAAAATGCAAAAAAATATCTGGCACGCCTTGAAGAGCTTATGGGGGTAAAAATCTCAATAATAAGCGTTGGCCCCGGCAGAGACCAGACTATTTTTGTTTAATTATGGATTTTTATATAATTTTTCCAGCTGTGTAAACAACAACACCTGCAGCTGCGCCTATCAGTATTAACAACATCGGCTGTTTGCGCAGAAAATATCCGCATACAGCAAAGAAACCAAGCATAATAAGTGCTTTTAGAGAGATAATATCGCTTAACCTGTGCGTTGCAGCGAACTTATCCACAGTAAGGATTGAAGATTTGAAAATCTGCAGTGCAGCCACTGAAATAAGAGCAACAGCAGCAGGACGCAGTCCGTACATTATATATTCGGTAAAACAGCTATTTTTATATTTTTTTAAAATTTTTGAAAGCAGCGGAACTATTATTACAGAAGGGAGCACTACCGCAACCGTAGCGACCACCGCCCCTAAGAAACCGTTTGCCTGAAATCCGGCATAAGTCGCCATATTAATTCCTATAGGCCCCGGTGTAACATTCGACACAGCTATCATTTCAGTGATTGCATCTGCGTCATACCAGTGATAAACAGGTATCAGGTAATACAGAAATGGAATAACAGTATACCCGCCGCCAACTGCCACGCAGCCTATCTTGAAAAACTCGATAAATACATCAATCAGCATTCTTTTCCCTCCGCAGAAGTTTAACAAGAACACCAAATACGCCTGATAATATAATCACCCAGAACGGCGAAACCTGAAAAACAATGGTTGCTGCAATTGATACAACAAAAATTGCCGTGGTAAAAAAGTCTTTGACTGATTTTTTCCACAGTTCAGCAATAGTTAAAAATATCAAAACACAGACAGCAATTCCGATTTCATTAAAAATGCTTTGTATTAGCGGATAATGCGATATATTTCCAAGCATTGCAGC
Organism: Candidatus Gastranaerophilales bacterium; assembly: GCA_944323735.1. Classification (GTDB taxonomy): domain Bacteria; phylum Cyanobacteriota; class Vampirovibrionia; order Gastranaerophilales; family Gastranaerophilaceae; genus CALUPY01. The sequence goes on from CALUTO010000001.1 coordinate 22,148, forward strand.
AAAAATAATCATAGCAATAAAAGCAGGCAGGCACATCCCGAATATACACGCAAGCGCACCTAATATACTTCTTGCACTGTATCCTATAAACATTGAAACACTTCCGGCGACTATTCCCGGGACACACTGCGCCAGAGCATAATAATCTATCATCTGTTCCTGTGTGCAAATTTTTTCTTTTTCGACTATCTCTGCCTGTAAAAACGGCAATATAGCATACCCGCCCCCGAAGAGCACAAGCCCTATTTTAAAAAATATCCAGAATAATTTTAATAAACTAACCTTTTTGTTCATTGCTTAAATATCAGCGGCTATTATCTGTGCAACCTTTTTTGCTGACTCCTCCTGTGACAAAAGGTCATGAACCTTCGCCAGATCCGATTTCATCTGCTCTCTGTACTCATCATTGTTCAATATTTTTATTATATTTTCTGCGATAACATGCGGATTTGAATCTTTTTGCAGAAGCTCGGGCACAATATCTTTGTCCATAATAATATTAGGCAGACATACCCGTTCTATACAGCGAACAAGTCTGTAGATTATATAAGCAATCCACGGCCCTCTGTAACTTATTATCATAGGAGTTTTATAAAGAGCAGCCTCCAGTGCAACGGTACCGGATGCCAGCATCAGTGCATCGGATACGCTTAAGAGAGCCTGATTATCCCCTTTTATCACCTGTATTTGAGCATTACCCAGATATTTTTTATACACTTCATCTTTTAAGTTCGGAGCCTGCGAAATAACAAACTGCACATCATTGCAGTTTTCAGATATTATATGTTTTGCCTTTAAAAATATTTTCATAAGGTTTTTCAACTCAAATGTTCTGCTGCCGGGAAAAATAGAAACAAGCTTTTTTGATTTATCCAGATTGTATTTTTCAAAAAACTCATTTCTGTCTGCAGGCGCAGGGAGCTGGGAAATAAGAGGATGCCCTACATATTCCGCTTTTATTCCTTCTTTTTCATACATATCTTTTTCAAAAGGAAATATTGTCATAACTTTGTCAATATTCTTTTTAACGGTATTTATACGCCATTTTCGTGAAGCCCATATCTGGGGCGGGATATAATAATATATTTTCAATCCGGCTTTTTTCAAAAATTTTGAAAGGTTAAGATTAAAACCGCCGTAATCTATCATAAGCACCATATCGGGCTTGTAGTCATTTATAAGATAGTCTGCAACATCTTTTCCGAGCTTATAATGGTCAAACAGAATTTTAAAATCCAAACCCATTGCAGACATTTTCGAATGGTCAGAAAAAAGCTTCACATTAAGCTTTTTAAGCTGCCTGCCTCCGATTGCTTCAATCTGCATGTCAACATCCATGTCATACAGCTGTTTCACCACTGCAGCCGCATGTGCGTCCCCTGAAGCTTCGCCTGTTATAATAAAAAGTTTTTTCATACTGCCATCACAATAATATTATGCTTGTTTGCGTAATCTATAAGCTCTTTTTGATTAACAAGAATAGTTTCATTAGCCTCGACCGCAATAATCTTAGCCCCGTATTTTTTCATAACTTTGAGTGTATTAACCCCGACTGCAGGTATATCAAACCGTTTGTCCTGAGTGGGTTTGCTGACTTTAACAATAACTACATCCTTTTTGCCGCCGAGTTTACAGCCACGTTCAATACACTTGTCTGTGCCTTCTATAGCTTCAACAGCCATTATCATTTTATTTTTTATAACAACAGACTGTCCGACATCCAGCTTGCCCATTTCTTTTGCAAGCCAGTATCCATACTCCACATCAATAATCTGCTCGGAATCAGGTTCATGCTCACCGAGTACACCGGGAGGAGCAATAAGATTTTTTATAAATATAGTCTGGTCTAAAACTGTTATACCCATTTCTTCCAGCTGATCAACAATGATAAGCATAACCGCATCATCATTAAGCCTCTGGGCTTCTTTCATCAGCCTGAGTGCTTCCATATCAAACTTCGGACATCTTAAAAGCAGCCCTTTATGAACTTTACCTATAAAAGTCAGCTGCGTAATGTTTTCATTTCTAAGCGTTCTTTTAATTTTCAGAATTTCTCCGGGCCCGAAGGTATACACTTTTGAACAATATTTTTTCAGCTGATTTCTATTATCAGAAGACAGCGAAATCGCAATCATTTCAAAACCGTTTTCCTGTGCTGCTTTTGCTACAGCAACAGGAAGTGCACCGTCACCGGCTATCAGACATTGTCTTTTATCCAGAATGATAGACAAAACTACCTCTCCTTAATTCTTATTTTTTTAACTTTTCGGGTGATGAAAATCAGGTATTGAGCCGGTTTCATACCCGTTACTAATATCGTATCAAATATCACAAACTATTTTTATAGTGAAATTTTTACCGACTTATTTATAATACAATAAAAACGCATAATATGACAAATACTTTATTGTTTTTACCGGAAAATTTATTTTTGAACATATCTGCACCATGTGCGGCTTGATATGATATAATCCGGATATGGGATTAAGTGAAACATCAAAAAACCACGTGAATGACTTCAAAATTTATCTTGAGGTGGAAAGAAATTTTTCAAAGCACACAATCAGGGCTTATGAATCAGATATTGTGGCTTTTTTAATCTGGCTTGACACAGAGCTTCCGGAAGAAGCAAATCATTCAAAAATAAAAGAATATCTGTTTTTCATACAAAAATTCAATTACTCAAAAACCACCCTGTCCAGGAAAATTTCAGCAATCAGAACATTTTACAGGTATTTGTACAGAGAAAGGCTTGTTAATTCAAATCCTGTCTCAGGATTACATTCACCCAAAAAATCAAAAAATCTGCCCAGATTTCTGACCGGTGCAGAGATTGATCAGATATTAAACAACATAAAAATAGAAACACCGGCTGGATACAGGAACCGAACTATTTTAGAACTTTTGTATGCAACCGGCATGCGAATATCAGAGCTTGCCGGGCTAAATTTCGGAAATTTAAATCTGCCGGAAAATGAAATCACTGTTTTCGGCAAAGGTGCAAAAGAAAGAATAGTGCTTGTTTCTAACAGGGCAAAAGATTTTCTTGAACGCTACATAAAAACAGTGCGCCCGATGATATCAGAAAGACCTGTCTCAACAGACGAAAGCAGCCCTGTTTTTATAAACAAAACCGGCTACAGGCTCCAGCCGCAGACCGTGAGAGCGGCAATAAAAGATATTGTTGAAAAAATAAACCTGCCCAAAGTAGTTACACCGCACGTTTTCAGGCACAGTTTTGCAACAAAGCTGCTTGAGAATGGTGCCGATTTACGTGTAGTTCAGGAGTTGTTAGGGCATGCGAGCATAAGCAATACACAGATTTACACCCATGTATCGACAGAACGACTAAAAGCGGTGTATGATAAAACACATCCGAGAGCTTAATAGCATAGAAAGAGGAAGAAATGACTGACATAATTACAATTGGCAGTGCAACAATAGACACTTTTATCGAGTGCGACGACGCAAATATAGTATCAGTGAATACTAAAAAATGCAGGAATGAATTTATGGCATATCCATACGGCGCAAAAGTAGAAGTGGACGGTTTTAAAACAGCAATCGGAGGCGGCGGGGTCAATGCTGCAACAAATTTTGCTAACCTCGGTTTTTCTACCTCCGCTATATTTAAAGTTGGTAAAGATTTTCTTGGCAATACAATTTCAGAAAAACTTAAAAACAACAACATAGATATGTCTAATATCATTGTAAGCGAAAAAGAGCAGTCCGGCTTTTCTATAATTCTGGTAAGTTTTGAAGGAAACAGAACAGTTCTTGCCCACAGGGGCACAAACGGAACAATAAAGGAGAATGAAATCAACTACGATGCAGTAAAAAAAGCAAAATGGCTTTATATTGCACCTCTGAACGGTGAGTCGGGGAAAGTTCTTGACCACCTTTCACAGTTTGCGGAAGAAAACAATGTTAATGTAGCAATAAACCCGGGAAGCTCAAGTTTAAAACGGGGAATGAAGTATTTTGAAAAAATTCTTGCAACAGCAGAAGTTGTTGTTATGAACAAAGAAGAAGCATCTCTTGTCACGGGAATTGTTGTCAGAACAGACACAAAAGAAGAAAAATTTTCAGATGCACCAATACACGTAGATGTCAGAGCAATGCTTGAAAAACTAAAATCAATGCATGCAAAAATCGCAATCATAACAGACGGCAAAAACGGTGTATACGCTTTTGACGGAAAAACATATTACAAATGTCCCGAATTTCCTGCAAAAGTAGTCAGTACTCTCGGCGCAGGGGATGCATTATCATCCACATTCGTCGGTTCTCTTGAGTACACAAACTGGGATATCGGAAAATCACTCATGATGGCATCCGTAAATGCAGCCTCGGTCGTTTCTAAATTCGGTGCGCAGGAAGGATTTTTATCTTTTGAAGAAATTGAAAAAAGACTTCGGGAGACTCCTGATTTTAAGGTAGAAATGTATTAAGTAAATTCAATTGCAAAAAAGCTGTTATCAGTCGATAACAGCTTTTTATTCATATATTTCAAGCACTGCTGTATTTATTAAACAAGTTTGAAGTCGCCGTTTTTCCTGATATGTTCAATTAGTCCGCCATCATCCAAAAGTTTAATCATAACATCAGGCAGCGGCATAATTTTTATCTCTGAATTCTGCGTCAGATTTTTAACAAGCCCCTCTTTAATATCAACCTCCAGCTCATCTCCTGCATTAATCTTATCCGTATCGCATTCAATCAACAGAAGCCCGATATTAATAGCATTTCTGTAAAAAATTCTCGCAAAAGATTTAGCCAGAACCGCTCTTACACCGGCTATTTTTATAATCTGCGGTGCATGCTCTCTGGAGGAACCGAGTCCAAAATTGTTTCCCGCTACTACAAAATCACCTTTTTGCATTCTTGAAGCAAAAGTTTCATCCGCATCCTCAAGAACATGTTTTGCAAATTCTTCAAGGTTTGAACGAAGATGAAACAGTCTCCCCGGTGCAATGTGATCTGTGCTGATATTATCGCCGAATTTAAAAGCTTTTCCTCTGTATGACATTTTTTACCCTCTAATGATATAAACGTAATTATTTACGGATAAATTATATCATATTCATGCAATTATGTCATAAGCTTTAAGAGTTTTTGCACCGCCTGAAAGAGAGACAGTTGCAGCGATTTTTTTATTCGTCGGAGGGTGGTTGTATGAGGTTTCCGGTATGTTCTTATCTCTTAGCCTGTATACTTCCGCAACTCTTCTGTCCAAATCTTCCGCTGATTTTTTATAAAGCCCGACAACAAAATCCATTTCCGGATCTTCCACCCCGTTTCCATGTTTTATCCAGAACTCGCACTGTTTTCTGTAAGCATCCTGCTCTTCTCGTATGGAGGTATAGGGATCATTGTCTTTTGCATGAATATTTTCATGGACAATATAACTCGCCACCAGAACAGGACTCGCATAAACATAATCATCCATTACAGTGATTTCACGTTTATTGTGCTCATACTGTGCAATATTAGCACGCCCGCCCATGCTGGCAGTTTTGTTAAAAGAAACAACAATATCCTGCATGTCTTTAAAAAACCGCCGCGGAAAAAAACTGCAGGCCAATTTAACCGCCTCATTAAGATTTTGCTGTGCTGTCGTCTGCTTTTGAATTCTTGCTTTTTGCGGGTCAATCAGTGCAAGCATATAGTTTTCCGTCTCCAGCAAATTTCTTTTTGCAAAATCATAATTAGGTCTTTGTCCGAGCACAGTTTCAAATTCCAATTTTGCTTTTGAATACTGTCCGTTGTTTTTGTAGCATTCCCCGAGAAGTGTTCTGTTTTCAACATTTTCCGGTTCTAATTTCAACACTTTTTCAAAATATTTTATAGCATTAGGATAATCTTTGTTAAATTTGTAAGTTTTTGCAAGAGGAAGGAATATAGAAGAATTTTCAGGATTAATCAAAAGGGCTTTTTCGTAGAGCTCTATTGCACGCTCAAAGTAGCCCTCCTTCGATGCCTCGTCTGCCTGCAGCTTCAGACGGTTGTCAGGACTTATATTTAGTGCACCCAGCAGGTTTTGGGGGCGGGTGCCTGAGAATGCTATTTTTTGCAACAAATTCATATAAACAGTAAAACAAAACAGCAAAAAAATTGCCAGATTGATAAAAAATGTACAAAAATTGCAACAAAACTTAAATCAAAACGAAAATCCGGACACAAAACAAACGAACACTAAAAGCACAATTTATGTGCCTTTAGTGCTAGTTTTTTCATTCACCTGCTTTTTCTTAATATTTTTCTGAGCACCGATGTCTGCAAGTGTAAGCTTAATAAAGCTTTTCGCTTCATTAATAGGAACAGCAAAACCTATACCTATATTGGAAATATTATTGTCGGGATTATATATTGACTGGCTTATTCCTATTACTTCACCTTTGATGTTTACAATAGGGCCTCCTGAATTACCCGGATTTATGGCGGCATCTGTCTGTATTTTGTTTCTTGAATAATCAATCCTTGAAACTATTCCGGTTGTCAGTGTCCCGTTAAACCCGAACGGATTTCCTATTGCAAGCACTCTCTGACCGACTTTAACCTTTTCTGAATCACCAAGTTTTAAAGCAGGGAGAGGTCTTTTGGGCGATATTTTTATTAGCGCAAGGTCATTGTCTTTTCCCAGCACCGACAATGTTTCACCTTTGTATACTTCACCTGAAGAAATGGTAATCTGTATATCTGAAGCATTTGAAATAACGTGAGAGCTTGTTAATATAATGCCATCAGGGTCGATAATACATCCGGTTCCGCTGGAGGTTCCGTCTTTCAGCTCTGCATCAACTACGACAATACCCGGATTAACTTTTTCATATATATCTGTTATTGCACTATCATCAATGTTTTTATTCAAATTAATAATAGCCGCTTCTGCTGCAGGCATGCTTAAAGCAGCAGCAATCAATACAGTACACAAAAAATGTCTCACTTTCCTCTCCTCTCCTGGCTCATTTGTTGAATTTTTCTATATTATTGCCTTGAGAGAAGTGTTTTTTATTGCACAATCGACGTATAAGCAGGACTGGTTAAAAAAAGGTTATAAATGCAATATAAAAAAATAAAACAACTAAACAACGGCTTAATAGTCAGTCAAATCTTTAACAAGCCCGAGAAACTCGGGAAAAGAAATGTCGACCCACTGGAACTCGTTTATTTCGATTCCTTCTTTACTGACAAGACCAAGCATATATAAACTCATTGCAAGCCGGTGATCATGATAGCATTCTGTTTGACAGCCGCCTTTTATATCTATTTTTCCTTCAACAATCATACCATCGGGCGTTTCTTCAATGATTGCACCTGTTTTTTTCAATTCATTAACAAGACATTTTATCCGGTCTGATTCTTTATTTCTTAAATCACCTGCATCTTTTATTGTTGTAGTTCCCTCGGCCTGAGTGGCAAGAACTGCAATAACAGGAATTTCATCGATTAGTCTCGGTATAATTTCACCATCTATTGTGACACCTTTGAGACCGGAATACCTGACTCTGATATCCCCGCACTCCTCGTTGCAGACTGTCTGCTGCTGCAGGATTTCTATATCAGCACCCATTTTCTGCATAACATCAATTATACCGGTGCGGGTGGGATTCAGACCGACATTTTTTATGACTATATCAGACTCCGGAACCATTGCAGCAGCAGCCATAAAAAAGGCAGCAGATGAAATATCCCCGCACACACTTATATCTTTAGGCTCGAGTGAAGATTTTTTTATGCACACTGTATTGTTTTCTGTTTCTATATCAGCACCGAGGTATTTGAGCATTCTTTCTGTGTGATTTCTTGAAATATAATGCTCCGTAACACTTGTTTTTCCGGTAGTGTTAAGACCGGCAAGAAGTACACAGGATTTGACCTGCGCTGATGAAACCGGTGTCTTGTAATCAATAGGGAACAATTCAACGCCTTTTATAAAAAGCGGAGCTTTAAAAGCATTGTGCCGTATTTTGGCTCCCATTAACTCCAATGGAAGTATTATACGCTTCATCGGTCTTGCACTCAGGCTTTCATCGCCGTATAAAGTAGCGGCTATATCTTCTTTTGAAGCAATAATTCCTGAAAAAAGCCTCATTGTAGTGCCGGAATTTCCGCAATTCAGCATGTAATTGTCAAGCTTTTGTTTATAAGCATTTTTTGCATCAACAATAATTGTCTGCTCTGAGGGTATTTCTATTTCACACCCCATATCTCTTATAATATTCAGAGTACTGTGGCAGTCAGCCCCGTTTGAAAAATTTGTAATTTTAACTCTTCCGCCCGTAAGAGATGCAAACATAGCAGCCCTGTGGCTTATTGATTTGTCTGACGGGATAGTAATTATCCCTCTTAGTGGTTTTGTTTTTTTTGCGGTTACTTCCATTATACTGTTAAATTATATCTTTGTAAGACTCTTCATTTGTAAGCATATCATAATTGAGCTCGTTTTCATTATCGGCAATGACCGTCGCAACAACAGCATCGCTTGTAACATTGAGCATTGTTCTGAACATATCAACAATCCTGTCAACAGCAAACAGGAACGCAAAACCTTCCACCATTTGCGATGTTGTCAGCCCCATACCGTTTAACACCAGCGCAATAGTAATAATACCGCCTCCCGGAATTCCGGCGCAGGTGCTGGACGCAATAATAGCAAGACCTGCTATTACCAGATACATAAGCGGCTCCAGATGTATTCCGTATGCCTGTGTTAAAAACAGAACAGCAACGACCTGAAACAGTGCTGTTGCATCAAAATTTAAGGTTGCACCCAGCGGCAGTACGAAACTGCAAACCTTGTGAGATACCCCTCTTTTTTCGCAGCACGCAATAATTAACGGCAAAGTCGCAGAGCTGCTTGCTGTACCAAAACCGACCATCATTGCCTCTGCAATTGATGCAAAGAACAGACGAACCGGAACTTTACTGAATATTTTCATGATAACCGGATACACAACAAACAGCTGTATTGCAAAACCAACAAGTATTACAAAGAAATACTTTGTTATACTGGAAAATATTGACAGTCCGAAAGAGGATATTGCTGTCGCTGTCAATGCAAAAATACCCGGTGCAGCAAGATACATAATACCATCCGTGACCTTCATAGTTGCAGCAAATATAGATTCAAAGAAGGATACAACAGGACGATTGATTTCTCCGACTTTAGACAGTGCTATTGCAAAAATCATTACGAATACAACTATCGGTATCATATCACCGGTAGAAAAAGCTTCAATCGGGTTTGCGGGAATGATTTCAAGGAATATGTTTGAAAGATTGTCTTTCTGCTCCTGAATAGCGGCTTCTACAGTCGCCTGTGAAGAGATAGCAGCCTGCTGGCTGATAAAAGACTGCACTCCCAGCCCCGGTTTTACGGCAAGTGCAAGAAAACCGCCTATCGCCACAGCAATAACGGAAATTATTGAATAATAGAAAATCATCTTTTTCCCGAAGGAGGCAAGTTGCTTATTGTCCCCGATACTGGAGATGCCTATTACTATAGCACTGAATATTAACGGAATTATAATCATCTGGATAAGTCTGATAAAAGCCTGTCCCAGAAAATCAAGCACGCTGTAAAGTATATTATATGCAATACTTCCTTCTGCGGTTCCCGCATGCTGTGTGTGCATAAGAATACCTATTATCACACCGGCAATCAAACCGAAGAAAATATGTCCGTTTCTTTTAATACCAAGCCCCAGAGCTATCAGTATCTGCATATGTAGTTTCATATATCTATCCTTTTCTAAATCATATCTATCTTTCAGACAAGTACTCAATTTTACTATTTTTTAAAAAATAACACAACAATCTTATGTATGATATGATACATAACATGGAAAATTTACTGAAAAATGCAATAAAAGACCTGTGCCTGAAAGCAAATACAGAGTATAATTCAGGGCTTTACAAAAAAATTACCGAACTTTATCAAAATACAAAATCACCGGAATACAGAAAAAAAACCGGATATATTTTAAATAATATAAAACTGGCATACGATACAAAAAGACCGCTATGTCAGGATACTGGAACAGTAATTGTTTTTTTAACAATAGGAACCCGTTCAATTACAGAGTGCCTGAATTTTACAAAAATAATTAATGATGCCGTTGCTCTGGCGTATAAAGAAAATTTTTTCAGAAAATCCGTTGTCAAAAACGCACTCTCTGACCGCACTAATACAGAAAACAACACTCCGGTTATTATCTATACGGATTTTGATGACACAGAAGAAATAAAAGTTGATGTATTGATAAAAGGTGCAGGCTCGGAAAATATGAGTGCCGTAAAAATGTTTCCTCCGTCTGTTGAAAAGATTGAGATATTTAATTTTATAAAAGAGACTATAGAAAAAGCCGGTGAAAGAGCCTGCCCTCCGGTTGTTGCTGGAATCGGATTTGCAGGCACTATCGATGCAGCTGCTGCAGCTTCAAAAAGAGCATTTTTTGAAAGCAATGAACAGGAGTTTTGCAAAGAGTTTTTAGATTTTGTAAAAGATGAAAACATACTGGATATAAGAACATACTCGGCATCATCGCATATAGCCTCACTTGCTGCAGCAATCTCACTGAGCTGTCACTGCACAAGACACGCCTCATGCATTATAAAAAACGGAAAAGTTTATTATAAAAATGAACCGGTACTCTACCACGGAGCAGATATTCAAAATAATGCAAAAGAAGTTTTTGCAGATGACATAACAGCACTGGGAAACCTTGCAAGCGGTGAGGAAATCCTTTTAACCGGAGAAATTCTGACCGCCAGAGATGCTGCGCACAAAAGATTCAAAGAAAATTTAGAAAGCGGCAAAGAACTGCCTTTTGAGATAAAAGACAGAATAATATTTTATGCCGGCCCCTGCCCTGCAAAGACAGAGGAAATAACCGGGCCAATCGGGCCGACTACGGCATACAGAATGGATAAATATTGCGAGTTAATGCATTCTCACGGACTTTTGGGCTCTATCGGAAAAGGAGAAAGAACACAAGAAGGAATCGCTGCAATAAAAAAATATAACGGCAGATACTTCACTGCAGCAGGCGGAATTTCCTGTGTTCTGGCGCAATGCGTAAAATCGTCCGAAATAATTGCATTTGAGGATTTGGGAACAGAAGCGGTAAGAAAAATATATGTCGAAAAACTTCCGCTGAGAGTTGAAATATAAAAAAGCAGCTCTCTTCTATGTATTCAATTCAGCATTTATCCGGTATTTGTCTGAATTGCAGCCAGATACTCAAAAATTTTATTCCGGCAATCTTTTAATCAAATACCAAACTGCTGTTCAATTTCCCGAATTACACGGCAGATGACGTCATCCCACCCGTCCATTTTCTTTGCAACAAAAGGCTTTATGCTGTTATACCATCCCGTTGAATCAGGAAGGTCAAACCATCTGTATTCATTTTGTTCATTAAACAGACCGAAGGTTTTGAGCCCCAGCGCACCGGCAAGATTCAGCACAACGTTATCTGAACTGATTACCAGATCCATATTCATCAATGCAGATGCCGTATCCGCAAAATTTTGAAAAGTACCGGCAAGATTTATTACGGAAATATTATCGCCGAACTTTTTGTAAAAATAGTCATCACGCTGCTTGTTGAACCCGAACAGCTGCACCGCTTTCAAGTTAGAAAGAGGAACAAAATATTTTATATCAACATCTCTGTTTTGACCTTTAGGGCTTTTATATCCCTCAAAAGAAATGGCTATTTTGAGTTTTCCCTTATATGAGTCATCTGAGAGAAAGGCCTTTTTATATGCGCTTACATCACTGCTTTTTACAGTAAGATATCCGGCTTTACAGGGAATAGTCTCAGGCTCCAGCTTAAGAACAGAAGGCAAATCAAGCAGGGGAATATGGCAGTCAAAATTCAATTCGTCTAAATTAGAATTTTTTATTCCGAAAAATTCTATGTCAGGATAACCGGTTTGCATAAGCGGCAGCAATTCATCCTGCACAACAGAAATTACTTTTTTTGCATACTTTTTCATTTCAGGAATGAACCTTGAAAACATTATTACATCACCGAATCCCTGCTCTGCATGAACAAGAAGTGTTTTGGACTTAATATCTTCTTTTCCGTTCCATTTTTTCTTTTTTATTTCCGGATAAAAAGTCGGATTCGTTTCTTTTTTAAACCTGTAGCTATAATATTTAAAACCGTTCTTAAAATCTCTGTGCTTTATACAAAACGCCGCAAAATCAAAGTAATCGTCATTCGACATTCCTGTTTTTTTAAGCCTTTCGTATAGCTCATAAGCCTTATCAGGCTGGTTCATTCTGGAATATGTCAATATAAGATTTTTTATAACGGTTTTTTCTGCCGGTGCAAGCTCGTATGCTTTATTAAAATACTCCAGCTGCATTTGCGTGTTTTGTAATGATGCTGAACTTGCATAAATGTGACCGATTTTATTGTATGCCTGAAAATCCTGCGGAAATTTCTCAAGGTGTCTTTTATAAAAATCAATTGCTCTTGACATATTGCTGTCATCTTCCGAGTCAAAATAAGCATCACCCATAAATCTGTTTATATCTTTGTCATCCTTTTCGGTTTCAAAATATTTTATAGCAAATTTTAATCTCATCCCGGGCTGGTTGATATGTCTGTATATTAAAGAAGTATACTTATATATGGAGGTCTCCTGAAAACCTCTTTCGAGCAGTTTTTTGCAGCAGGTCAGCGATTTTATCCAGTGTTTTTCATTGAAAGCAATTTTTGCATTTTCAAAAAGCCAGTAATTATATATATTTTCTGCATCTGTCAGTTCGTTTTTCAAAAGAGCATCATCAGGATTTTCTCCTGACATTTTTTTTATTTCTGAAAGATATTGTTCAAAATACTTAATACCCGCAGCTACTCTTTTTTGCCTGAAGCATTCTTCGCCAATGCTTCTGTCTATTTTCTGAACTAAAAAATCAACCATAAACTATCCTTACAGAATTTTCCTTTACTAAAAGGATATAAAATCAGGTTATATGTTTCAATACTCCTGATGATGCAATTTTACCAGTTGATTATATTTGAAAAACTATTTCCCTGCACTAGCAAAAAAATCCGAATTCCGGTTTTTATATTAAACATAACATTTTTGTTTGTGGAAGTATTTGCCGTGATAATTAATAACAAAAACCTTATAAATATAACAGAATGGACAGGACGAAAGATAAATTCGCCCCAGCAGCGTTTCATTCTCGGACTCACGGCAATAATGATACAACCGGTAATTGATTACACAAACAGAAACGTAGATGAGGAAACAAGAGAAGTATCTGCAGCAAGAACAGCAGCAAAAATTATAGCGGGAACATCTGTAGGAGTTCTCGTCCGCTGGGCTTGTATAAAAGCAGTGAATGCATTTAGCGGTTATGAATTAGAAAAAGAAGGCGAAAAAGTTACAAAAATACTTAAAAAAACCGGAAAAGATATATTTACGCCGTCTCTTGCCCGCATTGGCGATGATGTAACGGTTAAAAACTTCAAAAACCTTTATAACAACCACGTTAAAAATCTTGGCTCTATTCTCGCAACCGTTGTTATGGCAGGCACAAATTTTCTTCTTGATGTACCGCTTACCGTTTGGCTGACAAACAAATTTCAAAAATTTGTAAAATCCTGCCGCAAGAACGGAGGTGCACAAAATGCCTGATAATCTCTTTGCAAAAGGTGTTGCAAAATCCTGGGAGCTATATGCAAAAGACGTAGGAAAATCCCTCATACACTGGGGCTCTGTCGGCTGGGTGTTTTCTTCGCTTGCTCAAATATTTGCAATTGCAATAAACAAAAATATTGATAAAAAAGAAAAAAAATTTCTTATACCGCAGGAAATCGCAGACGGCGCAGTCAATGTCGGTCTGTATTATACAATTACGCAGTCAATTAAAAGTCTAGGTGATTCACTTGTTGAAACAGGCGGACTTATAAAAAAAGACACTGCAGATTTTCTGTCATCAGTAAAAGACAGCAGCATGAGTTTAAAAGAATTTATAAAAGACAAAGGCAATATAACGACTATTCTTGCTGAATTAAAAAGCACTGAAAAAATAGACAGCAAAACTGCAGTCAATGCCGCAGAATCATTTGCGGGATGGAAAAACGGAGTCGGAACAATTTTCACAATAGCAGCGTCAGTGCTTGCCTGCAATGTTATAACACCTTATTGCAGAAACAGGATTGCATCAGTATTTCAACAGCACCATATTGAAAAAGAAAAAATATCAGCATTAAACAAAACACGGCATCGCATTGTTCACACAGCACAACTGCCGGATGTTTTTCACGGTTTTAAAATTTAACCGCATATCAGATTTTCAATGTCAGGCATTTTGCAGACCCGCCTGATTTAATAAATTCGCTCAGGTCTGTTTGAATATGGAAAAAGCCTTTTTTCTCCAGTTCTTTTGTAAATCTTTCCGTTGTCAGGTTGGTCACGACCGTTTTCCCGACATTAACAGCATTACATGAGAATTTCGAAGCCTCTTCTTCCGTTACTTTTATTCTCTTCTCTTCCGGAACGTTAGCTTCTATAACCTTGTTTCCGTATGAGTCAAAAGCCTGCGGGTAATAGATAAGATAACCACCGGAAAGAGGACAGAAACACGTGTCTATGTGATAAAAACTGTTTGTTGCCAGTTCTATTGATGTAACAGGAATATTCAACAGCTCAGATATACAGGTATGAGCAGAAATATCCGTTCTCGGAACATAACCTGCAAAAATTTTTTCATTTAAATACAGTGCGTCGCCGGCTCCTTCAAATGAAATATTTTCAGGAAGAATTAATGTTTCATAGCCGTTTTCATTGAACCAATCAAAAAAATATTTTTCTTCTTTTTTTCTCTCTTTATATTTAAATCTGCTTATTATTGCCTTATTTTTATAAATAAGTGCGGCATTTGCCGTAAAAACCATATCGGGAACATCTTCTTGCGGATCTATAATTTTAATTTCAGCACCGGCATCTTGCAGTATTGATTTAAGATTTTGCCACTGTTCGAATGCTTTTTTTGCGTCAATTCGAATATCCGTATTCATCCACGGATTAATGCTGTATTTTATATCAAAATAAAGCGGCGGACACATTAATATTTTTTCTGCCATATCACACCTCTTCTGCGCCCTGAATTTTTGCAGTTTGCACAGCTTTATCCATTTTTTCATTATCATCGGTTTCAATGATAAATTTTGCGACAGAAAAATCTTTTCTTTTTGCTCCTACTTTAACCTCGGCAGCGTAGGCCTCCACACCGAGCTCTTCAATTTTATCCAGCAATTTTGAAAGAATTAACGAATCCAGAATATGCCCTTTCAGTTCAAATGTTTTTTTCATAAAGACCTCCTTATACCTGAAAAACAGGCTCTTCTTTAAGTTCTAAAAGCTTTTGCTCAAACGTTGTTTTTTGATAGTTTATTTTTGAGGCAATTGCCGGATGCACATATTCCGATTTATTGATTGAACGGGCATCAACGATAGGAGACGGCGGCATTATTGTCCATTTGTAATGAGAGAAAGACATTCTTTTGAAGAATTTTTTAAGCCATCGGGTCTTTTGTTCTTTTGACACATTCTCTTTCTTTTCATACAAAAATGTCTCATCAATCATATCATTTATACTCTGCTGCAAATTTTCAACTCTCCAGATTACCTCATCCAGAAATTCATACGGCATAAGAGCCTCCTCTGCAAGCAGCGGTTTATTGGTTTCCGGGTTTATTGCAAGTTCTGCACCCGGTCTTTTTTCAATTACAGAACGGGGTATTGCATTTTTTTCAGGTCTGTTTTTATTCAGCCATTCAGCCAGAGCAAACAGTTTTGTCTTGCAGACATCCGCAATCGGAGCATACCCCCCTGACATATCACCGTTTATTGTTGCATAACCCATATAAAGCTCCGACTTGTCAGAAGTAGCAACAGGCAGACAGGAGCCGAACTCGTTTGCTATTCCCCACAACAGCATGCCACGTGAGCGTGCCTGAATATTGTCATTGGTAAAGCTTTCTTTATATCTGCAGTCCCATTTTTTCTCTATATCTGCAAACAAACCGTCGAATTTTATTCTTGTTGTCTCAAACATATCTTTTATTGTAACTTCCGTAAAATTTATACCCAGATTATGCGCAAGCTCTCTTGCATCATTTTTGCTTGTTTCACTTGTAATTTTAGACGGCATACTAACCCCGAGAACATTTTCAGCCCCTAGTGCATCTGCAAGCAGCACCGCACATACAGTCGAATCAAGCCCTCCTGACAAACCGAGAACGGCACGCTTAAAACCGCATTTCCCAAAATAATCCCTGATAGCTTGTTTTATTGTTAAATAAGTCCTTTCCAAATCCGGTTCATGGTCTAGACTGAAGGCCTTTTGTTCGTTAAGAGTTTTTTCCAGTCCAGCAGGCAGAGGATAAACAGCACCGCCTCCGTTTAAAGGATTTACTACAAAGAACTGTTCTTCATAGGATTTTGCTCTGGCAATCAATTCACCGTCTGCGTTATATACTCTGCTGCAGCCATCAAAAGACAGACATTCGCCCGAGCCGGTCTGATTTACATAAACAATCGGTGTGGTGTATTTTTTTGCTGCAAAAGAAAGCATATTATGTTTCAACTGCTCTTTTTTTGCACGTGTGATAGAGGCGGAGCAATTTATTATAAAATCAGGGTGCTGTTCTTCAATCACTGTTTCTACCGGATCATTTTTATATAAATTCTTTTCAAAGAAATCTCTGTCATTCCAGCCGTCCTCACAAATAACAATACCTGCTTTTTTTCCGCTCTTAAATTCTACAATCCGGCTGCTGCTGTCTGTTTCTGCCGGCTCAAAGTGCCTGTAATCATTAAACTCTGCATAATTCGGAAGCAGAGATTTTCTTATTACTTTCTCTATTTTTCCGTCAGAGAGAACAGCTACGGAATTGTAATATTTTTTGCCTGTTTTTCGGGTATTTTTTTCAATAAAACCTATTATAACTTTCACAGAATTTGTTTTTAGTGCGAGAGCATTCAGCCATTCAATGTTCTCCTCCACTATTACGGGAAATCTATCGACGAAATCACCTATAGGATACCCGACAAGAAACAGTTCCGGGAAGATAACCGCATCCACATTAAGCTTCTGAGCCCATTTTATCCACTCATAAGCTTTTATTGCGTTTCCCCTCACATCTCCCGAATGCGGATTGCTCTGCGCTATGACAATTGACCCCTCTGCCAGCAAACAATTAAGCTCATTTGCTGCTGCCGATTTATCCTCCGGTGTCAGATTTTTGTTATTAATGTCCTTCAATATTATTGAACAAAGCTCTTCAATCCTGTCCATTATGGTTTTGCCTTTCGTATAATGCTTCTGATTTTTGTATTCATATATTTTTAATCTTTTTAATGTTAGCAAGCCGGCTGTTTATTTAATACCCTGTATTGTTTTTATCTTAGCAGTAACAAAAGAAAAACTCTATTTTTATTTTGAGTAAAAAGAAAATAGAGTCGGAATAATCAATCGTCTGAATGGTTAAGTTACTGAAAAAAATTCCGCTTACCCTTAAGGATTTGCGGATGTAATTTATAGATAAAGTGTGTTTTTTACATTTCTGTCAAAATTTCCCTTTGTTTATGTTGTTAATTTACATTATGTTGCGCCATTCGTCAATAGTCCGCTACATTCATGATATTGAAATTAATTTTTATAAAATCAGCGATTTTTTTAAGTTTTTTAGAGAAAAATACAGATAAGAAGTTTGTTTTTTTTATAAAAATAAAAAATAATAAAAATTTTTATTATTTTTTGTCAAAAAAGCAAAAAAGTATTGTATTTTTTACACTATTAAAAATTAACAAAAGTTTACAATTTGTCGAATAGAAACTAAATTACTATTCCTGCAGACACAACTTTATATGCAACAATCGTGAAAGATGACTATCTGCACCGGTTAAGATCAGGTATAATCAGTTTTTACCCTGTTCAGGTTTACAAAGACCTGAAAACGAAAAACAAACAGTAAGTACATCACAATAAATTAAAAAATCATTATATCTGACAGGACACAGAGACAACACACATTTAGATAAATAATAGAAACCGCACCAAACAAACGGATAGCTGCATCCATAAAGATTTTGACAAACAAAAAAAAACCGGCTGAGCCGGTTAAAACTTTACCACATATTAGAGAGGAATTAGAGAGAGAGAATTTGAAACTTTTTTTATTTCCTCTATTATTACTATTCCACTTTGTAACAATTTTAAACCGCATGAAATTAAAAATGTAATATTTCGTTACATATTTAAATTGTTATATACAAGTATTAAAAGTGTAGTAATAACAGTAAAAGACGCCGTTACAAAACTTAACAAACAGTATATACATGCCGCAAATTTAAATATGTTTGTTTTTTTATATAGATAGGAAGTGTGTATAAAATGACAAAAGTGCAGACTCTAAACAGGAATTATTTCCAGATTAAAAAAGAAATGACAGAGGCAGCGCAAAAATGCCGGGGCGTACAGGGCTTTTTAGTAAAATGTAAAACCGGACAGGGCGAAAACCTCAACAATATTGTCACCGCAGTAGGAACAGCAGGTGTTGCACCAATATTCATTATAAACAACCCGCTGGCTAAAGAGGATAAGCAAACAAAAGAATACACTGCGGCAAGACAGCCTATTTCTGCGGTCATCACTCTTGCATTCCAGCTGCCCATTATGAACGCATACAACAAAATGCTGGATAGAATTGCTACAACTTACCATCTTGACAGGTGCGACCTTTCCGCAAAACCTCAAAAATCCTATCTTGAAGATGCAGTAAAATTTGAATACAAAAAGTACAAAGATACATTCAATCCGGCAACTGACGGAAAAATGATACCTAAAACCGAATTTTGCAAAACAAGAACAGAAATAAAGCAGAATACAGCTTTTCAGGACCAACTCAGAGATATAAGACTCGCTGCATTGAATAACACGCCATTGCCGGAATTTTTTGCAAGACAGCTTAAAGACAATAAAATTCCCGACAGGTTACTCATTGCGCCGGCTGACGTTGAAAAAGCGCAAAAAGAATTATTTTCGACCTTCATAAAGGAAAAATTTAACATAAATCCGGCAGATTATGCGATTAAGACAATCAAGGATTTAAACAAAAATAAAAATATTAAAAAGCTTAAAGAACTCGGTATTGAGATTAACAGAGAAACAAAAAAAGAACTCAAAGCATACATAAAAGAAAATATCGACAGAGTAGCGATGAGAGACATAAATGCCCTTATGCACTCTCACGCAAAAATAAAGCTTTATACCTCGCTTGAAGCAAGAAAAGCACAGGCAGAGCTTCAGGAATACCACCGTCAGCTCCTCATCAACAAAACACCGAAAAACGAAATAAACAGACTGATGGATATAAAAAATGATGAACTTTTAGACGGAATAATGGAAAGAGCAAAAGCCTTAAGAGATGCCGCACCGGAAGAAGTTGCACCGGACAGCAGAGTCATGAACAAATTAGAGGCAGAAACCCTTGTTGAAAAACTCAGACTGAAAATAGACTCACCCAAAAGAGATGACCACCTGATAAATCATCTCAAAACAGAACACGGTACGACTTACGAAACAGCACTTCGAAGTGTAAGGATTAAAAAATGGCTCACGGCAAGAATCAACAATTCCGAAAAATTCTTATCAGATTTCAAACAAAAATCCGGTCTTGTGGTAGGGCTGGCAATCCTTCCTTTCTCATGCGGGCTATTGAACTGGGCATACCCGAGAATCATGGAGGAATGGTTCCCTGAACTCGCTCATTCTAAAGCAAACAGCGACAAAAAACCTGTTCCGCCGTTTACTCCGCCGCAGATTAGAATGCCTGATATATTCACACGCAGCAATGTTTTCAAAGGATTTGAAACAATGCTCGGTATGAATAAAACTCCTGAAAAGAAAAAGGAGGTTAATGCATGAACATCAGACCTGTCATAAATTCAGCAGTAAACAAAGCCTCTAACTCAAAATTTATAGAGAAACTTATTCCCGAACGTGCCGGAGATATGGCTGCAACAATAGCTATTATATCAACAACGACAAAAGACCTTGTTAACTGTATTTATTATACAAAACAGAGTCTGGAGAACGAAAAAATTCCGGAAGAAAAACGAAAATTTGTAGCCGGTATTGATCTTGCAAACGGAATAATGAACGTATCGACCCAGCTTCTTCTCGGTAACTTTGTAAAAGACAATGCCGAAAAAGTCTACAAGTTTATGTTCGGAAAATTCATCCCCGCAGATCCGACAATGAGAAAACTTGCAAGCGGCGGTTTCAGCCTGCTCCTTGTTCTTGCTTTCACACAGCTGTTTTTGAAACGTGTTGTAACTCCGTTCTGCGCAACTCCGATGGCGCACTACTTCAAAGAATTTGCAGAAAAAAGAGAAGCAAAACAGAAAGAAAAAGAACAAAACGGTACTCAGGCACAGCCGCTCGAACCGGCAGAGAGTCTTAAACAAAATATAGATGTTGCAGCTTAGACTTGCATTTTAGCCGGTTTGGAAGTATAATCATAAAAAATTTTATTTCAGTCTAAACTTAGTCATCCCGCCCCATTCAAAGGAGAATCTACAATGAGAATCCAGAAAATTTCCTCATACCCTGTTTACACGAACAAATACAATAAAGAACCGCATCAAAAGCACAAGGATTATGCAAGCAAACCCGCTTTCGGAAAACTGATAGACGGTGTAAAAGATAAAGAAATGATGTGGTTTGACGAAGGCATTCCTAATGCGGATTTTAATATTTATCTTGAACGGAAAAGAAAAGACGGCGACATTTCAAGACGACAGAGAGACATAATTATGAAGGCACTGGCACTTGCAAAACCTGAAGTCGACGAAATAACAAAAGCCGAAAACAACAACGGCATAGAATATAATGCAGAAATTCATGTAAACACAGAGAACGTTATTGAAACCACGGTGTTTAACTCTTTTCCCGAACCGATACCGCTCTGGTGGCACAGCGTAGTTCAATACCACGTATGTCCGAACTATTGTGACGCAAGACCTATCGTGTTTGAATATCTGAACCTAAGACGGGATGTCAGACGTTTGGGAGACGACGACAAAGTCGCAGCAGGTATTGCAAAAAAAATGATAGAATACACAAAAGAACGTGTAAAAACAGTTCCCAAAAGGATAGAGGCTATTAATAAAAGCGACCTTGAAAAAACATATGCACTGGATGATATGGATGAATACTACGAAACAATGGCAGAAATATCTCCGGAAATGGGATATATGACGAAAGAAGAGTTAGACAAAGCCATAGATGAATTTTTCAAAAACCATCCAAACACAAAAAGACCGGACTATCTTTGATTTTAAACCGGACAATAATGAACAATAACTTCCGGCAGATAAAAAATTCGGCACATCAAACACCAATACTATAGCTGGAGGGTTACATACGGTTTTATTTCTGATTTAATAAAAAAAATAAAAAACCGTAAGGAATAATTTTGGACAATACAGCACTGCAAAATTCAAAAAAATACCTCTGTATATTCGGAGGAGGCGCAATAAGAGGCTTTGCATACCTCGGTGCTATGATGGCAATGCAGGAAATAGGAATTGAAATCAAAGGATTTGCCGGCTCATCTGTGGGTGCTGTTTTTGCTGCTTTTGCCGGAGTTGGCTATACAATAGACGAACTCCACAAAATATTTGACGATGTAAATTTTGATTTATTCAGAGATGTGCAGTTTAATCTTGCAAAAAACTTTGCAATAAGCAAGGGCGAATTCTTTCTTGACTGGATAAGAGAATGCCTCGAAAAAAAATTCTACGGCGCAGACTATGAAAAAGACAAAAACAATCCCGTCACATTCAAAGATTTAAAAGAAGATGTAATGGTCATAACGAGCAACATGAACGGCTGCACTCCTTTTGTCTTTTCAAAATATTCCACTCCTGATTTTGAAATTGCACAGGCGGTCAGAATATCTACAGCATTGCCCGGACTATTTGAACCGTTTGAATACGACGGAAAATTGTTAATAGACGGAGATATGATGAAAAGCTGGCCGATGTGGAGAGTTGACAGTCCGTTGTGCCCTGACGAATACAGAGTGCTCGAGTTCAGACTGGAAGGCAGTAAAAACTGGGACAATGTAAAAAACTCCATTGAATACCTGAACGCTGTTTTTGCCGTTCTTTCAAACTTTGCGACTGATTACATCTCATCAACATATCAGCCGAAAGACAAATTCGACTACATAAAAATAGACACAGACAAAGTTCTTCCGGTTCAGTTCACGCTTCCATACGAAGAACGAATAAAACTAATCGAACTCGGATATAATGCAACATCAGATTACTTTAAAAACACACTTGTTGAAAAACGCAAAAAGCTGCTCCCCCATTATGAAGTACTTCTGGACAAAATTATCCGTGCCAGAAATAATATTACGCTCGGACATATAGACAAAGCAAAATCCAGAATATGCGAAATGTTTGTATATCTGTGCGAAGCAAAAAGATACATTGATATTGCGATTTACGATGACATTGTAAAGTTTAAAAACTACTTTTTTAACAACATAAAAACTTCATTTTTCAAAAGAACGACAGTGAAAGACAAACGGCAGGTTGAATATTATGCAAACCAGCTAAGCATAAGACTTCTGGACAGATGCATGGAGTTGAAAGCATATATTGAAGATATGGAAAACTAATACTTTTTCAGTGTATAAAAACAATGCTGCAGCGATTTAAAAACAAAATAAAAAGTATCGCCTTGTACTTTGCCTTATTAAGTTACAAAATACAGTAAACGATACTTTTGTTACAGTTCTACTGTGCAAACGGGTTGTTGCCCGTATCTTCTACAGCTTCACCGAAAGGATTGCCGTTTACAGATACAAACTCAAAGTTTCCGCTTGCAAAGAAATTGCCGTTCGGGGCAACTTCTTCCGATGCATAGTCTGCCTCTGACCCTGTGTAATAGAATCCGTCTTTATCATATCCGTCCATTACAGATGTGTTAAATACGTCCACATCCTCCTGATAACCGTCAGAATTGTAATTCGGATTAGTTAACTGTGCAGCTGACAAATTCAAATACGGTAAATTTCCAACGTTTAACATTGTTGAATGCCTTTCTAAGTTTTTTGATACCTGATTTATTTACTTTACTTACATATATATAAAAAATATATATTAAAGACGATTTCAATATTTCAAATTATTGTTACATTTCTTAATAATATAAACACATAATCACAAAAAGCCTCATTACAAAAGGAAAACGACTTTTACTAACAGATATAAAAAGATTCAGGCAATTTGCACCAGACTATGACTAATATACCTGTAGCGAAAAAAGCAGAACAGTACTATAATAAACCCGGATAGCAATTAAAATTGGAGAACAAAAATGAATACACTATGGGAAAAATACGCAAAAGTTCTTGTTGATTATTCAGTTAAGGTTGAAAAAGGCGACCTGACTATAATCAGTACCAGCAGTTTTGAAGCACAACCGCTTGTAAAAGAGATTTACAAACAGGTGCTGAAAAAAGGAGGTCATCCTGTTGTGAGATGCGGAATGCCAGGCATACAGGAGACTTTTATAAAATATGCAAATGATGAACAGCTGGAATACATAGACCCTATGGTTAAGGCAGAATACGAAAAGGCAGACAAATTTATCTCTATAGGAGCACCGCTGAATGTAAAAGCAATGGCGAAAGCAGACTCAAAAAAAATGGCAAAACGCTCGAGTGCCACACGACATCTGTCGGATTTGATGCTGGACAGAGCAGCAAAAGGCGAATTGGACTGGGTTATCGCTGATTTTCCGACTAATGCACTTGCTCAGGAGGCGAATATGTCTCTTGACGAATATACAGAATTTTTAATAAAAGCCTGCTATCTGCACCTCGACGACCCGATTGCAAAATGGAAAGAAATAGACGAAAAGCAGGAATACCTTGCCAAATACCTGACAGGAACATCGAAACTGCACATAAGAGGCGAAGAAACAGATATAACATTTTCTACAGCCGGACGTATCTGGAAAAACTGTTCAGGTCAGTGCAATTTCCCTGACGGAGAAATCTACACTTCTCCCGTTGAGGACAGTGCAAACGGTGTAATCTATTTTGATTTTCCACAGATTTACAGAGGCAATGAAGCACAAAAAGTCAGACTGAAAATAGAAAACGGAAAAATCATCGAAGCTCACGCAGAAAAGGGTGAAGATTTTCTTAATAATATGCTCGATATGGACGAAGGCGCAAGGTTTATCGGTGAAATAGCAATCGGTACCAACGATATGATACAGGATGTCACAGGCAATATTCTCTTTGACGAAAAAATCGGCGGAGCTATACATATGGCTGCAGGTGCTTCATATCCGGAAACAGGAGGAAAAAACAAATCCGGTCTGCACTGGGATTTAATCAAAAACATGAAAAACGGTTCAGAAATTTATGCAGACGATAAACTGATATACAAAGACGGAAAATTTATCATTTAATAAAACCAAAATCTCAAAGACACAGCCTTTAAGCAGGCTGTGTTTTTTTATTAAAATATTTCTTCCGGCTTAATATACTTTAGTTTTAAATAAACATGCCCCTTTTCGTCTTTACTTTTACCAGTGCACAAAAATCTTGAGAACCTTGGAAAAACGCACTCATGCCCGTGGCTCATTTTTCCGTCTGTGATTTTTCCTGTTAAAGAAACCCTTGAGCCTTCCGGCACGTCTATTTCATATATAATCCCGTTTTTATATGACAGAAAACACTTTGCATAATCAATATCCGACGCAGCATAAGCGTATTCCGGCATGTAAATCACATCACCGGGCTTTGTATTATATTTTTTCAAATAAATTTTATATTCGGCAAAAAAGTCCGGTTTTTCACCTATACACCGATATACTGTAAGCCTTTGAGAAGTGGGCTTCAATCGTTTAAACTCAATGTCGCTTTCTGTAATAATCTCTCTGACTGTTTTATTAAAAAGCAGCGGGTGCGGGCTTGTAAAATCAGACGGACATCCTCCTTTTATCAGCAGGTGGTTAAAAGTGTTAAAACGTCCGTGATAAGTAACTTTTGAATACGGAAAAGTTTTAATTTTTCCGTCCGGAAACTCATCCTGCCACATTTTTTTGCAGAACAAACTGTCAACATCCTTACTGCAATGCGGGTCTGGAGATTTTATTTGCCTTACAAGCCTGTTTAAACAAAAATTTATCTTCATTTTAAAACCTTTTTTGCTTTAACAAAACATGTCAATATAAAAAATTGCCGTGGCTAATTGTTTTTTTCAAGAAATGGCTTCAAATACTGTCCTGTGTAAGACTTTTCACAGTTTACTATTTCTTCGGGCGTGCCTTCAAAAACAATCCTTCCGCCCTCATCCCCGCCTTCGGGCCCGAGATCAATTATATGATCCGCTATTTTAATCAAATCAAGATTGTGCTCAATGATAAGAATAGTGTTACCATTGTCTGCCAGTTTGTTAATTATTTTTATAAGCTTGTCTAAATCATACCAGTGGAGCCCGACAGAAGGTTCATCCAGAAGATAAAGCGTTTTTCCGGTTGCTTTTTTATTGAGTTCCGAAGCGAGCTTTATACGCTGCGCCTCACCGCCGGATAAAGTCGTGGCACTCTGACCGAGTTTTATATAACCGAGTCCGACATCATATAGTGTTTTCAATCTGTCTTTAATTTTAGGAATATTTTCAAAAAACACATACGCTTCAGCAACGGTCATATTTAACACATCAGATATTGTAGCACCTTTGTATTTCACTTCAAGCGTCTCTCTATTATATCTTTTGCCCTTACAAACATCACATTTCACATAGACATCCGAGAGAAAATTCATCTCTATTTTTATAACACCATCACCTTTGCAGGCTTCACAGCGGCCGCCTTTTACATTGAAGCTGAAACGTCCTGCTTTGTATCCACGCATTTTTGACTCGTTTGTCTGTGCATACAGCTCTCTGATATGTGTAAAAACATCGGTGTAAGTAGCAGGGTTTGAACGAGGGGTTCTGCCTATCGGCGACTGGTCAATGTCTATTATCTTATCAATATGTTCAAAACCTGATATTTCCTCCACACCCTGCGGTTTGGGTTTGTTGCCACGGAGTTTGTGTATCGCATACTCCTGTATCAAATCCATCATAAGCGTAGACTTTCCTGAGCCAGAAACACCTGTTATTGCGACAATTTTCCCGAGAGGAATATTTACCGAGATATTTTTCAGGTTATTAAGATAAGCATTTTTAACCTTTAGAAATTCGCCGTTTCCTTTTCTTCTAACAGCGGGTACAGGAATTTTTCTCTCGCCGCTTAGATATTTTCCCGTAATTGACTCTCTGGAGTTTATAATATCCTCCATTGTACCCCGTGCAACAATTTTTCCGCCGTGCACACCTGCTCTCGGCCCTATATCGACTATGTAATCGGCATTACGCATAGTATCCTCATCATGTTCAACCACAATCAGAGTATTTCCGAGATTTCTCAGCCGCAGCAGCGTTTTTATAAGCCTGTCATTATCCCTCTGGTGCAAACCGATTGACGGCTCATCCAGCACATACAAAACACCGGACAGTCCGCTTCCTATCTGGGTAGCAAGTCTTATTCTCTGCGCTTCTCCGCCGGATAGTGTACCCGCCATTCTCGCTAAATCAAGGTACCCCAGCCCCACATCCAGCATAAATTTGAGCCTTGCTCTTATTTCTTCAAGCACCTGTTTAGCAATTTGCATTTCATACTCGCTCAGTTCCAGATACAGATCCGAGAAGAATTGAAAACTCTCAGTAACAGGCATTTTACAGACTTCATAAATATTTTTGCCTTTTACTGTTACAGCGAGCGCAAACGGTTTTAACCTTGCGCCATTACAGCCTTTACACGGGGTTGTGACCATGTATTTCTGGATTTCTTCCCGCCAGTATTCCCCGGAAGCTTCATTGTAACGTTTTTCTAGGAACGGTATTACCCCGCAAAATCTTGTTTTTCTTGTTTCATAAGAATGCGTACCGAAACGCTGAACCCTTATTTTTAAAAGCTCATTTCCGCTTCCGTAAAGAATTATATTCTGCTCTTTTTCTGTCAATTCTTCAAACGGCTTATCCATATCAATACCGTAATGCGCACACACAGAAGTCAAAAGGTCAGTATAATATGAAGTTGTGGCTTTACTCCAGGGATAAATCGCCCCCTGTTTCAGTGATTTTTTTCTGTCGGGGACTATCAGAGCAGGATCTATTACAAAATCAGCTCCCAGACCGGAGCATACAGGGCATGCACCGTAGGGATTGTTAAAGCTGAAAATTCTTGGTGCAAGCTCTTCAAAGCTCAATCCGCACTTTGCACACGCAAGTTTTTCTGAAAAAATAAGCTCTTTTTCACCGTTCACATCAACGGTCATAAGTCCGCCTGCCTTCTGGAGAGCAGTCTGAACACTATCTGCAAGTCTCGATTTTACGGAGTCTTTAACTACAATCCGGTCAACAATAACATCTATCGTATGCTTCTGTGTTTTTTTTAGTTCAATATCATCTTCATCGAGATTGTAGATATTACCGTCTACTCTTACCCTGATAAAGCCCTCCTGCTTAAGTTCATTAAGAACAGAGGCGAATTCGCCCTTCTGACCTCTAACCACCGGTGCAATTATCTGAATTTTAACTCCCTCGGGCAGAGACATTATTCTGTCTACTATTTCATCAATACTCTGGGGTTTTATTTCATCTCCGCACTGCGGACAGTGAGGCACACCTATTCTTGCAAACAAAAGTCTCAAATAGTCATAAATTTCAGTAACAGTACCGACTGTTGAGCGGGGATTATTCGATGTTGATTTTTGGTCAATAGAGATAGCTGGAGAAAGCCCTTCAATACTCTCAACATCAGGCTTGTCCATTTGACCAAGAAACTGTCGTGCATAAGTAGAAAGACTCTCCACATACCTGCGCTGTCCTTCTGCAAAAATTGTATCAAAAGCAAGAGAACTTTTTCCTGAGCCGGACACACCGGTAAATACTATGAGTTCATTTTTCGGCAGTTCTAAATCAACATTTTTTAAATTATGCTGGTTTACACCTTTTATAATAATCCTGTCATTCATAGCGACATTATTTCACAACAAAATTTCATATTCAATCTCATGTTTTGACGTCCATGCATTCTTTTTTTTACAATTTTCTAGTCTGTTCGGAGTATAAATGTATTCACTCAACAGAGTGTGTTTTTTCACAAAAAAATCTTTTCACATCCGCTGTTATATGCCTTATTTTATTGCTATCATTGTAATACAGCTGCAGCTTAAAATTTATGGTCAGAAAAAAGCCGCCTGGAAGGAATTTTAGAAATCGTGAATTATTAATACATGTAAAGTATAAAATAGTGATTTTTTCATAATTTTTTAAAAAATTTGTTATAATTTAAAACATGTTAAGATTAATGGAGAAACTTTATGGCAAAGTTTTTAACTGATGAAGAATTTGACGAACTCATTTCCAGGTATGATTACAAGTTTCAAAAAGGCGATCTTGTCCGTGGTCAGATATGCGGATATGATTCAGACGGGGTTATTGTAGACATAGGCGCAAAAACTTCTGCAATCTGCCCGATTAGAGAGGCAAGAATTGACGCAAGTGTGCCTGTTGAAGAAGTTCTGAAAAAGGGCGAGGTCTATGAATTTCTTATTATAAAAGAAGAAGACGATGAAGGAAGATTTACATTGTCCTACAAAAAGGTCGCACTGGCATACGCCTGGAAAGAACTTGAAGAGCTCAAAGAGCAGGATGCAACTGTCGAAGGCACTGTTGCAGCAGTTGTCCGTGGCGGAGTGCTCGTTGATGTCAAAGGTGTCAGAGGATTTATTCCTTCAAGCCACCTGCGGGCAAAAGATATTGACAACATAGTCGGTCAAACTATAGAAATGAAAATTCTCACACTGGATTCACATCAGAATAATTTTATTCTTTCAAACAAAAAAGTCTATTCCGATGCTGCAGAAGAAAACAAAGAAGCCATGTTCAGCAAACTTGAAGTAGGTCAGGTTGTCAAAGGCGAAGTTGTACGTATTACTGATTTCGGTGCATTCATAGATATCGGCGGAATGGACGGACTTTTACCGCTGTCCCAGATGTCGTGGCGATGGGTTGATCATCCGTCTGATATACTGAAAATTGCAGACACAATAAATGTTGAAATAATCGGTATTGACAATGAAAAACAGAGAGTCAGCCTGAGCCTGAAAAACCTTGAAGCTGACCCCTGGAATGAAGCAAAAGACAAACTCAAAGAAGGTGATAAAGTAGAAGGACTTGTCACCAGAATAAAAAATTTCGGAGCGTTTGTCGAGGTATTCCCCGGTGTCGAAGCACTTCTGCCTATGAATGAACTCTCTGAATATCAGAGCAGCAAAGGCATTATTGTAAATGTCGGAGATAAAGTAAATACCACTATCATAAAATTCCAGCCTGAAGACAGACGAATTAGTCTCAGTCTTGAATAAAAAACAGTTAATTTTTCTGCATATTTAATACAAAAAGCCGTTCTAAAAAGTGCGGCTTTTATCTTTTTAATATCTGACAAACCATAGAGACTTTAAAAAGCGGGCAATTAAAACTTCTTTTCCAAAACAGATTTATTAGCGCAAAAACAATTATTCGTTTCTAAATCCTTTTGTTGTACCGGTTTTCCTGCCGGCATTCTGTATAATTTTTTCAGCATAATCAATTGTTTGCACAGGTGAAACGGTTAACCGGCTTTTGCCCGGATAGAGGGCATATTTATTACTGTAATTACAACCCGAAATATTAGGCATAACGACATTTGCTCCGCAGTTGAGCGCAAGCGTCCGTCCCTGCGGGTGAAGTGCTTCCATGGCCGTCGTTGCCGGAATATTTATATCAGGCAGAAGAAGTCTTGTTAGGGCCATAACTTTTAAAGCAAGCTCAAGGCTTCCGCCTTTTTCTCCTGCAAGAGGTGTTTCAGGTGCAGGTATAAACGGCCCGAGTCCGACCATATCAGCGTCAAGCTCCTTAAAAAAGAGTATGTCACGGGCAAGAGACTCCGGACTTTGTCCGGGCAATCCGACCAGACATCCGGTTCCGGTTTCATAGCCGAGTTTTTTTAAATCTCTCAAACATCTTAATCTGTTATCAATACTCATATTCGGATGCATTTTTTCGTACAGTGTTCTATCTGTAGTCTCTATACGAAGTAGATATCTGTCAGCACCTGCCTCTTTCAGAGCCCTGTATTCCTCCGTGCTTTTTTCTCCGATACTGAGAGTAACAGCCAAATCGAGATTTTTTAACGCAGAAATTATCTCTGCCATTTTATCCGTAGTAAAATATGCATCCTCGCCGGATTGAAGCACTACTGTTTTTATGCCTTTTAAAACAGCCTGATGTGCCGCTGACAGAATCTGTTCTTTATCAAGCCTGTATCTGTCTATGTTTTTACAGTCTCTTCTAATCCCGCAGTATTTACAGTTCTGCTTACATATATTCGAAAACTCTATAAGCCCTCTTATATGAACAATGTCATCTTTGTATTGTTTTCTTACGAAATCAGCAGCTTTAAACAGCAAATCATCATAAATACCGGTTGAGAGCAGCTCAATGATTGTTTCTTCATCAAGATTATGTGTGAGTATAGCTTTTTCCAATTTGTTTTTCATATATAGATTATAAGTCAACAAAATGAATTTTGAAGAATGATTAAGATAAAAAAACTAAAAAAATTCTGAATTTATACCAATAATTCTATTTTTAATTTTATCAAAAGAAATTACTGGACAAAAATTTAATAAACTGGTTTCATGAATATATACCATACATATCGGGAAAGAGGAATTAATAAAATGGGGCATAGTTTTGAGGTAATAACCGGACCTATGAGCTGCGGGAAAACAGAAGAGCTCTTAAGAAGAGTACGAAGATGCATAATTGCACAAAAAAAGGTCAAAGTGTTTTCACCGGACATAGATACAAGAACAAAAGGAGATTACATTGAATCAAGAAACGGTCTTTGGCTTGATGCTATTACAGTAAAAAATGCAAAAGAAATTCTTTCCCGTGTAACACCTGCAGATGAAGTAATAGCAATAGATGAAATTCAATTTTTTGACAGTGAAATCATTGAGGTCGTTTTAGAAATGGTAAAAGACGGAAAAAGAGTCATTGCGTCAGGATTGGATCTGGATTTCAAAGGCGAACCTTTCGGATATATGCCGGAGCTGCTCTGCATAGCAGACAAAATCGACAAATTGTCAGCTGTATGTATGAAATGCGGTTCAGACAAGGCAACCAGAACACAGCGGCTGATAAACGGAATGCCGGCTGATAAAAGTTCACCGCTGATTATGATTGGCGGGGATGAGACTTATGAGGCCAGATGCATAAAATGTTATGAACTGCCTGATGTAAAAAAAGAAACAAGAAAAAGAGGCTTTAAATTATTGAGTTTTGAAAAATAGCAGCACTAATATCCATTCTTTGCTGCAAAAAATTTTTCATCTCATAAAATTTCATACTACAGAGAATTCATCTGCATAATTCTATTTTTACAAACTATTTAAAATAATCACAAATCAGCTTTTCATTCCTGTTTTTAAACAGACCGAAAATTTTTGAAATCAAAGGTTTATTCATTGCCTTGAGTTTCTGGCGGCAAATAGCTTTTTTTACAAGAATTTTGTTATACTTTGTATTCAGTTCTTCAGAATCTTCAAGTTTTGGTTTAAGTCTCGTAAGCTCCGTGTTGCACATTAAAATTGTCTGTCTTAGTCTTGAAGCCTTATCATTGGTCATTACGGGTCATTCCTTTTTTGATTTTTTAAACGACGATTAACAACATTTTTATGATAATAAATATAACTCAAAATTCATTCCACCAAAAAGCCTAATTTAGATTAAGAAAAGTAAATATATAGTATGATTTTTGGTATGGTATAATTAAGCTATGTTCAAAAAGATATTGATTTTACGCCTTAGCGCAATAGGAGATACAATACATACACTGCCGCTTTTAAATGCGCTTAAAAAAAAATATCCCGGGTGCAAAACAGGCTGGATTGTTGAAGATAAAGCTGCACTCTTCATTCAAAACCATCCCTGCGTTGACAAATGCTATGTTATTCCTAAGAAAAAATGGAAAAACAGCAAAAATAAGCTTAAAAACATAAAAGAATTTTTTGAAATAATACGTGAAATAAATAACGAACACTATGATATAGTTATAGACACACAGCAGCTTTTTAAAAGCGCAATATTTCTTCCGTTTTTGAATATAAAGCGAAAAATCACCCTGACCGGCGGACGGGAATTTTCTTATTTGTTTTCTAATGAGTTTATAAAAGAAAGCCATGCTCTTTTTGACACAGGCTATCACGTAGTCAAAAGGAACATGGAATTTGCAAAATATCTCGGTGCTGACCCGGAGAATATAGAATTTAAACTTGCACAGCCTGACAAAGAAACAATAGACTCTGTTGACAAAAAACTAACCGGCCTTACTCCTGATAAAAAGGTAATCGTCATTTCTCCCGCAACAACGTGGAAGAACAAACACTGGGATGAAAAGTGCTGGATACAGGTGCTGGAATTTTTAAAAAACAGAGCTAACATTATTTTTACCGGCACAAAACAGGATATACAGCTAATTGAGCGTATCTCGGAAGGACTGCCGAATAAAATTATACTTGCAGGAAAAACAAATCTTACAGAGCTTGCAGAGATTTTCAGACGTGCAGATGTAGTAATATCTCCGGACTCAGGCAGTGCGCATATAGCCTGGGCTGTTGAAAAACCTTTTGTCATTACAGTATTTACAGCAACATCAGCACTGAGAAACGCACCCTTCGGCAGGAATTGCGCCTCTTTTTACCCGGAAATAGACTGCTATCCCTGCATGAAAAGGAAATGCAGGCGGAAAAAAGAAAAAAATATCTGCTGCACCGCAGTCTCTCCCGAAAAAATCGTCAATATTCTTAAAAATATCTTACATTATGATTAAAAAAGGTGTATAATATCAGAAATATTATTCAGACAGTTATTGTAGTTCCAATGGATATATTTAAAAAGCTCAAAGAATATGCACGCCAGATAAATGAAATAGAGTACAGTATTTCCAGCAACAAAAAAGAGTTTCTGGAAATATACGAACGTAATCTTGCACTGGAGCAAGAAATACTTGAACGGACACAGGAGCTGGATCAAGCTAACAAAGCATTTTTGACGCTGAAGCACGTGTGGGATTTGATGAATTCATCAGAACCGCTTGCAAATGTGCTAGAGACACTGGTAAACTCACTGCATGGAGAGATGGGATATATCAACAGTACTATATTGCAGCTCCATGAGATAGACAATCTCAAATATTTTCAAATAAGAGCCTATTCAGACAGCCAGATATACAGACTGTTGAACAAATTTCTGCACAGACCTCTTTCAGAGTACAAACTGCCCTACGATATTTCATCTCCTCTGGTCAGAGCTATTACAGAAAAGAAAATTATCTGTACAAAAGATTATCTGGGGGTCATTAACAGCCTTTTAAACGACCTTGCGCCTGACCAGCTTGCAGGAATAAACAGGCTCGGTATAAGCAAAAATCTTATAATAATTCCTCTGATAACAAGCCAGAAAGTATTCGGGGTCATGCTTGTATTTTCACCCAGAGAAGATATTTCAGACAAAGAGGTAAATTTTCTGAGCCTTTTTGCCAATCAGGTAGAAATGGCAATAACCATAGCAAACCTTTTTGAAACAATCAGAAAAGAAGCCGTGACAGACGGACTCACAGGCCTGTACAACAGACGGTATTTCAATGATGCAATAAACAAAGAAATGGAGAGAGCCCAAAGGTTAAAACAGTCTTTTTCCGTGATAAGTCTGGATTTAGATTTTTTAAAAAAAATAAACGATATGTACGGACATTCCTTTGGCGACCTAGCAATAAGCACGGTTGCTGATATAATGAAAAAAAATGCCCGTTCTATAGATATTCCGGCAAGATTAGGCGGAGAAGAATTCTGTATATTGCTGCCGGGTATTGATTCAGCGGGTGCTGTTGTCGCAGCGGAAAGAATTCGAGCATCTATTGAAGCAAAACCCGTTGAAACAGTCGGGCATATCACAGCAAGCATAGGCGTTGGAACATATCCGCAGCACGCAAAAAACCTTGAAGAGCTGTTAGAACTCACAGACCAGGCAATGTACAAGTCAAAAATAAACGGCAGAAACAGAGTCACAGTTGTCTCGACAGAGGATGATCACGGCTGGCAGGAAATTGCAATAGGTGCATTTGCAGATATTGTTAACAAAAAACGAATCCCGGTGCCGGACAATCTGATAGGCGACATAAATGAAAAAATCAAAGCAACAAAAGAATCTATGTCAAAAGATGCACTATATTCCGTTGTCGACATGATTTCCGCTCTATACAATCCAAATGCAGCCGCAGGATTGACCAGACAAAAAATAGACTTAGCAACAAAACTAGCACAAAAACTGGCACTTTCAAAAGACGACATAGACAAACTTAAACTGTCAGTTCTTTTGTATGATATCGGTAATGCTTTGATACCTGAAGATATAATGACAAAAACAACACCGCTTTCTGATGAGGACAAATCTAAAATACACCAGCACCCGCTTCTTGCGGCAAAAGAAATATTACAGCCGATATCTTCTGTTACAGACATAATACCTATAGTAGAAAATCACCATGAAAACTGGGACGGAAGCGGTTATCCGAAAAAAATCAGCGGGGAAGAAATTCCGCTTTTGTCGCAAATAATACTGCTCGTCGATGCGTATTGCGCAATGACGCACGAAAGAACCTACAGAGCTGCTCTAAGCGAAGACGATGCCATTGAAAATATAACAAAAGAGTCCGGCAAAAAATGGAAAAAAGAACTGGTAGACGTATTTGTAGGAATGATAAATGAGACCAAACGGAACAATTGAAACTATAATTACCAAACTGTATCAGTGGTGCCGGACATATAAAAATCAGGACATCATAAAAGATACAACAGGATTGAATAACACAAAATTTGATGCATACGTGGAAAGTTCAGCGTCCAGACCGTTGTCGTTTACTGTTTTTGAGCTATCAGACAAAGGAGAACTATTGATAGACAGTGCACAAAGACTGCTGGAAAGTCAGGCGGCATTTTATCTTTTTGTAAATCCGCAAACCGGTTGGATATTTGCTATAAAAAACACACTTGAAAATCAACAAAAATTAATGACAGGCAAAGCTGTGCAGAATTACAAAATTAAAATTTCACAATAGCTATTCAGTATAGTCTATGTCGGTTTCTTCTTTTGCCGCCATTTCAATTAAACGATAAGTCATGTAAGCACCAAGAGCAACAGCTTTCGGATCCAAATCCGTATTGTTTGCTGCTTCGATTATAGCTGAATTAATTTCAGGATTTTCTTCTTTTATATAATGTATCATTTTTTTACGCCAGGCATGTACATCCTGAAAAATTTCAGCAAATGCCAGACTAGCCTGTTCTTCTGTAATAATCGGTAGCAATGAATTTCTCCTTTTGTGAGCCGTATATCTTTTATTATATATGATAATTTATATTTGTGCTCAACTATTTGATTTATATGTATTCCGGTCGTTTTTTCAAGTCAATTACTTAACAAAACTTCACATTATGTTTAAGTTTTAGCAATTCCGGAATGCAAATTTACTTTATAGAAATATAAGTATTATAGAGGAATGCGATATGAAAGAACAAGAATTGAATACCATAATGGGTGTTGTATCTGATCCGATTAAAA
Organism: Candidatus Gastranaerophilales bacterium; assembly: GCA_944323735.1. Classification (GTDB taxonomy): domain Bacteria; phylum Cyanobacteriota; class Vampirovibrionia; order Gastranaerophilales; family Gastranaerophilaceae; genus CALUPY01. The sequence continues at coordinate 57,995 of CALUTO010000001.1, forward strand.
ATGTTTACGATATATCATCAAGAAAAAATCGTGAAGAAATCGAACGTATAGTCAGAATTTTTAATATAAATGAAAAACAAAACATACAACACAGAGTTTTTGGTTACAAAAATCTGTCAACACTTAAACTCGTTTTGAGCAACAACTAGGCTTCGTCCTCTTCAACGTAGGCAGCAAGCATATTTACGTTCTTTTCTATTTTTTTTATCTGTTTTTCAAGACTTTCCAGTTTCTGGGTAATTTTATCATTTTCATCCAGTTTTTCATTAACAGAGTTGATTTGCGAAGCTATAAACTCAATCATCGCTTTTGTTTCAGGGTTTTCAACACGTTTCGCTGACACTTCATCAAGTTTATCTTCCATTGCAAGAATATTTTTCTGATGTTTTTCAAATTTTGCAGCCAGTCTGTCTATGTTCGCCATGATATCTTCAGAAGCTTCCGATTTTACAATAGTGTCATTTATGACACTCAAATCTGTTTTCATTTGATTAAAAGTGTCAGACGTTGAGTCGACCCACTCGGCCATATACATAAATGCTTCATTCAAAACCTTGTCAGTGCTTAATATAGAACCGCATAGTTTTATCAAATAATCCAGTTTATTAGACAGATTAATTACATAATTTGATTCCTGAAATTTTTTCGTGTTTCTTTCAAAATTAGCAACTATCTGCGTAAATTCATTTATGTGGTTCTGCAGAGTTTTGTTGACCTCATCTGATGAAATAATGAGCTTATTAGTTCTTTTGCTTATACTCGAAATGTCGTCATTCAGTGAATCGAAAAGGTTTTTAACCTCTGTGATTTCTGTATTTACAGGACTGTTCTCAAGTTTTTCAACAGACTTTTTCAAAGCACTAAGATTTGAGTATATATCCTCGTCCTCTGAAAGCTCGGAGCCGGCAAGAGTTTTACTTATATTACTTAAATCCAGTCTGATTTTAGACAAATCCGACTCAACATCCGGCAAGGTATATGTATAACTACTGTTTTCATCACCGGCAACACCTGTTGTCAGAAGTCTGATTTCCTTCACAAGATTAGAAAGCGTTTCATCTTCCTGAGGCTGATTCAAGCTGTAATTTATAGTCTCCAGCAGTTCAACAATTCGTCCGTTTGTATCCTGAGATGCGTTTGCACTCAACAACTCTTCTTTTATGTCAGAAATATCCTGAGATATTTTTTGTTTAAATTCATCAAATTGATCATCAATATGCGCATGAATGTCTTCTGCCTCCTGAGCAAAGGAGATATTGTCAGCAATCTGGATTATCTGGGATACAAATTTCTTTTGAATTGCTTCCAGACTGGCGTTTATTGCAGATTCAATATTATCGGAATTTTGTGAAGGGTTTTCTGTTTGTTGTTCTTTAGCTTTAGCAATATCAGCTTTCAGATTTTGTATAGTTTCTGAAATTGCCTGTATCTGGGTATTTAATCTTACTCCGTCGGAAAAGAAAATATCAGAAAGTTCATTTTTGCTCTGGGCAATTTTTTCCTCCAGCATTTTCAAATTCTGGGCAATTGCCGCATTGTCCTCTGATAATGCTAATTTTATTGCAGTGACATTATTCTGCGCTGTTTCATCTATTTTAATTATCGAGTTCTGAATATCACTAAGCTGATTCGATGCAGCAACACTTTCTGCCGAAATGAAATCAGCAATTTCCTCTTTCAAGTCAGAAAGCGTTGTGTTTATATCATTAGTATTAAGCTTTGTTTTTTCAAGAGCAGCATTATTTTCATCAGAAATTAAGTCAATTATATCGCTCTTAATTTTTTGCAAATTTTCAGAAATTTCACGGCGTTCGGTTGAAGCAGCATTGTTTTCTCTGGTTAAAGCATTTATTATTTCATTATTACTTTCTGATATATTTTGCAGTATAGCCTGTGCAATCTGTTTTCTGGAAGCAGTAGTCGATTCATTTTGCTCGTAAAATGTATTTATTATTTCATTTTTTGAGTCGTTAATGTTTTGTGCAGTTTTTTCGGACTCTGCTGATATTGTAATATTTTGTTTGGTAATTGCATCTATAATTTCCGACTTTGTTGTTGTTATATTTTCAGAAATTTTGTTTCTTTCACGGGCAGAAGCAACACTCTCCTCTGATATAATATCCGTAATTTCATCTTTAAATACTGATAATTTTTCAAGAATTTTTTCTGAAATTTTTGTTCTTTCATCAGCAGAAGCAACACTCTCTGCCGAGATAAAATCCGTGATTTCTGATTTTATCTCCGAAATGTTTTCAAATATTTTTTCAGAGATTTTTGTTCTTTCATTTGCGGAGGCAACACTCTCTGCCGAGATGAAATCCGTGATTTCTGATTTTATCTCCGAAATGTTTTCAAATATTTTTTCAGAGATTTTTGTTCTTTCATTTGCGGAGGCAACACTCTCTGCCGAAATGAAATCCGTGATTTCGTCTTTTATATTTGCCAGGTTTTCAAATATTCTGCTGCGCTCACCGGCTGAGGCGACACTCTCTTCTGACAATGCATCAATAATTTCGTCTTTTGTTTCATTGAGCTTACTATCAAATATTTCTTTTGTTACAACACGGTCTTTTATATTCCAGATTTCTTCTTTCAGAACCTCTGTACCCTGGTAAAAAAGTTTTTCACTATAGCTCTTTATTTCTTTAAGTTCATCAATGCTAAGTCTTTGTGCAATTTTTTCTTCCAGAATTTTGACTATATCGTCCCGTGTTTTACCCAGTTCAATTTTTGTTTTGTCATTTATTCGTTCTGTAAGAAGTTCCGGCTCAAGTGCCTTTATAGCCTCCGAAAGAAATGTAATATTCAACAGTATCTGGGAAATGTTCTGCGCAATGTTATCAAATTTTTCAACATTAAACTGTGTATCTATTGATTCAATAAGAGAAGTAAGGTTGTTTCCGAAACAATTCACAACTTCAGATGTGTTTGACAGTTCGACAGAAATATCTTCAATTTTTTCTCTTATATCAGCATAATCATCTTTATTTATAAGGGTTTGCGTAATTTCGCCCAGATTGGAAAGACTGTTTGTAAGTCCGGTAAAAAGTTCTGTATATCTGGTGTCACAATCAACAGACAATTTCTGCATCTCTGATAATTTTGAGAGCAACTCTCTGTTTTTTTCTGCAGAAAATGCGGTTTGTTCAGCAATTATCTCAGAAAGTTCACTGTTTTGTGATTTTATAACATCAAATTTTCTGTCAAGAATAGCATTGGTTTGTTCAACTGTGCCAATGTTCTCAACATGGGAAAACATTGCAGCAAGTGCGGAATTTTGCCGCTCCTGCTCATCAGAAAAAGCCTGAAGCTGTTTGTGTATACTCTGAAAGACTTCGATAATTTCTTCTGATTTTACTGTTTCCTCCAGAATATTGTTAAGATTTTCAAATTCACCTTTTACGGCTTCAAATTTTGCATTTATAACATCATTTTTTTCGTTAATCAGATTTTTAACTTCATAATTCAGATTTTCAAGTGCTTCATCAACACTTTTACTCGAAAAGACATCCATTTTAGTGTTAATTTTTTCGAGTATCTGTGCGTACGTAATACGAAAACTCTCGTCAGAATTTTCCTTCTGGATAATTTTGTCGACCAGCGCATCAAGTTTATTTTTTATAATTTCAAAGTAATTTACATCTGTCATCAAAAGATTGCTCTCTAATAAAATTCTCCAACTTCTATTCTATCAAACATATACTTAAATGTAGTATTATGTAAATTAATGTTACACCTTTATCATATTGTTTTTTATCCGACAGTCATTTTTTCCTTTAATACTGCTGCTGATTCTTCATATCCTGCTCTGCCCATCAGTGCGTATGTATAATTTTTTGCCTGTTCCACACCGGGCTGGTTAAAGGTATTTATATTATATAATTCGCCGGCAATAGCAGTCTGGACTTCAAGCATATAAAGAAGCTGCCCCATATAATATCCGTTTATTTCAGGTAAAGTTATTGTAACATTCGGTCTTTGATAATCTATAAGCGCAACTTTTGTGGCATCAGCCTCGGCATTAATCAGCTCATTAATCGTTTTACCGCCCAGATAGCCTATTCCGGTAAATTCAAAAATTTTAGGTATTTCAAGCTTTGTCTCAAATTCTTTTACCCTGATGAAATTTATAATTTTATCATTCGGACCTTCATTATAAAGCTGTATTTGCGAATGCTGATCTGTTGCACCCAGTGCTTTTAGAGGAGTGGGGCCTATGTTAACGGGATTTCCGTCATTGTCTTTATTTTTTCCCAGACTCTCTGCCCAGAGCTGCACATACCAGTCTGAGACATACTTGAGTCTGCCGGAATAAGGCATCATAACAGAAAGATTTTTATGTTTTCGGGTATCCAGAAGATAGTGTATCAGTGCATTTTGCGCTGCAATATTATGATGTATATCCGTATTTTTAAGTGCTAAATCGATATCCTTTATCCCCTGCATTATATCTTCAATCTCAATACCTACAAGAGCAAACGGCAAAAGCCCGACAGCAGAAAACACAGAAAATCTTCCGCCTACATCATCCGGTATAACAAATGTTTTGTACCCTTCTTCATTAGATATTTGTCTTAAAATGCCCGTATTTTTATCTGTTGTTGCAACAATATTCTTCCGGTATTCTTCTCCCAGTTCAGACTGCAATCTGTTTTGTATAATCATAAATTGAGACATTGTTTCAGCAGTAGAACCCGATTTTGTAATCACATTCACCAGCGTTTTCTTTAAATCAAGAATATCAAGAAGAGCGTTAATCTGATCCGGATCAATATTGTCCATAAAAAATATACGGGGAAAATTATTTCTCTGCTCCGGCGGCAATATATTCCAGTAAGGTTTTAACAACGCCTCACAGACAGCCATTGCGCCGAGTGCAGAACCGCCAATCCCGAGCACAAGCACATTATCAAAACGCCCCTGAACCATAGCCGCATACTCTTTTACCAGCCACACCGTCTCTTCATTGTATCCGAGATTCATCCACTGGAGCCATTGTCCGGGTTTGTCTTTTCTTGAATTTAAATCTGCAATGATTTTCGCAACCGTGTCATTGTACTTTTGAAATTCTTCTTCCAGATGGAGACCGTTTTCTTCGCCAATAACCTCTGTTGTTACATTCCTGCAGTCAAATTCTAGCATGTAATTTCTCCTCTAATGTTTATATACAAAGTATACCTTTTTTAATTTTACCTGCTGACATTTAAAAATATAGTATCGAATTGTAAATTAAGTGTATTATTTGTTTAAATATGTCCCAAGCACTGATTAGCGTTAGCTTCTATAAATTTTTACACTTAATATTTTTTAACATATCCTGCAAACTGCGCAATTTTTGCATCACAAATGTTTTTATAAAAATAAGGTAGTTAATGTTAGTTTGGAGTTAATGTTATGGCAATGGGTTATGACAATTTCGGGACAAGTTTTTACAGTCTGTACTCACCGATGGGCAGAGTTCAGTCAAATTATTCTTACATAAACCCTAATAATCCTTCAGCAGGTGCAGGAGACGCTGCTTCAAACATAAATAATATAAATAATTATTACACAGGTTTTTATGATCCCCTTGCGTCACAAATGACAAAAGAATCTTTATTAAAACACGTTGAACCGCATAATGATTATTACGCCAGACCGATACCGGCACATATAAAAACTGATAACACCGGAACAATACTCGGTGCTGCCGCAACAGGTTTAAGTGCTCTTGCGCTGATTGCAGCATTGAGAAAAGGCAAAGCTCCGGCAGCAGCAGTAAGACAGGCGGCTACACCGCCAACAGCACAGACTATTGTACTAAATCCTCCGCCTTATGCGTCAAAAAATGCAGCAGCATACAGCAACAGGTTTAAAAATTGGGTAAATAAGGGATTTAATAATCCAGGAACCTCCGGTGCAGCAACAAGAGGAGCAACACCTAATCCGACCGGCAGTGCTTCATCAACCGGCAATTCCGGATTTAGCGCAAATCCTACGGGCGCAGCAGGCAGCACACCGATAAGCGGAGCTGCCCCGGTATCACCCAACACCGCAGCTCCACAGTATGCACTCCCGCAATATACATCGAAAATGCAGGCAGCTCTAAATAAGCAGGCTGCAGCTATGAATCTGCCCTCTTCGGGACAGGTTTATACAACACCGTATATAAGACCGGCTCTGCCCCAATACACATCAAAAGTTCAAAATGCGCTCGACAAGCAGACTGCGGCCATGAATCTGCCCTCTTCGGGACAGGTTTATACAACGCCGTATAACAGGGCAAACCTCCCGTCAATAGACAAAGTTATAACAGGAAATAATCCGTCATCGTTTGTAAAAGAAGGTGTAATTCCGGAACGATATTTGCATCCGTATATTGATAACACACCGGTATACAGAAAGGCTCTTCCTGAGCCAAAACAGCCAGTCGCTGCGCTGCCGCAGTATACATCAAAAATGCAAACAGCACTGGACAAACAGGCAGCGTCTATGAATCTGCCTTCTTCTGGAAAAATATATGAAATGCCTGCAGAAATTGCAGATATGATTAAAACAAACAGAAATGTCTTCGGCAATGTAAAATTCAATACAGATGCGCTAAACACATTGAAAGTCAACAATCCCTCACTATACAGCCGGTTTGTATCTGATTTTAACAATATTATCCGGCAGAAAGGGGCTGCGGGTGTTGTTGATTTGATTAAGAATAAGGATTATAAAGAAATTTTTGAAATTTTAAAATAACATATAACCTATTAAACTTAACCGAACTATAAGCCCGCAGGTATTACTACGGGCGTTTTTCTTTTTATGGCAAAGAATCTAATGTAATTTGTCACGAAACAATTTTCATAACACAACTTTTGCAATCAAACATCAGTTTATATTTTGCGCCAAATTCATCAACAAGATAAAGCTGTTTTTTATCCGGATGTTTTTTCAGACACATGCCTGCAAAATCTCTTAAACAATGTTTTGTTTTCATTAAAACCAGATGTCCTTTTCCGGTACATTCAGGTGCGTATTCATTAACTTTACAACCTGCTTTCTCAAAAAAGTCAAAAGCTGATTTGTTTGACACATTAAAGGTATAATCCAGCTCTTTGTACGGATATTCAGGTATTGTAAATATTGTATTTCGTCTCTGGAATGCATAATTTTCCGCACAAGCCTGCTGCAAATTTGTAACAAGCGTTCTTCTTATTTCATTAATTTCGGAAACAGGCAAAAACAGATCAAAATCACTGTTTATTTTGATACTTTTAGCAAAAAATTCGCTGTCTCCCAGTTTTGAAATCTGTTTTTCAAATGTTTGAACAGCTTTTTCTCTGTTTTTCGCCTTTTGCCCGCTTGTAAATTTATATTCGGCAGAAATATTATTGTAAGTGGTAAATTTTATATTTTTGCCGGTTATTTCAATATCCAAAGGGATTTTCCTTATAAATTCGGATTTTTCCAGTTTTTTATTAAACTCTGCGTCAAAATTTCTGTATATTTTTACACCTGTTTGCAAATCCTTTGCATCTCTTAGCGTAAGAATGTTTTTATCCGCAAACATTACAGTTGTACCGGTGAGTTCGTTATTACGGTTAAAATAAGTAATTTTATCACCGGCGCTGAACTGCAACGAACTTTCTATTTTGACCTTATTTTTTTTTGCTGAAATTATTTTACCTGCATATTCGCCGGTAAATTTAGGAGTCATCGGATTTATAAATATTTTTCTTTTCCCGTCAAAATAAAAATTTGTATATCCCCTGTTAAAAGTTTTGTTTATATCCGGAGAAAGGTCTGTTTTTGTAATGCCTGTTGAAGTCCGTTCCGATATTTTATCAAGCTCCCGTCTGTAAAAAGAAACGACATTTTTTACATAATCAGCGTCTTTTAATCGGCCCTCGATTTTTAAAGAGGTAACACCGGCATCAATCAGTTCTTTCAGGTGGCAGGAGAGATTGTTGTCCTTCATTGATAATAAATACTGCGGTTTCAGAATTTCTCTGCCCGACTCATCCTCAAGTGAATATTTTTTTCTGCACGGCTGTGCGCAATCACCTCTATTTGCACTCCTTCCTCCTATGTAATTGCTAAAATAGCACTGTCCGCTGTAACACACACATAGTGCGCCGTGTACAAAAACCTCTGTTTCAATATCAATATTTTCTGTAATATTTTTTATTTCTTCAATTGAAAATTCTCTGGGCAATACAACACGCTGAACATTGCAGTCTTTTAAAAATTTTATTTTTTCAGGCGTATCATTGTTACACTGCGTGCTGGCATGAAGCGCAACAGGCGGCAGCTTCATGTTCAGTATAGAAAAGTCCTGAAAAATTATTGCGTCTGTACCTATATCATACAAATCCCATATAAGTTTTTCTGCTGCAGAAATTTCACTGTCATATATGAGCGTGTTTACCGTAACATAAACCTTTACAAGAAACCTGTGAGCATAATCTGTTATTTCTTTTAAATCAGACAGAGAGTTGCCGGCTTTTTTTCTTGCGCCAAAAGCAGCCGCACCTACATATACAGCATCCGCACCTGCATCTACAGCAGCAATTGCACATTCTTTATTCTTTGCCGGAGCAAGTAATTCTATTTGCTTCATTACAAAATTATACATTAATCAATGAAAACAGGTGACATTTTTTTTTGTTTTTATTACGATAAAGTAAAAGATAATTAATCAAGGAGAAAAATATGCAGGTAATTTTAAGAAAAGATGTACAAAACCTCGGTGAAGCAGGCGATGTAGTAAATGTAAAAGACGGTTATGCAAGAAACTATTTAATCCCGCAGAACTTTGCGGAAATAGCAACAAAAGGAGCATTACAAAACAGAGAACAAAATATTCAAAGAATCAAAGCTAAACAGGAAAAACTTCATCAGGAAGCTCTTGAACTTGCTAAAAGAATTGAAGAACTCGGAAAAATCGAACTCAGCGCAAAAGCAGGCGAAAGCGGAAAGCTCTTCGGCACCATTACGACCAAGAAACTCGCTGAAGAACTTCACGCAAAACTCGGTGTTGAAATTGACAGAAAAAATATTTCACTGGATGCCGCTATTAACAAACTCGGCAGCTATACTATGCTTATCAAGCTGACTTCAAAAGTAAAAACAGAACTTCCTGTCAATGTCACAGCTTCAGAAGTAATTAAAGAAGAAATCATCGAAGAAACAGCAGAAACTTCTTCTGAAGAATAAGCCAATCTTATATAACAGATAAAAAAAGAGAGCAACAATTGCTCTCTTTTTTTAGAACTTTAAATACAATTTTGATAAATTTTTGTACAGCAGCCGGGAACATTTCAGGAAATCTGCTGATTTTGCGCAGCTGCGGATTTTTTATCTTTCTCCTGATATGCCCTTAGCGATTCCAGGGTTGATTTAAACAGAGACTGTTTTTCTCTGTATGATTTATAAAAATTATCCACCTGAGTACCTATAACATTTAATATATAAGCTGTAGCAAGACCCATTGCCATATTTTTGGGCCCTGTAAACATTCTGGTTGTACCGTAGTATGCAGTAGCAATACCACCTAGTATCGGAATACCCTGGGTGAGTGTTTTTGACATTTTTTCATCTTTTGTTTTTGCGTTAATGACAAGTCCCATTCCCAGTGCAACAGGGAAAAGTATTCCGAGTATATCGGTCGGAGCGGAGCCGACCCGCAGTTCTGCCATTTTTTCATAGGCATTCATTTCTGTTTCTATTGCCTTATTGATATTTTTGCCGAATTTTTCAAGCTGGCTTGTTGCGGTCAAATACTCCTGTGATTTTTTGCCGAACTGATTTTTGACTATTGTTATTATCTCCTGAGCCTTGCCCTTTTTACTGTATTCAGGGTCAAGTATTTTTTGGATTTTATCCGCAGCTGATTTTATTTCTGCATAGTTATCTTTGTCTTTATGACAGGATAGCATTTCTTTTATTGTTTTTTGCACCCTTGCTGTTACTTCTGCACGTTCTGCTGCCTCATTCGTACCGTTTAGTTTTTTATAAATTTCAAACTCTTTTGTGAGTTTTTGTACAAATTCAACAGCATTTTCATCCTTCGTTTTTATATTTATCTTTATATGCTTCAGTTCATCTTTCAAAGCCCTGTAATTGTCGTCAATGCCGTTTGTTATGTATTTTTTTGCTTGAAGCAGCTCTTTCAGTACCTTATCTCTTTTCGGGGCGGTTTGCTCAAGAGTAATATAGCTTTTGTACTGTTTTATATTTTTATTTTTTCTGGTCTGCAGCAGTGTATTCCACACTCTTCCATGCAAAAGTTTTATGCTTTCCCAGAATCTTTCAGAACGCTCGTAATGTGCACCTGTACTAAAATACTTTGTATATTCTCTTCTGATTTCTGAGGCAAGATTAACAAGCTCTGAATTATTTGACGCCCTGCCCATTTTCTCAATGCTGTTAACAAATTTTATTGCGGAATACTCCGCATCATTATAAGCATTTTTCTGGGTTTTTAGCACAATACCCTTAAACAAATTATTTATTCTGTCAACAACCGGCGTAAGTTTTAGCCATTTTGCAATAAGCATAACACCGCCGTCTTTCAATACATTTATATTTGAAATAGACTGAAAACTGTCAAGAACAGGCTGCATAATTTTCGCACCGACAAGCTTTACTTTCTGCCACATTGACGGAGTCGGGACATTAACCGATAAATCATAAGCTTTTTTCTTCAGCTCGTCGGAAAAAGCTGCAATTTTTCTGTAAAATCCGCCGGAAACTCCTTTTGTAATAACAAAAACACCGGCAATTGCGGCAAAAACAGTTGCACCGATAGAAATTCCTATCAGTCCCCTGCTGCTGCTTCTTTCTTTTTTGACATCCCTTATACGCACAGAGGCTATTTTTCCGTCTGAGGCTTCATTTTTAACAGAATTTTGCTGAACGGAATATGATGCTGTCTTTACAGAATCCATCATTTTATTAAATGCACCTGCACCATTTGAGAAATTTACAGTCATCATTTTGCCCTTTTTGTTAGTAATACAAAACCTGTAAACAAAAATTTTTGACGTTTTAAGGGTAAAAAATTTACATTACTTATACCATAATAAGTTCATAATTTAAAATTTCAAAATTTTTTCTTTAATTAAGTAAACTTTTTATAATATTTGGTTTCGTATAAAAAATGAAAAACTTGCATAAACTGTAAATATTGGGTAGAATAAATGCAGAATAGCGGTTTTTAATTGAACAAGGAGATTTATATGATGAGAAAATTATTAACCAGTCTTGTTGTTCTTTTCTCTGCAGTATGCCTTAGTACGGGCGGCGCAGTAGCAAAAGAATACAAAGACATGACCCCTGAGCACTGGGCCTACAAAAACATCCAGCAGTTGACAGACTGGGGTGTTGTGGTCGGATATCCGGACGGAAACTACAGACCTGACCAGAATGTCACCAGAGGCGAATTTTCGACAATGGTTATAAAAGCCCTCGGACAGGCAAACGCAGCAGTTACAAATCCTGTTACTTTTTCTGATATGACAGAAAAAGACTGGTTCTATGACATGGTTCAAAGAGCAGTTATGTTCGACCTTGTAAAAGGTTATCCTGACGGAAAATTCTACCCCTACGGAACAGTTGAAAGAGGTCATGCTATTTCTGTTATAACAAATGCTCTTACAACAGAGCAAATTTCAGAAAGCAAAGCAAGAGAAATTTTAGAAAGCCAGTATACTGACTATACCCAGCTTCCTCCGTGGCTCATTATAATGGCTGGTAAAGCTGAAATTCTCGGTATGGTTGTCACCCCTCCGGGACATGAAGGAAAACTCGAAGCCGAAAGACCGGCAAACAGAGCAGAACTCGCATCTTTTCTCGTAAATATGATTGAACAGGCAAAACTCAATCCGAATGAAAAACTCAGAGAAGCTATGAAGCCTCCGACATATGACGGTATTGTTATTGAAGACACCACTCTTCAGGGCTATATTGCAACAATTCCTGCCGGTGCAATCATTCCGATTATGCTGCTTGACAGTTCGGTCAGCAGAAAAGATTTTATAGGAGAGCCTTACAAAGCTAAATTCCCGAAAAATCTTATCACACCAGAACATTATTTGTTATTCCCTGAAGGATGTATGGTGTACGGCGACATTCAGGATGTTAAACCTCAAAGATTCTTTATAAGACACGGAGATATCTGTCTTAGAACCTGCACTCTTGATGCACCGCACAATCCAGGCACCACATTCGCAGGTGTAGTTATCGATCCTCCGGCAAAACACGGTTTCTGGAAAAAAGAATTCGTGGAAAAAACGAGAATCAAAGGTGCAAAACGTTATTATGACAAAGGTATGGTTGTTAACGTTAAACTTTTAAAACCAATCAAAGTTGACTTAACAAACGGTTATATCGTTGAATAAGAGCTTAAAAATTAAACAAAAAGACCGGTTCATTTTGAACCGGTCTTTTTTGTTACATGTCTTTTCTGTCAATCATATTTATACCAAGGCTGAGAAGAGATATTATTATCGAACCGATAAATGCGCTCAAAAAGCCGTCAACTTCAAACCCGGGAGACAACCAACCGGCAAACATCAGCATCAATGCATTTAAAACCAAACCGAAAATCCCGAGCGTCAGAACGTTTATAGGCAGAGTAATTAACTGAAGCACCGGTTTGATAAAAGCATTTATTACCCCGAGAACCAATGCAACTATCAAAGCAGCCCAGAAGTTTTCAACGGTTATTCCGGGAATGACCCATGCCGTAAACATTATAACAAGTGCGAAAGCAATCCATCTGAGAATTACATACATAAAAAATCTCCTTTTGTTTTTAATCCCTCTTTTTATTTAAATTTACCATTCCGGCTGTTTTATTCATCCCTCGAAAGCATTTCTTTTTCATAGACCACATGGACTATAAAGACTAACCCTGTGATTGATAACAATTTCTGCAATAATTTATAAAATAATATTGAGGGACACAAAAAATATTGGGGAAGAACATTGGGGATAAAATACACAGGTACGCCGAAGGGGCTCGAAGCATTCCTTGTCAGACCTTTGAATAAAATTAATAACAATGAAGCTTACAAACAATTTGTTAAAGCAGATGCATTGAGAATAACAAATCATTTTCGTGAATCAATAAAACACTACCTGTCCTCAATTTTAATAGACAGAAAAAATTATCGAGCATACTACGGGCTTGGAATTTCATACAAAGCTGAATATGAATACGAAAAAGCTGTTGATATGTTTGAAAAATCAATAAAGCTCTCCTTTTACCAGCCCCTTGCACACAGGGAACTTGGTATATGTTATTTGTACCTGAACAAACCAGAAGATGCACTGAACAGCTTGCGTACATCCATAACAATGGACAGAACCGATTTTTCAGCCCAAATTCAACTTGGTATAGCACATGAAATGCTCGAAGAATTTGAAATGGCAGCAATGATATATCAGGCAATAATAGATAATGACCCGAACAATCTTGATGCATATACTCATCTTTCTGCTCTTTACATGAGACTGGAGCAATATATGGCAGCAGGCAGCGTATTTACACAAATGTTGAAAATTAATCCTGATTTTTATAAAGCTCATCTTGGGCTTGCAATCTGCTTTGACAAAATGCAAAACCCACAGCGTGCCGTACACTATTACAAGTCTTTTATGGATAAAAAACCTCATTCCCGTCACTGCAGCAGCGTGAAAAACCGGATAAAAAAATTACAAAACGAAAGAACGGCTGTTTGCACAGAAGCAGCAGCTGAAAACAAAACACATTTAGTCAGCTTGTAAATTTTAAAAATTTAGTCCACGGCTTTATGCACTGTCACCTGAGGGAACGGGAATTCTATTCCCAGTTTATCAAAACGCTCTTTTATCATAAGGTTAAACCCTCTAAGCACCGCCCACTGTTCCATTGGTTTTGTTTTTATTCTCGCTTTTATAATCACGGCAGAGTCATCAAATTCATCCAGTCCGAATATTTCTATGGGCTCCAGTACTGCATCTTTGTATTCTTCAGTTTGCATAAACTCATCGCCGAGCTCTTTTAGAACATCAATTACATGCGCAATATTTTCTTTATAAGCCACACCGATATCAAACATTGCATAAGAAAAATCACGGGTTAAGTTAATCACAACATCAATCATTCCGTTTCTTATGTAATAAACACGACCGTCTAAATCCCGCAAAACAACAAGTTTTATATTGAGTTTCTCAACAGTACCTTTCATGCCGTTGATTTCAACAACATCTCCGACTCTGATTTGCCCCTCCAACATTATTAAAAGACCTGTTATCAAATCTTCAACAAATCTTTTTGCACCGAAACCGACAGCCACACCGACAATACCTGCTGCTGTGAGCAGCGGTCTTATGTCCACACCGAGCATGTTCAGAATATACATTACGGCAAACACTATCCATATTGTATCGATTATTGATTTAAAAAGCAGTTTTAGTGTATTTATCTGCTTTTCAAACTCTGTATCATTTTTATACGAAACAATTTTATTCGTAAATTTGTCAATCAAAAAGTTCGAAATAGTGATAAATCCCCAGAATAAAAACAGATGAAATATAACCATAAAAAAATCATTGTGTAAGAAATCGGGCAGAAAATTAAATATGCATTCGTGGTCGTGTGTGTGTGCCATTTTATATACTCCTTATTTTTATTTATTTTAGTGTAATAAAATTTTGTGTGCAATACCAAATAGACTCATAGTTCAATAAAATCAGCCAGAATACTGTTGCTCACAAGAAACCCCTCCGTTGTAAAAGCGCAATTTGTGTCAGTTATTACAAAAAAATCTTTGTATTTCTCAAGAATAACACTGTATTTTTCCAAAAAATCTGTTTTATACCTGTTTTTAAAATCTATAAAATTAATCCCTGTGCCCCGCCTGAGCCCGAGAAATATTGCCTCATTTTCCATATCTTTCGGGGTTAAATTTTTCAAAAATTCTTTTTCTAAAGGGCTATTAATATATTTTGAAATACTTGCAAAATTTGCATACCTTGCCCCGTTTAAATAACCGTGCGCAGCAGCCCCGAATCCGTAATATTCTTCACAATTCCAGTAATTCATATTGTGCCCCGAGTATTTTTTGTTCTTTGCAAAATTGCTTATTTCATAATGCTCAAAGCCGTTTTCGCAAAGAAGATTTACTGCAGCACTGTACATATCAGCCTGCAGGTCTTCATCCGCAATATTTACAGGTGGATTTTTGTAAAACGGAGTACCCTCCTCTATTTTCAAACCGTACAGCGAAATATGCTGAACACCGGTTTCAATCGCAGCAGCGAGGTCATCAAGAAATTTATCCTGAGTTTGGAATGGCAGACCGTATATAAAATCCGTGCTAACATTTGAAAATCCTGCACTGAAGGCATTAACAACCGTATCTTTAGCCTGTTTCGGGGTATGTATACGACCTATGGACTTCAATATCTTTTCATCAAAACTCTGCACACCGATGCTCAATCTGTTTGCACCTGCACTAAAGATACCGCTTAGAAAGTCAGGATGTGCACTTTCAGGATTTACCTCTACTGTAATCTCCGGCATAGTTTCAAAATTGAACATTTGAATAATTTCAGATATATGTTCAGATTTCAGCAAAGACGGAGTTCCTCCGCCAAAATACAAAGTTTTCAACGGTTCATTTTTGTAATAACTTTTGATTTCTTTTTTTAATGACTCAAGATAAGCCGGAATATAGTCCGTGTTTGCAACTGACATAAATGCGCAATAGAAACATTTGCTTTTACAAAAGGGTATATGAATATACGCTGATTGCGGCATTTTCCACCTATATTTCTTCGTATGTTTTAAAATGAATTTTTGAAGTATTAGAAAGTTCGGATTTTGTATATTTTTCACTTATAATCCTTGCTGTATCAATAACTTTCTGATTTACACCTTTTGGAATTTCTATCCCGTATTTTTTTGAAAATTCCGCCAGACACTTCAAAAACTCCGCTCTTGCAATAATAGAAGCAGCCGCCACGGCAATATCGCTCTCTGCTTTGCATTTTTGTTCAAGATGAATATTCCGTCCTCTAGTGAGCAGTGCATTTTTTATCAGCTTTTCATCACCGAATTTGTCAGATAAAGCATAAGTGCAGTCAGTTTTTTCAAGAAGATTTTCTATTACTCTTGCATGTCCCCATGCAAGGAGCAAATTAAGGTTTTTCAATTTTGCATAAAGCTCATTGTATTTTGCCGGTTTTATTGTTACAACAGAAAAAATACTGTTATTTTTAATCAGTGCGGCAAGTTTATTTATATTTTTGTCATCAACCATTTTGCAGTCTTTTACACCGGATTTTATAAACAGCTCCGTGTTGCTTTCATCAACCACAACACCTGCGACAACAAGCGGGCCGAAAAAATCACCTTTGCCCGATTCATCTACTCCTATTCTTTTTGCCGGCACGTTTTTTTCTGCAGAATCGTGTCCGGAGGATTTAATGTTCAAAAATTTTTCCACCCTGCCGGCTATAGATGATACATCAGCCCCCTGTATCAAAAATTTACCGGTGTTGTAAAATATTGCTGTATAGGAGCTGTTTTTTGCCCGCCAGAAGGCATACTGCTGGGATAGAATTTCAGCTCCGTCAGCCGTAAAAAATTCCTTCAATTTTGCCTGTAAGCCGGTATCAAATTTATTTGTGTAGTTATTCATACTCTTCTATAAATTTTTTATTATTTCATCCGTAAATTCATTAGTGCCTGCATTTCCGCCAAGGTCAGGGGTTAAAACAGCTCCCTGCCCGAGCACCTTCATTAAAGCATTTTCTATTTTCGCTGCTTTTTCTCTTTCACCTATATAATTAAGCATATTAACGGCACATAAGAGCAGAGCCGTAGGATTTGCTTTGTTCTGCCCTTTTATATCAGGTGCGGAGCCGTGCACAGGCTCAAACACAGCACAATCAGAACCGATATTGGCACCTTGGGCAACTCCGAGTCCGCCTATTAGACCTGCTGTCAAATCCGAAACAATATCTCCGTAAAGATTTGGAAGAACAAGCACGTCAAATTTTTCAGGATGCTGAACCAGCTGCATACACAGGTTATCTACAAGTATTTCTTTAAAGTCAATCATCGGATATTTTTTTGCAACGTTTCTTCCGCATTCCAGAAACAATCCGTCGGTCAACTTGCAGATATTAGCCTTTGTAACAGCATGAAGAGTTTTTCTGTTATTTTTAAGAGCATATTCAAATCCGTATTCAAAAATTCGTTCAGACGCCTTCCTTGTAATAATTTTTATTGATTCAGCAGAGTTGTCATCTATCTTTTTTTCAATCCCTGCATATAAATCCTCAGTATTCTCTCTGACAACAACTATGTCAACATTATTAAACGGTGTTTTTATTCCTTTTATATTTTTACAGGGTCTAATGTTTGCATAAAGATCCAGTTCTTTTCTGAGAGCAACGTTTACGCTTCTGAAACCTTTTCCGATAGGAGTCGTCACAGGTGCTTTCAGAGCTACTTTGTTTTTTTGAATTGACTCAATAACCCTTTGAGGCAGCGGAGTACCCTCCTTTTCAGCGACATCTGCACCTGCACTTTGAACATCCCAATCAATTTCAACACCTGCACTTTTAATTATTTTAGTAACAGCAGCAGTTATTTCCGGTCCGATACCATCACCCGGTATAAGTGTCAATCTGTGCATTTTTCATTCTCCTTTAAAAAATCATACAGAACTTTCAACGCCTCTTTTGCAAAAAATATTTTCACAAATCGTCTGTTTGTAAGAGGATTAACATTAAACTTTCTGACAATAATTCTTTTTCTATTCCCTACCCCGATATAAACAAGCCCTACCGGTTTTTCCACACTGCCGCCGGAGGGGCCGGCTATACCGGTTGTAGCAGCAGCATAATCCGCTTTTGTATTTTCAAGAAGTCCTTCCACCATTGCTCTTGCAGTCTGCGGACTGACTGCGCCATACTCCTGCAGAATTTCCTGATTTAGCGATAAATAACTTTCTTTTGCCTCATTTGCATATGTTACAAAATTTGCATTTATATAGTCCGAGCTGCCCGAAACATCCGTCAAAAACGAGCTCAAAAGCCCGCCGGTGCAACTTTCTGCAGTCGATATGTGCAAATTATTTCCGGAAAGTATTTTACCTGTATTTTTTTCGTATGACGTATCAATCAGCAAAAAAACACATCGAATTAAAGCAATTATGTTAACACAGAATTTTTTCATACTAGTGAACCGGTATGTCAATTGGTTGAGTAAGCATTATATCAAGAATTTGTCCCTGTTCGAGATTAACATTTGAACCTTTTTTGAACAGATCAACAATAGAATCCCCGACTAGATAAAACGCACCGCCAATTACACCGCCTGCTGCACCAAGAGGAACACAGACATACTGCATATTATCGCCTGTGCCTTTACCCCAGTCAATTGTTGTTTTTACTATTTTTTTAGTGTTAGCCCAGTTCTGCTGCAGTGCCCAGCCGTAATTTCCGCCTTCAAATATTCCGCCGTCAACAGTCAGAGACGGATAGTTATAAATACCGGCCGTAACCGGTATCTGTCGGCCTGTTGTAGTCACGACATGATCAAAATTCACATACAAAACAGCGCATCTTGAAAGACTTTTAGCCGGAACTATTTTACTAATCATACCTCTAAAGACCGAGCCTGCGGGCAGTACAACAGTTCCGTTGACAATCTGATCCTCCTTCAGCATTGCATTAAATTCATCTCCGGCACCTCCTGTTTTTGTAGAGACAGGGTCAATCAGCTCCAGCTTCAGATAAGAACCCTCCGGTATTCTTATTGACTGAATATCAGCCTTTATTGTTCTATTTTCTTCAGCAAAAACCGCAGTGCTTACAAAAAGACAAATTATAATAAACACGGCATTTAACACTACATTCTTTGCACGTGTCCAAAAAGCTGCCGGTAAAGCATTTTTATTAAACATTATAAAATCTCCTCTTCTGTCCTTATCCATTTTATAGCTAACAACCAAAAGAAGCAATATCCCTAAGATTAATCATTTTACAGACCGTTATATTTCCGCTCACTGACTATTAGCAGAGCTTTTTGTTTTAAATTCAATGGCAGGAGTAATAAAGAAAGGATGCATAGAAACCGGTTTTATCGAGGCTGGTATGCTGTTTTTCTTTCCCAGTGAATATGCAAGTGCTTTTTTTATAGGACTTTTTGATTTATTATTCTGTCTATCAATTTCAAGCAGCTGGTCTTTAGTTTTGGGCGTAATCGGAACACCGACGACTTTTCTGGACAAGGAGTCATTGATAACGGAGGTCAGTGCTGTTATTCCGAATGCACCGGCAAGACTGGAGTTGCAAAGCTTCGAAAGCAGATTATGAACAAATGCCAGCATATAAGCAGAAAGCCCTATTCTGGATATTTCCTGTGCAGTTCTGTTTGTTGCGCTTTTCTTTGCTGCTTTTTTATTATCATTGCTGTACTGCATAGTAAGGTTATAAGCATCGGTTACAAGAAATATAGTAGTAATGGCTCTGCCCAGATTCACGTTCATTTGAGAAAGGGTATTTCCGTCATATTCAACATGTCTTGCACCGTCAGCTTTGAGAACCAGATCTTTTAATATTTTTCTAACTTTTTCTACATCTTTATCACTGAGAGTGCCGTCCTTTGCGAGTTTTATATTCCGTGCAGAAGCTTCTTTTTCAATCAGCAGAAGAAGATTTTTTGCCCCTTCTATGTCATCTGCAATCTGCTCCCTGAGTTTTATATATTCCTTAAAAAGCCTTGTTTTCTTGATTTTTTCAGGCATGTTCTCATTATTCCACGGAAATTCTTTTTTGTAATGCTCGTAATACTTTTGCATATCCTGCATATCATAGGCATTCAGTTTTATTTTTTTTGAATAAAAACCGTGCGTCAATTTACTTGCATCTTTTCCTGACATTAAATTCGAATATCCGAAAGACCAGTTTTTAACGGTTATAATAATGTTTCTTATAAAATTGAGCGGAACAAGAAAACTTTTTGTTATTTGTCCGTGCAAAGTTTTAGCTTTTCCGACAGGAATATTCTCACCGGTCATAGACAGAATACGCTCGTATGCACTGTTACAATCAGCATCTGATATACAGCGGATATCATATACTTTATCCAGCTCCTGAAAAAACTTTTGAACTTTACCGTTCTTTTCGCCGGAGTCCGAATATTTTATGCTGTTCAACAGAGTCTTTTTCAAGAACTGTGCCTGTTTATAATCTGCATTTTCCAGAATTTTAAGAAGCGTGGTAACTCTTGTTTTGCTCAACAGTCTGTCATTTGCAAAAAAGCCTTTGAAGGAAGGGTTGTTTTTTTGAGTATCAGAAATGCCGGATTGCCCTCCCGGCACTGTAGAAAAAGAAGCAAACAGCGTGCTGTTAGGCGGGTTTTTGCATTCAAGCTGAACAGCCTGAGGGGTCTGCTCTTTCTTTTTTACACCGGTTAACATTTTTCCGATAGCCGGAAGAATACCGGTTTTTGCCTGCATTTCGGCTTCCATTCTGTCTAATGTTTCTTTATTTGACGGAACAATAGGTTTTCCCACCAGTTTTCTGCCTAGAATTTCGGAGAAAGCTGTTGTAGAACCAGAAACTATCAGTGCAAACGGCAGACTTTTATTTACAGAAGACTCAAGCGTGCCGAACAGAAGGTTTTGAATATACATATTCAGACCTATTCTGGAAAATTCCTGCGCAATACGGGATTTTCGCTGAACATTTGCTTCCGATTTATTTCCGCTGTAGCGCATTGTCGTATTGTAGGCATCATTACCCAGAAAATACGCATATACCATGCCGGAGATGAAACGATTGCCTATCATAAGCGAGGTAGATGAATACTTGCCTTTGGTAGGGTCAACTATCTTAATCCTGCGTCGGTTCAGGTTAGTGTACAGTATTTCATCAGGTATAATAAAATCCTCTGTCCTGCTCCACTCCTTCATCCCTCCGAGCCTTCTGTAACCATTCTCCCAGATTTCCACAGACCGGATAAGCCCTTCCAGACATTTGTATTCTTTTGCGGTTTTTTCGTAGTAAGCATTATTTTTCGCTATATCAGATTTGCTGCCTGCAAAAAATTTTTGTGTTTTTTTACCTATATAAGTAAGAGGACTGATAAGGTTTTTGATAAATTTTACAGCAACCTGATCTTTTGGTATGAAATAGAGGTTTGTTTCCGAAATATTTTCAGCAACTCTTTCGGGAATACTGTATTTTTTTCTGAAATTTTCATCGGATTTTACAAGGTTTACAAAGTTTTTTCTAATCTCAGTGTAATATTTATGCTGTTCCGAGCTGACTCCGTTAAGCGTATTAAATACTTTTTTAACCAGTTCTTCAGGCGGTTTTATTATAAGCGGTACAAAATAGCCTTTTATATTTTTAAGTTCTTTTGTAATCTGAAAGCCCTTGAAGGATACATTATCTTCCAAGGACTTTTTTATACTGTTTTTCTGTATACGGCTGTGTGTGATTACTTTATCATCTTTTTTCTTTTGATGACTGAAATCTTGTCTATATTGGTTTATATCAACGTGTCCGGTTTTTATCACGATAATTCCAATACAAATAATGCTTTACTTACATTATATATAAAAACCGTAAAATAAAAATTTGCTACCTTGATATTTTCAATGTTACAAACTCGATACAATCACCTGTGCAAATATTCATTTATCCGTTGTTCCAAAATTTGTTTCAAAGCATTGTACTCCTGTTGTGAAACTTTGCCGATTTTTTTGTATCCGGCTCTGTTCAGGTCAACGACCTTGAGTGCTCCGTTTTCGTCTACTTCATAGTCAAAGGAAATATCTTTTATGTCAAATCCGGGAGCCTCAAACGATATTTTTTTTACAGTTCCGTCCGGATTTATATGAGCATAAATAATTGTTTCTGTTCCTGAATAATAAAAATCTCCTTCTTTTTTTCTGATGACAACAGCTGACGGTTCAACAGGATTTATTGAATATGATTTTTCAAATTTCAGATTTTTGTTTTCACAAAGCAGGTCAGTCCAGTAATTGAATGCAGCATGCCCGTGCTTTTCAAAATCTTTATCAGCTATTGTTTTTAGTTTTTGATATTTAGTAATAAGTTTTCGTGAATAATTATCATCGGAAGAGTCCGGAGAAGTTAAAGCAACAAGATTTTTAGCTGCATTTTTAACTTTTTCAAGATTTGAAAGATTAGACTCCTGCGGTTTTGTTCTCTGAGCTGATTTTTTAGTTGAAATGTCTGCTTCCGGAATATAAAGTACATCATCAACATAGAGCGTATTAAAATCTTCCGGTGTGGTTTTGTTGTTTAATTTTGCAATTTTATACATAAAGTCCTGAACTTCTGCATTCGTTGCATTTTTTTTGCCGAGATGCTCTTTTGCAATAGACCAGAGACTTTCACCTTTTTCAACAGTATGAGTTGCTTTCTTTTCGGAAACAGGTGTCTGCTCTAATTTTTTTTGCATATATCTCCTGAGTTCAATATCAGAGCTACTATAGTTTGCATAATCCGGTACAAATCCTAATTCCATGTTCATAACCTCCAAAACTTAACCTTGATGCCGTAATTTAGACAACACCGAAATTTTTTCATTTCTGCGAAATCTAACATTCCTATATGTATATAAAAACAAATTGAAATAAAAAATTGCCTGTTTTGTGAAAAATTATTGTTTAGCAGTGAAAAATGGATTATAATATAAAAATGAGCTCGGATTTGATAAACAAATTAAAAGGCAAAGTAGTGGTCTCTGTTCAGGCAATGCCGTCTGAACCTTTGTATCAGGAAGTATGTCTGAACGCAATGATGCAGTCTGTTGTAAAAGGCGGTGCTGCTGCACTGCGTGTTGCAGGCGTCAGAGACGTGATTAATGCAAAAAAAATGTTCAAAATCCCTGTAATAGGAATAACTAAACCTGAGGTTATTCCCGCAAACTGGCGGGACATTGTGTATATAACTCCGACTATTAAAGAAGCAAAAGATTTAATACAGGCCGGTGCAGATATTATTGCACTTGATGGAACCTCACGCCCCAGAGGAGAATACAATCTGAAACAAATTATAAAGTTTATTAAAATAAATAAAAAAGTCGTGATGGCAGATATTTCGACGCTGACTGAAGGAATTGCCGCCAGACTTCTGGGTGCAGATATAATATCTACGACTCTATCGGGATATACCCAGTTTTCTCCGGCATCAGACGAACCTGATTTTAAACTTCTGGAGGGGCTTGTAAAAGCTCTTGACTGTCCTGTTGTTCTTGAAGGAAGAATATGGACCCCCGAACAGGTAGACAGAGCGTTTGAAATCGGAGCACATTCTGTTGTAATAGGATCGGCAATAACCCGTCCGCAGTTGATTACAAAAAGATTTGTTAACAGAGGATAAGATGAGCATTACAAAAAAAGCACTGAGTTTTGATATAGGCGGAACAAAAACTATTTATGCAATTATAGATGAATTCGGAAATTTTATTACGGAAAAAACAAAAATCCCCACACCTGACAGTGCCGGACAAATCCTTGAAATGTTCAAAAATATTTCCTGCGAACACGCTGATGATATCGATGCGGTTACAATATCAACCGCAGGTGCCGTTAATATTGATAACACAAAAGTCTGCAGCTCAACACCGAATTTGCCTTCAGGATATCCTGATTTAAATTTTAAAGAAATTACAGATAAAAAAGTCTTTGTAGAAAATGACGCAAATTGTGCAGTGTGGGCTGAACATGCCTGCGGAGCGGCAAAAGGCTGCAAGAACGTCCTGATGATTACCCTCGGGACAGGTATCGGAGGAGGAGCAATTTCCAACGGAAAACTCATAAGAGGATATACAGGTGCAGCTCTTGAGGTCGGAAGCGTGAAAATTTTTGCTGACAGACGGCAGAAATGCACATGCGGCCGATACGACTGCTGGGAAAGCTATGCGTCAGGCACGGGGCTGAAAAATATTGCAGCAGCTATGGCAAAAACAGAAGAAGAGTTTAAAAACTCTTTGCTTAAAGACAACAGTGAGTTTTCTACATTTGATATAATAAACGGGGTTGACGCAGGTGACAAATTTTCTCTGAAAGTTTTTAATCAGTGGCAGGATTACATTTTCACCGGACTTGTCGGACTGGTAAATATATTCAATCCGGAAATCGTTGTTATTTCAGGCGGAATGGGAAAATTTGCCGATGCAGTGCAGCTCGAAGAAAAAATAAATCATGAATCAGTTGTGACACCGGTAAAAATAAAACATGCCAGAACAGGAAATGATGCAGGCATGATAGGTGCTGCTATTCTCGGTTTGAGAGAATCCGGGTTATAAACGAAAAAAAGAAAGAACAAATGTCTTTCTTTTCTTTCAAGACAAAAGCACAGTTAGTCCGCACTGTCAAAACCTGAACTAGTATTTGAAGGAACGTTCAATGTTTTTTTCGAGCATTTGCTCGCAGGATTCCATTTCTTTTTCAATCATCTGGAGTTTTTCCCGATAATGCTGCATTTGCAAATCAAGTTCCTTTTCCATCACATGCAAACGTTCTTTTCTTGCTTCAAGTTTTTTGACAAGCGGGTCATCAGAATCCAGATCCGTACCGACATTCAGCAAATCGGTAGCGGTTTTTGACAGATTCATTTTCGCTTCTGCGACTAATTGTTCTTTGAACTCAAGGTCGAGACTATACGCCTTAAGATACATTAATCGCATCTGTGCCGTTGCCATTCCCATTTTGGAACCACCCTTATCTAGTTTTCTGACCTTCACACAACCTTGTTTTAATAAGCAAGGTTATCTTGTAGTGTTGAATTTATTTCCGTAGAGGAATACATGCTCATTGTTTTCTGCAATCAGCTTTTCCATCTGCTCAAGCTTGTACATTTGATAATTAACCCTGTATTTTGCCATTTTAAGTTTTTTACCCATTGTAAGGTAGCCCTTAATAATTTCGGCAAATGTGTTAACAATAACCAGCACGGGGTTATTTCTCTTAAGGTAAGATATCATATACCCCACGAAGTTTAGCATACTTTGCAGATTGTATTGGATTGCACTTTGAAACAATTACTTACTCCTTTACGGACCTACATAACTATAAAAACATTTAACAGTGAATAATTGCGCAAATGGCGGAATTATTTAATAAAACTTAACTTTTATATTTTCAATTCCCTGTAATCTTGAAAAAATCAGAATTATTCTTCTGTTCTGTATAGTTTATCGGCATATTTACCGAATTCTTGAATATATTGTGCGTGTCTGTGCCCGTATTGTAATAAAAATTTACAATTTTTTTTAAAAAATCAAATATAAAAATTTTGCTGATTGCTGTTGAATTAAAAGTTCTTATGTAAGTCCGTCTGTTATGCTTCATAAACGCTGCCTTACATGTTCTGTACCTGTTTACTATCGCCTTCAATAGAATCTTTAAGCATCTTTTTAACAATATCACCCTGAGTATCGAGCATTTTTACCACAGTTTCGATATTTCTTACCTTGTTAGAAAGAATTGAGTCAGCATTTGCAACGATTTGGTTCGAAACGTTTTGATAAGCGGCAAGCGCAGCAGAAGTAGTACCTTGAAGAAGGTTACCTGCGACAGTAGCCCCTAGACCAAAAACGCCCATATACGGAGCCATAGCCTGTACAACACCGGCGATACCGGAGATAACACCGGCAGATGGAAGAACCCAGCTTGTTCCCGGCACTCCGTATCCTGAAGCAACTCCGGCACCGTAAGCAGCGGCATTAAGTCCGACCGAACCGCCTATACTTGAAGCATCATACAATCCGGAGGCACCGCCTGTGGCTATTCCGCTTTCAGACCCGAATCCCCAGGTTATCGGAGCTGCACCGGAAGGAAATCCGGGATAATTGCCAAGACCGGTAAGTCCGAAAGCAGCGCTACCGCTGTCAAGTATAGAATTTCCCCCGCTAATGGGAGACCAGTATGATGTACCCGGAATGTTCATCGTCGTATTTCCACCCATAACGGACATAAATGCACTCGGAGATATTAACCTTGCAATCTGCCACAGAAAACTGCCTGCAGTACCGAACCCTGCACCATCTAAAGATGAACCGCTGACAGTAATATCACGCAGTCTGTCATAAGTCTCAAAAAGCTGTGCCTTTGCATCAGAGCTTGCTTTTCCAAATTTATTAGCTATTACAAGATAACTATCGTTTTTGTAAGACATACTAACCTCTTATCTATAAATCAGGGGGGGATTATTGATTACTGGAATGTTTTAAACACATTATCAATATTTTTGTCTATAACTTTTTTAACAGATTCAAGTTCTGTCTGCAGAGCCTGCTGTTCTGTATCAAGCTGGGCAAGACGGAGTTCAAGAGTTCTGTCCTGCTCCTGCAATTCCTGTGTTTTTGCGTTTATATCAGCAACTTCCTTTTCATAGAGTTCTTTATCATAGTTATACTGATTCATTGCTTCATCATACGCTGCATCGTCATATTCACTGCCCGGTGTAAGATTATAGCTGTGTGTGCCTTCATCATCAGTCCAGTAAATAGATGTATAAATACCTTCTTCACTTTTGCCGAGAGTTGCATTAGTAATTGTTTCATACTGTGATTCTGTGCCTGACATCATAGTGAAAAAATCAACTGTCTGGTTTGTTTGAACAGACGGATCAAAACCTGTCTGCGTAGCATTAATATAATATGTTGCATTTGTCGCCGGATTTGTGTATCTGTAATACACATCATCAGGACTGTTCTGGTATGCAGCAGACCCTAGTTCGTTAAAACCGTTTACATATGTTTCGCTTATCGGAGAAAGCGGCCCGTTCAAAGTAAACTGGGTACCATTAGCCAGATTGAGCTTGTAGGTTTCACCGTCCTGAATAACAGAAACCTCCTGATTTGTAATTGCACTGTACTGGGGAACAGTAACATTTCTTTTTATACTGACCGTATAAGTTTGGGGATTAGACCCTTCGTTTAGGCTTATATCGTCAACAACTGCCGTACCATCCGAGCTTGTCGCATCAGAGAATGTATAATTACTGGTTTTATAATCCGTTTGATCAGGAGGAGTCGGAACGTCAAGTGTCAAAAGACGTCTGAACAAATTTGCACTCTGGTTTGCAAGTGCTGTACGCTGCTGGTTAACCTGCTGACCTTCATATTCAACGTTTGTTTTTCGAGCCTGTATACCTAAGTATCTGGCCTGTGATGCTGCCATACCCATATTTTTGTCTCCGTATTTTGTAACTTCCTATTTCGTGTTTAATGATGATTTGTAATTTGTCAATATTTTCCGTATTTTATCTTATTCCTTTTACTTCCTTATTATAACTGGTTTTTCAGGTGTTTTAAAGTTTGTTTTGCCAAAAATCATACGTCCGGTGTATTCCAATAAAAACCGGCTCCGGACTATATATCAAGAGCCGGAAGAATCGGAGTATTTTTATGCAAATGTTTTGAATGTTTCTTCTATGTTTTTGTCAATTACTTTCTTGACCGCTTCTAATTCTGTCTGGATAGCCTGTTGTTCCGTATCAAGCTGGTTCAAGTGAAGTTCAAGGTTTTTATCCTGCTGCTGGATAATTACTGTTTGTGCGTCAATTTCCGCAATACGCTTGTCATACTCGGCTTTTTTTGCATTGTATTCATCCATTGCTTCATCAAATGCATCATCATCCTGAGTTGTCTGCATCGTCATTGAACAAGTAATTTCCGCTCCGGTTTCGGGGTCTGTGAAGGTAATTGTTGTAAACCTTCCTGTTCCGTCAGCGGCATTTGTCAATCTTGCATCGTCTATATGGAACTGATCCTCTCTGGAGTAGCTTTCTGCGGAATAAACCTGAAGCTCTGCAGGGAATGTATCCATTGACGGGTCAAATCCGGTAGTGGTTGCGTTAATATAGTAGGTTATACCTGTTTGCGAATTTGTATACTGATAGAACAAATCATCTGCGCTGTTATTTCCGTTTGAACCTGACGCTGAATTAAATTTGTCTACCAGCGCAGCGCACATTGCAGGACCTGTTAATTCAAGATAATCTCTTCCGCCTATGCTTATTGAATATTTAACAGGGTCTCCTTCTGCTTTTACGTTATATCCGTTGTTACCTGTTCCGTTATAGACCAGATTTACTGCAGATGATGCGTAATCAGCTCTGTTGATTGTTCCGTCAATTGTATAAGTCTGCGGCATTCCTTCTTCGACAGGATTTTTTAAGATATTGCTTATTGTGACCTGTTCGGAAGTAGCCTGGTTTGTGAAAACATATTCGCTTTTTGAATAATCGTTTGCCATAGGAGGAGTAGGAACTTCGAGCGTCAGCATTTCATTGAACAGGTTTGCACTCTGGTTAGCAAGAGCAGTACGCTGCTGGTTAACCTGCTGACCTTCATATTCAACGTTTGTTTTTCGGGCCGTCAATCCTAGAAATCTTGCTTGAGATGCTGCCAATCCCATAGTTTAAATACTCCTTGTTTTTGCATATCTATAGGTATAGTCGGCACTTTAGCAAAAAACTTTAGGATTTAAAGATAAATTTTAACAATTTGTTACAAAAATTTCAGTTTTCTACACCGGCAAAAGAAAAATACTTACCTTAACCTTACGTTCCGTTTATACCTGTTTTTAGAAGTTAATGTTTTGTTTCAAAAAGTCAATCTTAACAAATCTATATAGATACATGACAAATTTTTTGAACTAATATATTATTAATATAAATCATATTACTGACGGGGGGACAGAAAAATTAAGGACAGATTTAATATGACAGGTATGGATAGTATATATTCACAGCAGACGAATTTGAGTGCCTTGTCTGATGAACATGAAAAATTCAGCAGTCTGAGCACTTCCGCAATGCTGGCAAAAGGAGAGGTGCCGCTTTCCCACACTCTTGTTGCTGATAATTATATGGTAATAAAAAAAATATATGGCACCCCTGTTATAAAAAGTCCTATTACACTTCAGGAAAAAGCTCTTTTAGGAAAATATGATTTTAACACTCTTGAATACTCTACGATTAAACAAATTAATGAAGAACTTGCACTGCTTAAAAAATGGTCCGTATCTCTTGATAAAGCTCTAAAAGCTGATGCTGACAATATTATTCAGATTAGAGGAAAAGAACTGCGGTTTTTAGAGGCAAACAGATATACAATGATTACCAATGAAATTTACAACGGATATCTTGCTTTACAAAGATATTTTGAAGATATTTCAAAATATAACTTATAATTATATTAAACAAATTTTTAACAGCAGAATCTTACTATAACCTGTTTTTTCTTTGTAGCGTATACACCTGGGAATAGGCACTTTTATATGTTGAGCCGACAAGATTATATTCACCCGCATTTTTAAAAGTAAAATATTCAGGATATAGCTCTGAAAAATAAGTTTTAAATCTGCTTGAGACAATAATTCTGTTTTTCAGCCCCAGCTCAAGCATCCGCTCAAGTATATTTTTTTTCTCCTGAACTTCCTGCTGGCTGTCATACAAATCGGCACCGCAAAAGAAGCTCACTGACATACGCTCCGTCATATTCTTGCCTATTACGTCAATTGAAGTATCAACGAGTGTTTTAAAAATTTCTTGCGCCTGTCCGGGGCTCACAGCAATGAAATAAAGATGATTGTTGTCAAAACCTTTTTCCAGAATATAAGGAGCAGCAGTTTTTTGCATAATTTCATTATGCATTTTTGTTGTTATTTTCTCAATATCAACCGGTGTATCATACTTGTGAAGATAGGACTCCTCTTCAACAGCTTTTAATTTCAGCTTTATCATCATATAATTTGAACCGGCGAGCTCTTTGATAAATGCCTGCTTCAACTGCTCATTTATTGTCTGTTCGAGAAGTTTTTTCTGCTTTGTCTGGTAATCAAGATATTGCTTGTGCAAATTTTCAACGTATGTTGCCAGACAATTCAGAGCATAAGTCAGTATAATAAACATAAAAGACACAATAATAGGAATAAGAATAACCAGCTTTTCATAAACAGCAGTACCCTTTATAAAAGATTCAACTATGCTGTTAAAAAACATAAAAAAGCTGTTTATAAAGGGCGGGATAACAATATGCATACTGATAACAAGCCAGTAGCCAAAAAACAATACCGACATTATAATGCAAAGACAAACAAGAAAGTTAATTGTTTTTTTTATTTTTAAAAAAGTTTCATTTGATATTTTCACTCTAATCTCCGATGAGTATGTTATCAATTAATCTGACACTGTTTACTCTTGCAGCTATTGCAGCTATTGAGGGTCTGTCAATCTGTTCTACCGGTTCAAAAGTTTCTCTGTCAACAAATTCAATATATTCCGGTTCAACATTTCTATCCATCACAGCCATAGCTGTATCAAACAGTTTCTTTGTGTCAATTATACCATTTTTTACTGCATTTTGTATAGTAAACAAAGATTGACTGATTGAGAGTGCAGATTTTTTGTCAGCATCTGAGAGATAAGTGTTTCTGGAGCTCAAAGCAAGTCCGCTTTCTTCTCTCACTAACGGGCACGGCACAATTTCCACAGGAATATTTAAATCAGCAGTCATTTTTTTTATGATATAAAGCTGCTGGATATCTTTCATTCCGAAAAATGCATAATCCGGCTGAACAATATTAAATAGCTTTGTTACAACAGTACAAACACCGTCAAAATGTCCTGTTCTTGATTTTCCGCACATCATATCAACAAGCTTGAAAGGCGGAGCAACCATTGTTATATCAGAAAATTTCAGCATACCGGGATACATCTGTGCAGCAGAAGGTGCAAAAATCAAACAGGCACCGTTCTCCGCTGCAAGCTGTCTGTCGCTTTCAAGCGTTCTTGGATATTTGTCATAATCCTCATTTGGCCCGAATTGAACCGGATTTACAAACACCGATACAACAGTAATATCACAGGTTTGTGAAGATTTTTTTATTAAAGAAGCGTGACCTTTGTGCAGACAGCCCATCGTAGGCACAAGCCCGATTGTTTTTCCTTCTTTTTTATACTGTTTAATTATTTCTCTTAATTCCGTAATTTTATTTACAACTACAAGATTCAAGTTTATCCGCCTCCTCCTGCGATAAATGGAATATTTCTGTTTCGTCCGGAAATGCTGCATTTGTTACATCATTTATGTAATTTTTTGCAGCATTATATATTTCTGTTTTTAAATCAGTATATTTTCTTGCAAATTTTGGAGTCATATCGGAATATTTTCCGAGAATATCATCACAGACAAGCACCTGACCGTCTGTATAACGTCCGGCACCAATGCCTATAGTCGGGATGGTCAGATTTTCCGTAATATATTTTGCAGCCTCTTCCGGTACCATCTCCAGCACAAGCGCACACGCACCCGCTCTCTCGAGATTTTTGGCCTGTTCAAGTATAAAATCTGCAGCCTCCATAGATTTGCCCTGAATACGATACCCGCCAAGAACATGCAGATACTGGGGGGTGAACCCTAAATGAGCAACGACAGGTATTCCTGTTTGAACCATACGTTCCACAACCTTTACGATAAAATCACTGCCGCCTTCAAGTTTAACTGCAGAAGCACCGGCTTTTATAAGAATACCCGCATTTTTTAACGCCTCTTCTATACTGACCTGATAGCTCAAAAACGGCATATCAGCAACAACAAAAGCACTTTTTGCACCTCTGCACACAGCCGATGTAAATATTTCCATCTCTTCTATTGTCACTTTGTGGGTGGAGTCATATCCGAGAACAACCATTCCGAGAGAATCTCCGACCAGAATAGTATCAATACCTGCTTCATCAAAGTACTTTGCGGTAGAATAATCATACGCAGTGAGCATTGTAATTTTTCTGCCGTCTTTTTTTCTTTTCATCAGCGTGTTCGTTGTTATTTTCTTTGTTTTAACTTCTGCTGACATAAATTTGCCTCTGTTATTCTTTTTATTTTATAATACTATTTCTTTTGCATTTTTTTGTACCAGTAGTAAATAGCTCTGGCGAGCCGTCTGGGAGAATGTCTTACATATTTTTCGGCATTTTCTTCATATAATCGTGTTTTTACCACATTTATACCTAGTTTCTTTATTGCATCAACATCGTTTACAACAGGGAATGAGTTCGATTTTTTGTATTCCGGAGAAATATCTGCCGGCAGTGAATCATTTAAAATCACTGTATCAATAATATTCGGATACACTGCGTGCTCCAAAATAGCTTTTACGTGCTCCGATGCCTTAAAATCAGTTGTCTCGCCAGGCTGCGTCATTATATTACAAATATAGACTTTTTTTGCATGGGAATTTGAAATAGCTCCCGAGATTTCTTTTATGAGAAGGTTAGGAATAACACTTGTAAAAAGGCTTCCGGGGCCGAGAATAATAATATCAGCATGATTAATCGCATCAATGACTTCAGGGAGTGCTTTACACTCTTTCGGCTCCGTAAAAAGACGGACAATTTTTTTTCCTGTCTCGGGAATTATAGACTCACCTTTTACAATAGAGCCATCTGCCATCTCAGCAACAAGTCTCATGTCGTCAAGCGTAGAGGGAAGCACCCTGCCCCTGATTGACAGAACTTTTGATGATTCACGAACAGCTCTGACCATATCTCCTGTGATAGCACACAGTGCGGTCAAAAACAAATTTCCGAAGCTGTGTCCCTCGAGCCCCTCGCCTGTTTTAAAACGATACTGAAAGAGTTTCGTAACCAAATCTTCATCATCAGCAAGAGCAGCTATACAGTTTCTTATGTCACCGGGCGGTAAAACACCCATTTCTTCTCTCAATCGTCCGGAGCTTCCACCGTCATCACCGACAGTAACAACAGCGGTAATGTTATTTGTTATCTTTTTTATCCCCTTCAGCATTGTTGAAAGGCCGGTACCTCCCCCGATAGCAACGATTTTTGGTCCGTAGTTAAGCTTTCTTCTTCTGTATAAAACTTCAAGGATTGCATGCCTGTCTCTTTCCTGACTCAAATCGAGTATGGAATAGTTTGTATTTTTCCAGCCTTTTAAAAAGCAATAAGCACCAAGCAATATCAATACAACGGCAATGAGTTCATGGTGCACTGTAACAGCTACATATTTAATCATTCCGACGATAAAATACAGCGGCCGCATATTAAACAAAATAGCAACACCGAGCAGGCTGAAAAAAGTGCCCAGTATAATCAGAACAAACCATCTTTTTATTTGCAGCCCGGGAAGAAGCCATCCTGCATCTTTCGGTATTCTAAATTTATTCCATGGAGTTTTCAACACAATCCCCCTATCTCATCCTCTATATTTATACCCAGCCTGAAGTTTCAGCTTTATTGTAATTAACAGGTTTCGGGCTAATAATTTTCACAGCTTCCTGTGCAATTTCCAGAGAATTTATTGCACTGTTATTAAAATGAATAGTATCAAATTCCACTTTAGTAAATCCATCGTTAGAATTGTCAATTTCAGATGACTCCAGCAATCTTTTTAGTCTGTTTAGAGATTTATCTGTATCAACAAAAGCAGGCTGTGCGTAATCGATTTCTCCCGAGAATTTATAGACCTTATCGAGTTGAAGTTCTTTTGCAACACAGATATTTGTATCTGCCTCAATCCTGTCCAGCACAGCACCTGCAGCTCCGTAATAAACAAGCCATTTGCTGAATTTTTGAACAGCCTTCGCCAGTGCAAGCGCAAAAGTTATATTTTCAGCAGCCTGTCTGTACATAGCTCCATGAGCTCTGACATGTTCAATCTCCAGTCCGTAAGCTTTTGCAAATGAAGCAAGAGCACCGAGCTGATAAAGAACAACAGCCTCTATTTCTTCGTCATCCATTTCAATATTTCTGTAACCGAACCCCTGAATATCAGGGAAACCGATATGTGCACCTATAACTTTGTTTTTATTTTTACAATACTGTATTACCTTTTTCATTGTCAGCGGATCTCCTGAGTGAAAACCGCAGGATATATTTACCGAGCTCATGTAATCCAGCAAATCAAGGTCTGTTTCATTTTTGTATACACCGAAAGACTGAGCAAGATCACAATTAAAATCTATACTTTTTTTGGGAATAGTTATATTTTGTTCTGACATAAAATCTCACCGCTAATCTACATTTACAATTATACTTCAATAAAAATATGAGTCTACAAAAATTTAAAAGTTAAATTTCAGGTAATCAAAACGGGAATTTTCCGCCAAACCCGCCCGGCATTTTAGGCATTTTCATTTTTCCCTGCTTTATCCTGTCAGTCATGCCGGTCAGTCCTTTCATCATTTTTCTCATCTGATCAAACTGTGAAATGAACTGGTTTATCTGACTCAAATCCATTCCGCATCCTTTCGCAATACGTTTTTTGCGGCTGGAGTTGATAATCTGCGGATTGTCTCTCTCTTCAGGCGTCATGCTGTTGATAAAGGCTTCTATTTTTTTCAGCTGTTTTTCGCCTTCCGTTGCAATAAGCTGTCTGTCATCTTTTTTCAGCCCCGGGATAGGCAGCATTCCGAGTATCTGGTCAATTGAGCCAAAATTTTTCATCTGCTTCTGGATTTTCAAAAAGTCATTGTAGGAAAATTCAGCTTTGCGCATTTTCTTTTCAAATTCCTGAGCCTGTTTCAGGTCAAAATTTTCCTGCGCTTTTTCAACAAGCGATACAATATCCCCCATGCCGAGAATTCTTGTCGCCATTCTGTCAGGATAAAAATCCTGAAGCGCATCGAGTTTTTCCCCGACACCGGTCAGTTTAACAGGTTTATTCGTGCAGTATACAATACTGAGCGCAGCACCGCCTCTTGAATCACCGTCCAGTTTAGTTAAAACAAGACCGGTTATTTCCAGCTGGGCATTAAAATTTTCGGCAACATTAACAGCCTCCTGACCGGTCATAGCATCGATAACAAGAAGTTTTTCCTGCGGTGCAAGCAATCTGTCAAGAATCAAAAGTTCAGCCATCATATCCGTGTCAATTTGTAAACGTCCTGCGGTATCAAGAATAACAGTGTTAAACCCGTTATTTTTTGCATACTCTACAGCACTCTGCGCAATATGTCTTACATCAAGGCAGCCGTCAATTGTAAAAACCTCTGTACCTGTCTGCTGTCCCAGAGTTTTAAGCTGGGATATGGCAGCCGGTCTGTAAACATCACAGGCAACTAACAGCGGATTTCTACCCTGTTTTTTAAGTTTTACGGCAAGTTTTGCACTGGAGGTTGTTTTTCCTGAGCCCTGAAGCCCGAGCATCATAATTATATTAGGATGTCCGGTAAGATTAAGCGGTTCATTTTTTGAACCCAGAATTTTTACAAGTTCATCATTGACAATTTTTATGAGCTGCTGCGCAGGATCAACGCCTTTTACAACAGCCTCGCCTTCAGCCCTGTCTCTTATTGCTGAAACAAAGGCCTTTACTACTCTTAAATTTACATCGGCCTCAAGCAGTGCTCTTCTGATTTCTCTAAGAGCATCTGACATATTTTCTTCGGTGAGTTTGTCACACCCTGCTGTTTTTCTTATTATATCCTGCAATTTGTCTGATAAGCTGTCAAACATTCTTTTCTCCCGTAAGTCCTGTTATGTTTATTTTCTAATTTAAACGCCGCAACGTCAAGTATTTTGTTTGCAAAAACAAGCAGACCTGCAGAAATGCAGGTCATAAAAGCAAGTTAATATCATACACACACTGTCAAAAACTAATCTTTTTCAAAAGCAGGCATTGTGTTTTCCACTGTTTTTTTCACAAGTTCAAAAAGTCCGATTTTATCTTTTAATACAGCCTTCATTGCAAAGTTGTTTCCTTTTGCTGCAAGCATCGAGCAGGAAACATCGTCTTCATCAATAGTTGTAATAACCGAGAGCTTTCTCGTTCTCGAATCATAAACAGATGGTTCAATTTGAAGCCTTACATTTTTTATGGACGGGTCGTCTACCGGACTTTCTATATCAACGTAAACCGGAGCAAAATCTCCGCATTCTGGAATATTTTGTTTCTTATCCGGAAAAGTTCTGTCAAGCAAATCATCAACAGCTTTGTCAAACGACTTTTCTGATTCTTCCGGTTTTCTTATTCCGAAAGATGTTTTCAGATTGTTTCCTATAGTGCTAAAACCAATTTCCATTATGTTTCTCCTATGTTATTAACCAAAAATTGCGGGGTATTTTTTTTGTATTTCTTTTACATCGTCTGCTATTTTGCAGAGATTTTCAAGGCTGAGTTTTGCATACTTATCATCGATATAGTTTGTTATCACAGGCATCGGATAATCAGCCCCTAGAGCCGTATCTCTTGTTTTTTTATAAGAATCTTTTATGTATGTCATATAACTGCTGAAAGAGACGGGATCTTCTTTTAATTCCTGCACAAGCTTGACCAATCCTGATTGTTCATAGTATTCCTGCAGCTCAGAAACACCTTTGCTGATATCTTTATTTTCCAGCATATCATAGAAGGTATGTTCACCGTTGCAGACAATGTTCATCTTTTTACTTCTTAACTGAAATTCTCCGGGTATTCCGTTTTTGTGAATAACATTCATCTGGAATGTAGTGTATCCGTTGTCTTTTGATTTGTCATAATTAACAAGGGTCGGAATACGGTGATCCAATTCCTGCCAGCCGGCAATTCTTTTATTTGAGATGTAGGGTTTTATTCCGTCTTTTGAATAATTGCTGACTCTGATTACCCTAATTTTCTGAGCTTTAATAGCTTTTTCAATAATATCCGTTACTTCTTCGGTTTCCTTTTTGCTGCCGGTCGGAAGAAGCAGTCTTGTGCCCATCTGATCCATAACAACAAGTTTTGAATCTCTGTATTCCTGTTTTGAACGTGCAAACAGTTTTCCGAGTTTTTTCCACTGATTTTCAGAAAGACTAATCTTTCCTTCCATTATCATTGAATGAAATTTGTTTTTATCTTCCTCTGTAGCTTTTTTGTAGGTGCCTTTAAAATGTTCTTTGTAAAGTTCATTTCTGAATTTGTCTATATTTTCACGCAAATGATTTACAAGTTTGTCAAAAGTAGATTCTTTGCTTTTTGAGCGGTGTTCAATAGAGTCTTTATATTTTGCACCGAAAAGGTTTCTGATTTCTTCATATGCCTCTTTTTCTGCTCTTTTTCCGTCATCCGCAAGTTTATGTGCAATATTTTTCAGTCTGTTCACTTTTTTGACGGCAGCTGAGATGATTTCACGCTGTTCCGGATGATAAATCAGTTCTCCGTTTTCATTTCTGTTTCTTGTTAATAAAGCAAGAATTTCTCTGTTGAACACTTTCTTTTTTCCGAGTTCTGTAAGGTGTTTTGTAAGTTGAACATCAGGCATCGCTGAGGCCGAAATATTTGACGCAGCAGTTTTTTGCACTCCGTTTATTTCAACGACATCACGTGTGAGAGTTTGTTTTACATTTTGCGTACCATGATTTGAGTACACATTTTTTACAGTGTTTCCTGCCTTTTGTACAACTTGTTGTGCAATATGTTTTAAACCAATTTTTACCATTTTTACTTCCTTACATAAACTAATTGCGGGAAACAATTATATTACAGTAAAGTTAAAAAGAAAAATAAATTGACAAAATCTTTAAATTTTATACTTTTCTCGAAATAATTTGTTACATATTTTAGAATTGGTTTTTGCTTCATGCTAAAATCTTCTTATGCAAAAAAGAAAAATAGCATACATTGTAATATTATCATTAATAGTGATAGGCTGTGTATGGGCATTTATAGCTGCAGGAGTTATTACAAAGAATTTTAAAAAAGAAATTCTTAAAAATGCAGGCGAACAGCAGGAACTCAATATAAAAAACCTGATCATTACAGAAACAAAAAATGATTCAAAATATTGGGAGCTATACGCAGAGTCCGGTTATTATGACAACAAAAACAAAGTTGCCATACTTTATGATTTAATCGGCAATTTCTATGACGAAGGCAAAGTCGTACTAAGTATGGTCTCTACAAAAGGCACTTTTGATGAAACTACAAAAAAAGTCATACTTTACGATGACACATATTTTATTTACAAAGACGGAACTGAAGTCAAAGCTGACAGATTCGTCTGGCAGGGTAAAGAGGAAGATATTCTTGCCCAGGGTAATGTAATGATACGGCGTGTCGGAGAAATAAAAACCTTCAGCGACAAAGCTGTATTAACAAACAATATGAAAACCCTGAAAATAATAGGACGCTCTAAAACAGAATTGTACAGCAAGGGGAATTTTGATGGAAAAATTAAATAAAAAAATACTCAACACATATAAAAAATACGGAATTTTTGCGGCAGTTTCACTGCTTCTCGTTTCCTGTTCCGCTTTTGTTTTTGCTGCAGACTTAAAAATACAGGCTGACAGGCAGTCGTTTAAAGCGGAAGAAAACAAAGCGAAATTTGAGGGCAACGTAAAAGTCGAATATGAAGATTTGACGGTTATGGGCAAACGTGCAGAAGTCAACATTGACCCGAAATCAAAAAAGCTGAAAGATGCTATTTTCTTTGACCAGCCCTATGTACTGCAGGTTAAAAAGGGTAAAACAAATGAAATAAAAGCCAATATAATAAAAATGTCACTAATCGGCAAAAAGGTCAGAGCAGAAGGCAACACTCAGACAACCGTAACAGAGAACGCACAGCCGACAGCTATAATCAATGCCGATGCACAGGAGTATGACTCAAACACAAAAGTTCTCACCGCAACAGGAAGCGTAATTATATTTTATAAAGATGTTGAAACCTTTTCAGACAAAGCTGTTGCCAACATGAGCAAAGAAGGCGATTTACAAAAAATTACCCTGACAGGACACGGGAGACTTAAACAAAAAGACAGTCTCATTGTTGCAGACCAGTTCATTTATGACGCAATTACAGAAGAAGCATTCGGAATAGGAAACGCTTACAGTGATGTCAGTATGGATGAAACAAGAATTCAGGTCTGGTCAAACCGTCAGCAGTACGACAAAAAATCAAATGTGATGATGGCGTCAGGAAATGTTCATGTTATTTACAAAGATTACGATGCCAAAGGTCCCAAGGCAACAGTTTATCCTGACCCGAAAACTAACAAGCCGAATAAAATAGTTTTTGTCGGCAGATCAAAAATTACAAACGAAGGCAGAACTATTGAAGCAGACAGAATAGAAATGCTTGTAGAGCCGAAAAATTTCTTTGCGGAAGGCAATGTAAAAACACTTATCCCGAATATCCAGAATGCACAGCAAAAAGATTTATAAAAAGTTCTTTACAATCAATTTTCTTCCGTTTGTTTTGCAGACATTTTTTTGAACAGAAAAACTGCCGGAACAAGAAGGATAACAAGTGCGGCATAGATTTTAAAACAATCCATAAAAGCAAGCAGATTTGCCTGCTGCTGGAGTTCACCGTATATCAGATAATTCGCTTTTATGTGCGCAAGCCCCTGTCCGAAGCCGGACATTGCAGACTGAAATGCATTGAATTTAGCGGTGAATGCGTGGTTTGAGTATGTAAGATTGTGCACAAGATAAGTCTGATGAACCTGTCCCATTCTGGAAATCAACGTTGATACAACTGATGTACCTATTGCACCTCCTACACTTTTTGCAAGATTAAAAATACCGGAGGCGTTAGTCATTTGCGAATTTTTAAGTGTCACAAATGATATTGTCATAAGAGGTATCATAAGTATGCTGAAAGCAAACCCGCACACGATATTCGGCAGTATGATATTGCTCATTGCAATTTCCATATTCAAAGAGCCGAACATTATATTAGACACCCCGAGCAAAACCATACCGGCAACAACAACAAGTCTCTGGTCGACTCTGTTTGCAAGAAGCGCACAAACAATCAATCCGGCAAATGAACCGAACCCTCTCGGACTTATAGCAAAACCGCTCAAAGTAGCAGTATATCCCAGCAAGTGCTGCAAAAACAATGGCAAAATTGCAAGCGTTGAATACAATACCGCACCTATAACCGCATTTAGCATCGTACCTATGAAAAAATTTCTATCAAGAAATACTTTTAAATCAACTATCGGGTTTTTAATTTTCAACTCCCGCCACAAAAAGCCGATAAAACACGCAAACGAAAGTCCTGATGTCCATCTTATCCATCTTGCCCCGAACCAGTCATTTTTTTGACCGTTATCGAGCACAAGCTGCAAAGAAAACAGCCAGACAATAAGAAGTAAAAAGCCTAAATAGTCAACATACTGAACTTTTCCTTTTCTTGCGTACGGCGGATCTTCAATCCACATCCGGCCAAGTATAACAGCAATAATTCCAATTGGAACATTGATAAGAAAAATCCAGTGCCACGAATATGTGTCGGTAATCCACCCCCCGAGAGTAGGGCCGATTATCGGTGCAAATATTACCCCGAAGCCGAAAACGGACATTGCAACCCCCCGTTTCTCAACAGGAAATTCCTCCATCATAACGGCCTGTCCTATAGGCATTATTGCACCGCCGCCGATTCCCTGCAGTACACGGGCAAGGATAAGCATCCCCATATTTGTTGAAATACCGCAGAGTGCAGATGATATAGTAAACAGTGCAGTTGAAATGAGAAGAAAATTTTTTCGTCCGAACAGAGTGGAAAACCACGCTGTAGAGGGAATAATAACACCGTTTGCAACAAGATAGCTGGTTAAAATCCACGTAGACTCATCCTGAGTAGCGGAAAAGCTGCCGGCAATATGCGGCAAAGCAACGTTTGCAATTGATGAATCAAGAACTACCATAAAAATGGTTATCATTATTGCCGTTGCAGGAAGCCACGGATTTCTTACCGCCTTTGAGCCGGTTAGTACTGTTTCTGCACTCATCTTTCTTTTACCATTACTCTCGGAACTACGGACATACCCGGTTCAATGCTGTATTGAGGATCAAGCTTCTGTGTAAATATTATTTTTACAGGAACTCTTTGAACAACTTTTACATAGCTTCCCACTGCATTTTCCGGAGGAAACATACTTGTTCTTGCACCGGTGCTTGCCTGTATTGAATCCACTTTTGCACTTAGCCGCAAATGAGGATATGCATCTATTTTCACAAGAACATTCTGTCCCACTCTTATATGGTTCAGTTGTGTTTCTTTAAAGTTTGCAACAACCCATCTTTTATCAGGCACTATCGAAAAAAGCGGTGTTCCTGCATGCGTATAAGCACCTGCTTCTGCCGTGCGGTTAGTTATTTTTCCGTCCTCCGGCGCATAAATTTTTGTATAAGAAAGCTCAAGCTTCGCCTGCTTCATAGCTGCTTCCAGTTTTTTGAGCTCTGCATCTGCAACCATATTTTTCTTTGAGGAAAAAACACGCTGTTTTGCTGTTTCAAGTCCGGCAGAGGCAGTTTCATATTTTGACTTAGCCCTGTCCAGCTCCTGTCTGGAGACAGCACCTTTTTCATAAAGATTTTTATATCTGTTCAAATCAGCTGCTGCAAGTTTTTTGTCAATACCTGCGGCGGCACGGTCAGCAACTGCAGATTTCTGGCTGTACAGAGACATTTCATACGCAGCCTTTGCCTGTTCATACCTGACTTTGTAATCCTCATCATCAATAGCCAGCAGCAAATCTCCTTTTTTTACGTGCATATTGTCGTCAATATAGAGTTTTTCTATTATTCCGCTTACTTTGGGACTTATCTGAATTACATGACCTTCGACAAACGCATCATCAGTTGTCTCAAATGAAGTAAAATACAGCCACGCAAGTATAGACAAAATCAGAATACCAAGTATCGAAAAAATAAAACGTTTCTTTTTAGCAATTTGTGCAATTTTATTTTTAGGACTTTTAAAAGATGTATCTTCTTCTGTTTTTAGTTCAATATTTTCGTCATTTTCAATATTTTTAGGAGTTTCTTCGTTCATTACATTTCTCTCTTTTGCTGCCAGATATTTATACCATAGTAATTGCTCATATTTTGTCTGATTTTAGCGAGCAGTTCATTCAAAACTTTTATGTCATTTTCAGAAAAACCGTCCATCATATTTTTATAAAAAGCTGCACGCAGCGGTTCTATTTTATAAACAGCTTTTTTCCCGTAATCAGTAATAAAAAGCTTCACTATCTTTTTATTTTCTTCATCTTTTTTTCTTGTTATATATCCTTTTTTTTCAAGGATATCGACCATTCTGGTTATATTAGGCCGATCTTTTTTCAAGAGTTTTGCAACCTGCGACTGATACAGTCCGTCCTCGTAATACAGCAGAAATACAATTCCGAATTGCTCAGTTGTTATATCCAGTTCGACTGTTTTTTTGAGTAAATTATGTCCTGCCAGCTGACAGCAGGTGGATGTAAGCTGAAGCATATCCATTATATTAAATTTGTCATCAGTCATTATGTAATACCCAAATCTTAACTTAATAATTGTTATTACAATAACATAAATTAAAAAAAATACAAGGATTAAAATATGAAACAGAAAGTTCTAGCCGCAGTGTTTATAATCATATTTTCCACATTACAGACTCAGGCAAAATCGATGATTGCGGAAACTTATAAATACGATTTAATAAACTGCGAATGGTGGAGGAATTTTGGTGACGAATATCTTATGGATTACATATACAAAACAATTGAAAATAATCATATCCTGAAAGCAGCCGGATTAAAAACAGAAGAAGCAAACCAGTCGGTAAAAACACAAATGGCAAACGAATTTCCCGCCCTGAGTCTTTTCGGAAACTACGCAAGAATAAAAACCCCGAAAGCGGATTTAAACGGTGTTGACTTTAATTCAACAGGAACAGATGCATTTGCACTGCCGCTTGTTATGAGTTATGAAGCAGATATATTTTTAAAAAACAGGGACAAAACAAAAGCAGAAAAGGAAAAAGCCCGGTCTGTTATGTATGAAGAGAAAGCAGAATATCTGTCTGTTATATCAGACATGGCTGCAGTGTATTTTAATATAATAAAATTAGACAAACTTATAGAAACAGAAAAACAGATAGCAAAAATACGAAAGAATATTTACGAACTTACAAAAGCACGGGAAAAAGAAGGACTGGCATCTGTTTATGACGTAACAGACACAGACAAGCAGCATACCGCCGCAATGATTTCCGTAAATGACCTGGAAAGACAGCGGGCAATTTTGCTGCACAGGCTTGCAGTGTATACAGGAGTACCGCCTTCTGGAGCTGAAGAATTAAAAAGGAACAGATATGAAAATCTTACCTACAACGGAGAAATTCCTGATGTAATTTCTTCAGGAATAGTGATATACCGTCCGGATATAATGAAAGCAGAAGCATTGCTAGAAAAAGCAAAAATTGATATAAGAATAGCACGCAAAGATTTTTT
Source organism: Candidatus Gastranaerophilales bacterium (assembly GCA_944323735.1). Taxonomy (GTDB): domain Bacteria; phylum Cyanobacteriota; class Vampirovibrionia; order Gastranaerophilales; family Gastranaerophilaceae; genus CALUPY01. Next base: position 101,225 of record CALUTO010000001.1, read on the forward strand.
GCCCTCAATACCAATCATCGGAATAGCAGGATACACGGCACTGGATTTATCACGGCTGTTCAACTGGGAGAGTACACTCGGACTGATTAGTGCAGGATTTATGCAAAATATCTTCTGCGGAGGCAAAAAAGTTTCAAAGTTAAAAACCAAAAAACTTCAATACGAGCAGATGTTTGAGAATTACAAACAAACCGATTTACAGGCAATACAGGAAATTAACGATGCTCTATGTATGATAAAATTTGACACAAAAAAAGATAATGAAAATAAAAGAAAATACGAACTCGAGAAAAAAAATTTTCTGCTTATAAACGAACGCTACAAAGAGGGGATTACCTCTTATCTTGAAATGCTTCAATACAAAGAAAATCTGCTATCGCTTGAGCGGGATAATATAAACAGCAGCATACAAAAAATAGCGGATTATATAAGTTTATACAAATCCGTAGGCGGAAAACTTTGATATTGCTAAACGCCGAAATTCATCATTGTATTTCCTGCAGGATTAAGAACGAGCCTTGTTAACGACTGATTGTACTGGTATTTAAGCTTGTCAATCATATTGTTAACAGCAATATATTGTTCTTCAAGCTGCGCAAGAAACTCGGAAAGTTCAGCCTGATTACCGGCAAGAGCATCATTTTCAAATGCCATAGACGCTTTTACGCTGTTAAGCTCATTAGTATTAAGATTAATTTCATTGAGCAGCGACTTGTTAGTCGACTCAAGAAGGCGTGTAGTTGAAGCAAAGTATCCGCTTGTTTGCAAAGAGCTGTCAAGTGTGTCTCTGAGACGGGTAAATGTACCTGCCTCATCATAGTTGAGCGGTTTTTTGTCATTACCGATTAAAATATCTTTAACTTTGTCAGGGTCATTCATATATGCATTGATGAACCTGTCTTTGTTAAGGGAGATAGTGACACGGCCGTCAGAAGAGGAGGTGCCTCCTGCGATAGCAACATTTATACCGATATCGGACATTTGTCTTTGTATTTGCCTGAAGGTGCCGACATTATCAGTAAGAGCCTTTTTGATATTAACAATTAAAGCACTAAACTCTGCATCATCTGCAAGGATTTTATTCTGCGACAGACCCATTGCCTCATTGAATTTTTTAACAAAAGCATTTAACTTATCAAATGCAGTGCTGACGGCCTTTTTACCGATATCGATTGTACCCGAGCCTGTTGCGGTAATCGTAAGTCTTATTGCTTCTGAAGAGCTGTTGTTGTCTACGATATTTCCGTGTTTATCAAGTGAAATTATATTTGATTGTGATTCATAATCCTGTCCGTTAATTGTGTAAATAGCATTTTGTCCGAGAGTCTGCGAAGTCTGTGCGATATGAGAACCGGATGTCAAACCAATCATGTCGGTCAAATTCGTAGTACCGGCTTCTATATTAATACGTGCATCACCAGAGGCACTGTTAGAAGTCAGTACTATTCTGTTATTTACGAATTCAGCATATACACCGTTCGTGTCAGAAGAGGAGAAGGCTGCATTAATTTTTCCAAGCAGCGTTGCTATTGTATCACTTTCAGAAACATTTATATTTGCACCGTTAATTTTGAAGTTGCCGGCTGTTATACCGAGAGTCGAAAGGGACACGGTAGGATTTGCAACAGCTATTTCGTTGCTGGTAATAGAAGTTCTTGTAGCGTCAACACCGTTTTCAATCTGAACACCGGCACTGAGATTTCCGCCTGCAGTGAAGCCTATTTTGTTAGTGAAATCGCTTGTTCCTTTGACAACTTCAATACCTCCTGCAGTAGTAGTCTCTGTGCGTGTGAGCACCATTTTGCCGTCAGCTGTAATTGTTGCAGCAATACCAAAGCCGGAATTATTAATCTTACTGATGATAGAATCTATTGTGTCAAATTTTGATATTTCAATACGAAGAGTGTCTGAAACAGTTCCGTCCGTGTTAAGCAGGTTAATATAGAAATCACCTGCACTGAAACCGAGATTTTGAACACTGTGAACGGTTGAAGTAGATGTGAGGGTAGACAGAGAACCGATTTGTGACGGATTCATCTGTGAGCCGTTTCTGGTAAATCCTGTTGTTTCAGCAAAGTCAGAAGTGCCGTCTTTGAGTTCAATTACATATGCCCCTGCTGTTTTAGAACGCAGCGAAAGACTGTTTGTAGACGAATCAAGCACAGCCGACAGACCGAGATTGGAGTTGGAAATCATACTCGCAATATCAGCCAGTGTTTCATTTCCCGTCAGGTTAAATGTCTTAGAAACAGTCTGTCCTTCAGGATTAGTAACAGAAATAACAAAGTCGCCTGCAGAGAATCGCATAGAATTGTCAAGACCTGTAGTTGAGCCGGTAAGTGATGAGTACACGTCATTTGAACCGGAAACGCCTACAGCATTTCCACCGAGAGTACCTGCTGTAAGACCGAGAACTTTTGCATAATCCGTTGTGCCGTCCAATATGGATATAGAAGCACCGTTGTCTATTTTAGTCGAAATAACAATTCTTCCGGAAGCATCAAGCGAAGCACTAAAGTCACTGTCAGCACTGTTATTTATAAAGTCAAGGATATCCCCGACTGACGTTACGCCCTGCTCAACATTGACATTCAGAGTTCTGTGACCGTCAGCCTGTATTGTGAAATAGCCGGAGGTCATGTTGTTGAAGGTTCTATCTGTTGTGAGTCCGTAAACAGAACCGGTAATTTTTGAATAACCGAGAGAACCGAGTTCGGTTGTAGTGTTGTAGTTCCATGTTTTTCCTTCAAGACCGGTAAGATTAAAGAACTCTGAAGTTCCTGAAACAGTTATATTTTCAGAATTTTGACCGGCTGTTTTAATATAGAGTCTGTTCATATTGTCAAGACCGGCTTCAAAAATTCCGCCTTCATTAATCTTATCAATAACGTCCTGAACTCTGTCCGTTGCAAGTATATCAATAGTTTTTACAGAGCTTCCGGCAGAGATAGTCATAGAACCGGCAGAACCAAAGATATGGTTTGCATTCAGATTTGAGACCGAACCTGTGAGCATAGATTTGCCCGACGAGATAGTTTCGGAGACATAATTCTCGTCATAAGTAGTAACAGTGCTGGAGAGTCCTGCCATTTCAACAAATCCTGACGTGTCACTGTCAAATGTAATACCGGATGCGTAGTTACCGATTATTTGCAGATAGATTTTGCCGAGGTTTGTATTTTCATCATAATTAACTTTGAAATCTATTCTGTCCGCACGGTTTTCATCGATGACATCATCGTGTTCCCAGATATCGTCTTCACCGGCCAGAATAGCCTGTTTCATTTTGTTCAAAACAGATGACACAGTGTCATTATAAACAATATCTATAGTGTATGTAATATCAGGACGATAAGTAATACTGCCTGTTTCTCCGGTTGCTTCTTTTGCGTGGAGTGTGAAGGTGAGCTGACCGTCCTTCAGTCCGGTGAAAATAGAGTTAGGCTTCATACCGTATACACCGCCGCCGTTTGATTCATAGATGAAGTATCCGTGGTCGCCGGTTTCGGTTTGGGAAGATGCGCCTGTTGACTTGTCAACAGCAACAAGACCGAGACGACGTGTAAGGTCAGTTGAAGTCACCTGAGTATCAGTTGGTGTCTGAATTGTCGATTCAATATAGAACCTGCCCTGCTCATCAAGTCCGGCTTTATATGCACCGTTTGTCTGGGCAGACACTTTATTTATTATTGATTGAATAGTATCGGTAGATGACACGGAAACATTGAAGGTGCCGTTGCCGCCTGAAATCTGGAAAGTTTCAGAGGTAAGATTTCCAAGACTGTGACCGGCTGTCAGATTTTCAACAGAGCCTGTCAAACGGTCATAGCCGTAAGACTCCATCATATTAGCATTGTTTTCTGAATAACTGCTTCCAACTGATGCCAGACCGGCAAGTTTTGTAAAGTTACCGGTATCATTTTTAACTGTCAGCGTTCTGGTACCTGTATCAAAGACATCGGAGGTTATGACTATTCTGCCCTGTGAATCGAGACTTGCAGAGAAGGAAGCAGTATAGCAGATATTTCCTGAGCCATCTGTGTATGCATTTCCTGAAAGACCTGCTATTTCATCACTGTCTGTACCGTTCGGGAACGGAGAAGATACTTTTTTGCCGGTGTTGTAAACATACGTGCCGGATATCTGGTTAAGAATGTAATCAATTGATGAACCTGCAGAATATGTAACGGTTTTCAAAAGCCTGTCACCGAGATAGAGGTCAAATGAACCGCCCTCCTGCAATGCAAACGAAAAATCATCGTACAAATCAGTTATCGAACCGGTTAAGGTTGCTGTGTTCTGGGTAATACCGTTCCAGTCAGTGTCATATTTTTCGTTTCTTGAAGCACTTCCGCTTATTGCCAGTTCCATTGTAGCACCTGATGTTACATAGACTGTGGCAGGAAGGATGGTTTCATAAGTGGCAGCACCGACACTATATGTACCTAATCCGGAGACTCTGCCGAAATCTCCTGTTGCGGAGATACCGGAAGCACCGGTTATTACGATTTTTCCTGACGAAAGTGTAGCATTGAGACCGTCCACACCGAGACCGTTTATTTCTGCTATTATGGCATCAATAGATTTACCTTTTGTATCAATGACTCTGGAGCCTATTGTCAGAGTACCGCCTATCACGACATCGTCTCCTGAAAGACTTACAGAGCCTAATGTTGTTGCCCCTGCCAGTCCGTAGAAGCTTGAAAATCCGCTTGTATCACTTACTATACGGAACGAAGAAGCATCGCCGGTTGTATCTGTACTAATTTTTATTTTTCCGTCCGTTGTAGTACTAACGGTAAGACCGGCTGCTGACATTTTAGCCGTAACAACAGACAGAGAATCTGTATCCGAAACATTAATAGAGACCCCGTTGCTAAATTTTATAACACCGGATTTTTGACCGATAAATGCTCTGTCGACATAGCCTGATGTATCAACTGAACCGGTTATATAATAAGTACCCCGTACAATCGAGTCAGAAGTAGTTTTGCCTTTGTATGTCGTTGAAGAAGAAGTTAATCCGTAGTATGCAGCGACACCGCTTGAATCGCCGGAGACTTTTAAATTCGAACTGTTTAATTTTTTAATAGTCACCTTACCGCCGGAAATAAAGGCATAAACACCTGTTTCAGACCTTTTTTGATTTATTTTATTAATAATTGTCTCAATATCATCAGAGGAACTAACAGAGTATGAATAGCTTCCGATTGTAATGCTGCCTGATTTTTGTCCTATACAAGCATATCCGGCAAAGTCGTTCATATTTATCGAGCTTTGAATCTGTGAAATCGAAACCTTCTCTGATGATGATACAAGATTAGGAGAAGAGAATATTTCTTTAACTTCACCGGTTGCAGTAACACTGCTTGATGTAGTGGAGTTAATATTTTTAATGGCAAGGAATTTACCCGTGCTGTCAGACATTATTTCAGCTTCAACGTTATAAGCGGAAGCGTTTATTTCATCCACAATCTGCTGCAGAGTTTTTCCGCCGGCTGCAACATTAATTGTCTCATTTTCAATATCAATAGCACTGGAGACTTTAATTGTTATAACCCCGCCGCCGAATTTATAACCGGAAGCGAGCTGTTCATCCGTGAGATATTCGCCTTTCCAGTAGGTGACATTGTGACTTGTTGTGCTGGTGGAAGCAGCCCCTACCGTATAATCACCGAATCCGGTGACACGGGCGAGGTCTCCGGACACTCCGACAGAATACTGGGAATAAACAGTAAATTTTCCGTTTTCTATTTTTGCTTCAGCAAGTCCTGATGCATTTATTTCATTTATAACCTCTTTTAGAGTTTTTCCTTTTGCATCAAATTTTTGATTGCTAATCGTAACGGTACCGCTGTTTATTACACAGTTGTCAGTACCGCTGAGTCCGAGCAGCTTCAGGGCGTTGCCGGAATCGGACAAAGTAATTTTTCCGTAATAGCCGTCAGTTACTATAACAGACCCGTCATTTTCAACATAACTGATACCTTTCGAGTTTCCTATAGAAGAAAGTATAGAACTTATCGACGTAGTAGAGGAATAAGAGATGGTACCGAGAGTACCGAAATAAGAAGAATTTATGGTAATAGTGCCTCCGGATTGTCCGGCAAAGCTTGTATTGTAATTCGACATATCATAAGTTCCGCTTAAAGAAATGATACCGTCACGAATTTGATCTATAACGTGCTGTGAAGATACATTTCTGTATTGCAGACCGACTGTATACTTAAATCCGGGGTCTTCATAGAAGCCGTCCATTATTTCAGTGGAATAAGTAGTTGTATAGTCTTTAGACCAGTAGGTTTCTTTGTACATTGTCTGTGACTGAACACTCTGGTTTCTTATTTTTGTTTCGTCATCCGTGAGTTCAACACCGTATCCTGTCTCTTTTGTAGTCCAGGCTTCTTCCTGAGTACGCTCCTGATAAGTACCCGAGTACCATGTCGTATAATTTGTTTCAGTAGCACCGCCGTTTGTAACGACATTTGTTTCTATAGAAGTCGTAAACACCTGACTTCTGTACTGTTCACCGGAGAAGTCGGCAATTGTAGTAGTCAAATCAAGAGTTCTGTCCTCCCAGATTTCATCCTGATACCTGTACTCGTAAGTTGTATTATACAGTACGCTTGTTTCAACAGAGTAGTTGTCAGAACCTCCGTGGTCTTTAGTTGTATCCCAATCATCTGTTTTTTGAGACCAGACATCGTATGTGTACTCATAGTGGTTTCTGTATACACCGGATGAGGAACCGCCTGCAGCAACGGAATAATCAGCAAGACCGAGAACTCTGGCAGCATCTCCCGTTGCAGTAATTGATTCAGCCTCTGATTTTGCGGACGAGGATGAAGCGTATTCCGGTTTCGTCATAATAATAAGCTTGTTACCATTGAGTGCGGCATTTGCAACATCAGAATAGCTTGAATTAATTTTGTTCACAACTTCCTGTACGGTTAAACCTGATACGGAAATTTCCGTTCCGTTAATATTTATAGAGCCTGATTTTATTGTACCGCCGGTTTTTACTGTAGTTTCAACTACGGAATGATAGTGATATCCGTTGTCTGTACCGCTGACACCGGTGGAAGCAGAAGCAGAGACAGAGTAGGAAGCCAGCCCTGTTATTTGTTCAAAATCGCCTGTTCCCGTGATTGAATATTTTATTGTATCGCCTTCACCGGCCGTGTTAGCACCGCCTGCTGTATTATACAGAGCCTTGTCCTCTGCATTCCGGTCATCTATCTGTGTCAGAACAAACTGACCGTCCACAAGCGAGGCTTTAACTTTTGTTATGGACGCTTTTTCATTAATCTGTTCAATAGCTTCCGCTATAGTGATTTTTCCGTCATTATCCCTATCTGTAAACGTTATAGTCTGCTGAACGGAAGCGAGATCTCCAGTGCCGGTCATCGTATCAACACCGGTAAAGCCGGGGCGTTCTCTTGTCATCCAGATAGTTATGGAATTTTCACCGAGTATCTGGTCAGAGAGAGTAAGTCCGGAGGTTCCGCCGGTAATCGTGGCAGCATCTTTTCTCTGCTGCGAGCCGCTGCCATCCAGAGTAGTCTGGGTAGCCATACCGACGACACGGCCAAAGTCGCCTGCTATACCGTTTTCTTTTTCCATTTTTATACTTATATCAAACGGCCCTGCGGCTCTGCTTACGAGTTCGAATTTGCCGTCCTCATTTATCTGCGCTTTTACATACCAGTTTTCACCGTTAATAGTTTCAATTGCAGACTGGAGGGTGCCGGCATTGAGGGTGAAGGTTTTTGAAACATCAACACCTGCATCGTTTTTGTATGAAATAGTGACAACACTCTCGAGTATCTGGGTTGTATAAGAAACGTTATTTGAACCGGTCAGTCTGGAGAAGGTCTGGCCTTCGGTATCACCGGTTGTGACAGGATTTCCGGAGTTTACAACGCTGTAAGTTGTAAAGGTGGCAACCGGAGAAACGACCTCTGTTTTCGTAATCGAACCGGCATAAGCACCCCCGTAAACCGAAAATCCGTAGAAATCAGCAAAACCGGAGGTGTCAGAAACGACATTTAACCCGTTAGTATTTTCCGCAGTAATGGTAATTCTGCCCTCGCTGTTAACAGAAGCCAAAAGCCCCGCATCGTTTAATTTCTGTATAACATCAGATACCCTGTCAGTTGCAGAGATTTGGACAGAAACACCGTTTGTAAATGTGAGCAGTCCGTCTTTCTGTCCCCAGAAGGGCGAATCTTCAAACTCTCTTGTGTCAACGGCACCCGTGATAGTAGAACTGGAGGCATTTCCCTGAGGTCCGTCGATTGTGTCTGTCGTTATGGTAATAAAACCGTCGTCATAGACAGGAGTAGTGCCCAGTCCGTATATTTCGCTAAAGCCGGTATTATCGGAAACTATAGAGAGGTTAAGTGTACCGTCTGCTGTAATTTCTATTCTTCCTTCGGAATTTACGGAGGCGTTAAATCCTGCATCGTTAATTTTTTGAAGCACCTGTGCAAGAGTATCAGATGCAGAAATGTTAACACTTATACCGTTAGAGAAGGTTATAGTTCCGGATTGCTGTCCCCAGAAGGCATCGCCTGTAAATTCTCTTGTATCAACAGAACCGGTCAGAGTCGATGAGGTATCGGTACTGGCATTTTCAATTACGGTGTTCTGGGTAGTATGACCCGAATAGAACACATCTCTGAGTTTAAGTCCGTAGAAGTCTGTAAATCCGGTAGAATCACTTGTAACCTGCAGTTCTTCAACGCCTTTTGCCGTGATAGTGATTTTTCCGTCCGAACCTATTTGTGCCTCAAGTCCTGCATTGTTGATTTTTTGAATAACAGTGTCGAGGTCGTCATTTGCATTAATCGAGACAGAAGCTCCGTTCGAAAACTCTATTATACCGGTAGCCTGTCCCCAGAATGCATCGCCTGTAAATTCTCTTGTATCAACAGAACCTTTAAGAGTGCTTTGTGCATTTTCATTACTTATTGTTTCCGTAGAAATAGAACCGCTGTACGAACCGCCTGTTGTGCTCAAACCGTAGAAATCGGCAAAGCCTGTTGAGTCACTTTGCACGTATACATCCATTGCATTTTCAATCGAAATTTGTATTCTACCCTGAGCATTGACAGACGCAGTGACACCGCTTATAGCATTGAATTTTGCGAGAACATCGGAGCGTGTATCAGTTGCAGAAATATTTATACTGACACCGTTAGACAGAACAAGTGTACCGTCTTTCTGTCCCCAGAACGCAGCATCGACAAAGCCGCTGACATCGACACCGCCTGTGATAATGGAGGTGTATACATCAACACCTGATGATGAACCTCCACCTTCTGTTACCACAACATTACCGCCGTAGCTGATTGACGAAGAAGTGAGACCGTAGAAGGTTGCGAATCCTGATGTGTCGGAGGTTATTGTAAACTCGCCTTCTTTAGTGATTGTAATTTTTCCGTTTTCATCAATTTCTGCAGTGTATCCGGCTGCATTTATTTTTTCAATAACCTGTGAACGTGTGTCTGTAGCGGAGATGTTTACGGTCGTGCCGTCAGAGAAGGTCAATACACCGTCCTTCTGTCCCCAGAAAGAATGGTCAGCCATGCCTGTTGTTGAGATAGAACCGGTGATGACGGTTACGAGAGTATCTCCGCCGCCTGTTGTATCGTCAGGAAGTACAAGGTCATTCTGCCATTGATGAACCGGTAATTCACCAGAAAAATCCCAGATGTCTTCTGACCAGCCGGCATTTGTAAAGGTCGAGGACTGGGACATCTGCGTCGTTGTCATTCCGTTTGCTGATATTGTTGAAGTGGCAGACAAATTTTCGCCAACGGCAGTTGATGTACCTGCGTTTTCTTTGTTAAAGAAAGAGTTTGTAACTGTGCTCGGTGTATCAGATGATGAATATTTTTGTATTTGCCCGATAAAGCCGCCTGCAGTGTCAGTTTCTGATGATACAGAACCGTTTGCATAGGAATTAGTAATTGAAGCTCCTCCGAGAACTCCGGTAAATCCGCCAACGACACCGTTTGCAGAAACATTACCTGTTGAATAGCAGTCTGACACAGCTGTATAATCAGCCAGGTTACCGGCAAATCCACCTATTTGCACAGCGTCTGCTCCTGTTCCGGTAACATTACCCGTAGCATAGGAGGATTCTATTACTGAATTCCCGTATGAATAGCCGACAAAACCGCCTACAGCAAAAGAATAGCCCGTAACATCACCCGTTGCGAAGGAATTAGAAACTGTTCCCTTTACGAGACAGCCGACAAGACCGCCGGTATAGATATAACCTGTGACATCGGCACTTGAAGATGAATTGGTAATAACTGTATTCGAGCCGTATGCATAACCGACAAGACCGCCGTATGAAACACCATCACTTTTATTAGCAGTGACAGAGCCTGATGTGTGAACATTTGTAATCACTGTATCATCTGCACGTCCGGCAAGTATTCCCAGACTTCTGTAACCGTCTATTGTTGCATCTTCAATAATTAAATCAGAGATTTCAGCACCGTCCGTATAGCCGAATAAACCGACGTATTCTGTATAACCTGTATCGTTTATTGTTAAACCGGTAATTTTGTAGCCGTTACCATTTAGTATACCGGAGAAAGCATTGCTTTCACCGCCTATAGCTTCCCAGTTGTCGTATGAGGACAGGTCGATATTACCCATAAGGATATATTTGCCGGAGAGGTTATTTCTGATGTTGTTCAATTCATCTGCTGTTTTGATGATTGTATAGCCTTCTGCAAGAGCTTCTGCTTCTGTCAGTCTGTCAACAGGAGTTATGAAAGTTTCAGCAGAAGGCGCAGCAGCAGAGGCGGCCGTCGGAGCGGCAGCAGGCGCAGCCATCGGAGCAGAGAGCAGTCCGACAGGCTGTTCTATCTCAAACCCCGCACCGGAGCCGGAACTTGAGCCGGAGCCGTTTATTGCATCCATATAGCTCTGATTTGTGCCTTTTATTTTCGGAGCATCGCCTGTGAATACCCAGTCCGATTCTGACCAGTGCATATCAGTGAAGGTATATTTATCGCAATCTGAGATATCGGTTAATAGCACATCAAACTTTGTTACATTACCGTTATCTTGAGCCGTACTCTCTGTAGTACCGGTGTTGTATCTGTCCCAAACCAGAGAGGATATAGTTCCTGATACACCGGTGCCAACGCTTGCGGCAACGCCGGCTGCATATTGATTAGCCTGAACTTTACCGTTTGCATAAGCTTTCGAGATAGAGAAATTACCGGTAATTTGAGCTACCAGTCCGCCTGCATAATTTACGGCAGTGATTTCTGCAGAAGAATAAGAGTTTGTAATTTCTCCGCCGTCTAAAGTACCTGCAATACCGCCTGCATAACTATTGTTTGTTCTGACAGAACCTATCACTGCAATGTGATGCATGTTTGTTGAATCACTGACACCGGCAATACCTCCGGCATTATTATTAACCGCAGTTACATCAATATTAGCATTTACATAAGAAACCTCATTGCCGGTTGAGGTGCTTACTATTTGACCGACTACACCGCCGACTACAGAGTAGCCTTTTACAGTTCCTGTTACATACACGTTCGTAATATCTGCAGGATTTTCTGCATATCCGGCAAGTGCACCGACATAGCTTGATTTTACCGCATCTATGTTTACATTTTCAAGCCCGACATTCTGTATAGTCGCACCGTTTCCAATATATCCAAAAAGACCGATATATTCATTTTCAACGCCTTCTGTATCTATTGTGAGATTTTTAATGGTATAGCCGTTACCTTCGAATGTACCGGTAAATTGATTAAGTTCATCACCTAAAGGTGTCCAGTCTACGCCTGTCATGTCAATATCACTGACCAGTATATATTTTCCGTCAAGGTCGTTTTTAATATTCTGTAAATCTTCAGCTGTTCTGATAATTGTATATCCCGAATAGAATGCATCATCTTCAGAAACACGGTTTACTTCATTTATGAATTTGTCCGAGACAGGGGTGTTCGGGTCATAAGAAGGAGTGTCCGGTTCTGTTGGCTCTGTTGGTGTCGAAGAGCCGGTCTGTGAGATGTCAGCGGCGTTTATTGTGTATCTGTCCATGCCGGTGACACGTGCAAAGTCGCCTTTTGCCACGATTTCAATCTCGCCGGATTCGCTTGCTACAGTAAATTTTCCATCGCTGATTGAAGCACTGACACCCTCAAGACCCAGTGCATTTATTGCATCAATAATTTGTTTAAGAGTTTTTCCTGCTGCATCAATTTCAACAGCATCCCCGACTTTTATGCTTCCGCCGAGCACTACGATGTTTTCATTCAGAGAAGATGCCTGCCCCTGCATCCATGTAATTGCAGGACCGGTCTGATACTGTTCATAGGAAGCAACAATATCACCATCGTATTTTACATCTTCCGCTGCAAGTCCGTAGAAGTCAGAGAAGCCTGTGTTGTCGGATGTGACAGAGAGGTTTGAGGTGCCGTCAGCGGTTATTGTGATGAAGCCGCCTTCGTCAATCATCGCTGTCATGCCTGCAGCATTGATTTTTGCGAGAACTTCAGAGCGTGTATCACCGGCGTCAATGTTGACAGAAACACCGTTAGAGAAGGTAATTGTGCCTGTTTTTTGACCCCAGAAAGCGGCGTCTGTGAAGTCTTTAGTCGAAACAGAACCGGTCAGGACAGAGGAAACCGAAACAGAAGAAGATTCCTGCAGGTTAGTTGTGACACTGCCGTCATATACAGTCTGTGTGGACATCAAGCCGTATACCCCGCCAAATCCGGTTGTGTCAGACGTGATTGAGAGGTCGGAGGTTTTTGCTGATATTATGGTAATAAAGCCTTCTTCGTCTATTTCAGCATAAAGTCCTGCTTCGTTTATTTTGTCTATAACGGTTTGAATATTGTCATTTGCGCCGATTTGGACAACAGTTCCGTCAGAGAAGGTAATCTCGCCGTCTTTCTGTCCCCAGAAGGCCGCACCCGTGAAGTCGTCTGTGTCAACAGAGCCTGTGAGAGTGGAGCCTGAGCCGTCTGTGGAACCGGTTGAGCCGGTGCCGCCCGTGCCTTCTGTGCCTGTTGTACCGCCCGCTGAACCGGAGCCCCCAGTTGAACCGGTGCCGGTTGTTGATTGTGTCTGCCATTTTAATTTAGGAGCATCACCCGAGAAATCCCAGATATCCTCTGACCAGCCTGCATTTGTGAAATTGGTTTTGTCAGCAAAATCTGTATCAAACAAGCCTGTTACATTAGTTGCATTTATATTACTGTCATCAGGATTGTATGCAGATGCAACCTCGTCTCTGTTCCAGAAGGAGTTTTTAATTGAAACAGAGCCATTTGTCTTCCCAACAAATGAAGCACCTGAACCTGAGTAAATACTTCCGCCTGTATAACAGTTATCAATAATAATATTCTTGTCAGCTTCCCCTATTAGTACTCCGGAAACATCACCGGAGTCAACATAACAGAATGATGCATATGAATTTGAAACAGATGTTCCGTTGCCGGCAAATCCAATTAATCCGCCGGCTGTTAAATCAGCAAAAACTGCAGCGTCAGCATAAGAAGAATTTATAGTAGTGCCTTCAGAATTACCTATTAAGCCTCCTGCAGTACCATCGGATTCTACATATGCATCACTGCCGCAGTTTGTAATTTCACTATTTGAATCATTTCCGATTAGACCGCCGGCTAATACATTACAAGAACCTCCTAACTCCTCAATTCTACCGGCTACAGTACAGTTTGTATAAATTGAATTGCTGCTGTCACCAACCAATAGACCGACCGTCCCGTGAGAAGTTATAGTTCCGGTAGCAGTACAGTTTGTTATGGTTGAATTTGAAACAACACCAACTAAACCACCGGTAGTATCTCCGTCTCCGTCAAATTCAACGTCTGCAGAACAGTCCGAAATTGTAGAATTATACATGTCTCCCACTAAACCACCTGTTGCACCTGTATTGTATGTATAACCTTTTCCTGATACATAACAGTTGGATATTTGAGTTTTATTGTTTGCATAACCTACTAAAGTTCCGGCAGCAATCTCGTTACCTCCAAACGAATTATCCAAATAAACATTTTCAAATCCCAGATTCTTTATTGTTGCACCCGATGTGCTTACAAAAAATCCGGTATATGCACGCTCACCATCAGTGGAGTTTATAGTTAAGTTTTTAACAACATAACCGTTTCCATCAAGGATACCGTAGAAAGAATTCGTTTCATCGCCTATAGGTGTCCAGTTGCCGTATGTGGACAGGTCGATGTCTGCCATGAGGATATATTTTCCGCCGAGGTTGTTTCTGATTTGTTCAAGGTCTGCAGCGGTTTTGATTATCGTATATCCCTGTGCTATCGCTTCTTCTTCCGTGAGCTGCTGCACTTCCGTAATAAATCCGACAGATTCTGTTGTGCCGCCCGCTGAACCGGAGCCAGTTGTACCCCCTGTTGAGCCGGTTTCAGAGATTACAGGCACTGCGCCGTAATTGTATACAGGTGAATTTTTCAGCGTCGGAGCACCGCCCGAGAAGTCCCAGACATCCTCCGACCAGCCGACAAAATTAGACTTGTCTGCCATCTGCTGGGTTGTGAGGCCGGTGCCGCTTTGGCTGGTTGACATGCCGCTGGTTTCTATATCCCAGTATGAATTTGTGGCATCCAGCGTAGAATATCCGCCGGTCAAACCTCCGTCATACGTTTCAGCTGTAACAACAACAGTTGAATATGAGTTTGTGATATTGCCGGTGGAAGCAAGTCCGCCCACACAATCATATCCGCTGACTCTGCCCGTTGCGTAAGAATCAGTTATGTTGCTGCCATTACCGGCTATACCGCCGACATCTCTATATCCGCTGACATCTACTTCCGCACCGGTACGGATAATATCACCACTGCTAGAGCCTGCAACACCGCCGATATACTGTGATAATCCCCATTCAGGCGAACCTTTTACCGTTACTTTGACATACGAATCGATTATATCACCGCGGCTATAGCCTGCGATACCTCCGATGTAATCCTCCGCACCCTGTATTGTACCAGTTACATAGACTCCTGATATCTCAGTGTTTGAATATGCATATCCGACAAGAGCACCGACATATTTCGAGCCGCCGCTTACGTTTACGTTAACCAGTCCGATATCTTTAATTTTTGCATCTTCGGTATATCCGAACAATCCGGTATAATCACCCGTTGAATTTATTGTCAGATTTTCGATAACAAACCCGTTGCCGTTAAGTTCTCCGGTGAAAGCCGCATCCTTTGAGCCGATAGCACTCCAGTTCATGCCGGAGAGATCTATATTGTCCATAAGAATATATTTTCCGGAGAGATTGTTTCTGATATTGTTCAGGTCAGAGGCCGTTTTTATAACTGTATAGCCCTGTGCAATCGCTTCATCCTCAGTGAGTCTGTCGATTGAAGCGGCAGAACTGTCAGCCGTAGTCACAGAGGAAGCAGAGAAGGTTGTGTCAGTTGATGCCAGACCGTAGAAGGCAGTGACGCCCGAAGTGTCTGATGTTACGGACAGCGAGCCTGCTTCTGTTGACATAACGGTCAGTTTTCCGTTTTCATCAATAAACGCACCCAGACCGGATTTATTAATACTGCTGATTATATCGGTAAGTGAATCTTCGCTTGAGATATTTACGGTTGTGCCGTCCGAGAAGGTGATAACACCTGTTTTCTGTCCGATATAAGCTTCTCCCGTGAGTTTTGTTGTATCAACAGAGCCAGTCAGGATTGTGCCGGATATAGAGGAAGGTACTACGGGGTCGGGATTAACCGGTGTAACGGGGGTGTATGCCCCGTTTGCGCCTGATTTTTCAGAACCGTTCAATGTTCCGGAATATTCGACATTGACAAATGTTTCAGGATACCAGTCTATATCGCTGTAATCGCCGAACACAAATCCTGTATATCCTGCAGAGGAATCAACAGAGCTGTTGGTTATATAGACGTTTGTGATTCTTGCACCTTCTAATACATTACCCGCAAGTATACCGACGTGATACGATGCATCATCGAGATTTATTGTGGCATTTTCTATACCGAGATTTCTGATTTCGCCGGAGACTTTTGCAAACAAACCGTAATACTGTTTTTCAGGAGAAGTTTTATCAGGCAGGGTCACAAGTGAATTTATATTCATGCCCGTGATTTTGTGTCCGTTGCCCTCGAGTATTCCACTGAATGAATAGTAGCCTCTAATCGGTGCCCAGTTCGAAATAGATGAGAGGTCTATATCATTCATCAGGATATACTTGCCGGTAACGTCTCTGCTGATGTTGGCAAGATCTTCTGCAGTGTAGATTTTTATGTAATCGGAATATTTGTCAAAAGTCAGTTCCACACTGTCAACAGCATCGAGAGAAGGCGCAGAGCCGCCGGAGAATTCCCAGACATCCTCTGACCAGCCTGCATTAGTGAAGGTTGAGGACTGGTTCAGCTGTGAAGCGGATATTTTTTTAGAATCCGTAACGTGACCTGTTCCGTCACCGCAGGCAGATGATGCACTGTTTGTCCAGAAGCTCGATATAATCTCGGCAACACCGCCCGTAAGACCGCCGGTATGCTGTGTATTATTTCCTGTTTTTATATTTCCGGACGCATAGGAGTTTTCAATTACGCTATAAGCCACATCGCCGGCTCCGGGTATGTATGAGCTGAATCCGACCAGACCGCCGATATTATATTCGCCGCTATCCGAGAAGGTAGACAAATCCGAGATATTAAGCGTTGAATAAGAGTCTTTTATGTAAGAAGCATTTATAATATCACCGACAAGACCGCCGATAGCTCCGTTTGTTGTTGCGGTAGTGTTTTTCATTGTGATAGAGCCGGAGGAATGGGAGCTTATAACCGTAGAGCCGTACATACTGCCGACCAGACCGCCTGCTCTGACTATATTCTGACCGATTGAGATATCGACATTTGCAGATGAGTTGGAGATGAATGTACCTAAGTCTGTCTCTCCTATCAGACCGCCGATATAAGCATACTTGCCGTAATTTGCAGCATTTCCGGTTTCAACACTCCTGCTGATATCGTAAGTTCCTGAAAGGACATGAACATTATTTATTTCAGCACCGTTGCTTTCACCGGCAAGAGCACCTGCATGATGAGTCAGAGTATTCATTCCTCCATCATAGGAATTTCCTCTGACAATATCTATATTGACGTTTTCAAAATTCAGGTTTTTAATAACTGCATCATCTTCCAGAGACTGGAACAGACCGTTGTTTCTGCTTGCGACATATTCATCATTTCCGCCGATAGTAAGGTTTTTGATGGTGTATCCGTTGCCGTCAAGAGTGCCGTTAAAGCCTTTGAGACTTTCGCCGACAATAGATTCCCAGTTGTCATATCCGGAGAGGTCGATGTCTGCCATGAGCATATACTTGCCGGTGACATATCCGTTTTCGTCACGGTTAAAGCGGATTGCATCAAGATCTGCCGCAGTTTTTATTATTGTGTAACCCAATGCCCCTGCAGCAGCTTCGGTAATATGACCGGAGGCACTGACCGGAATACTGCCGTTTGTTGAGCTGCTTGCGGCACTGACAACATAATCATCCAGTCCGGTTGCTCTGGCAAAATCGCCTGTAGCCGTAACCTCCGCAGCATTTCCCGTAGTGCTGGAGATTGTGAATTTTCCGTCGACTAAAGCGGCAGTAATGCCCTCAATATTGAGGTCATTTATCTCGTCTACAACTTCTGCGGCTGTGAGCCCTTTTGCATCAATAACGACATTGCCGATAGAAATCGAACCGCCGACGAATTTTTCAAAAGCGGAGATTTTTGAGCCGCCCTGAACGTGAACGACATCACCTGTCACAGGGATATTAGGAATATCACTTATGTCAGTAATTTCAACCTCTGCGGCTTCCGTCACATAAGACGCAACACCCGTTACCCTTGCGAAATCGCCTGTTGCCTGAATGGACAGCCCTGCTTCCGTGCTCATTATCGTAAATTTTCCGTCGGAGATTGATGCAAGAACGCCTTCAAGTCCCTGAGCATTTATTTCATTGACTATCTGCGCAAGCGTTTTTCCTTTTGCGTCGATGACTGCACCGTTTCCTATTTTTACGGAGCCGCTGACTATGGTTTCCGAGCCGGTCAGGGAGGAGGTGCTGCCCTGCATTACGTAGACGGAGGAGGATGCTGTGACGGAGACTCCGCCGGCTTCTGTCATTCCGTCAGTATCAATACCGTAGAAATCAGCAAATCCCGAGGTGTCCGAAGTTACTGTCAACAGGTCGTCAGCGTCAGAGGAGATGACAATTTTTCCGTTTTCAACAGTTACGGTATAACCGGCGTCCTGAATTTTTTGAAGAACATCGCTTCTTGTGTCCGAGGCGGAAATGTTTACTGTCGTTCCGTCAGAGAAGGTCAATACACCGTCCTTCTGTCCATGGAAAGCAAGGTCGGAATAGCCTGTTGTGTCGACAGAGCCGGTGATAGATGTACTGATATCCGGTTTTATATCAGGGGTTTCGGTGCCTGACGGCGAATCAGAGCCGGTGCCGCCCGTGCCGCCTGATGTGGACGGCGGAATTACAACACCGGATTCCCAGTACAGCCGTGGCGTACTGCCCGAGAAATCCCAGATGTCCTCTGACCAGCCTGTGAAGTAATACTGATAAGCAAATTGATTTGTTGCAAGCCCACTGTTATCTGTTTCAAATGCTTCAACACCTTCAGTAGCACCTATAGCATTAGTTTGACCTGTAGTTTGTGTATCCCAATGTGAAGAAATAACAGTTCCGGCACAGTTCCAACCAACCAAACCGCCGATATTATTACCTCCGGAAACCGAACCTGTAACATAAGAGTTAGTGACTGTTCCACGCCAGTTATAACCAACTAAACCGCCTGAATAATCAATATATTTGTTTCCAGTCAAAGAACCGGTAACATAACAGTTAGTGATTTCACCTCTGTTATAACCAACAAGACCGCCTGCATCACCGCTGGACTCTTTTGCATCTACAAATTCTACTGAACCTGCAGCATAACAGTTAGAAATTACGCCATAATCATTTGAACCGGCAAGACCGCCTGTTTGACCGGCTCTTTCAGTTACAATAACTGCGGCTGTAGTGTAGGAATTTGTAATTGTTGCTTCGTAATTTTGTCCGACAAGACCGCCTGTGCAACCGCCGTCTTGAGCGATAACAGAACCTGTTGTATAGGAGTAAGAAATTTCACCATCTCTGTTAAAACCAACAAGACCGCCTATATTAGTGCCAGTGCCGTCTCCAACAACTGTGCCTGTAACATAGGTGTTAGAGATTATACCAAAATTCGAACCAACAAGCCCGCCTACTTCACTTCCACCGGTAATATTTACATTTTTTAACCCTACATTCCTTATTTCAGATCCTGCATTTGCATATCCAAACAAACCGATATTATCAGATTCAGGAGCGTTTATTGTCAAATTACTGATTACATATCCGTTACCGTCAAATATACCGGTAAATCCATTTTCTTCATCCCCGATAGCTGTCCAGTTGCCGTATGTGGACAGGTCGATGTCTGCCATGAGGATATATTTTCCGCCGGGGTTGTTTCTGATGTTGTCAAGATCTGCTGCAGTTTTTATTATCGTATATCCCTGTGCTATTGCTTCTTCTTCACTCAGGCGATAAATCGAGCCTATCATGTCGCCTTTGTACAGTTCACCGGCTGCGCCTGTAGAGCCTGTGCCCTCTGTACCGCCTATGCCGCCGATTCCGGGGTCGACACCGCCGTCAGAGCCGGATGAGCCGATTTCTGTTTCAGGTGTATCGGGAGTTTCTGCTACAGGCTGCATATCATATTTGAGAACAGGTTTTCCGCTTGAAAAATCCCAGTAGTCAGTGTTCCAACCCGCAAAGTTTGACGGGTCGGCAAGCTGTGAGGTGGTCAGACCCGCATTGCCGGTGTAGGTAGAATCAGCAGCTTCTGTTGCAATACCGGAAATTCCGTCAGGAGTGTTCGACAGGTCTTTATCCCAGTACACATTCGTGACAGTGCCGGAAGCAAGGTCGCTGAAAATAACAGGAGCCAGCCATGTGCCGGATGAGTTGTTTTCAAAAGAAACATAGCTGTTTGAAATTGTTGATTTTTCCTCTGACTCGCCGATGATACCGCCGAAGTTGCTGGTGTCAAAGGAGCCTTTTGCCGAGACATTGTTTATCGTAACATCAACAGCATATCCTGCTATACCGCCGTTATTAGTGCCGGGTGATGAAAAATCGACATCCGCAGCGGACATATTTATATCGAGCCAGCCTCCGTAACCGACAAGTCCGCCCATCGAGTCACCGCCGCTTATTGTACCCTGAACACTGGAGTTAATAATCTGAGCACGCTGGTCGGTATAACCGCCTATATATCCGGCAATTCCGCCGACACGTCCGCCTTCGTTATCAATATTAAGACCGGTAACTTCAATACCGGAGAAAACGACTCCTCTGCTTGAATATCCCGTAACAGCACCGGTGGAGTTACTGATTGCGTTAATTGTAGCATTAGTGATTTTTATATTTTCAAAAACTGAATCGCTGTCGCTTCCGGATACAACCCCTACATAGGTATATTTGGATTTTTTTGCAGTAATACTTACATTTTCAAATTCAATATTGCGGATAACAGCTCCGCTTGTGCTTTCAAATAGACCAACATAGTTTAATGAATTGTTATCTATTGTCAGACCGGTTATCTTATGTCCGTTGCCGTCAAGGATACCGGTGAAATTTTCATTATGAAACAGAGGAGTCCAATTTGTACCGGAGAGGTCTATATCAGCCATCAATACATATGCATTATATGACGTCATTTTCTTTAAATCATCTGCTGTATAGATTTCGATATAACCGGCAGTCGGATTTGCCTCTATATCCACTACTTTCACATCCGGTGCTGCACCGGTTGAAAACTCCCAGTAGTCTTCTGACCAGCCTGCATTCCTGAAAGTCGATGCGTCATTCATCTGAGAGGTTGTCAAGCCTGTTACATTAAATACAGACTCTGTTGATTCCTGCAGACCTATGCCGTTTGTGAGTCCGGAGACATCTTTGTTCCAGAAAGAATTTTCTATTCTGCTGGCAAATACCGTAAACTGTTCAGCTCCGGCAAAACCGCCGACTGAACCTTCCGTCGCTGTAACAGTGCCTGTTGTATAAGAATCCTGTATGGTTGCAGCATTGACCTCTCCGACAAAGCCGCCTACATTAGAAGCTCCTGAAACATTTCCTGTAGAATAGGAGTTAGATACCTGTCCACCAAAAATCACACCTGCAAAGCCGCCTGTTTGATCCAAACCACCGGTAACATTACCCGTTGCGTAAGAATTAACGACAATTGTACCGGTCATAATAGCACCTGCAAAACCACCAACCTGACAATCATTATTTGCCGTAACATCACCGGTTGCATAGGAATTAGAAATAAAAGACTGTGTTTCAACAGCACCCACAAGTCCGCCTGAACCCAGCTCTCCGTTTACTACAGCACTGGAAGAAGAGGAATAAATGCTTGCTTGATGTAATAAACCGACAAGTCCGCCCGAATACATACGGGTATTAGTAACAGTGCCTGAAGAATGTGCATTTATGATTTTTGTATCATCTTTAGCAACACCGACAAGCATACCCGTTCCAGAAAAACCCGTGACAGAAGAATTCACAATATCTATGTCAGATATAACAGAGTTTATTGCGTGTCCCGCAAGAACACCTGTATCATAGCCATACGTAGTATTTACAACGGCATTTTCTATTGTCAGGTTTTTGACTTCTGCACCATCCAGTGAAGCGAAGAGACCGACTTTTTCAATACTTCGTTCCGTATCGGTAATTTTCAGATTTGTGATTTTGTGTCCGTTACCGTTGAATATGCCTGTAAATGCATCCGGAGTATATCCTGAAGAAGCATCATATCCTATCGGAACAAAGTTTTGAACACCCGAGAGGTCTATATCTGCCATCAAAATATATTTTCCGTCAAGGTTGTTTCTTATCTGTTCAAGGTCTGCTGCTGTGTAAATTTTTATATAATCAGCATACGGCCCGTTATCCACTATTTCTGCTGCCTCGACTGAATAAGCAGCCAGACCGGTGACTCTTGCAAAATCGCCTGTTGCGTTTATTGACGGTGCTGTTCCTTCTGCAGTTATAGTGAATTTTCCGTCTTTTATTTCTGCTGTTATACCGGTTATATTCAGTGCATTGATTTCAGAAGCAATCTGCGAAAGCGTTTTGCCTTTTGTGTCGATAACAGTTCCGCCCTGCACCTGTATCGTTCCGTTTAGAACAGTCTCATCGCCCGTCAGGGATGAAGAAGCACCCTGAACTATTGTTACTGAATACGGGTCTTTGTTTTCTATTGTGGCATTTTCCGTAATATATGCAGCAAATCCGGTCACACGAGCAAAATCGCCCGAGGCTTTTATTTCTGATGCTTCACCAGCAAACTCTATGGTAAATCGACCGTCTTTTATTTCTGCACTGACTTTTGAGGGGTCAAGAGCATTTATTTCGGATATTATCTGGTCTAATGTCTTTCCTTTTACATCAACCGTGTCATCGCCTATCTGCAATTCTCCGCCGACGATTATCTCGCTTCCTGTCAGATTTTCAGTCTGTCCGACAAGCTCGACCGTTGAAGTGCCGGCTCCGGTGACAAATTCCTGAATACCCGTGACACGTGCTGCATCGCCTGTGGCTTTGAGCTGCAGATTGCTCGTTTTTGCAACGAGGGTAAATTTGCCGTCTGTTATAGAAACTTCTACATCTTCAAGATTAAACGCATTCAGCTCGTCTATAACCTGTGAAAGCGTTTTACCGGCTGCGTCTACAACATTACTGCCAAGACTGATAGTACCTGAGAGAATCACCTCGGAGCCTGTCAGGTTTTCTCTTTGTCCCTGATAGGTGTATTCAGCAAATGGATTATCGGCGCCCGTGGAGCTTCCAGCCGATACAGTATAGTCTGCAAGTCCTGTTATTCTCGCAAAATCTCCTGAGGCAACTATGCTAACCGAACCTCTTTCACTTCTTATTGTGAATTTTCCGTCTTTTATTTCCGCAGTTACATTCTGTATTCCAAGGTCATTTATTTCTTTTATAACCTGATTTAAAGTTTTTCCGTCTGTGTCTATGACACTTGAACCGGCTATCTGCACACTGCCGCCGATAAATGTTTCATTACCGGTCAGACCACCGTTTTGTCCCTGTAAATACGTGATAGTAACATAGGTTCCGCCTGACGAGGAGGACGCAACATTCGACAATGTTGCTCCGGTTGTTCCGTATCCTGCCAGACCCGATACTCGTGCAAAGTCTCCTGATGCAACTACATCAACTATTCCATTTTCACTCAATATCGTAAAAGCACCGTCTTTTAGTAATGCAGTAACACCTTCTATGCCCTGCGCATTAATTGCGTCAACAACCTCCTGCATAGTCATGCCTGTTGTATCAATTTTCGTTCCGCCGGACACATGAACAGTACCGTTCAAAAGCAACTCGGAACCGTCAAGTGTGCTGTTTGCTCCCTGCATCTGGGTAAGAACTTCAGCACTTACGGAGGTTGAAGTGCCTGCATTCACCGCATAAGAAGCAAGTCCTGTTATTCTTGCAAAATCACCGGTCGCAGTAACAGACGGGGCATTTGCACCGGAAATTTTTAATGTAAATCTGCCGTCTGTTATTGATGCTGTCAGACCCTCTATACCCTGTGCATTAATCTCGTCTATAACCTGAGCAAGTGTCTTGCCCGATGTGTCGATTACTGCTCCGTCTCCGATTTGCACTGTTCCGCCTACCGATGTAATGTCCTCTGTAAGCGATACTGTAGAACCTTTTACAATTGTATAACTTTCGGTATTTTCATCAACGACATTGGAGCTGCTGCCTGTACCGGTGATATACTCTGCCATGCCGGTCACTCTTGCGAAATCGCCGGTGGCTTCAATGCTTACAGAACCGTTTGTACTTGTTACCGTGAATTTGCCGTCTGTAACAGAGGCTGTTATTCCGGTGAGTCCGAGATTATTTATTTCTTCAATAATTTCATCAAGTGTTTTTCCTGATGTGTCAATAGTGTTACCGTTTATAGTAACACTTCCTCCGGCAACCATTGTACTTCCGGTGAGTGATGCATTTTGACCCTGATATTTCAAAACCGTAATGTCCGGTCCATCAGGTGTACCTGCATCGTCCGTAACAGTTGCACCGCCTGTCATATATGTAGCCATGCCTGTTACTCTGGCAAGATCGCCTGTAACAATTATTTTCGGTGCATCAGTTCCCATACTCATTATGGTGAATTTACCGTCCTGTATCGACGCAGTTGCGTTTATTCCCAGATTATTTATTTCATCAATAATTTCATCCAGCGTTTTGCCTTCTGCGTCTATTACAGTGCCGTCCGCAATCTGAATAGTACCGTTTATTACATTTATATCACCGGTGAGGTTGTCAGCTGCACCCTGCATAATCACTGCATTCGGTGCAGGAGGTTCTGTTCCGTCAGGAGCATTGCCCTGAATAGTGTATGTGCCGAGTCCTGTTGCACGCCCGAAATCACCGACTCCGCCTATTGTGTATTCAATCTGATATACGCTGTCGTCAATGGCTACAAGCTGGAATTGTCCGGTTGAAGTGAGTTTTGCCTCGACCTTTGTTTCATCTTTATGAGCGTTTATTATGTTTATACAATCACCGATTGTTTCGCCCATATCCATGGTCACGCCGTTTATGGTGAGTGTCGAGCCTTTTAAGACCTGTGAATAATCGTCAAGCCCTGTGACACCTCCGGTTACTGTTGCGTACTGGATTTCTACGTGGGAATTTGAACCGTCTATCGTTGTATATGTGCCTGCGCCTATAACCCTGCCTATATCACCCGAGGTTACATGGAAGGTGATATTCTGCTCTCCGCTTTCTATATTTCTCAGCACAAATCTGCCTTCGTCATTCAAAAAGGCTTCGACTCCTGTTGCCGCAGAATGTGCGTTTATTGCATTCAGAGCCTCTGAAATGTTTGTGCCGACTGCAATGCTTAAGCCGTTAACCTCTACGGTGCTGTTCATTATCTGCGTACCGTATGTAACAGAATTAGCCGTTGTGAGCGTGGTTTTTGTATCGCCGTATTTCTCTTCAGTTCCAGCTATTACCTGATATCCGATAATACCGGTAATCTGTCCGAAGTTTCCGTTTACATCCTGAACAGAAATCGGCAGTGCGCCGTGACGGGTTTCTGTTAAAACAAGTTTTCCATTTTCATCAATAGAGGCTGTTACGTTCGTACGGTTTGTTACGGCGTTTATGTTCTCAATTGCGCTTTCTACAGTGCCTTCTGCAATGTTTACCGTTATACCGTTGATTTTTATTGTAGATACGCCCACTTCTGTATTTGCATTAACAATTTCCGTTCCGGTCAATGTCGATGCCGAACCTTCTGCACCGGTAACAGAATTCGACGCAGCAACACTTTCGGTAGTCAAGCCCGTAACAGTACCAAAATTACTTGTTCCGCCTTCTATATACAGAGAAGTGGCACCGGTATAAAGGTTGCGGATAGAAACATGATTGTCCTTGTATTCGGCAACTATTCCGAGTTCTTCACTGTACTGATTGATTTGGGCAAGTGTCTCTTCTATGCTTCCGCCTTTGAGCTGTATGGTCGTTCCGTTTATTTTAAAAGAACCTGCCGTGACCACCCCTGCCTGTGTGATGTCCGTGATTTCTTTTGAGCCGGTTGTGTGTGTAAAATAGTCACCGTCAAGACCCGGAGACAAAACGCCTGTTGACTGAGTCCCTTCAGTCATTCCTACGAATTCGGTAAAATCGCTTGTACCTGCCTCAACAGTAATATTATAGCCGGAGCCCTTATTGTTCTGGACTATTTCGAAAACACCGTTTTCTATAGTCGCAGAAACGCCAATGCCCGAGTTGTTAACCTTATTGATTATATCGCTAATGTTGTCATCTTCGTCGATTGTTATAACAGCTGATTTTTCCTCGCCGTTATATGAAGATATAATCTTAAAGGTTCCGGTTGTGTAGCCGGTAGAATCGTCATTTATTGCAACTGTGCCGGAAAGTTTTTGTGCAGTACCGTCATTTCCCATAACAAGACTGCCGGTGTTCATGCTTCCGCCTTCTGTAAAGCCTATGGCGTTTGTAAAATTGCTCGTTCCTTTCTTAATTTCAATCAGTACATTGCCGGTTCTGTTTGCAACAAATACGAGTTTGTTGTCTTTTAACATCGCCCCTACTCCGTACTTTTCGTCAGAGTTTATCGTTGTTAAAAGGTTGTTGAGAGTTGTGTCTTTTGTAATATATATTTCCTGTCCGTTTATGGAAAATGTTCCCTGAGACATTGTAAAACCGAGGATTTCACCAAAATTCGTATTCTGGTTCGTTATCTTCATAGAATTTCCGGATTCGGCTTCTATATAAAAATGGTTGTATGCGTCAAATCCGGCTTTGTATCCGTTTACACGCAGTTTTTCAATAACATCATTCAGCGTATCGGAGCCGTTGATTGATATCAGTTTTCCGCCCAGTTCAAAAGTGCCGGTTGTGACACCGAGTCTGCTCATCGTCATTGAACCGGTTAAGTCCGCTCTGGTCGAGGTAAGACGCTTGCCGTCAAAGCTTCCTGCAAACAAATCCACTATTTTTGTTTCAGGGTCAATATTTACACCTTTTAACTGTGTACTCACTGCCTGCGTTGCTGTAGCAACCTGCTTTATATTGAACTCAATCCTCTGTGAATCAACATTGCTGCTGATTAACTCCCCTGTGACCGCCGAGCTGTTTGTGTTTGTAATATCAAGTATTGAAGATGCGGAGGATGATTTTATACTGTTTATAAAATCGTCGAGTGATGAAACAGTACGTGTATAAGAACTCTTTAAAGAGGATAGAGTCGTGAGTTTATTTGTTATATTAGACGAGCTGCTGTAGAGTTTGTCGATTGTCTGCTGTAAGCTGTCAAGGTAATCCACATAAGAGCTGTTAATCTGGTTTGCATAAGAACTTCCGGTTACGCCTGCACCGAGGGAGGACGAGGACGCAAGTGCACCGGAGTTTTTCTGTCTGCTTAACAAAACATTGTTTACAAGCGACGAGATAGACGCATTTCTAGAGGAGAGACCGTTTGCATTAATACTTAAATCCATAGCAAACAACCTCCGTCAATAATGAAGGACATTTTTCCGTAAATATTAAACTGTCCGACTACACACTCTACCATGCGTAATACCTGATTTTACTATTTACACAACTCGACATAAACAGTATATCACATTGATATAAATACCGCAACTAAAAAATTAATAATTGTAAAATTAACATCTGTTTTACTTTAAATAAACTACAAATTTAGGGAGCTTCAGGGAAAAAATATTACAGATTATAAATTTTTAATTGCAGATATGATGTCAATATGATATACTGTTTATGTCGTAGTAGAGTTGATTAAAAAATTACGGATCCTATGGATTTAAATTCATTGTGCAAAATGAATAGTGCTGATTTTTGCAATGCTGAAGTTTTTTATATGAACTGCAGTGCGATTTTCAATGAAAAAAATTCAAGTCTCTGTAGAAATACGGAGGCAGCATGAGTATTATAATAAACGGACTTAACACCAGCAGAAATTCATCTATCAGTGCAATGATTAATAATGTACTGAGCCAGAAGCAGCAGTCACTCGGCACTTTATACCAGCAAAAAGCAGCAATTGAGGAAATGTTCAATCAGGTTGCAACAGGTGCATACACTGCAGGGTCTCAGATATACCAGCTCAACAACTACTACAATTCACAAATAATCGGACTACAATCCACAATCAATACACTGAGTTCACAGGCAAACATCAACAACTACAAAATTACGACACTGAATTCCCTGAAAAACAATTACACAAAAACAGTAACCTCTCTTGATGATTTTCTTAAAAGCATAAAAGAATCTTCTACGACTACAAGCAATCTTGACTTTGTAAACACAAATCCCGATGTTACAGATGTTGTAATAAACAGCAACAATGTTGCAACCCAGAAAATTGAATACAATGTCACACAGATAGCCACGGCAACAAAAGCAATAAGCGATACGCTGAAAGGCGAGAATATCAGCCTCAATACAAAAATCACGGATTTAATTGCCGGAAATTACAACGGAACACGTGTTTCCACGACAAGAAATGACCTTACAGAGTCGATGACAATGACCGAACTCGGGGTAAAAAGCGGTATTCTGAATATAGGAAACACAACCATTTCCGTAAACAGCACCAATACGCTCGGAGACATCATAGATGCACTAAAATCTGACGGATACGGTGCAGGAATAGAAAACGGACAATTATACATAGACTCAAAAGGAGTTAAATCGATGAATATACACGACCAGACGTCTAATCTGGCTGAAAAAATCGGTTTAACAATCTCTACAGGTACTTTTTCAATAAACGGCAATGAACTTGAAATTGACTCAAATACGACAATAAATGACTTATTCAACGAAATCAACAACAATGAAAAGTACGGAGTCGGTGCTGTTCTCGATGAAAACAAAATAACATTGATTGCAAACAGAACCGGAAACGTTCTCATAGAAATAGCAAAAGGTTCAAGCAACTTCACAAATGTCATCGGATTTACCACCGGCGGCAAAATGATTGAGGACAATCTTGTTCTCGGTTCTGACGGCTCTGTTCAAACTCTGACCGGCGGAAAAGCTGTTTCTTCAATCACCGGAGGATTTAAAGAAGGCTCATTTGTAATTCAAAAAACTCTGAACGGCATAGCATCACAGGAAACAATAAATGTTGAAGCAGGCGACACTATAGATGAAATTATAGAAAAAATAAACGCCTCCTCTCTTGATATAACGGCCGCTGTTGAAAATGACAGATTTGTCATAAAAAACAATGTAAAAGGAGAAGGCTACAGCATCACTGTTGAATCAGGAAATTCAGATTTCACGGAAAAAGTAGGACTTACTGATGAAATGGTTTCCACAGGTGTTGCCAATACAGACGGAGACACACAGTATTTTACGACATTAACGGGTATAAAAAATATAATAAACCCGCTTAATGTTCAAATAACAGCAGGTTCCTTTAAAATCAACGACACTACAATAGAACTGAATGCCGGCACACTTTCCGCTGCCATTGACAAAATCAACGAATACACAAATCAAACCGGAGTTGTAGCTAAATTTGATACAGAAAACGGACATGTTATTTTGCAAAACAGAGAGACCGGAAATCAGGGACTGACTGTAGAAGGCGGCACAAGCAACTTCGGAGTAATTGCCGGTTTTACGACAGAAAGCAGCTCTTCTGCAGCAGCGACTATCGGTCATCAGGGCTCAAAGACTACACTTACCGGCTCTGAAAATGTTGATACATCAACAATGATAGAAAACTCGGCAATAAATATAAACGGAACAGTTATAAATATTAATGCCGGCACACTGCAGGACGCAATAGACCAGATTAACGCAAAATCAGATACGACATCAATCACTGCGTCAATCGAAAACAACAGACTTGTCCTTTCCGAAATGAGAAACGGAACTCTGCCAATCTCTGTTAAAGATATTTCCGGCAACTTCGGTCAGCTGACGGGCATAATAGGCTATCAGGTATCCGCAGGACAGGAAGAAAAATACGGAAGTTCAAAAACAACATTCACCGCAACAAAAACCGTAAGCAATTCTGATGAAATCTTAGACAGTGTTGTGAATATTAACGGGAAAAGCATTACTTTAAGCGGAAATATATCCTCCGCCATTGCAACAATCAACGCCAACTCTGCTACGACAGGAGTTGAAGCTTTTATTGACGGAAACGGAAAATTTGTATTAAGAAACACAAGTGCAGGCTCCGCAGGCCTAAGCTTTTCAGTAGAATCAGGAGATTTCGGACGTGTAATCGGAACAGGCACATATACCACAGTAAGCGGAGAAACATCCCATGTTGAAAAACAGCACGCAACCGTGACAGGTGCCGTGACAGGACTTGATGAATATTCACAGGTGCTTGCCGGTTCAAAAATCCAGTTCGGCTCTACAATAATAGACCTCGGTGCCAGTGTCGGTGCTGCATTGCTTGCTATCAACAACAACAAAGAAATTACAGGGGTAGAAGCATTATTAAACGATTCCGGACAGTTTGTTCTTCGGGCAACAAGCGATACTACACAAAGCATCTCATTTAAAGTCATAGGCGTAGGAGACTTCGGCAGAGTTACCGGACTCGGTTCCTACACAGTAGGCGCAGCCCCCTCCA
The DNA here is from genome assembly GCA_944323735.1 of Candidatus Gastranaerophilales bacterium. Lineage (GTDB taxonomy): Bacteria > Cyanobacteriota > Vampirovibrionia > Gastranaerophilales > Gastranaerophilaceae > CALUPY01. The sequence goes on from CALUTO010000001.1 coordinate 131,521, forward strand.
ACGGAGAGCATGTAAATTACACCTACAGCAAACTCACCGGACAAAATACCGTAGACCTTGAAACAGAGATTACGGAATCGCAAATTACAATAGGCTTTGTCAACGATGCCGGTGTTGATGTTGAAAAAACATTTTTACTAAAAGACGGCACTTTAGAAGACGCAATAAACACAATTAACAAAGAAAACTGGTATGTAAAAGCAGAAATTTCAAACGGCAAACTGCAATTTGTTTCAAGAGACGCAGGCCCGTTCAGGATAAACCTGAGCGTTGATAAAGTAAACGGCATCACCGGCGACTTTGGACGGGTAGTCGGAATGGCAAGTAGCACCACGCTTGATGGAACAATTTCACACCTCAAAAAGGATCCGGCTCAATATGTCGGTGCAACAAGCGGACTAAACTCCTACGATGAAATAATAGGAACAAACTCTATACGCCTCTGGATGACAAGAAATAACTCATACACCGGTGTAAACACACCCGAAGGCTCCGGTGCTCTGGCTTCAGTAGCCCAGACTATCACCTTCAACGACAAAGACGGAAACGGATATATTTCCATTCAGGATGCTATAGACAGCATTAATGATGTAAAACATCTAACAAAAATAGAAGCCTCGCTTGAAAACGGGCAGTTTGTACTGCGCCAGACAGATGCAAATACAGCAGGAGAAGGCGACACAATAAATTTTGAAGTCTCGGGAGACGGAGACTTTGCCAGAGTTGCAGGCTTCGGTGACTATACGACAATCGGTCAGGCGGATACAGGAAACATAACCGGTCAGACTTTTAGTACACTCACCGGCTCAAGAGATGTCGAATCGAGCAATGAAGTACTTGAAAGCACCTTTAAGTTCACTATAACTAAAGCCGATGCTCTAAATTCGGCAGGCATCAATATGTCAGTAAATATAAACATTGCTGACGGCTCACTTTCAGACGCCGTTGCCTCAATCAATCAACAGCTTGCAGCAGCCGGTATCTCTGTCACTGCATCCATTAACAATGGGAAATTCGAGTTTAAGTCAGATTTAGCAGGCGATTACAATATTTCCGTTGATATGACAAACAGTGACTTCGGACGTGTAATAGGTATAGGCTCTCACACAACCGCAGACGGAACTTACACTGTCACTGACAAACAGGCTGCAAAAGTTACCGGGGGAGTCACAGGACTAAAATACGACACGCAGCTTACCGGAACAGTACAATTAACTCTTCAGGGCATAAAGACCTCTACCTCAACAGGTGTAAATACAGAAGGCGGAACAAACAACTCCGTATCCTCCGTAAAAACAATAACGCTCTCCGGCACAATCGAAAATGCCCTTAATGCAATTAATGCACAGACTCAAACCACACAAATACGTGCATATCTCGATGCTGACGGGCGGTTTGTGCTCGAACAGGTCAACGCTAATACGGAAAACGAGTTTGACACGATATCTTTTTCCGTACAGGGAACAGGAGACTTCGGTGCAGTAACAGGGCTCAGTGCTTATGTTTCATACGGAAAAGACAATACAGGAACGACAACGGGTCAGACAAACACCTATATTTCCGGCGTAGTAGATAATCTCAAAGGAACAGAACAGGTTACGGCAGGAAAAGTTACAATCACTCTTGTGAATGATGTGCACAGCTGGAATAACGCCGTTGAAACAACCTTCGATGTAGATATATCAGGAACCGTACAGAATGTTGCGGAACAGATTAACGCAAAAGCCAGAGAGCTTGGACTTGAACTGGAAGCATACATTGACGGAGCAAACGGAAGATTTACATTAAAATCAACTTCTTTCGGCCCTGATGAAATTTCTATTGCCGTTCAAGACAGCGACTTCGGACGAATAACAGGTATTGCCAATTATACACTGGATTTCGGCACAGTGACTTCCGGAAATTCAACGTATGAACTTCACCCGACACTCTCAGGCGGTAATGAAGTCACAGGAGATATAAAAATTCTCGGCGGCACGCTGGAAATCGGAGGAAAAACAATAAACACTGCCAACAAAACAATTGAACAAATTGTAAATGAGGTAAACAATCTGGGTCTGGCAGGAGTTACGGCAGATTTAGAAACAGGCTATTTCAGAATTAAAATGCTGGAAAACTCTGTTGACAATCTTTACGACATACAAGCAACAGGTGATTTCGCAAGGGTTACAGGATTTGCATCATATTCAGTCGGTTCAGCGACCTATGTTGACGGCTCATACACAGTATCGGACGGAACACACTCATTCCAGACAAAAAGCGAAATGGGTCTGAATAAAGACACCGCATTTGCAGGCGGAAGCATCACAATAACCCACGATGACGGATACGGACAGAATACTTCATTTACAATTGACACAACAGGTAAAACCGTTGAACAGGTAGTTGCGGAAATAAATGCAGCAGGTCAGTCAGGCCCGAGTGTCGATAGTGTGGACGGCTACAGCAAAAACTATGTTTATGCAGAATACAAAAATGAGCAGATTGTAATAAAAACAAATTACACGAACCACTCAATCAGTGCAGACGGAGATTTTGCAAGAGTAACAGGATTTTCGAAATATACCTCGGGTATTGCAACAAATTCAGCCCCGACTACTACCGTCGAAACAGGAACATTTGAATACAAAAGCACTAATACAAAAAAATTAAGCGCAGACACGACTTTCGTAAACGGTTCAATAAGCATATCTTTTGAAAACGCAGCAAACGGAACGCAGACAATCAGCGTAAATACAACAGGAAAAAATCTGTCACAAATAATATCAGAATTACAGACACAGGCAGAAGCCTATGGAGATGAATTTTCAAAAGACGGGTATCTTATAAGCCGGCCGGAAATAAACTTTGACAGTTCAACAGGAAAAATATCAATCACCACATACGGCAGCAATCACACAATAAATGCAACCGGCGATGCTGCACGTTTAACGGGTTTTGGAGACTACTCAGTCGCAATGGCTACAAATACACCGGGCAGTGTTTCTATAGTAGACGGAAAATATGTATACACTGACGGCACCCTGACAGGTTCCGTAAATGTTTATGATTCAAACGGCAATGCACTTGAAAATCAGGACGGTTTTATCGAATTTTATCAGGGCAGCCAGAAAATAGGGTTTGTAAAAGTAGATGAAGGCGACAGTCTGCAAACTGTTCTAAATAAAATAAACAGCACTGTGCTTAACTTTAACGCTCCATCTGACCTCCCGGGCGAAAATCTGAACTACAATCTTAACGCTGTTATTGATTCTAACGGAAGAATAAAAATTAATTATTCAGGTGCAATTTCTAATTTTTCAGTCAAAGGCGACAGTGCATTTGTTACATACTACGGATTAAGCAGCTCAAGAACAGATGAATACCAGAATTATGACAGTACAATTACACCGACAAAAGACATAGTAACCTATGACAGAGACGGACTGCTAACCGGCGCAACAGATATATCAACAGTTAACGGAAACGCAATATTCGGACAGGCAGGAACTATAGACTTTTTCAACGGAGATACAAAAATCGGTTCGATAAATGTATCAGAAAATGACAATCTACAGGACGTCCTCCAAAAAATAAACAGCATGACCGTCAACTATGCTCCACCGTCTAATGTTTCCAATGTCAACTGGGATACAACAATATCTGCACAAATTATTAATGACAGAATTGAAATAACATACGGTGCAGGTATGAACGATTTTCATATCGGCGGAAGCAGCGCATTCGTTTATTTCTACGGACTGGGTTCCGGTGCTACCGAACTTGAACAGCGTTCCGTAAACGAAGAAATCGACAGTCCGAAAGATGTTTATATCTACAACAACGGAAGCATAACAGGCTCTGTCAGTGTAAACGGAATGATTACAGACGGTTCGCTTGCGGTAGGGAAAACAAATATCGGAGCATTCAGCGGACAAAAAGACGGAATGCTAACCTTTGTAACAAGAACCGCAGATGGAGAAGTTGCGGTTGGCAACGTTGAAATCCTTGCAACCGACGGACTTGATCAGGTCATGAAAAAAATAAACGACATGATTGCACAGGATATAATCACCCCCGATGGTGTTGAAATCAACAAAATAAACGGTTATACAGCTTCCTTCACAGCAGACGGAAAAATACAGATAACCTACGGCGGTCAGCTTGGAGCAGTAAGAATACAGGATACAAGCGGTTTTGCGCAGTATTATGGATTAACCGATGCTTCTTCAACCTGGGATGACACATCAGTTGAAGGAACAATGGAACGGCCAATGCCGGATACAGTCGGACAGAGTACTGTTACAGGTGCAAACGGAGGATACAAAGAGACAAGTGTTGTAGGAAGCTTGCAGGGCGGAACATTCAGAGTTTCAATCAACGGGAAAAGCGTAGATGTTCATTACAGCAGCAATGAAAGTATTGAAACAATAATGAACAGGCTCGTAGAACTTGCAAACAGAAAAGACGGAACAGGACTGTTTGATTTTAACACGGACACGCCTGACCTGAATATGCAGCCTTTAACCGATGACAAACTGTCATATTCGATAAACACAGACGGACATATTGTTATTACCTCCGCAGTTGAATCCAGAACACCGGATGAACTGGTCATAACAGATTTATCAGGCAACTTTGCACAGCTGACAGGTATTGTAACAGAGCCGGAAGGCTACACCCCGCCTGCACCTCCGGCAACGCCGTCACAGCCCGGTATTACAAGCAACGGTACAGACTATTATGTCAAAATTTATGAACAAACAGGCTCACATGGTTCGTTCACTTACAACGGAAGTTCAATCAGCGGTCTTAGTTCAAATACAATATTTTCAGATGTCACAGACGGCGGCTTCAACATAAATACAACAGATGGTGCGAAATGGATTGAAGTACACAAAGGCGACACCGTTCAGATGGTTCTAGACAGAATAAATGCACTTAATCCAAGCATAAACGCAGTATTTGATGAAAAAAATAACAGAATAAATATAACAGCGACAGACAATGCCCTCTATGAACTGACATTTACGGATGACACCTCGGGATTTATCCGGAGAGCAGGACTTTCGCAGGTTGACCATATATATGATGCGAATTATACCTCGACCTCTCTGTCATATGGTATGTCCAAACTGACCGGCACAACAGGAAATCTCCACACCTCCCACATCCTCGGAAACATACAGGGAGGTATTAACGGTGCAACAGAAACTGTTACACTGAATAGCGGTTCAGGAACTGCAGACATTACTGTTTCGGATGATGAAAGCCTTGAGTCAATAATCCAAAAAATAAAAGACACCGGCAAATACGATGCAGGCATTGAAAACGGACGTTTCTGGATTAAATCACTAGCTGACTCAGATGTTTCTCTGACTGTGTCGGATTCTAACTTTGCAAGAATACTGGGACTTTCCGGAGATACTGAAGATTTAGGCAAAGGTACCCTGTCTCTTGGCTCGTACGGGACAATGGAATATCAGGGAGCATCTGTTTCCGGATTACTCGGCTCGTCGAATATAACTATAGACAGCTCAATTGCCGGTTCAGGCGACGGTTCGTTCAGAGTAACACTCAGTGATAAGATATCAAACACTATCAACACAGGAACGACTTCTTTTGATGTATCAATTGACAGAAATATGACAGTTGATGATATTGTAAATCAAATCAGCACCTCAGCTCTGAATGCCGGAATACAGGGACTCAATGTAAGCTTTGACAATTCAACCAACAGGTTTAAAATCAGTATTGCAGGAAATAAAGCGGAACAAATTACATTTACAGGTCTGGATGCAAGAGGCACAGAACTTTTAAAAAGACTCGGACTTGCGCAGACCGATGAAACGACAACCCACACCGGCACATTTACAGAAGAAAGCCACGGATACCTGCAGCTCACCGGTTCTGTTGAAGGACTGCACGGAGAGCACATTCTTGGTGGTTTGACTTCATCTGCTTTCACTATCAGCGACGGCGTTTCATCCGCAACAATATCCGTAACAAACGGACAAACGCTTAATGAAATTATCAACAATATAAATATACAATCATCAGGAAAATTCACTGCAAGTATAGACAGTGAAGGCAGATTCTACATTCAGGCTTTAAGCCAGAATTCAACAAATATTACCGTTTCTGAAACAGATTTTACAAAACGTGTCGGACTGACCGGTTCAACAGAAACTACAGGTGCCTCTTCACAAACAGAAGTCGGCAGCCACGGACAGTTTGTATTCTACGGAGCAGGCGGTTCCGGAGGTTCAGGTATAGACGGAATGAAGGGAACTACAGTCTTTACCGGACTGAAAAACGGATCTTTCACATTCACACTCGGTGAAACAATGACCTCGACACCTAACGGTGACATTATATACAGGCCTGAACGCTCTTACACTGTTAACGTATCCTCAACGGACAGTATTAATACAATTTTAAACAAAATGAAACAAGCCATAATTAATAAAGAAAACCAGTATCAGGCAACAGATGTTACCGGTTCAAACCGGCTTGACACCGGTCAGATGGTATTCGAAGTCGAAGTTGATGACCTGACAGGAAAAGGCCGCATACACATAGAACTTAACGGCGAATATGCATCCGAAATAACATTCCAGAATGACTCATCCGGCTTTGTCACTATGGCCGGTATGTCCACTACAGGTGCAACTACGGACGCAGACTACACATCAGCTGATGTAACATCAGGTAAGTCAATGATTACAGGGTCTTTAGTAAATCTTGAAAATGACCATGTATTCGGCGGAATGCAGGCAGGTACTCTAACTATTACAGCAGGAGCCACAGCAGAAACCATAAATATTTCATCTACAGACAGAATACAGGATGTCATAGACAAAATTTCGCAGAGCGGAAATTTTGAAGCAGGGCTTGACGAAAACGGCGCACTGTACATACAAACTACCGGTCAAAACAGTTCTGATATAACGGTATCCGGCACTTCAGATTTTCATAATCTGGCAGGGCTGGCAGGCAAAAGCTGGAGTGCTGCAGGAACTACAGACAACGGTTCTTACGGATTGTCCCAAATAACAGGTTCAGTAACAGGTCTTTCAGCAGGACAGACTTTTAATAATATGACATCAGGAACATTTACTATTTCTGCTGCCGGACACAGAACTCTCAACGTAAATGTCGAACAGGGTGTGACAACGATACAGGATGTTCTTGATTTTATCAACACAAGCACCCAAAGTGACTTTAAAGCCTCTCTTGATACAGCGACAGGGCAAATCAAAATAACAACAACAATTGAAAACGGTGCAACTATTCGTATTGAGGACGGAAACACAAATTATGCACAGATTCTGGGACTAACAGCCGGTACAATCGGAGGAAACGCCACCGGTGTAACAGGAGAACAGGATATTTATTCAACACTCTCCGGCACGAGAACAGGTCTCGACAACGGAACACGTTTCAGTGCCGGTGACTTTGAGATTACCGTGAAAAATCCAGACGGAACAACAATAACCAGAACATTTAACCTGACAGGAACAGAAACTCTTGCTGACATTGCCGCACAAATAACAAACTCTGACCTCGGTATAACTGCAGGAATAGACGCATACGGAACAAATCTTGTACTCACGGCAAAACTGGCAGGCGAATACGAAATTTCACTCAAAGACGGCACTTCAAATTTTGCAGAAGTAACCGGCTTTACCAGAAACGGCACACAGATAAACGAAGCCGAACAGGGAACACTGTTCACTCTTACATCTTCTAAAACTGCTGCAAACGCAGAGCTCCTCGGGTACTCATCAGGAGACTTTTACATTTCTCTTACGGATAAAGACGGAAATATTACAGATACAAGAAGAATAGAAATATCATCTTCCGACTCGGTACAGGAAATTGCCGCAGCAATAAATGCTGCGGGACTTGGAGTCAGTGCCTCTATAGAAGCAACAAGCGGAAAAATGGTACTGACAAGAAATTCATCAATGACTGACGGCGGCATTATTATAACAAAAGGCACAAGTGATTTTACTAATAAAATCGGATTTACATCAGGAGGAACACTTTCAGCCGCTGCTGAAGTCGAAAACGGAACCAATGCAACAAGCACAGTTATAAAAAGCGACAGGCTGCAGGTCAGCAACGAAAATGTACTTTTGAGCACATTAGGAGTGCAATCAGGCACCTTCAAAATAAACAACACGGAAATAACCGTGGAAGATACAGATACAATAGCTAACCTCATTGATAAAATCAACGGCACATTCCTGTCAACTGACGAAAACGGAGTACACGCCGAATTTAGCGACAACAAAATAGTACTAACTTCAAATGCACAAAAAACGAATGCCCGTATTGAAATAGAAGCAGGCTCATCCAACCTTACGGAAATAGTCGGATTTACAAACGGCAATGCAATGAACGCAGCTGCACAGCAAAACGGATACAATGCGAAATACAATCTAAACGGCACAGACTATGAAACAGAATCCAATATTATTAAGCTGGACAGAAACGGAAAAATAACGAACAATGACGCAGATACGGCAATAACAATTACAATAAAAGATACGGGCTCGGGAGAAATAAACATAGGCAGCCTGTCGCTTGATGAAACATATCAGAAACTTCTTGACTTTACAGGAAAATTCAATATTGCAATGACACTGTCACAGTCGAGCAACCTCGCTGATGATGCAGAATTTTCGGCATTGATGGGCAGCATAAGATCTGCACTGACAGATGATATAGGAAACAGAACCGATATTCAGGATGCACTGGCAGATATAGGAATTTACGTAAACTTTTCAGGTTCTGCAACCTCAACTGTAGGCAGGGTTTCCATAACTGTCAACCGTGATGAATTTTACAATGCATTTTTGAAAAATCCTCAAAATGTCTCGGAGCTGCTTGTCGGTGATGATACGGATGACCCGATAGATTACAGCGTGGCAGGCTCATTTACAAGACTTAAAGACACGATTGATGATTCCCTGAAGCCGGTCAGCGGATACTTCAATTCCACAATCAGAACACTGACCAGCCAGAAAAATGCACTGAACAGAGAAATAACATTAAACAAAGCGGAAATGTCCAAACTAGAAAGCGAATTGTCCCTGGTTGGCGGAGACGAAGCTCTGGCACAAAGCCAGAAAGAGCTTATGGACTTTTTAACAAAGCTGCAGGAGCAGTATACTGAAATAAACGACCTTATCACAAAACTAAACAGACAGTACAACGAATCAATGACCCGTATCATTATTAACCAGAACAATGCAGGCTATAATCCAATTGTGTAGAAAGAAAGAACTGCTTACGCAGCACGTCTTTGTTCCCGTACAAGTATTCTCGCTTTTCTAACGATATGTCCGATACCGGAATAATACCCTGCAGCAACTATTGTAGCTGCAGTAACCCATGCGATAGGACCGGCATAGAATATTCCCATATAACCAAACCTGACAGCCAGGTACACAGCAGCAAACGAACGCACCAACAGCTCTGCTATGCTTGCGCTCAAAGGAATTACAACCTGTCCCATACCCTGCAGTGCATTTCTGAAAATAAAAATTTGACCTAAGAAAAAGTAGAACAAAGAACTCAAAAAGAGATATTCATGAGCAATTGAGATTATTTTCGACTCTGAACTGCCGAGAAAGATTTTAACAAGCTCCGCACCCTGATAATGCATGATAAAAGCCATCAAAATACTTAAACAAATGCATATAACAGAACATTTATTCACGCCCATTCGAATTCTTGAAAAATTATTGGCACCGTAATTTTGTGCCGTATAAGCAGCCAGCGCAACTCCGAAAGAAATCATCGGCATTGTTGCAATCTGTTCAATTCGTAATGCAGCAGTGAATGCAGCAATTACATCAGGCCCGAAAGAATTGCAAACGCTCTGTATAATAAGAACCCCGAAGCCGAGAATAGAAAACTGCAACGCCATGGGAATCCCGACCTTCAAATGCTCTATTGCAAAAGATATTTCTTTTTTTCTGTTATTTTTAAAATCAAATGTCCAGTCCTTCTTTTTCAAATGCAATATAGGAAATCTCTTTTTTACATACAAAAGACATAAAACAACAGAAACAGCTTCTGACAATACCACTGCATAAGCAGAGCCCGGAACACCCATTTTGAAGGTCAGTATAAACAAAAGTGCCAGAAATATATTTAAAACAGAAGCAAAAATTAAGAAATAAAGAGGAGTCTTGCTGTCCCCGAGTGCTCTTATAATACTTGCCAGAAGATTATAAAAATTCACAATAAACAAACCGCCTGTTACAATCTGAATATACCAGTATGCATCCTTATAAATTTCATCAGGTACATTCATAAGCAAAAATATTTTGTTCATCAAAACAGCCAGCAAAACAGAAAAAATTACAGTAAATACTGTGCTTAAAACAGCAGATACCGCTACGGATTTTCTCACCCCGTCAAAATCTTTTGCGCCGAATCTCTGTCCCGTGATTACGGCAAAACCGTTTGTCAGTCCGACTATGATAAACATTATAAAGAAGAATATTGGAGAAATAGCTCCGACTGCAGCAAGCGCATTAATCCCGAGCGTTCTGCCGACTATGACAATATCAGCTATATTATAAAGCTGCTGGAAAATATTACCGATTAGCAAAGGCACAGAGAACCAGAATATCAGGCTCAGAGGATTACCCTTTGTCATATCATTTATCATAAAATTCCTCTATATTATTGATTTGTTAGTTTCAAATTTCACAATTGCACACAATTGCATATACTTATATGATTATATAAAAATAAATTTTATCAAATACACAGATAAGACTTATTTATCTGAACAAAAATCTTAATATTTTGCAGGTTGCTCTGACAGTAAAAAGTTGATAGAATATTTGGACACAGAATAGGAGGTAGTTATGAAAAAATTAGCAGCATTATTATTGTTAACAGGTATGATGACCGGTTCATTTGCCTGCGCAGCAGCAGTATCTAATGCTCCGGAAAAAGGTTTCATTTCAGTAAACACAACAGCAAACACAGAGGTTGCACCTGACGTAGCTGAAATAAGCATAGCTGTAGAAACTTACGACTCAAAATCCATGCAAAAAGCAACAAAAGAGAACAAAGATATCTCGGATAAAGTATATGCAGAACTGAAATCAATGATAAATCCCGCAAACGGTGATTTTATAAAAACAGCAGATTTTAATGCTGTTCCGCTCTACACCTACTCATCAAATAACAAAAAATCTTTTGACAAATATCAGGTGTCAAACAGCATTATTGTACATACAAAATCTATTGATAAAGTCGGAACAATGATAGACAAAGCAATCAACCTCGGTGCAACAAATATCAACAACCTGACATTTTCAGTTTCTAATTACGACAAACAGTGCAACGACCTGCTTGCCATAGCTGCAAAAAAAGCTGCAGAAAGAGTGAATATACTGGCAAAAGCATCTAATCAAACTCTCGCAGGAATAAAGACAATGGACACAAGCTGTTCAACAAACAGCTCTTCAAGAGTGCAATACAGATTTCTTGCCAAAAATATGGCAACAATGGACTCAGCCTCCGGTGCTGTTCAAGAATCCGCATCTGTGCCAATACAGGGTGGACTTATTAAAATATACGCAAACCTGAATGCAAGCTATTTTGTCAAATAATCCTGCATCTCAACTATTCAAGAGATTAAAAGAAACTGGTATAATTTTTGTATGAGGATTATATTTAAAAAAACAGTAATATTTTTAACAGCAGCCTTCGGGCTGCTTGTTTTATTATATTTATTTATATGTTTTGCTCTGCCTTTTATTTTGAACAAACATGATTATTCGGGTTTTATATCCGAAACAGTGAAAAAAGAAACAGGGCTTGAACTTGTAATAAAAAATTACAGACTGAAAATTTCGCCGTCACTTGCTTTAACAATGAAAGCAGAAAATTTAGCAATTTTTTATCCAAACAGACAGCAGATACTTGATATAGAAAATATAAAAACAGATATTTCCTTACTATCATTGCTAAAAAAAGAAATTAAAATTACAAAAATAAAAGCAGATAAGCTTCAATTTTCAAATAAGCTTAAAACCTCCGGGAAATTTTCTATACAAGAATATTTTGAGGATATGCATACTCCGGCTGTTTTGTCATATTCACAGAAATTTCCGACCGTAAACATTGCAGAATATACAGTAAAAATAAAAGATGAAAAAACAGGACTTCATTACAAAATTACAGGCAGAGACTATAAAATGACTCAGGACATTATGAAAAAAAATATCCTGTTAAATACAAAGGGGGAAATCTATACAAAAGGCAAAAAAAATATTGACTACAAACTCAAACTCTCAATCCCGAAAGATATTTTTCTTTCTACAGAAAAAAACGGAATAGACCTCTCCGACATGTCGAAATATTCTTTCAAAGCCTCTGCTGATGCGGACTTAAAAATATATTCAAAAAACGGAAAATATAACTACACCTCTGGCAAAATAAAAATCACTGATTTTTCAATACTGATAAACGGAGCATACACACCAAAAAGCTCTGCGGATATCACTCTGAATCAGTCACTTGCTTATCTTGATGCAAAAATTTATACAGCAAAAAATGAAAATGCAGACATTAATGCAAAAATAAAGCTTACAAATCCCCAAAATATAGAATTGCACTGCAAAACTGACAGAATAAATATAGCAAACCTGAAAACATTACTTGTTCCGGTGCTTGACATAATGAAAGTAAAAAACAACCTCTCTGATTTCAAAGCCGGCGGTTTTATCAGTGCAAACTTTAATCTCAAAACCGACATGAAAAAGGTTAAATCAAACGGAAAACTTTCTATAAAAGAGGGAAGCCTTAAGCATAAACAAATTCCGCTAAATATTAACGGAATAAATGCAGAAATCGACTTTTCCAATAACAGTATAAAAATAATTAAATCAAATCTTCTTGTAAATAACCAGCCTGTTACAGCCGACGGCACCATAAACACAAAAGCAGAAGGCAATATAAAAGTTTCGGCAAAAAATCTTGACCTGAATCATATCCTGAATGCATTTCCGGAGCTAAAACCTGACAAAAATATCTTAATAACATCAGGGAAACTTTACTTCGATGTTTTTTTAAACGGGAAATTGTCAAATCCACAGCCACGTATTAAAGCAGACATCTCTGATTTTTCCGCACAACTAAAAGATATAACTTTTTCCACTGACAGCATATCTCTTAACACTGATGTAAAAAAACAAACATACAACGGAAATTTAAAAATCAACAAACTTTCTGCAAAAAACGGATTAACATCTCTTCATTCTGATTTGATATCCGCAGTTTTTGATGAGGACAGACTAAAAATCGCAGACACAACAGTATACGCAGGCACCGCCCCTCTTAATGTATCAGGAGAAATTAAGAACTACAAAATTTCACCGGTATTAAATTTTCAAGCCAGAGGAACAGTAGACCCGAAACTTTTAAAATCCCTAATAAATCGAAAAGAATTTATCAAAACCGGCGGGGCAATTCCCGTTTCAATCAGCCTGAAATCAAAAAATAACACATCCTTCATATCTGTTAAAGCATTATCTGATAAAAAAAATTATATAAAGCCGGAAGCTTTTTCTTTAAAAAATACAAGCCGCTGCATTACATCTCTTGACGCAGAAATTGAAAACAAAAAAATATTTTTGAGAAATCTTTCACTGTATTCAGCAGGCGGAAATGCAGATATTGATACAAATATTGCAAAATTACCGGAAATACTAAATATTAACGGCATAATTGAAAATAATGAATTCAAAAATTTACGGGTTTTAATTTCCCCGAAAACAGAATTACAGTTCGAATCATTACCGGCATCATCGATAAAAACCGATGGTCTGTTGGTTTTAAACGGAAATACAGAAAAACCCGAAATTTCAGGAACAATAAATTTCTATGACCTCAACATACCTGATTACAATATTAAATTAAGCACCGGAAATGCAGACTTTAATGAAGAAACTTTTAGCACAACAATTAACGGACTAAATATAAAAAATATGACTTTTGACACAAAAATATCTGCAGACTCTGATTTTCTGAATACAAAAAAAATTAAAAACCTGAAAATATATGCGAACCTTCTTGATATGGATGAACTGGCAGCACTATCAAATATCATGCCCCGCAACAATTACACCCCCGGATTTGAATGCGGATTTGACATACAAACAGGAGAGATTACCTTTAACACTTTTAAAATGAACAAAATTCTTGCCTCTAATATTCACTCAAATATAACTGTAGAAAACAATGTTCTGAAACTTCATGACCTGAGTGCAGACGCATACGGAGGAAAAATTGCCGCAAAAATAGATTATAACCTGCCATATGCAACAGTAAACGCAAAATTTCAGGGCAGAAATCTTAATGCACAAACAGCCGGAAAAAGTCTTTTTCCGGTAGACCCCCAGACCACAGGTATTATGAGCTTTGATGCTGATATACAGACCTTTGGTTTTACTCCTGAACAGCACAAAAAAAATCTTAAAGGTTCGGCAGATATACTTGTAAAAAATGCAAAACTCGGGCCGCTCGGACGTTTTGAACATTTTCTTTATGCACAGAACCTGCTGTCGCAAAGACTGATATATATAAGTCTGAACAGCGCAAAACAGGCAATTGTACCGAGAGACACCGGCAGAGTAAACTATATGAAAGCCTCCGTCAATTTTAATAACGGCTTCATTTATATCAATCCGGCACTTACATCAGGGCCTCAGATGAGCATGTATGTAAAAGGGATTATAAACATGATGACAAACACAGCCAATCTTGAAATTCTCGGAAAAATATCACCGGAAGTGTCATCTTCACTCGGGTTGTTCGGACAGCGGACAATCAAAGACTTTCTCGACGAACATACTAACAGCGGGAAAAAAGCAGAAAAAATGCTTGCATTTTTCAATAAAGAACTACCTGAAGCTGATATTTCAAAAATTCCGCCGCTAACACCCCGGCTAAACAGGGAAACAAAAAATTTCAAAGTGCTTATTGACGGAGATATTAACAGCGTAAAATCGGTTAAATCTTTTACCTGGGTAAACGGCATAACCCGTAAAAATTCAACACTCAACACTGAAATAAAAAATTCTGAAGTACAAATTAATACAAAACCACAACCGCAGCAAGAAAAAGAAGCCCTGCAAGTTAAGCCGCAAAAGACAATCGAACCGGCCGGTTTTCTTGATAATATTCCAGATACATTTGCCCCGACAAAACCTAAAATTCAGGTCGGACAATGACAATAAAAAGCTATAAATAAAAAAGCAGAACAGTTAAAGACAAATTAAATCTGATGATTTTTATTGTACAATCTCACAAAATTTTCAATTGAACGGTCATAACTTCTTTCACCGGCAGCAGAGAAAAAACATCCGGGCAATTCTCCGTTTTCTCTGTGATGTCTGACACACTCACAGCACAAACCTCTTCTTGTACAGCTTACATAAGTACAGCTGCATTCTGCAAGATTATCTTCTCTTTTACACTCCATCCTTTTTCCTCCAATATCTGTTTAACATTATCAAAAAAAACATTCCAAGAACTATAGCAAAAACAGAAACGTATTGAGCAACAGGAACTCCGCCAATATCAAGCACGCTGTCTATTCTCAATTTTTCTATAAAAAACCTTCCGGCCGAATATAAAACTATATAGCTGAAAAAAATTGTTCCATCCGCAATTTTGGGAATTTTTCTTATAACAAAAAAGAGAATAAGAAAAACTGCAATATTCCACAAAGATTCATAAAGAAAAGTCGGATGGAAATATTCAAAATGAATGTACTCTGCAGGCCGGTATATAGTTGGTATAAAAAGCCCGAAAGGAAGTTTTGTCGGCAGCCCGAATGCCTCGCAGTTAAAATAATTTCCGAACCGCCCTACAGCCTGACCGATTAACAAACCGTATGCAAAGACATCTGCATAACGCAAAAAAGAAATCTTATGTTTTTTTGCCAGTATAAATCCTGCAGTCACCCCGCCGATTAAAGCACCGTGAATAGACAATCCGCCCCGCCATACCGCAGCTATTTCCGATATATGATTTGCATAATATTGAAAATCCATAAGTACATAATATACCCTTGCTCCTAAAATTGCAGACACAATAACAACCGGCAGAATGTCCAGTATAATTTCCGTATCAACATCTTTATAATAACGTTTTGCTGTTTTATAAACAACAAAAATACCCGCAAGAATTGCAAAAAACATTATTATTCCGTAATAATGAACATCAAACTGACCGATAGAAAAAGCAATGGAGGAATGCGGAGACCTCATTTACCGCTCCATAGAAACATCATCCGGAGAGTATTTCTTCAGTTCGTCATTTAGTGTGCTTATATGATTTTCAATTTTTGCCTTATCTTCAGCATCCGGCTTTTTTAACAAATATGAATTATAGTTTTCGATTGAGGCATTCAGTGCATCGGCGATTTTTTTCATATCCTCCGTGCTTAATTCTTTAGACTCCTCTGAAGGCTCCGACGCTTCTGAAATATCTTCAGGTTCATCTGCAGAAGTCTCCTGCCGGTCTTCTTCATCAGGCTGCTGTTCTTTGTTAATCATTTCAAATGCTTTTTCTTCCTGTGCAACCGCAAGCGAATAATAAGCATCTGCAAAATCAGGCTTAAGTTTTATTGCATTAAGAAGAGATTTTTCTGCCTCTTCATATTGTTTTGCAGATATCAGAGCGACTCCGAGATTATAATGTGTTTCAAAAACATTTGTGTCAAGGTCAATGCTCGAACGTAAACGGCATATAGCTTTTTCTATTTCACCGGCTTCCATGTATTCTTTAGCTTTTGAGTTTAACTCCTGTACTGCCAGATTGTTAATACATGCGGTACTGATAACAGATACAAATAAAACCGTAATTAAAAGAATAATTTTTTTCATATTATTTATTACTTTTTACTGTCTACTAATTCACTTAACATTTCCGAATATTTTAACATAATAATCAAAATAAAAATATTTGGCAACCTGGTTAAAATAAGATACAATAAATGAAGTAGTTTAATAGGTTAAACAATATGTCGAACAATGATGAAGAAAAAGTTGTCTCTTTACAAAGACAAAAAAAGCATAAAGACGAACACAAAAATGAACAAAGAGCAGGAAACGGACATTCAATAAATGAACCTGTATATTGCAGCTTTTGCGGCCGTCCGAACACACAGGTTGTAAAAATGGTAAAAGGCCCCGGTGTAAGCATTTGTTCCGAATGCACGATGATTGCTGTTCAATATCTCATTCTTGAGGACAAAATGCCGACAGGAGAGGCCCAGAAAATTCTCGATGCGTTCTGGAGAAAAGTCTAAGCCTATGCCGGAAAACAAACTGCAAATCAGAGCTAAACTGCTCTCTGCCATAGCCGATTTACAGATATGCTCGCAGGAAAATCGCAGCATACCTGCAAAAATTGTTAACGAATTAAAAGAAATAAAAGACAAAAAATCAATACTTGAAATACTTTTAAAAGAATTAATAAAAGATACGTCTGAAACAAAACTTATTATTCTCACGTTTCTTCTGCAGGAGCTTATTGAAAAAGAAGATATAGAAACAGCAATCATAAATGAACTTGTAAACCCGAAAATTTCAGACGCAATAAAAACAAAACTCGTAAACATACTGCGCTCAATCGGCAGACACGTAAATTATGAAGAGTACACTACTTTTTTTGAAAATCCTGATGAAATTATTGATGCGGACACTTCTGTTCTGCTAAACAAAGCTATTGCTAATCCGGCAGCCCAGATAGATTTTTTAGACTTTCTTAACGCACTGCCCGAACAGGAGCAGGAAATGCTTCTTTCTTCACTAAACGAGGACTATGACGGAGACAATATAGCGAATATACTCTCACCGGTAATACTTTCAAAACCATACTCCAATATGGCACGCAGCGCAGTCAAATACCTCGGAGACTCAAAATCCAAACTTGCTGTTCCTGTATTACACTGGGTTCTTGATAATATTGACGATGAAGAAATAAAATCAGCCGCACAAAAAAGTCTAAATCTCCTAAAAATAGCCGGATTTTCAAAAGATGAGACTCCTGAATTTTACAGGGAAATTTTATCAGGTTATCCGGTAAATAAATGTTTCGCTAATCTTCCGGACGGGCATGGAAATGTTGGAATTATTTTTTCAAGAAGAACTCCCGAAAAACTCCTGCACATGTTTGCGGTAGTGCTCAACGATACAGATGGCATAGTAGAATGCTTCGGCTTCAGTGATATAACAGACAGCGAGTTTATTAGAATAGTTAAAAAGTTTTTTGAATATGATATTGTCGTAGAAGTTTCGGCAGAATTTTGCAAATATTTGACAGAAAACGCAGAAAAATTAACACGATTAAACTACAATGATATTTCCTACGAATATATTGCGTGGAAAACACTATTAAAAGACATTAGTTCTAATATAACAGACCTTTCTGCAGGACTAAAAAACACGGAATTATCGGTTGAAGCACTTGATTTATTATACAATGCAGGATACTTCAAGAACTGGTTTTTTGAAAAAGACGACAGCGAAGAGTACAAAAATTTCATAGAGAGCATAGAAAAAACAGAAGGTGATGATTTTTACAACAATCTTTTAACATTAATAAACAAAGATTTTAATAACATATTTAATCCGGTTGAAATAAAAAGAATTAACAACAGGCTGCTTGTCAGCGCATATCTGCTAAAAAACTCAAACAAAGAAAATATAGCAAATATTGTCTACTCTCTCGCAGATCCCTCAGACTACAAACATATCTTCCTTGACAATATGCTCAAAAAAAGTATATATGAATACTTTCTAAACGAAAAGCAAAGATACTTTGATATGAAAAAATCCCGATCCATATTTACAAGAAAACAAAACAACAACATTGATATAAAATTTATAGAAAACGCAATTCTGGAAATAGAAAAACACTGGGTGACAAATGAATAAAATAATGGGGCTTGATGTAGGAAAAAAAAGAATAGGGATAGCCCTTAGCGACCCGCTGGGATTAACGGCACAGCCCTGTGAAACCATACACAGACATCCTGAGGCGGAAGCCATACTAAAAATAAAAAAGATATGTTCGGAAAACAGTGTACAAACAATAGTAATAGGACTTCCAAAACACATGAACGGAACAATCGGAGAACAGGCAGAGGATTGCATGCAATTTTCAAATTTGCTAAAATCTGATTTTGAAATCGTATTTGAAGATGAAAGGCTTACAAGCCGTCAGGCAGAAAATATACTGGCATTACAAGGAAAAAAATACACAAAAGATAAAGGGCTTGTGGATTTAAAAAGTGCCTGTATAATATTACAACAGTATTTGGACAGAAACAGCCGCAAATAGAAAGCAGGTAAAATATGACTAATCACGAAGATATGGAAGAACAGCTGATAGAAACCATTGACGAGGACGGAAACGTAATCAATTTTGAACTAATTGATATTGTTCAGGTAGAAGATGATGACTCTATCAAAGACAATGAATACGCACTTCTTCTCCCTGTTGATGAAAATGGTGACAGTGATGAAGAAAAAGAAGTCGTTCTTATGAAACTTATAAAAGATGGCGAGGAATACTTATTTGAAGCAATTGAAGATGATGAAGAATTTGACAAAGTCGTTGAATACATAAACCTGCTTCAGTCAAATGATAACGATGAAGAATAAACAGCAGAAAAACCACCGCTTCTAAACGGTGGTTTTGTTTAATAAAACACCATCCCGGCTCTTTTAAAACACAAAAATGCCCTGTTAATAAAATTACACTTTTTTAAAAATCAGAGATGTATTTATTCCGCCAAAAGCAAAATTGTTAGACATAACTATATCAGTGTTTATTTCTCTGGCTTCACCACTAATATAATCGAGTTTTGCACAGTTTTCATCTATATTGTGCAGATTAAGAGTCGGTGCATACCGGTTATTCTGCATCATTTTAACGGATAATATTGCCTCAATTGCGCCGCAGGCTCCCAGTGTATGTCCTGTATAGCTTTTTATAGAACTTATAGGCACATTCCTTTTAAATATATCATAAGTAGCGAGACTCTCCGCAATATCACCGTGCTGAGTCGCTGTACCGTGTGCGTTAACATAACCGATTTCATCAGGAGAGATACCTGCATCTTTCAGTGCAAGTGCAAGAGCAGAGCCCATTGTTTCATGATTTGGATTGGTGATATGAGTTCCGTCTGTAGATGTGCCGAAACCGATTATTTCCGCATAAATTTTTGCATTGCGTTTTTTCGCATGCCCGTATTCTTCAAGTATAAGCGTACCCGCCCCCTCGCCGAGCACCAGCCCGTCTCTGTCTCTGTCAAACGGAGCCGGAGTAAGTTCCGGTGTGTCATTTTTAAGACTTGTTGCATAAAGTGTGTCAAAAATGGCAATATGCGATGGATGAAGCTCATCTGCACCGCCTGCTATCATAACTGTCTGATACCCGTTTTTTATAGCCTCATACGCATATCCAATTCCCATAGAACCTGAGGTGCAGGCCGTAGAAGTCGGAATAAGCCTGCCTTTGGTTTTAAAATAAAGGGAGATATTGACAGTCGTAGTCTGGGGCATCATTTTTATGTAGGAGCCGGAATTTACACAGCGGACTTTCTTTTCCACCTGCATGGTGTAAAAATCAATTATAGACTCTAAAGACCCTGAAGAAGAGCCGTAGCTTACGCCGGTTTCTCCGTTTGAAATTACATCATCTCCGAGAAGCCCAGCATCCTTCAGGGCTTCTTCAGTGACAGCAGTACTCATCAATGCGACTCTGCCCATAGTTCTTGTGATTTTTCTGTTAAAATGAGAAGGTGTCACAAAATCACGAACAGGAGCGGCAAGACGGGTGTTCATATTCTCAAACTCATCCAGCTCTTCCCATTTTTCAACGCAGTTTTTATATTTATAGAGATTTTCAAATGCTCCGTCTACACTGCAGCCAAGCGGACTTGCCAGTGCCATGCCGGTTACGACTACTCTTTTCACAGATACAAACCTCCGTTAACGGAAATAACCTGTCCTGTAATATAAGAAGCATCCTCGCTGAAAAGGTAGTTTACGAGGCTCGCAACCTCTTTTGCCTTACCCGTTCGCTTCATCGGAATCATTTTTTTCACTTCTTCAACAGGCACATCTTTTATCATATCTGTTTCTATAATCCCGGGTGCAACACAGTTTACGGTAATTCCTCTTTTTGCAAGTTCAAGACTCAATGCCTTTGTCGCACCGATAATACCAGCTTTAGACGCACTGTAATTGACCTGTCCTCTGTTACCGGCAAGTCCTGAAATAGAGGACATTGTAACAATTCTGCCCTTCACTCTTTTTTCTATCATAGGCATCACAACAGGTTTTAAGACATTGTAAAATCCGCCTAAATTTGTATCAATAACATCATCCCATTCATCTTCATCCATAACAGGAAAAACATTGTCTCTGGCAATGCCGGCATTCAGCACAACTCCAAAATATACACCATTTTCTTCTATATCTTTTGAGATAATATCAAAGCATTGTTTTCTGTCTTTCACATCGAACTGTAAAATCCGAGTATTCACGCCGCATGACTTTACTTCCTCTTCTGTTTCACGGGCTTTTTGAATATTACTGTTGCAGTGCAAAACTATATCAAATCCGTTTTTTGCCAGATACAAAGCTGTTTCTTTGCCGATTCCTCTGCTTGAGCCGGTGATTAAAACATTTTTACCCATATTATCCCCGCAATTGTTTTATCTATAATTCCATATTTGTGATGTCTGCAGGCTGATACACATTGACAATAGCACGTGCACACTCCATATCATCATTATAGATAAAACAGTCAAACGAGACAAGCTCACTGTCTGAAAAAGCCATCGATGCATTTATTGTATAGGTTTTTCCCTCTTCAAATTTTTCAATATAATTTTTATACAGCCTGCTGCCCAATAAAAACCCTATTTTAGGCTCTATGCCGCCGTTTCTGAAATATGCGTAACAACCTACAGTCTGTGCCATAAACTCTATGCCCGCAAGAGGAGAAATGCCCCCGAGATTTTTGTCATAGAATATTTTATCCTCTGTGATTGTGACAGAAGCTTTTACAATATTATTGTCCAAATCAATATCCAAAAGCTCGTCTATCAAAATCATCGGCGGATTGTGCGGAAGAATTTTTTCAAGATTGTATTCAGCCATTTACCCTCCCCAGTATCATCGCAGCATTAGACCCGCCAAAGCCGAAAGAATTGTTAAGCACATATTTAAGTTTTTCTGCTTTTTGATTTTTTTGTACAAGTTTTATGCAGGGCAGAGATTCATCATACAAGCCGTCATAGAAGTGGGGAAGCAGATAATTTTCAGGATTTATGCGGCAGTCAAGCATTGCACAGCATAATGCAGTCTCTATTCCCCCGGCAGCCCCGAGACAGTGTCCGGTCAAGGATTTTGTGGAACTTGACGGTGTTTTTTGCTCAAATATTTTGTATACTGCATGCGACTCCATAATGTCATTGCTGATTGTACCGGTGCCGTGCAGGTTTATGTAATCTATATCAGAGCTTTTTAAGCATGCGTCATTTATAGCAAGCTCAATTGCTCTCGCCGCTTCAATTCCTTGCGGGTCAGGGGTTGCACAGTGATATGCATCTGACGTTTCACCTATTGCGCAAACTTTTATTGCATATTCAGCCGGCTGTTTTTCAAGTACAAACAAAGCAGCACCTTCTCCTATGTTTATACCGTCTCTGTTTCTGCTAAAAGGCAGACAAGGCCTTTCAGACAGAACTTCAAGCGAATGAAAACCGAATACAGGTGTTTTCGAAACAGCATCAGCCGCTCCTGCAATCACGGCATCACAGACACCTGATGAGATAAGATTTTTTGCTAAAGAAAAGGTTTTTATTCCAGAAGTGCAGGCAGTAGAAATTCCGCTGCAGTAACCGGAAAGCCCGGAATAATTTTTTACAAACCCCGCAGGATTTCCTATCTGCGCATGCCTTATATCTCCAGATTTTTCGTACTCATCAGCACCGGAGTTTGTTGTACCTATAACCACTCCTATTCTGTTTTTTCCGTATTTTTCAATAAGCCCTTTTGCATTTATACATTTTAAGCAGTGCAAAAGCAGCCTGTTGCAGCGCAGGTTATACACAAAGTCATCAATCACAGGCAGTTCTGTTTTTACTTTGCCTAGCGGAAAAGTTTTGCCCTTAACTATATCTGAGTCAAAAGTAAAGAAATCGTTTCTGCACAGAAGCGCATTATGAAAAATTTCATCAATGCCGGTTCCGAGGTTGCATACAGCAGCATATTCATTTACATAAATTTCAGACATAGCCTGACAAATACTCCTCTTTGATTTACTCAAAAATTTATAATAAAATTTATATTAACACAAACATGGTTTAGAGAAATGTCAGGAATTAAAGAAATAACATTTTTTGTAAAAAAATATGCTTTCATAAAAGAGGAGAATATAGACCTTTCGTTTATGCCAGCCCTGTCAAGAAGAAAACTCTCGCTTGTTGACAAACTTTCGCTCTGTGCAATGCATAAATGCTATGAAAATCCTGAGGTGAAGATAGTTTTTGCCTCGCAATACGGAGAACTCGAGAGACTGGACAAAATAATTGAACAGTACACAACAGAAAACGAAGTTTCGCCCGCCGCCTTCAGCGGTTCTGTACACAACAGTGCCCCCGGAGTATTTTCACTTTTGAACAAAATTACAAACAGCTATAATGCCGTATCCGCAGAATACAATACATTCTCAAACGGACTTCTTGAGGCAATAATCACAGAAGGGGATGTACTCTTCTGCTGCACGGACACAATAAATTCAGTTTACGGATTTTCCTGCTTAATCTCAAAAAAAGACGGCAGCGGCAAAAAATTTTTTATTAAGATGAAAGAACAGCCGGAACGCAAAACAGATGATGAACCGGAAAAATTTCTTGCAGTCTTAAACGGCAGCGCAAAATCATATGACAGCGGACTTTACACAATAGAGGGTTAAAAATGAAACGTGCAGCAACAAAATTTTTACGCAGCTGTATAGTCCTTTTTCTGTTCGGCTTTTTTGGCAGCGGAGCATTGATTATAAATTATATAGTTTTTCCGCTCGGGGCTGTTTTTATAAAAAAAGAAAAAAGAAAAGCGTTTTACTGCAATGTAGTGCACGGAACCTGGAAGTTCTTCAACAGGATGATGGAAAAAAACGGTATAATAAAAATAATGATACAAAATCCGCAGAGCCTGTTGTCCGTTAAAGGAAAAATCATTGTTGCAAACCACCCGAGTTTTATAGATATAGTTATTTTAATAGGCACTGTGCCCGATACAATATGTATTGCGAAAAAAGAACTGAAAAAGAATATTTTTATGGGCAATATTGTAAAATCCCTGTTTTTAATAAATGATGAAAATCAGGAGGATATGCTAAAAGAATCTGCGCTTCTGCTTAACAAAGGATACAATCTTATTATCTTCCCGACAGGAACAAGAACCCTTGAAAATGAAAAGCTCAAACTCCACAAAGGTGCAGCAATGCTAGCACTGCATACAAAAACTGATATAGTACCGGTATACATCCACTGTGACTATAAATTTCTTGCAAAAAACGAAAAAATATACGACGCCGGAGAAAAGACTGTCACTTACACAATTACAGTAAACGACCCGATACAAATCGAAGATTTTTCAAAACAAGACCTGACAGAAATCCAGCTTAGAAACAGGGTAAACAACGCAATAAAAGAAAAGATATCAGCACCTTTGAAAAATTGACAATAATTTGTTATTAAGCTATATATTTATTATAATAACAATGTACTGGAATTTATTTTAATTTAGGATTGGAATTTTGGAAAAATCAGCATTAGAAACAGAACTGAAAAAGTTCATAATAGACACACTGGAGCTTGAGGATATTACACCCGGGGACATTGACACGGAAGAGGCTCTTTTCATTGACGGTCTCGGACTGGATTCTATTGATGCTCTTGAACTCGGTATGGCAGTCAAGAAAAAATATAATCTCAAAATGAGTGAAGACAAAGAAGAAAACAAAAAACATTTCTACTCAATAAAAACTCTTGCGGATTTTATAGAATCCCAAAAAGCAGAGTAATAGAAAAAAGACAAATCAAGAGCAGAGTATTACTTGATTAAAAATAAGATAAGGGTAATAAATTGAACACAAAATACACCGGAGACGAAATATTTAACGAACTTAAAAACATACTGGTCAATGATTTTGAAATTGACGAAGAAAAAATATTGCCCGAAGCAAATTTGTTTGAAGATTTAGAGTTTGACAGCATAGATGCCGTGGATTTGGCTGTTCGTTTGCAGGATTTTACAAAACAAAAAATCTCGCCGGAAAACTTTAAACAAATCCGAACGGTAAACGATGTTGTTGACGCAGTAGAAAGCCTTTTAAAGTAGATAAGGTAAGTGTATGAAAAAATACGGATTTGTTTTTTCGACACTGTTTACTGTTTTTATAATCCTGCTATTTCATTTTACCCGTTTCGGAGGGCTGAAACTCTATCCGGTTGTGGTTAATTTCGCTATTTTCTGGATTTTTTTATCCTCTTTGTTTACAGAAGAAACGATTATTCAAAAATTTGCAAAGATGACAGAAGGCGAGCTGACTGAACCAGTAAAGATTTATACAAAAAACCTGACTTACATCTGGTGTGTTTATTTATTTTTACAGTTTGTATGCTCTGTTGTGACGTGCTTTTTGTCCGACAAAATATGGATGATTTACAACGGCTGCCTGTCATATATTTTTCTCGGCTGCTTTTTTGCGATAGAATATACAGTCAGGATAGTGTTTAGAAGAAAAAAACTTTTGTAGTATGAATTTTTTTGACATATACGATAAAAACGGCAGTACAAAACTGATAAAAGACAGAGAAAAATTTTATTCAATCAAAGAAATTATGGATTGTGTAAAACCTGTGCTCCATAAGCTGAAAAATAACCCGAACAAAAACGCTGTCATAATTTCTGAAAACAATTTTGATTTTATTATAAATTTTCTTGCTTCAATATTTGCAAAAAAAGAAATATTTCTGATGTCAGAAAGAAAAAAACTTTTTCTTCTAGATTTTGAATATATCCTGCTCTCTGACTCTTCCCTTGAAGAAGGCAATACAAAAACCGGTATAGAACCAGCGACACCGGATTTTAACAACACATTCATAAACCTCTTTACCTCAGGGTCAAGCGGAAAACCCAAACATATAAGAAAGACTTTAAAAAATCTTTTTTCAGAAGCAGAAGATATCTACGAAGAGTTCAATAAATATTTTCAACCCCAAACTGAAATAATAACCTCAACCTCGCCCAGACACATGTTTGCACTCGCAAACTATGTTATGCTTCCGCTCCTGTATTGTGACAGATTTGTTATAAACACTGATGAGGTCATTTACCCCGACAGTACGGATTTAGGCAGAAAACTTTTTATCTCTACACCGTCATTTCTTGAACAGTTTAAAAAACATGGTGTAAAATTAGGGAAAAAGCCGTGCTTGATTTTCACTGCAGGAGACAAATTGAAAAAAGAAATATATGAATATTTTTCAAATACTCCTGTGTGCGAAATCTACGGCAGCACGGAGACAGGTACAATTGCATACAAATTCTCATATGACAGCCCGTACCGGTGTATGAAAGGGGCAGAGGTGTCGACAGATGATGCTTCACAAATTGTTATCAAATCACCGTATTTTATGGAAAAACAGATAACTTTATGTGACATTATAGAAAACCACGGAGAGAAATTTTACCTGAAAAAACGTTCGGACAGAATAATCAAAATTCAGGAAAAAAGAATTAACGCAATGGAAATAGAAGAATATATAAACAAATCGGAATATGTGGATAGCTGCTACTGTGTAAAAAGCGGAGACAAACTCGGCTGTGCTGCTGTTTTGAGCGAAAAAGGAAAACTGTTTTACCTTGAGAAAACAGGAGGAAGAACAAAACTCATAAAACACCTTAAATCTCTTGTAAAAGACAAATCAGAAATTATACCCCAGAAATGGAAGTTTCTTCCTGAAATTCCGAAAAACAAAACAGGGAAAGTGGACAAAGAAAAAATAGAATCTCTTTTCGCAAAAAATCTTTCGTTTCCTCTTATTCTTGATGTAAAACAGGAAGATGAAAAATGTACGATAAAAATGGTATTTTCTAACACCTGCAACTTTTTCTGCGGGCATTTTGACGAATTTCCTGTGTTACCCGGTGTTGTGCAGCTATATTTTGCGCATCTTTTTGCTGAAGAAATTTTTAAAACAGAGATTTCTAAAGATACAGTGAAAAAAGTCAAATTTTCTCACATCATAAAGCCGGACGAAGAACTTGAACTTGTGCTGGAAAAATCAGGAAAAAACATCGGATATACATACAGAACAAAAGAAACAGTCTGCTCTTCAGGCACGTTCAATATTCAGGAATAAACAATGAAAAAAATCAAATCAGAATCAAACATAACAGTGGAATTCTATGACCTTGACCCGATGAACGTGGTCTGGCACGGAAATTACGTAAAATATCTGGAAAAAGCCAGATGCGACTTGCTGGAGAAAATCGGCTACACATACGATGATATGAGACAAGACGGCGTTATGTATCCTGTTGCGACAGTTGAACTAAAGTTCGTAAAATCAGCTTTCTTTAAGCAAAAACTGATTGCAGAAGCAGTTCTCGAAGAATATCAGCCGGCTATGGTTATAAAATACAGAATTCTCGATGCTGAAACAAAAGAACTTCTCTGCAAAGCCAAAACAATGCAAATCTGCGTAAACATTAACACTGGAGAGTCTGTCTACAGTGCACCGGAAAATTTTGTAAAAAAGCTTGACAGGATAGAAGAATGATGAAAAAGATTATTATACTTACTGCAGCAATATTGATGCCCTGTATATGCGCAAACGCTGACGACATTTTTTCCTCAAAAGTCACGGCGCAGAAAGCAGCATCGCTTATGCCGGATTTTCAAAATGAAGTTTGCAGATTCGACCAGACAAAATACCTGAAAGTCTCAGAGACTTCGCTTAAATCAGGCGGTGATTTCAAATTTATAAAAGACAAAGGCGTAATATTTGAAACGACATACCCCATAAAATCCACTACAACATACACATCCTCTCAGAACAAACGGGTCAGCTCTATAATAAAATCTGTTATTAACAGAAATTACACATACCTTGAAAAAAACTTTGAAATTTACTACCGGAAAGCCGGAGCGCAAAACTGGATACTCGCACTCAAACCCCTCTCCACAGGGCAGCTTAAGGGAGAACTGGGTTCAATTATAATCTACGGCACCACCGCCCAAAAAACAGGCAGAATAACTAAAATGATTATAGACACAACAAATACAAAAACCACAATAAATTTCACTGAATGCAAGGCTGCGCAATGAACAGAGAAAAGACTATAAATATACTGAGAATAGTGTTTATTGCCGTTGTTTTTACAATGGCGGTTTTTGTTTATTTGAATCCGCCAAAAACAGAAACAAACATTCTGCGGGCAATTCTGTCAAACTCATTCACAGACGAAATTCTCGTCACTCTCAGTGAAAAACATTCCGGCAGGCTCAATGTAATTTTTGAAGCAGATGAACCTGAAAAAATATCAGCAGCAAAAAATGATTTTCTTGAAAAACTTCCCTCCGGAACTTTTAAACCCGACCTTGCCGCCTCAGGAGATTTTAAGCAGATTTTGAACACCTACAAGGATTATCACAGGAACCTGCTCTCGCCTGATACAAGAAATGAACTTGCAAGAGAGGATTTTGAAGCAGTGAAACTTGAGGGTATAGAACGGGTTTACAATCCTTTGAGCGTGAACATCATCCCTCTGGAAAAAGACCCGTTTTATCTTTTCAATGATTTTCTGACAAGCCTTTCTGACGGCGACAACACAGGAATGACAGAAAAAGACGGAAAATTTTATGAAATTCTTGCGCTTAATCTTTATGAAAAAACAGCTCTTTCTCCGACTCTTTTAAATGAACAGATGAAAAAAGTGGTTGAAGCGAAAAAAGAGATTGAAAAGGCAAATCCCGATACGAAAATTTACCTTACAGGCCCGCCTGTTCATACGTATTTTGCAAGTTCTAAATCAATGCTCGAGATTAACATAATCTGTATTCTGTCAACAATTTTCATCATACTCCTGTGCAAACTGTATTTTAAATCGCTGAAAATGCTGATTCCGGTATCATTGAGTCTGGCTCTGGGATTTTTAAGCGGTTATCTTGTGACATCACTTGTGTTTAAGACTATACATATTTTGACATTTGTGTTTTCAACAACCCTTATAGGCATATGCATTGACTATTCGCTTCATTACTTTGCACATGGAAACAATCTCAAATCTATCTTCAAAAGCCTTACGGCAAGCATGCTAACAACCGTCTGCGCATTTTTAATACTTCTTTTTTCGGATATAGAACTTTTAAAACAAATTGCGATTTACACAGCCACAGGGCTTTTTAGCGTTTATCTTTTTGTTGTGCTGTTTTATCCCGTGCTCTGCAAAAAAATAGGCTGTGAAATACAAAACACTGCTGATATTTCAAAGCTCTTTTCATTGAAACATTCACTCCGACAGAAACGCATTTTCATATGCACAATAGTGTTTTTAAGTATAATCGGGCTTTTCAGACTAAACTTCAACGACGACATAAGAAACATGTACAAACCCTCAAAACCGCTTATTGAAGCAGAAAAAGTCTATTCTGACCTCACAGGCGGAACACAAAGTACGAAATTTATAATAGCGAACGCCCCTGATACACAGTCACTGCTCGAAAAAGAAGAGGATTTAACCCGAAACTTAAAACAGGAGGACTATATTGGCCTGAGCAAATTTGTTCCCTCAATAAAACAACAAAAACAAAACCTGAAGCTGAGAAGAATTTTATACAAAAAAGAATTAAACAACTATGCATCATTTTTGCCTGTAAAATACAGAGAAAGGCTCTTAAAAGAGAATTACCCTGCAGAATTTCTGCTCCCCGAAAGACTTCCGGCTAAAATCAGCGAAAATTTCTTAATAAAGAGTAATCAATCAGTAACTATTTTGAAAAAGTCTGATAAAAAACTGGAAAATAAAGTGATAGCCGCAGACGGTGCAATATTTATTGACCTGCAAAAAGATATTTCACAAAGGGTAAAAACATGCAGACAGAACTGCCTGAAACTCATAATTCCAATATTTGCTTTTCTGTTTTTAGCAATGTCTCTTGCCTTCAAGCCGAAAAATACAGTAAAAATAATTCTGCCCTCTATTCTCGGCGGCATATTCACTCTTTCCGTTCCCGGGCTTTTTCAGGTGGATGTGAATCTGTTTCATGTACTGTCATTGTTTTTGATTACAGGATTCAGTCTTGATTATTCAATATTCAGATTTAACAGCGCAAAAAATACACAACGCTCAAGAGCAGCAGTTTTAATGTCCTGCGCAACCACGGTATTTTCTTTTCTGCTGCTTGCTATGACAAGCTTTAAACTCGTAAGTTCGCTCGGATTTATGCTATCCTGCGGACTTATAACCTCATATATTTTAAGTCTTATTTTAATCAACCCCGAACAGGAAGCATAAAACTATGGAAGAAAAATTGACAAAACCTCGTTTCAGACGACAGAGAAAAAACAGAACATCCGGCGTAGAAGCACTTACTAACGCCCAGAAAATAGCATTCGCACCTTTTACATTTCAGGCAGTTGCAGCCATGCTGGATTTTAATATATTACAATCCCTGAACGACTCCCCTAAAACTAAACAGGAAATCCAATCAGCCTGCAGTATTTCAGAATACACGGCAGATGTGCTTCTGGATGCCGCACTTTATATAGGACTTGTTGAAAAAGACGAACAGGGAAAATACAGTCTTACTGCGCTTGCTGAGGCATTTTTGTTTGATGAAATGACAAGGGTTAATTTTAATTTTGTCCGTGATATATGCTATCACGGGGCAGGGGAACTTTCAGCCTCTTTCAAAGAAAACCGTCCTGCAGGGCTGCAAAAATATCTTTTCGATTCAGAAACAATTTATTCAAAGCTGCCTGAATTAAATGAAAAAATGAAAAAAAGCTGGTATGAATTTGACCATCACTACTCTGATGACTGTTTTAGAGAAACTATACCCCTAATTTTTGAGGCTGCATTTAAAAACCGCAGCGAAAAACGCATTTTCGACATAGGCGGAAATACCGGCAAATTCGAACACGCATGTCTTGAATATGACAGTGATTGCACGGTCACAATGATTGATCTTAAAGAAAATATAGAAGTTGCACAAAAGAATTTCAACACTGAAAGATGCAAATTTTTTGCAGCAAACATTTTGAAAGACGAACTTCCACAAATTAGCGGCGCAGTGTTTATGAGCCAGTTTCTTGACTGTTTTTCAAAAAAACAAATTCTTAAAATTTTAAACAAAGTCGCAAAACACTCGGACAAAGACACAAAAATCTTTATACTGGAACCGTTTATAGACAAACAGCAGTTTGAGGGTGCAGCCTACGCACTTTCGCACATCTCGATGTATTTTACCTGCATGGCTAACGGCAACAGCAAAATGTACAACGAGTCAGAGATGAAAGAAATCATCGAGAAATCAGACCTGAAACTTGAAAGAGTCTACCAGAACATCGGCAAATACGACTACACCCTTCTGGAGTGTGTAAAAAGATGAAATGGTTTCAGGTAAAAGAGCAGGCTGCAGGCATAAAAAGGCTTATGCTTACGTGGTATCTGTACAAAATTACCGGCAAAAAATTTGTACAGCTAATAGCCTGCGTAATTTCTTTTATTACTTATATTTTTTCAAAACAAATCCAATCCTGCACAAAAAAAAATTTGTCGGTTATATATGAATTCAGAGCAAACGAAAAGGCAAAACCCACATTTTTAAACGGATACAGGCTTACAAGAAACTACGCTCTCTCGCTTGTTGACAAGATGGAGGCTTTCAGCAGAAATTTTGATACGGATAAAATAAGCTTTGAGGAAGAATCTGTAAAAGAAACGCTTATTCAGGATATAAAAGAGAAAAAAGGAGTGTTTTTTATATGCACGCACGTCGGTAATATCGAGATTCTTCGCTCTTACATTGAAAACCCGAAAAACCGGGTCAATCCGCATGTGAATATATTTTTAAGCGAAGAGCAGTGCAGGATTTTCAAAGATTTTTTAAAGAAAATAGAGATAAACTCTGATACAACGACCTATGCAGTAGAAAACATTACCCCCCAAACAGGCGCAGAGCTGAAAGAAAATCTGGAGAACGGGGATATTGTATTCATCGCCGGAGACAGGATTTCTGCAGCCTGCCCCGCAGCAACATTCAAAGCCGGATTTTTAAACAAAACCGCAGAATTTCCGACAGGAACGTTCAAACTCGCACAGCTTATGGAAACGCAGGTGTATTTTATCTGTGCTGCAAAAAAAGAACACGACACCTACAGGATTTATGTAAAAAAATTTGTTCCCCAAAACAACAGGAAAAAAGCAGAAGAACTGCACAGAATGGAAAAGGAATACATAGACTTTCTGACAGAAATGACCGTTCTTCACCCGCTGCAATTCTATCATTTTTATGATTTGTTTAATTAGAGAAAAGCGAGTTCACAAATATCGAAATATTTCTGGCACAAAAGGGTTCTGTTTCCTGATTTTGCAGATATTTTATTAGAGCACTGTTATATCAATTTTACTTTTCAAAATATTGCAGCAACTCAGCAGTACTACCGGCGCAGAAAGCAGGATTGTATTTCAGGATTTCATCTTTTGACTTAAACCCGAAACCGTATGTGACACCGATAAAGCTTATTCCTGCATTTTGTGCACCGGCCGCATCGTGTACACTGTCGCCGATGAGAACTGTAGAGACCTTCGCTGCCCCGAGTTTTTCAATACAAAGGTTTACTATATCAGTTTTGGTAAGTTTATTATCATTGTCTGCACCGCAAATTGCGCTCATATACTTATCAAAGCCAAAATGTTTCATGAGCTCCAGCGCATAGTCCTGTCTTTTGTACGTAGCAACGCCGAGTTTAATACCCTTTGATTTTAGGATATCAAGAAGCTTGAAAATATCCGGATATGGTTTTGCTAAAAAGACATCACCTGCTGCATAGCGGGTGCGGAAATAGTCAGTAAACTTCTGAGCTTGAGCTTCTGAAAGTTGAAAAAATCGCATTGCAGAACTTAGCACAGGCGGCCCAACAAACTGCAACAATATTTCTTTTGGCAGTGGAGGCAAATTAAAATACTCAATTGAAGAATTAACGGATTTTAAGATCCCTTCTGTTGCATCCAGCAAAGTTCCGTCAACGTCGAAAATAACAGAATTAAACAAAATATGCCCCCTACTTTATTACATCCATTAATATTTTGTGGTCTATGATATCTTCAAACTGGCTTTTTGTTACGAATCGTAACCCCGTATTCAGCTTATCTTTTGCTACAAAATCTTCGAGCATACTTCTTATATCATTATTTAATTCAATTTTCTCGGCATTAGATATATTATTTTTTAATAAAATATCATCATAAGCAGAATCTTCATCAACATAATATCCGTCAAAACCGGCAAAATTAACAAATTTTGCATTTAGTTTAGAAAGAAGTCTTAGAGCCATAATAGTAGAATTGTCAAAATATTTCCAACCCAGTTTTATCAATGTATTATAGTTAATAACAAATACATTTTCATTATCCATATTTGTATGAATATTTGAGGTAAGTATAACTTTAGATTTTTTAACAACATTACCAAACTGCTCCAGCGCATAATTAAAACGCATCTGATTAGTAAAGAAAAGATAATCATACTCATAAAGCGGAGAAACTGAATTTACACCAATTACAACAGGTTTTACTTTGCTAATAAAATCTTTAATCAATGTTTGCTCACTTTTTACACTTTTACCGGGTATGATTAATAAAACATCCTTGTTTGATAAATTTGCAGACAAGGTATTAAGTGCTTTTGTGTCATTAACTTCCTTATTTTGATAATCGAGATATGCTTTTTCAAGATTATCATAATTGTATAATTTACGTTCATCCTTAGGTAGTGATTCGAGGATAATTTTTATATCCCTGCAGCTAGTTTTATGAGTATTAAGAAGATATGCAATATTATTGACATGCGAGCCGAGCTGACCTGCAATACATAGAGGAATACTATATCCCCATTTATAATTTTCAATAAAATACTGCATGTAAATATCAATAGTATCCATAATCAAATTTGTATCATAATTTCCCAGATTCATTTTGTTTAAATAATTAGTAATAAGTTCGGTACAGGTATTTCCGGCTCCTCTACCCATTCCGCAGAGACTTGAATCTATGACAATATTTCGCCCTGTTTCCTGCGCAAATTTTACAAAACTCATAGACAGCGCAAAAGAAAGCTGAAGATTATTATGCGAGTGAAATCCTATATTAATTTTTTTATCCAGATTTTTGTCCAGTATCATAAAAATGTGTTGTAAATCATTTTCATACATAGTCCCAAAGGTATCAACAATAGATATAGAATCAGGCATTACTTCATTAACCTTATCAGCGAGCCTTAACAACTGCATATCAGAATAACTGGCAGTATTAGCAGCCTGCAGACACAAGTTATAGCCTTTTTGCTTGATTTGTTTAGAAAAATCTATTGCTTCTTCAAATTTTTCTCTCGGGAAAACCTCTCTTATAGTGTTTATTGATTTTCCGTTATATTCCGATAAATTATCAAGGTCATATCTGCCGTAATCAATCATTGCTATATACGACAAATTTCTGGAAAAATCTTCCGGTAAATAAGGAATAATATCCTCAACATGTTTATAATAAGTGCTGCCTTCTTTATGTTCATTATTTTTTAGCCAGCCGACTTCTATCATGTTAATTTTGGCTTTTATTAAATTTGAAATAATACCTTTTATAGCATTTGTACCAAAAAAGCTTTCGGTAATATACGCACCATCCCTTAGTGTACAATCCAGCAATTTTATTTTCATTTCTATACTCCTATAATATTAAACATTTGTTCTGCTAACATAAAATCATCTCTGTCATCAATATCTATAGCTTCGAATTTTGATATTTCGATGAGTTTTGGTTTTTTACCGTACACAAACTTCCATTTATGCATATCAGCCGCATTAGCAATAAAAAAGCCATTTGTTATGATATGCCAGTTAGGAAGCTGCTGCGACGGAACGTGATTTTCAATCGAAAAATTCACAGGATGTTTTTCATCAAAAATATACTCTTTCAACAAAAGCGCACTGACTACAGAATCGAAATCCCCTGACAAATTTAAAAATTCTTTGATTGCGTTTTTATACGACTGAGTTTTAACTAATGGACAAACACACGGTGCCCAGATTAAAACATCTGTAGCAATTGTTCCGCTGATATATTCGACCACCTCGTTAAAAGTTTTTGATTTTTCATCACAATATTCAACCGGTCTACGCTGATATAAGACACCCTCCTGCTTTGCAAAAGAAATCATCTCTTCACTGTCTGTTGAAACGATAATTTCAGAGATTTCATCAACTTCTTTAAGCTGGCGTATTTTATGTACTAAAAGATTTGAATCGCCAAACGGCAGAATATTTTTGTCGGGCAAACGCCTGCTACCTGCTCTGACGGGAATAACAGCAGTAATCTTTTTCATAATGTCCTCTTAATTTTCTTGATTTACAATATCTTCATAGTATTCAACGGGCTCTTCAAACCCTTCAAAAAGTTCTTGATTATTTTTCACATAATCTCTTGTATATACATTTCGAAACAAAGCTTTTAAACCTATTGGATTAACTGAAATTATTTCTGTATCAGGATAATATATTTCGGCGAAATCCTTTAATTTTCCCCAATCCCTAGCAGACCATCTGTGTAAATCGTCGACCTTTTCTCCATTTCTGACAGCTTCATCATATTCAGAGCCAGAAAAATGCCCGTTATTAGTAGTATCAATTCCAACTAAAAAGACTCTTCTAGGGTTTGTGTATAACAAAAACTGCATAGCTTGTAATGAAATTGTGCAAAAATTTCCAATAATTTCCGTATCTATATTAAACGCAAATTCACTTGGATAAGTCCATGCATTAGTTTTATAACGTCTACAGTTCTTAATTTTTAGACAAAGAGATTCCGGTATTTGCCAATTCCGTTTGCCGTTGTGATCTCCTAAAAATTTTATACAATTATTTCCCTCATAATTTATAAATTCCTCGGTTACATCATTTAATGATAAGAAACCGAAATCATTTGTAAACAAATAATCATACTTTACCTTGTCATAAGTAAAGGCTTTATTCAATGCGCAGTATTTTATGTTAACACAATGATTTTGAGGAGAGAAAAAATTCAGAGTTGGTCCAGATCCGATTAAAACAATATCCTGACCGTTGTTAGAATTTTTAAATTCAGAAAAAGTTTTTGGATGCAAATTGGCAGCAATTAACTGTAATTTATGAATAGTTCTTTCATCCTTTAGCAACCTGTTGAAAAGTGATTTTATATCATCAAACGAAGGTTTTTTATTTTCTTTATATAGACGAATACCAAAAAGATAAAACAATTTAATTGAACGGTTCTCTTTCGTTTTAAATAAATACAAGTATGTTTGATGACAATAAAGATCAATTAATTCTCTCTTATATATAGTAAAAAAACCAAATAAATTAATTTTCTTATACCAGCCATTTTTTATAATCCGAAATAAAAGCATTAAAATATCCTCCCAATATTCTCCAATAATTCACATTCATTATCAAAATCAGATTCAAACTCATATATATTTTCAGGATTAGTAAATGGAAAAAGTTTTTTACTATGTGAAATTAGCATCTGAGCCGAAGAAATATTGTTTAGCTTTAAAGGTGTATACAATA
Source organism: Candidatus Gastranaerophilales bacterium (assembly GCA_944323735.1). Taxonomy (GTDB): domain Bacteria; phylum Cyanobacteriota; class Vampirovibrionia; order Gastranaerophilales; family Gastranaerophilaceae; genus CALUPY01. The sequence continues at coordinate 168,461 of CALUTO010000001.1, forward strand.
CACAAATTTTACCGGGACATCTACTCAAGGTTTCAATAAATCCACTGCTCATACCAACAATACCTTTAGCTCTATCCGCTAAATATTTAATTTCCATAAGATTCAATTTTGCATATTTTTTATCTTTAAATGTCTTGGCACCGGAAATATTCCAGTACACGTCATAACCCTTATCTTTTAATAATTCTTCCAATGAATTCCAAAAATCGACTGAGAGACTTTTAACAGATAAGGCCTCCGGAGCCAATATAACAAAGTTATCATAATTCAGATTAAGATGTGCTAATTTGTTATTTGTTGTTGTATCTATATCATCTGTAAATTCAGGGTCTAAAGGTAAAAGTTTTTTTCTATCGATTTTAAAATAATTCAGTAAAGAATCATAATAATGAATTTTTTCCTTTCTTTTATACCTGTCCATTAATTTGAATATAAATTGTTTATTTACATAAACATGGAAATTTGCATCATCATATTTATAATAACTTTTGTCAACAGAATAACTTAATTTTCCAAAATCAATAGGAACATAATAAAAATGAGCATCAGAGTTATACATTTTGAAGAGATCAGAAAGTTCTTTTCTGTAACTAACAAAACAAGTATCATCAAAAGACATTGAATGGTTTTTCATATATTCTTTCAAGAAAAATTGCAACATGTATGTTTCACCAATTGCACTCCTAATAATCACATAGTTTTTATATTTTTCTGGAATTTTTGATACAATATTCGCTAAAATTTCATTTCTGATATCTTTTTTGAAATTTTTAAATGAAAAGAGTCTGATATCCCTGTTTCTACGACTGCCTTTATTCTGGGTACATATAGTAATAAATGGTATTCCAAATAATCTAATACTCTTTTCAAATGGTGTAAATCTATAATAAACAAAAGAATTAAACAAAAAAGAAACTATCATTTCCTGTCTTTTTTTGCTGCATTTATAAACAGGGAACCCGCAACACTTAAAAACAATATCATTGCTATCTTTTTGTATACTTAACAGCATCTTACCTCCAAATTTTTATAAAATTTTCTCTTTCACACTATTTTTTCCGAACATCTTCAGTGATGTAATCCTGTACATATTTTCATCAAATGTTTTGTCCGCCTCATCATAAAAAGCTCTTTTAAATTCAATCATCTGTACAAATGGAAGCACCGTCTTGAAAAACATAGAGGGGGGATAATATATCTCCATATTTTTCAATTGCATTATACCCAACAAATCATTAAAACCACTTCTTATTGCAATCACCTTTTTGCATAAAGAACAAAAATATAACTGTTCAGCCATCGGCAAAAATATAGTTTTATATCTTTTAAATTTTTTCTTTTTTGAATTAAAAATTATACAGCACCCGTCCTTTTCATATTCTTCTGCCTTGCTTATCCAGAAATTATCATCCAGAAGTTTACAGTCAAAGGAATTTGACTCTTTTGAAATGAACACGGTATTATTGATGTCTATTTGTAATTTTTTGATTTTCTCATTTACTGCTTCTGTTATTTCTTTTGGAAAAATAGGCTGTTCAATATTCAGAAAATCATTTATACCAAGCATATTCGCATACAGCTCCAAAAAATTTTTTGACCTGTATTTTGGTGCATCAAAAAACTTCCAGTGATTTACCTCAAAGTACTTTCCCTTTTCTATCTTAAAATTGGGATTTTGGAATATGTAGTCATAGACTTCTGAATTTATAAATAATACTTTATCTATCGAAGGAAACAATTCTGCCACAGCTTTCCGGTTCCGGTCATTCACCAGAACCAGAACCTTACCTCCGTATTGATTTTTAAATTCTTTCATTAGTGCACATGCAATACCAAAATCTCCCCATGGAAAAAACAACGAAAATATCCAATAATCAGAATATTTTTTCTGAATGTTTTCTATATCTTTTCTTGCAGCAATCCGCAATAATTGAGCCCTCAACGTACGACGTTTACTTGCATTAAAAACGAATATAGTAACAAGTTGTCTCAAAATTTTATTTATTATTTTATTTTCCGCAAGCCGTTTATACATTTATTACCTCTGTTTGTTTTTCTTGTTTTAAGTTTTTTAATTTACTCAATATCTGTTCATAGGAGTATGATTTATTGAACAGCGTTGCTGTTCCGAGGACAAATCCTTTCACGCCTTCCGGCTGCCATCTTTGTATTCTCTCCAGCGTCACCGCACCGTCCATATATATCTCAAAATCATATTCAGACTTTAGTTTTAGCAGCTTTTGAATTTTCTTATCAACATAAGGCAGATATTTGCGTCCTGCATGCCCCGGGTTTACACCTAATACAAGCACCCTGTCCACGGTGTTCAACAGCTCTTCTATTGTTGCAATAGATGTTCCGGGGTTTATCGCAATACCGGCTATCAATCCCTGTTTGTGAATTTTCTCAATTGTTGTCGCAGGGTCAGGGTCAACCTCCGGATGAACGTAAATTATGTCTATCCCGAGATTAAAAAGGATATCCAGATAGTTGTAAGGCTTTTGAACCATAAGATGAGCTTCAACCAGTTTTGTTGTATTTTTCTTTATATAAGCCATATCCTGATAGCCCATCCCGAAATTGTCCACAAAGCTGCCGTCCATAATATCAATATGGAATATATCTATCCCTGCCTCCTCGAGATTTTTCACCTCGTCTCTCAAACAGGCATAATCAGCACACATCATTGACGCAGAAAGTTCGATAGTCATTTCACACCTCCAGTCAAAGGTCTTGACACAATAAAATCACATTTTTCAAGCTGCACTTTTTCCTCCGGCTCCAGCACAATCGTAGACCCGCACTGCACAACAAAACCATCTATTTGCGACTTACCGTTCAGCACAGTCAAACACTCAATCGTCTCAGACTCATTTTTATATTCGGAACAATTTTCAAAAAGCTGTGTTGAATAAAGCCGTTCTTTAATTTCTCCGTTATACTTTCTTGTTGTGGATTTTTTTGAAACATCAATCGATTTCAGTGCATTTTCAGTCTGCAATGGACGTTTTTGACCATTCTTATCTGTCCTGTCAAAGTCATAGACCCTGTATGTTGCATTACAGTTTTCTTCTATCTCGAACACGAGGCTGCCCGCAGCCATAGCGTGCATTGTTCCGGCCTCGACATAGACATAATCCCCCTTTTCTACAGGAAGATAGTCTATAATACCCTCATATTCACCTGCGGCAGTTTTTTCTCTCAGCACTGCATTTGAAGAAGCCTTGCAGCCGTCATAAATTTTACCGCTCTCAGGCACCTCAAGGAAGTACCACGACTCGTTTTTCCCGAACTCAACACCCTCAAGCTCTTTTGCAGCCCTGTCATCCGGATGCACCTGCAGGCTCAAATCCTCTGTTGCATCTACTATTGCAAGCAGAAACGGAAACTCCTTATACTCTGTGAGTCCGAATTTGTCTTTGTTTTCATCAAAATATTCTCTGAAAAGCCGCCCTTTGTATTTTCCGTTCAATACAGCACTTTCGAATTCACCGTTTGATATCAACGAATACAAATGCCCGATTTTCAGGCTGTTTGTTCCGGAAAAAGGTGTCAGTCTAGACCCGCCCCATATTGTTTCATGCACGATAGTTTTTATTAATAACATTTTTACCCCTACATATTTTCATCAATTACCACTTCCAGATTTTCCAATCCCTGATTGCGTTCAGGGTTCAGAGCATATGCGCATCTCAGCCCCGATGGTTTGTCATCATTAATCAAAATTCTCTCACCCATCGGCATTTCAAAAAGTATATTGTTATAGCGGATACCGTTTTGCTTCAGGAACTCTTCCGTCCTTTCTCTTGCCTCTTTTTCTCTGGCTGTCATAATCAAGATATAGTCCTCTGCCGGTATCGATTGAAGAAACTCTTTTGCCCCGGGGAGAAATTTATCCTCGCCGGTTTTGTATCCGTTATGCACAACAAGCGTTCCGTCAAAATCCAGAATCCACGTATGTCCGAGCTGTGATATAGTTAATTTTTGCTTATCTTTAATCATATATAACTCCTTACGCATAGCTGTACAGAGGGCTAATTACCCCCACCGACAGGCTGTGTTGCAGTATTGTCAAACATTTCCGGCTTTTTGTCTTTGTCCGGAAACCATTTATTCTTCAAATACCTTGCCGCAGGCCGTTCGACAAGATGATATGTAACAACGCCAAGCAGAATGGCAATTAATAATATGGCAATAATATTAAACAGAGGATGTAATATCACAAATTCTTTATTTTCAAGTAAAAATAATTTCGAAATTGTAAAAATAGCAAACGAATGCATAATATATATAGAATATGAATATTTTCCCAAACCTGTAAATAAAGCATTGTTCAACAATTTGGAAATATATCCACGCTTTAAAATAAAAAGCCATAATAACCCGACAAAAGCAATTATTATTACAAAATTACTGTAATACTTCAATTTATGAAAAGCCAGATTATTTATAACATAATAAAGAAACAAACACTCCAATACGGTATATAAAAAACTTTTCAAATTAGACGCTTTATATGTTTTTATTGTCTGTAAAAACATATAAAGCAAATAACCTGTTCCTATTCCGGCAATACCACGCATTATCCCAACATTAAATATATTATAGTAAGTTTCTGTATTGCCATAAATATTTCCGCCGTTTGCGTGTATTATAAATGAGTAACAAAAAATCACCGCAGTTGATATCAGCAAATTAAAATATTTTCTCGGAAAAGCTCTAAAACAGTAGAATATCAACAAAGAAACCCAGAATAACACAGAAACGAACCAAGTTACACCGGTCTTATTAAGTGTGAAAATATTCGTTAATAAAAGAGCTATCATCATCTCGTCATAAAGCCTGTATCCAGGTAAATGATACACAAAATACCACATTGCACCATAAACCACTGCAAAAAATAGAACTAAAGGATAAAGTCTTAAAACACGTTTTTTCAAAAAATCCATAACACTAACAGATGGATTATAAGTATAAAACATAAAAAAACCTGCCATAATAAAAAACATATCAACAGCGAGATGTCCGTTAGAAGTCATAATAAAAAAATGTTTGATTAGAGAACAGTTTTGTTTAAATTCAGGAAAACCCATTATTGCAATATGAAATAGAACTATTGCAATCGTAAAAACAAACCTCAAAAAATCTATATTTTTAAATCTTTCTCTTTTTTCCATTCTCTCACGCCCCTAAATGCTCGTTCACCAGATACGTACCGTTGTAAAACGCCAGACACATTGAGTCATAGTCCTCCCAGCAGTGGCTTGCAAGAGAGAGCCATATTATCGAATGTATAAATTTGATTTCTTCAATATTACAGTTGTCGGCCGACGAAAGAAGTTTTTCCGTCAAAAACTCCCAGCCGCCGCTGTTTATCTTATATTCAACAGAATCATCATTTATTGACAGCCTGAAATCTTTGATATTAAACCGGTCAAAATTGCCGCTCATTGAATAATAGAGTTTTGCCCAGTCATATCTGATATCACCGGTCACATTCTGTGAACCGAAATACCCTCTGGCATCAATAAAATAGACGTTTTTGTCGCTATCAATCATTGTATTTGTAAGCGTACAGTCGCCATGTATAGGACAGAACACGGTTTTGTACAATTTTTGCTCCACAGCCCTTTCAAATTCTTTTTTGAAAAACAGAATGTTTTTGCACACTTTTCCGTTAATTTTGATATATTCACTGCCGGCAAACGGAATTGCGGATTTTATGCTTTCTACCCTGTCCACTGTTTTTGTGTAATATTCTGTTTTTAAATCCTGCACAGTGGAGGGCACTGTTTCATAGCTGTGCATAAGTTTTACGGACTCAATCAAATTCGAAAAAACTTTTTCTTTCTCTTCGCCTGTAAGTTTTGCCTGAAAAATATTAACACCGTCTATTTTTTGCATAGTGAGCGGATTGTAGCAATAAATGCGGGGCATTGCGCTAAATCCGTACTCATTCATTTTTTTATACCAGACTATCTCCCTATCTATCAGTTTTTTGCCTTCTTCTGTCAGACCGGTTTTTATTACCGTATCTCCGGTAAATTCCATTTTGTTATACGGACGGCAGCGGTTTTCTGTGTCTTTAAATTTTGCTAGTGACTCAAGCGTGCCCACCTCCGGACAGTTTTTCATATCCATTGGTTTCAGGGTAAGACCGCTGTTCTTTAGCCACATTGTAAAAGAACCGCTTTCCGGAATATCAGAGAATCCATTTTTGTTTTCAAACAGAAAACATCCGGCAACACCGTACCTGTCAGAGGAAATTTTGTCCAGTTTGCCGTTGATAAACGACCATGAACACATAGAGCCGTCCAGTATTCCGACATAATTGCCGGCTGGCAGAAGCTCCGGTTTAAAATCATCACTCAAAATCAAATCAGACCATATCAAAAGAAATTTTTCATCCTCACCGATAAAAGTCAGTGCATCTTTTATACCGCAGATATTCCCCGTGCCCGAGGCTTTAATTAATTTATAGTTCACATCTTTTGCAAAAGTTTTTAAATACCGTTCAAGCACATCATACTTGTAATCTCCGATGATAACGAACTGTGCGTCCTTATATTTGTTAAAAAGATGGAAAATCATCGGCCTGTTGTTCACAGGAACCAGACACTTCGGACGATTGTAAGTCAAATATTCCAGCCGGGTGCCCTTTCCCCCTGCCTGCACAATTATCTTCATACCGGACACTCCTCTCTTGAACACAAATTTTCACTTTTAAAAAAGCTGTCAAAATTTTTCAAAATTTCGGAAATAAGCATCTCTTCACTCTCAAAATCCGCAGAATTTATTTCTTTAACGAGCTCCTGCTTAACAAAAGGGAGTTTTTTCATCGTAAAACCGCCGATTTCTTTTTCTATGGAAAAAGCATATAATGCTCTATTTCTAAATCTCGTATATATCGCAATATTAGGAATATTTGTTTGAAGCAAAAATTCAGAAAGTCCGCTTCTAAGTGATATTACAGCTTTTGCCGAGTATGAAAGGGAAAGCAGTTCTCTGTAGTCTAAAGCAGTCGTTTTACACCCTGATATATTATAATTTTGAGTTGTTAAATTCAGATAAATATCACAGCCACGTTTTTGCAGTTCAGCAGCAAGCTTTTCCCAGAATGAAACAGGCAGCTCTTCACAGGTCAGAGCCTCAGGTGCAAGTATCACGAAATTTTTAAAATTAAGACCGGTTTTTGCCACCTTTGAATGCATAGTGTTTTGCACTGAAGCATCCGGCATTGTGTTTGCATCTGAAATATCGGATTTTTGAAGATTAAGCGTTCTTAGAATACTCTCAAAATAATGTACTTCACCAATTTCTTTTGTTTTTATATCTTTCTCCACCTGTTCAAAATGTGTTCCCGAAAACAAAATGAAGAATCTGTGTCCGTTATAGAGCCATTCATTATTCAGGGTTTTTACTTTTAAATTTTTTATCAGTATGCATTTTGCCTGAGGATAAAACAATCTGACTATATCAACATGATAGTTCTGAGCAGCAACGAATAACGGTTGTGAGGATTTGTTTCTGCTTAAAAAAGCCTTTGCCAGATATGCAAAGAAAAGATAAATTTCCCCGCTGCTGCCATTGAGAATATACACATCATCATATTCAAAATTTAAAGTTTTTAAATATTTGTTATAAAAAACAGCGGGCTGATAGAATTTGTTAATCAAGCAGCCGAATATATAATACCTGTAAACATCATTTTCAAGTGTGCGCTCAATAACGGGTATATTAAATATTCTATAAGTTTTTCTTTCTTTAATTAGTGATTTCAGTCTTTTGGCTGAAAAGAGTCCGCCCAGAAAATGTTGTTCCCTGTACTCGTCATTATCTTCGGCAGTGTATAGCTCTATACCCAGCAGACTCACTCTTCTTTTTATTCCAGCTTTTTTATTTTCAAATATTTTCATCTGAAAACACCTTTATATTTAAAGCAAGACTGTTGAAAAAATCAAAAATTTTTTCAGCAATTTTTCAATTATTCTTTTTTGCAAAATTTCAGCAAAAAGAATTTGCCCATTTTTTTGAGAATATTTATTCATCAAAATCCACTATTTATAACTTATCCAGCTACATTCATTTACATTTTGGAATAAATGTAAAAAGATTTGAAAATAATAAAATCCAAATGCGAATATTTATGCGCTTTTTCCGGGGTGGTAAATATTATAAAAAATACAAAATAACATTTCTTAAAGATAGCTTGCAAAGCTGTTATTTGTGTTATCATTTATACATACGACGCATGAATGCGCATTTACATTTATTCCAAAATGTAAAGTTCAAATGTAATAACAAATTATTACGAAAAAAGCTGGATTAGTGTTTATAAAAAATGTAAGGTTAAAAGCGACTTTGCGACAGTTATTTGCAAAATAAAATGAATAATCAATCATTCTATGCTTCAGTAACCTAACACATACAGCTTTTAGGAGCAAAAACACGAATGACGAAATTTTCAATTATCATACCGGTATACAATGTAGAAAAATTTCTGCCGGAATGTCTGGACAGCGTTGCTTATCAGTCTCTGTCAGATATCGAAATTATTTGTATTGATGATGGCTCAATTGATAGCTCTTCGAAAATTCTTGAACAGTATGCAAAAAATGACAAAAGAATCACTATATTAAAACAAAAAAATCAGGGGCAAGGCACTGCTCGCAACAACGGATTAGAAATTGCAAAAGGCGATTATGTTTTATTTGTTGACCCTGATGATTGGATAGAACCCGATACGCTCAAAATACTATACAAAAAATTCTTAGAAACAAATGCAGAAGTCATACTGTTTGACTACAAAAAAATTAATGATTTATCAAAATCAGAGAAACTATACAAATTTAGCAAAGAAGTAAAAAAACAAAAATACAAAATTAATCTGGAAAAAACCCCTTATTTCAACTGGCGTTCTTTAAAAAACCACTCACTGAACAGCATGCGAATGATGTTGTGGGATAAAGCCTATTCTCTTAACTTCTTGAGAAAAAACAATATAAAATGCGCTCCGAATAAACACTCAGAAGACCATATTTTTTCAATAAAAACCCTTATTAGTGCAGAGAAAATTTATTATTTAAATATCCCGCTGTACAACTACAGACTGAGAGAAGGCTCTGCCGTGAACATAAAAACGGATGAAAATTTCTGCATATTTGATAATATTCAATATATAGACGATTTTCTAAAATCAAAAAATCTCAAAACAGAACTGGATAAAGAGTTTAAAAGTTACAAAGTAAACTACCTGTGCTGGCATTTTGACAGGATAAATGACAGCAGCAGAACAAAATATCTTGAAATGTGCAGAAACATACTTTCCAAAGAGGATTATAAAAGACTCATAAGAAAAATAAAAAAAGGAAACAAATCTTTTGTTGAAAATATGTTTTCCATAAAAAACAGGATAGAAAATGCAAGAAAATATAAAATAATCACGTTTTTAGGCAGAGAAATAAAATACCTGCCGGCAAAAGAAAAACCGGAGCCGCCTCCTGCAAGCATCAAACCGCTTGTATCAATAATTCTCACTGCGTATAATGCAGAAAGAACAATCAGGCAATGTCTCGCTGCACTGATTGCACAGACTTATTCCAATATTGAAATAATCTGCGTAAACGACGGCTCCACAGACAAAACACCTGATATTATCAATAATTTTGCGCAACAAGACAGCAGACTGAAGGTCTTTAACAACTCGAATCAGGGCACTGCAAAAAGCAGATATTTTGCACTGAACCAAGCTTCCGGAGAATTTATAATGTTCTGCGATGCAGACGACAGGTATGAAAAAGATATGGTAGAAACTATGGTTTCTGCTGTTGTTGAAAATAATGTTGATATAGCTATGTGTGACTGCAATATTATTGACCTGTCAAATGGGAAACTGCAAAACAGAGCCACCAATGAATATCACCATCTGCAACTTAAAGGTTATCAAAAAATTTCACCTGAAACTATTAACAAAATAAATGTTGTTGTCTGGAACAAAATTTTCAGAAAATCACTGCTCAAGAAATATAATATAGAATATCCGGAGAAATATGAGCATGATGACTGCATTTTTGTTTACAAATATCTTGCGTTTGCCAGAACCTTTTTCGGAATAAATAAAAAATTGTACAATTATGTTGTGGGCAATCCTGACTCGATGATGGGAAAACTTTTTACCGGCAAAAACAGGGAAAGCAAGTACGATTTTATCCTCTGCCGGTACAATTTATATGACTTTCTTGAAACGCATGAAACACAGTTAAAAGGCACTTTAATCGAAATAAGCAGGTGTCAAATAAGAATATTCTATGCTATGCTGAATAAGTCAGATAAACAAAAAGCATTTTTACTCATAAAAGAAATGATTGAAAAATATCCTATGCTGCTTGAAAATAAAGAATTTCAAAAAATAAGAAAAACTGTCACGCCGGAAGAATTTGAAAAAATATTTTTCAAACAAAAAGTTTCACCCGTGGAACAAATTTTTTCAATCAAAAACAACTTATACAAAACACACAAAGTCTTACGAATTCTGGGTATAAAAATAAATATTAAAAGAAAACCGGAAAAAACAGCAGTAAAATCAGGAGAGAATAATGGCTAAGCGGATATTGATAACAGGAGGTGCCGGCTTTATCGGCTCACATTTGTGCAAAAGACTTCTTGATGAAGGCAATGATGTAATCTGTCTTGACAACTTTTTTACAGGTTCAAAGAAAAACATTGAAGAACTTCTGGATAACAGCCGCTTTGAGCTTGTACACCACGACATAACAAAAGAATATTATGCAGAAGTAGACCGGATATACAATATGGCCTGTCCTGCAAGTCCGCCGCACTATCAGTTCGACCCGCTCAAAACTTTAAAAACGTCTGTCATAGGAATAATAAATATGCTGGAGCTCGCAAAACGCTGCAAAGCCACAATCTTACAGGCCTCCACCAGCGAAGTATACGGCGACCCGCATGTACATCCGCAGGTTGAATCATACTGGGGAAACGTAAATCCGGTAGGCATAAGAAGCTGCTATGACGAGGGAAAACGCTGTGCGGAAACACTTATGATGGATTACCACAGACAGAATAATGTTGACACAAGAATTATAAGAATTTTTAATACCTACGGTCCGAATATGGATCCAGAGGATGGAAGAGTAGTCTCGAACTTTATTGTTCAGGCACTGCAGGGACATGATATTACAATATACGGAGACGGTTCACAGACACGTTCGTTCTGTTACATCAGTGATTTGGCAGATGGAATAGTCAAAATGATGAATAATCCTCAAAAATTCACAGGTCCGGTCAATCTCGGGAACCCCTCGGAGAGAACTATTCTTGAGTTTGCAAAACTGATTATAGACATGACAGGTTCAAAGTCAAAAATTGTATACAAACCTCTGCCCGGAGACGACCCGACGCAGAGAAAGCCTGATATTTCTCTTGCGAAAAAAGAACTCGGCTGGGAACCCAAAGTCGATATAAGAGAGGGTATAGAGAAAACTATTGAATATTTCGATAAAAAATTAAAGGAGAATAAATAAATGAAAGTATGTGTAATCGGAACTGGTTATGTTGGCCTTGTGGCAGGCACATGTCTCGCTGAAATGGGAAACGATGTAATTTGCGTGGATAAAGACGAAAAGAAACTTGAACAGTTGAAAAACGGAATAGTTCCAATATATGAGCCCGGACTTGAAGAACTTATAAAAGTGAATGTAAAGGAAAACCGTCTGACTTTCACAAACGACCTGAAAACAGCAGTCGAAAAATCTCTCGTGTGTTTTATTGCTGTCGGAACCCCGCAGGGCGAGGACGGTTCTGCTGATTTGAAATATGTTTATCAGGTCGCAGAGGACATAGGAAAATCAATCAACGGCTACAAAGTTATCATTGACAAATCTACCGTTCCGGTCGGTACGGCAGAACAGGTTACAAAAATAATCAAATCACATACTACAGAAGAGTTTGATGTAGTGTCAAATCCGGAATTTCTGAAACAGGGTGCGGCTGTAGATGATTTTCTAAAACCTGACAGAGTCATAATCGGCTCAAATTCCCAGAGAGCGACAGAAATAATGCAGGAGCTGTATGCGCCGTTTTTAAGAACAGGAAATCCCGTAATCATAATGGACGTTAAATCAGCAGAAATGACAAAATATGCGGCTAACTCTTTTCTTGCCGTAAAAATTTCATACGCAAACGAAATAGCGAATATCTGTGAAAAAGTAGGAGCAGACGCAGAAATGGTGAGAATAGGAATGTGTGCAGACAAAAGAATAGGCTCGCAGTTCTTATTCCCCGGCCTCGGATACGGCGGAAGCTGTTTTCCTAAAGATGTCAAAGCTCTTTTAAAAACAGCCAGGGACAATGACTGCAGCTACCAGCTGCTTCAATCAGCCGATGATGTAAACAAAAAGCAGAGACAGATTTTTATTAATAAGATATTAAAAAGATTTGGAAATGATTTAAAAGGAAAGACATTTGCCGTGTGGGGGCTTGCCTTCAAACCTAAGACAAACGACATGAGAGAAGCTCCGGCTATTACCATAATCAATGCACTTCTTGAAAAAGGAGCAAAGGTTCAGGCATATGACCCGAAGGCGTTTGATTCTGCAGAATTCTATTTCAAAGACAGAATTATTTACGCAAAATCCTCCTATGATGCACTGGAAGGTGCTGACGCAATGCTGCTTCTTACGGAATGGAACGAGTTCAGGAGACCGGACTTTGAGAGAATAAAATCACTTTTAAAGACGCCCGTTATCTTCGACGGCAGAAACCAATATAACGGCAAACGCCTTCTGGAGACCGGGTTTGAATATCATTGTATTGGGAAGAAGATTGAAAAACAAAATAGAGAAGTTCTAATTTAAAGGAAGGATGGTAAAAATTATGAAAACAATAGTTATTACAGGAGCAGGTGGACTTATCGGAGGAGAAGCTTGTAGATTTTGGCATTCTAAAGGCTTTAATGTAGTTGGTATTGACAATGATATGCGCTCGTATTTTTTTGGAAAAGAAGCATCAACTAAAGCTAATCTGGAAAAAGAACAAGAGCAACTTAAAAATTTTCAAAACTTTGCAGTTGATATTAGGGATATAGAAGCATTAGAAAGAATATTTAATATATATAAAGGAGAGATTGCCGGCGTAATTCATACAGCCGCGCAACCTTCGCATGATTGGGCTGCAAGAGAGCCTATAACTGATTTTGGTGTTAATGCTCTCGGAACACTTAACATGCTGGAAATGACAAGAAAATACGCAATCAGTGCCCCCTTTATCTTTACCTCAACAAATAAGGTATACGGTGATACGCCAAATTATCTTCCTCTTGTAGAAAAAGAAACTCGTTGGGAAATTGATGAAAGTCATCAGTATTATGAAAAAGGTATTGATGAAAGCATGTCTATAGATAATTCCAAACACTCTGTTTTTGGCGCAAGTAAAGTAGCAGCTGATGTTATGGTTCAAGAGTATGGAAAATATTTCGGAATGAATACAGGCATTTTCAGAGGCGGATGTTTAACAGGTCCTACTCATTGCGGTGCAGAGTTACACGGATTTTTAGCATATCTTATTAAATGCGCAGTAAATAAAAAAGAATATAGAATTTTTGGCTATAAAGGTAAACAAGTTAGAGACAATATTCATTCTCATGATTTAATAAATGCATTTTGGCATTATTTCAATAACCCTAGACAGGGTGAAGTATTTAATATGGGAGGATCTAGACATTCTAACATATCAATGATTGAAGCAATTAATAAAATTGAAAGTGTTTTAGGATATAAAATGAAATATACTCTTTTGGAAGAAAATCGTATTGGCGACCACATTTGGTATATTTCTGATGTTAGCAAATTTAAAAAATATTATCCTGAATGGGAGTACGAATATGATTGCAACAGAATTATAGAAGAAATGATAGCTAATGAATTAGAGAAATCTGGAGTTTAAAAATATGTTTAATAAAAAAGTAAATAATAAGCCTAAAGTTACAATTGTTACAACCGTGTGGAATCTTTATGAAAAAGGGCGTGTTGAAACTTTCAGGCAGATGATGGAATCTGTTCATAATCAAACCTATCCTAACTTGGAACATATAGTAATAAATAATAATTCGACTGATGAAACAAAAGATTTAATCCAAGAATATGTAGACAAGGGATACATTGCAAATACTTACTTTGAAGAAAAGCAAGGTCTTTGGCATGGAATGAATAGAGGTATTGAAGAAGCAACCGGAGAGTTTATAAACTTTATGAACTCAGATGATTATTTTTATTGTGATGATGCCGTTGAAGCTTCTATCAATGCAATTTTAAAAGCCGGAGCCGATTGGTCTTATGGATATTCAAATAAAATAAATCCCGAAACAAATGAAATAATCTTTAAATGGTATTTTGATGACTATGCCTGTATCTATAATAAACGTTGTCCAAACCATCAAACTTTATTTGTAAGAACAAGTTTGCTCAGGGAGCAAGGCGGCTTTGAAATAAATGAAAAATTTCCTAAAGGCGCTTTTAGTGATGACTTAAGTATGACGCGTTTACTATTTTCAGGTCATATTCCAGTTGTTGTTCCAAAAGTGTTGGTAGTATACCGTGATGGAGGGACGACCGCCAATGTTGGAAGGCAAGGAGCGAAACATTATGTTGAGCGAATGAGACGTGAATTTGGATTTTATGAAATGAGCGAAAAGGAATTAGATGCTATATATTGGGAAAGCAATATTAAAAAATTAAGCGAACCAGCTTTTGAAAGACTTTTAAACAAAATACCAATTCCAGATTGGCGTAAACGTTTAGTTAAGGTATATGGCAAAGATTTTTCTGAAGCCAAAATACCTAAAAGTCATTCTTGTACAGAAAATCCTAAAATATCTATTATTGTACCTGTATTTAATGCAGAATGTTATATTAGAGCCGGCATTTATTCGTTAATGAATCAAACACTTGAAGATATAGAAATTTTATGTATAAATGACGGTTCTACTGATCATACATTAGATATTTTAAATGAATTACAAGCTATTGACTCCAGAGTTAAAGTTTTTAATCAGGAAAATAAAGGTCCTGCAACAGCCCGAAATGTTGGATTAAAAAATGCTCACGGCAAGTATATTATGTTTCTGGATGCTGATGATACATATTGTCCGAACATGTGTGAAGAAATGTGTAAGGCTATAGAAAGCCGTAGCGTCGATGTTGTTATGTGTGATACGAACACAATTGGGACAAATTACGGGAATTGGCCATTTCCATTTGGAAAAGGAACTTTTGAAATTGATTGCAACATAAGAAAGAAAATCAATTGCTGGTTGTGGAATAAAATTTTTAAGTCTGAAATAATTAAGCAAAATAAAATTAATTTCCCAGACGGTCATAAATCCGATGACGATTTCTTTACTGCGGCATATTTTATGTATGCTAAACAGATACATTGTTTAGATAAAAAATTAGTAAATCATTTCCGTTGCGAAAATTCTATTATGCATTGTTATAATTCTTGTAATCCCAATAAAAACGATATCTTTGATCATATTTATATTTTAGAAAGAATTGCAGAACGCGCTAAAAAATCTTTATCTACGGAGAATAATGAATATATTGATTATATGAGATACAAATTTAAAGAACAGGTATATTATGCTTGGCTAAATATTGGCAGAGAAATTGAAACGGAATTTTTGGATGCATTAAGAGAATGTATAAAAACCATCGGTACAGAATGTGTTCCTGAAAACTCATTACTAAATGCCATTATGCAAAAGCAAGATAAAATAGCTGTTAATTTAATGGATTGTTTTGCAGAACAATTTACAAATATAAAAAGAAAGAAATATTTATTCCAGAAAAAATTGGAACCTGTATTTAATAAAGATTATGTCCCTGTTGTTTTTTCTGCTAATAACAATTATTGCAAATATTTATCGGTAGCGCTTCAATCTGTTATAGAAAGTTCTTCTCCAGATAAAAACTATGACATAATTGTTCTTGAAAATGATATTTCAGATGAAAATAAAAAAATATTAACAGCCCAAATACCGAATAATTTTAGTATAAGGTTTTATAATATAACTCCAATTATTGAAAAATACAATGTTGAAACTTGGTTTTATACCGGAAGATTAAATACAACTGCATACTCAAGGTTGTTTATTCCTGAAATTCTTCAAGGATATAAAAAATGTGTATATCTTGATGTAGATTTAGTTGTTCAGAAAGATATCTACGAATTGTATCAAAACGACGTGAATGGCTGCTTTTTAGGTGCAGTTAGAGATATTCTGCAAACTTCTTCAGACAAGCAAGAATACTTTAAAACGCATTTAGAAATGAAGAATCCTGAAAATAATTATTTTAATAGCGGGGTATTATTATTCAATTTAGAAGAAATAAAACAACAAGATTTAATGAGACGATTTCTATTTTTTGCCCAAATTAATAATAAGTTTTATCATGATCAAAACATTTTAAATGCTGCTTGTGAAGGGCGAGTGAAATACCTTTCACCAAAATGGAATATGATAACATCTTCTGTGTACTATAAGGACTATAAGTGTACTCCATATCAAGCACCTTTTGAATCTTTTACAGAAAATATAAATATATTTTTAAATAATGAAGATATTAATATACTTCATTTCGCAACTTGGACAAAGCCATGGCATAATGTGTATATTCCGATGGCTAATATTTGGTGGAAATATGCAAGAAAAAGCCCATATTATGAAAAACTCATTTTTGATTTAACCAATGGTCAAATTATGAGCTCAAAAAATGCAATGAACGACAAAGAAAGAAATTTTTTTAGATTACTCAAATTAATGAATAATAAAAATAAAATCAAAAGGAATTATTACAGATGCAAAATCTTATCAAAGATAACATTTGGGAAAACAAGAACTCATTATAAGCAAAAAAGAAAAATGCTAAAAGAGCAAATTCGGGAAATAAGAAATTATATCTAATATCTAGGTATATTTAAATAATATATGTAGCAGCTCCATTTAAACTAAAATAAATAATTTAAAGTTATAAATAACTAATCTATGTTTAGTCATATTTTTTCCTCAAAATTGATATGTATAGTCAATGGAAAGGAAAAATATGACTACAGTAGAACCAATTAGAAATCTAAAAGACATCAAAAAAGTAGAAAACATTTTAGCACAACAAAGTCAAAGAAATTTGCTTATTTTCACAATAGGCACAAATTGTGGATTAAGAATTTCAGATATTTTGGCGTTAAATGTCGGTGATGTAAAAGGCAAGACACATATTCAAATTATTGAAAAAAAGACAGGCAAGTTCAAAAGAATTCCAATTAACACAAAACTTAGACCAATGTTCAATGAATTTACGAAAGGCAAAAAAGAAGAAGAACCTTTATTTACATCTATTTTTAAAAATAGAATGGAAAGAGTCGCAACATACTATATTATACGCTCCGCCTGTGAAAAAGCGAATATTAAAGCAAAAATTGGCACTCATACATTACGTAAAACCTTTGGTTATCATCATTATAAAAGATTCAAAGATGTAGCAATGCTGCAAAAAATGTTTAATCACTCAAGTCCACAAACAACCCTAAGATACATAGGAATAGAGCAAGACCAAATTGATGAAAGTTTTTCAAAGTTTATATTATAAATTATGCACCCAATAGCTGATTTTGAAACATATAAATAATCACCTATTGGGTTTTTAGTTAAAATTTAAAAAGTTAATACTTGATTTTTGTTTTTTAGCGTTTAATAATAGGATGTAAGAGAATTTATCGTTAAATACTCTGCCGAGAGAGAAATGACTAAATGTCATTTCGAACGAGAGGTAAGTCTGGAAGACTGCTCCGGCTAGTATCGAATATGAAAATTTAATAGCGCGGGATACTCTGCCGAGGAAAACAAGACTAAATGTCTTGTTTGACGAGAGGTAAGTCTGGGAACCAGACTGCGGCAAGTATCGATTGTTGAAAATTTAATAGCGCGGGATGGAGCAGTCTGGTAGCTCGTCGGGCTCATAACCCGAAGGTCGTTGGTTCAAATCCAGCTCCCGCAACCATTTTACCGGAAGTATCAGCGTTCGATACTTCCGGTTTTTAGTCTTTTTAGGGTTTTCCAAAGACGTCTAAAACGTTTTAATAAACTTCACATTTACCGCTATCTACAATTAATTTATCAAGTTTTGATACTATATCTGAGTGTCCGGGAGTTTGTTTTTGTTTTTGTAATTCATCTGCTTTCTTAGTCATTTTTTTTAAGAATGCATTTGTAGATTATGGTTTGACAGACATTGCAGGAATTTGATTTTTTTGAACTAATAGGGGTGTGTTTCAAATATATCTTGAT
>CALUTO010000002.1 GCA_944323735.1 Candidatus Gastranaerophilales bacterium
CGATACTGGACTCGAACCAGCGACCCCCACAATGTCAATGTGATGCGCTACCAACTGCGCCAACCGCCCATTTATTTAGTTTTAAAACACGTTGGTTCGGATTATTGTTTCATGCCTTCAAGCCGTTCGCTTCTTTTTGCTGCGCAAAAATTCCGCTCTCTTTTTCGGCACTACTTCAGCGTTCCCTCGCTTTCGCTCAGTCAGCCTACACAAAATCCGCCGCCCATTTATTTAGTTTTCATCAAAGCCTCCGGCTTCTATTAAATCATACCTGAAAAGTAATTATTCAGTCAATAAAAAATTTGTATACATTTATAGTACAATTAATATATGAAAAGACACAATCCGGAAGAGATAAAGTAAATGACAGACTATCAAACATATCTGGATGAAGGAATAGCCTGCATAAACTGCGGTGATTTTTCAAAAGCAGCAGAAAAAATTTCTACATCAATTGAACTAAAAAACGACTGGGAAATCTCATATTTCTATCGTGCTGTGGCATATCACGCAATGGAAAAATATGATGATGCTATGCTTGATTACACAAAGGCAATTCAAATTAACGAAAAAATGACCGATGCATATTACAACAGAGCGAAAATTACTCTATCAAGAAAAGATATAAACAATCCGGATATAAAACAGGCCGTGAAAGATTTGGAAAAAGCACTTGAGCAGGACGAAAATTTTCTGGATGCACTGTTTGCAATGGCAGCAGCACACAAAAAACTCGGAAACTACAAAACAGCACTTCATTATCTCGACAAACTTATCGCACTCGAACCGGATGCAGTCAATGCAAAAGCTTTCAAAAAACTTCTGCTTCAAAAATATCTCTAACATCAGCAGTGTTTACGGATATTCAAATTTGATGTAAAATTTTATTATTTAGACTATTTATAACAAAAAGGAGTAATAAATGCCTGATTTTTCACATACATATGAAGTTGTTATATTCTCTATAGGAGATACAAAAGCAGGTACAAAAATGGGGAAATTACAGCTAAAAGATATGACTGATGAATCCGTTTTAAACTGCGTTCTCTGGGAAGAAACATTGAACAGGATAGACCAGAAAATTTTCCGTGCAGGAAATCAGGTAAAAATTCTCTCCGGCTCGTATAATGAAAAATACAATAACTGTCTTGTTTCAAACCTTGAACTTGTAAAAGAAGCTAGTATAGGACTATCTCCGGAAATGCAGGAAAAACTGTTTGAAAAGATATTTGAATATGCACAAAAAATCACGGATGAAAAGCTCAAAGACTTTATTATTAATCTTTTAACAGAAAACAAAGAAAAATTCATAACAGCACCGGCTGCCAGACTCATGCACCACAATTACCTCGGCGGCCTCATTGAGCATACTTACGAATGCCTTGAGATAGCAAAAAGCCTGCTTCAGGTGTTATATAAAAAAATTGATACAAATATCGTCTATGCAGCTTGCATACTTCATGATTTCGGAAAGATTTATGAATACAAAATAGACAGAGAAACCGGACTTATTGACTATGAAGAAGATTTTCAAAAAGAATGGATTACTCATTCACAATGGGGATTTTCAATGTGCATGAC
Organism: Candidatus Gastranaerophilales bacterium; assembly: GCA_944323735.1. Taxonomy (GTDB): domain Bacteria; phylum Cyanobacteriota; class Vampirovibrionia; order Gastranaerophilales; family Gastranaerophilaceae; genus CALUPY01. The sequence goes on from CALUTO010000002.1 coordinate 1,582, forward strand.
ACACGGTTTTAAAACAGTAGCAAAGATGATTGCAGCGCACCACGGCAGAACAGAATGGGGGGCAATTGTAGATTTAGGAGAAAAAGATTTGGAGCCGATTGTATACCTCATCCATCATATAGATGATTTAAGTGCAAAATTCGGAAAAACAACCGTCAGTGATTTAGGCTAAATTATGGGATTTTTTGAAACACTTGCACAGGTTATTTCTTCCCTCTTTGCAATATTCGGCAGCTAAACGTCAGCATCATGTCTGATTTGAGAAAGGATTTAAAATAAAAATGCTTTTTCAAAAAATATCATAAATAAATATTAAATTTATTTAAATAAAAGAAAATCTTTTGTTTTTTGGGTTATAATTTAAAATAAGTGGAAGTAAGATTCTTATAGGGGATTAGAGAAATTTCGGCTCACAGTGGAATATACAAACATATAATTGTCTTATGTGCAATGTTTGTACTGGCATGCCCGTCGTTTTCAGCAGAAGGCGACCAACAGTTTGTCAGTCCGCTTTTGCGTCCTGAAGATGTACAAACAGAACAGCCACAAACTGATGCCCCTGCTGAACCTGATATAAAAATCCAATCAATTGAATTTTCAGGAAACAGACTTATTGATTCAAATGAAATTCTGATGAACATGCTGATTCAGGAAGGCGACAGCTATAGCGTGGAGTCTATTCAGGAAAACCTGAAAAGAATTTACGGTATGGGTTATTTTAATGAAAAAATAAAAGCTGTTCCTCTAAAAATTGATGACCGCAACGTAAAACTTAAAATAATAGTAGAAGAAAATATTCCGGTTACGGGATTTACGGTAACAGGCAATGAATCACTTGCCACAAGCGACATTATGAAAATACTTGATCCGCTTACAGACAAACCCCAAAATATTATAAAAATCAATGAAGCAATAGAACAAATTCAGGATTTGTATGCAAGCGAGGGATACATTCTTGCCCGGATAGTCTCTGTCACGGATGATCCTGACGGAGTAGTAAATATAGATATAGATGAAGGAACAATCGGCAGTATCACAATAGAAGGCAATAAAAAAACTAAAGATTTTGTGGTAAAAAGGAATGTATTAACCCAGCCGGGCACAGTATACAACGAGAATATAATAAAACAGGATTTGATGAGACTGTACGGAACACAGGCTTTTAAAGATGTACGCCGTACAATAGAACAGGATGACGAAGATCCCGGAATTTATAACGTTACAATCCACCTTGAAGAACAAAGAACAGGAACACTTTCACTCGGAGCAGGTCTTGATACAGCGACAGGCTTCTTTGGCTCCGGAGGATTCACGGATAACAACTTCAGAGGAAACGGTCAGCGTGTATCTCTGAACCTGCTTGCCGGTACAGGTATTATTATGGCTGATAATTCGATGCTGAACCGCGCAAACCTGCAGGCCGAAGTAAGTTTCTTTGAGCCGAGACTCAAAGGAACAGATAATGCGCTTCTTGTAAAAGCATTCGGACGTGATTTCGCCAGCTATCAGGTGCCTTTGTCAATAGAACAGCGTTTCGGTATTGAAGCAACAATATCAAGACTTTTGAATGAAGAAAAAACGCTTACCGGTTCATTCTCTGTCGGGCTTGAGAATGTTCACGTAAAAGAAGGCGACTTTAACCAGATAAAAAATCTTTATGCTTATCACAACATACCAATCTCCGAACGTGCTAAACAACTTCAGGGCGGTTTGTTCTTAACGCTGTCTCCCAGCTTGATTTATGACACAAGAGACAATACAACCCACCCGAGAAATGGTGTACTTGCCAATGTCAGATTTGATGAGTCTCTCGGAGTCGATGATTTTGGAGCAACTTTCGGAAAAATTACAGGGAGTATAAAAAAATACTACCCTGTAGCAAAGAAATCATCGTTCTCACTTGCGTTTAGAGCCGGTGGACAAATTCACGGAGAAATACCCGAAGTTCTGGCATACAGGTTAGGAGGCCCGTATACTATAAGAGGTTTCAGAATGAGCGGAGTCGGTACTGGCCGCGGCTTTATGATGGGTTCGGCAGAATTTCAGACACCTATTCCGTTTGTCGACAGGCTGAGCAAGGCAAAATTTCTTGACAATGTAAGGTTGGCTGCATTCATTGATGCAGGTCAGATATTCAACCCGACAGTCACAAATGATATCTACTACAGACCGCTTCACGCAATCACAGCCGGTGTCGGTGTAAGAGTATTCATCCCCGGAGTCGGCCCGTTGAGCATAGACTGGGGCTATCCTCTCACAGGAGTCGGAAACAATCAGAGCAAAGGCGCATTTACTTTTGGTGTAGGCGAATTCTATTAAGCAAAAAACAGCTAATAAAAATTTTACAAAAACAGCTTCAAAAAAAATGTCGTCAAAAAGAAGCCTGTTTATTACTCAACTGACCGCAGGCTGCCGCAATATCTGCACCCCGTTCAAGCCGGATAGTCACTTTTTTACCCGATTGTTCAAGAATATATTTAAATTTTTGAATAGTATGTTTATCAGGTTTTTCGAATTTATCCGTATCATTCGGATTATATACAATAAGATTTATATTGGATTTTACCCCGTCAAGGAGTAACGCAAGATTTTTTGCACATTCAATACTGTCATTACAGCCTTTGATAAGTGTGTATTCAATAGTTACACGACGTCCGGTATGCCCGATATAATCTTTCAGCACGGGAATAAGTTCTTTTAACGGATATTTGTTCTCAACAGGCATAATCTCAGAACGCAGTCCATGTTCAGGAGCATGCAAAGAGACAGCAAGAGTAGGCTGAAAATCAAGTTTTGCAAGTTTTTTAATCTGAGGAATTATACCGCACGTTGAGACTGTAATCCTCCTGATGCCGATTTGAAAATTTTTATTCAAAATTTCAATTGCAGCGAGAACATTGTCAAGATTCAACAAAGGCTCGCCCTGCCCCATAAAAACGACATTCGAAACCTTTAGCCCTGTGTCTCTTTGAATAGTGAGTATTTGTTCAATTATTTCTCTTGATGTTAAATTTCTGACAAACCCGAGCTTTGCAGTTGCGCAAAATTTACACCCGCATGCGCACCCGACCTGTGAACTGACACAGGCAGTGAGGTTTGACCTGTTATCGAAACGCATAAGCACTGTCTCAACAAAACAGCCGTCAGAATATTCAATAAGATATTTTATTGTGCCGTCAGAGCTTACCTGCTTGCATTTTATTTTGACATCAGTAACAACTGCAGTCTGGGCAAGCTTTTCCCGTGTCTTTTTCGACAGGTCTGTCATCTGCTCAAAATCAGAAACAGATTTTAAATAAATCCAGTTGTGTATCTGTCGTGCACGAAAATCAGACTCGCCAATCGACTTTGTGAACACGGTCAGTTCTTCAAGATTTTTCCCTGACAATATTTCTTTCTTTTGTTTGTTTTCCATAATATTTATTATACTGTAAAAATTTTTTACGATTTTATGTTTAGTTTATTTCATGGTATCATTTTGTTTTAATATATTATGTATATGCTAAAAAGCAAATACAAATCAAGAAAGTTGGGGAAGTTGGAAACTACAGACCAGAAAATACTACCGGCAGAAAAAACAGAAATCGGCTACGCTCATGAGAAAAAAAACAATTTTCCGATGATTGTAAAAATAGTGGAAAGCGTAAAAAAGATTTTAGAAGAGGACAGACAGCAAAAACATCCTCTTTTCATTAATGTAAAAGAGTCAGTTATTTTTAGTATAGCAAGAAAAGCACTTAACGACCCTGACATGAGGATACTGATAGGAATAGCCGGAGAATCGGCATCAGGAAAAACCACTTTTGTTCAAAATGCAATACGTTCGTGCATAGCTGAAGAGCACTCCGAACTATATACAATAGTATGCTGCGATGATTACTATTATGACTGGTCAAAAGAACTCGAAGATGCAGGCAGTTATGAAGCATTTTTTGCAAGAGGATACAGTTTCGACACGCCTGCTGCAATAAATCTTGAGCTTATGAAAGAACACCTTGTATCGCTCAAAAACGGAACAGCTGTGCGAAGTCCCGATTATAACTTTACAACCTGCGAAAGCAAACCGCACGGGGTTCTTAAACGTCCGGCGAAAATTATTGTAAATGAAGGTCTTTATGTCCTTAATGAAAACGTAAGAGACGTCATGGATGTTAAAGTCTACGTTTTTACCCCGTTTAATGTAATAAAAGAACGCTGGTACAGACGTGCCGAATCAAGAGGAAAAACCGGTGCCGCCGCAGACATGCAGTTTGAAAACGTAAATTCAACAGCCCAGACATATATCAGACCCGCCATGCAGTGTGCTGACATTGTTATGAACGGAGTAGTTTCAAGCGAATATATTCAGGAAATTACAGAAAAAATATTCAGAACAATTGACAATATTGCCAAAAACAATAGATAGAAAATGTCTATCCGGCGGCTGTTGCGCTAAAATCAATAAAAAAAGCTGGACAGAACAGATTTTTTATTATATAAAGATATAGTGATGTTAAGGAGTTTATTCCTTCATTCACCAGAAAAGGGAAAGACAGAGCAGAGCCTGAAGACTTTCCACGGCGGTCAGATTGCACGGAGTGCTCCGCCGCATACACGTTGACAATTTTATACACAATCGCCCTGGTGGCAGGAACCAATTGGGCGTAATTCTTGAAAAAACGATTGATAATCGTTTTTTCCACGGCGGTCAGATTGCACGGAGTGCTCCGCCGCATACACGTTGACAATTTTATACACAATCGCCCTGGTGGCAGGAACCAATTGGGCGTAATTCTTGAAAAAACGATTGATAATCGTTTTTTCCACGGCGGTCAGATTGCACGGAGTGCTCCGCCGCATACACGTTGACAATTTTATACACAATCGCCCTGGTGGCGGAACCGGTAGACGCGTTGGACTTAAAATCCAATTAGGGTCAAACCTAGTGCCAGTTCAAGTCTGGCCCAGGGCACCAAATTCAAGGAACTCGAAAGAGTTCCTTTTTTGTATGTGAGTAATCTGTGTGAAACATGAATTATTAAGATTGCAAATAATTTTGTATTAACAGAGATTAATGCTATAATTTTTTTACGGTAAAAGAGGATTTTAAAGGAAAAGAGAATGAATAAAAGTCAATCTACAGGTATCTGGATAATAGTAACACTGCTAATACTTAGCCTGGCAGCAATGCTCTTCCCCGGCGGAACAACGAGTACACAGGATATTTCATATTCGCAGTTTTTAAAAAAAGTCAAAACCGGTGAAATTTCATCTGTTAATATAGACAAAGACGTACTCATAGCAAAACCTGTAAAACAGATTACAACGAGTGATACAGAACAAAAAGACACAAAAAATACACAGAAGGAACCGAATGTGCTGAAACAACCGCACAGGCTACCTACTATTCAGTATCGTGTAATGATTCCGACAAACGATGCCGCACTTTATAAAACACTGGAAGAAAACAGTGTAGATATAAGTGTAAAAAAACCAAGCGATTCATCACAGATGTTAGCAATTATCTCGACATTTCTTCCGTTGTTGCTGATAATCGGTTTCATAATACTAATGGCGAAAACGCTTCAATCGGGCGGTTCACAGGCAATGTCTTTCGGAAAAAGCCGTGCAAAACTTATGCTTGACAGCAAAGTTAAAGTCACATTCAAAGATGTTGCCGGTATAGATGAAGAGAAACAGGAACTTGAAGAAATTGTTGACTTTTTAAAGAACGGTGAAAAATATCTAAAACTTGGAGCTAAAATTCCCAAAGGAGTTTTGCTCGTCGGAGTACCGGGAACAGGTAAAACACTTATGGCAAAAGCCGTTGCAGGCGAAGCCGGTGTACCGTTCTTTTCCATAAGCGGTTCTGATTTCGTTGAGATGTTTGTAGGTGTAGGAGCCTCAAGAGTCAGAGACCTGTTTGAACAGGCTAAAAAACACCAGCCCTGCATTATATTTATTGATGAAATTGATGCAGTAGGACGCCAAAGAGGTGCAGGAATGGGCGGCGGTCACGATGAAAGAGAGCAGACATTGAACCAGCTGCTTGTTGAGATGGACGGATTTGATGAAAACACGAATATAATAGTAATAGCAGCAACTAACAGACCCGATATTCTGGACAATGCACTTCTAAGACCGGGCAGGTTCGACAGACAGATTGTTGTTCACAGACCTGATATCCTTGGCAGAGAACAGATTTTACAGGTACATGCCAAAAACAAACCCCTTGCACCTGAAGCAGATTTAAAAGTTCTGGCGAAAAGAACACCCGGATTTACCGGTGCTGATTTACAAAACCTGTTAAATGAAGCAGCACTGCTTGCTGCCCGCTCAAATCAAACAACAATTTCAATGCATTTTCTTGAAGAAGCCATAGACAAAGTGATAGCAGGCCCTGAAAAGAAAAGCAGAATTATATCAGACGAAGAAAAAGAGAATACAGCATATCATGAAGTCGGACACGCACTTCTTGCCAAGCTGTTGAAAAATACAGATCCTCTTCATAAAGTGTCAATCATCCCCAGAGGAATGGCACTGGGAGTCACGATGACTCTTCCGGAAAAAGACCATCTTACGCTGAAAAAAAGCCAGCTGCTCGACAGAATAACAATGCTGCTCGGAGGAAGGGTCGCAGAAGAAATTATTTACGGGCCGGAGTCAATCACAACAGGAGCCCAGAATGACCTCGAAAAAGTAACATCAACAGCAAGAAAAATGGTTACAACTTATGGTATGTCATACAAAATGGGCAATATGACCTATGGAAAAAGCGAAGACCACGTGTTTATGGGCAGAGACTTCGGACATACGAGGGATTTTTCCGAAGAAATTGCAGCAGATATAGATAAAGAAGTTAAAAAAATTGTAGACGAAAGATACAATCTGGCAAAAGAACTGCTGCTCGCAAACAGAGATATGCTCGAGGTCATATCAAAAGAACTGCTCGAGCGTGAAACGCTTGATGAAACAGAGTTTGATGAACTGATGAGAAAAGTTCAGGATTCACGAAACCACCAGGCTTAAAAACTGTTCAACATATTATAAAAGCGGCTGTATTACAAATCAGCCGCTTTTTATATGCATTTTACAGTTTTATAAATATTTACCAATTAATAAAAAAAACTTGTAGTTTAGCGTTTTTAGTTATATAATAAATCTGCTATGTACCGTAAATTTAACCGTGATACATTGTTGGATGCCAAAAGAATAGTATTTAAGTTCGGCACAAATATTTTAAGAAACGAAGATGGTGACATCTCTCTTTCACGTATATATTCTTTTATAGAAGATGCAGCAAAACTAAAAAAATCAGGACGGGAAATTATTATAGTCACATCAGGAGCTGTGGGTTTGGGTGCTAAAAAACTCGGAGTAGACTCTGATGAAAGTATGTCGGTAAAACAGGCCTGCGCTGCAGTCGGACAATGCCAGCTTATGTCAATTTATGAAAACGGATTTGATAAATACGGAATAACAACCGCACAGATACTTCTTACAGAAGAAGACTTTACACAGAGAATAAAATATCTAAGCCTGCATGACACATTAAATACCCTGATTTCATTAGGGACCGTCCCTGTTATAAACCAGAATGACACAGTTTCAACAGAAGAACTTGATTTTTATCAGGAAGCATTTGAGGTCTGCTTCTCTGACAATGATAAACTTTCAGCTCTTGTCGCAAGCGAACTGGATGCAGATTTGCTCGTTGTTCTGTCAGACATAGACGGACTTTTCGATGACAATCCGAAAGAGAACCCGAATGCAAAAATTATTCCACTTGTAACAGAAGTAACAGAAGAAATAGAAAATTATGCCAGAAATGCATCAAAAGGCGGCAGAGGAGGGATGAAAACAAAACTTAATGCAATGCGTGTTGTCACCCGTTCAGGTGGTACGGCAATCATTGCAAACGGCAAAACACCGCACATAATTAAACGGTTATTTAACAAAGAACCTCTCGGAACAGTTTTTGCACCTGTGGAAAATCTACCCAATAAAAAACGATGGATTGCATATGCAACAAACATTACCGGACAGCTTTTTGTCAATGACGGAGCTAAAAAAGCACTGTTGGAAAAAGATTCCAGCCTGCTTCCGATAGGTGTAACCAAGATAGCAGGAGATTTTAAAAAAGGCGATATAGTAAGCATTATAGACACAACGGGGAATGAATTTGCAAGAGGTATGGCAAATTACAATTGCAGCGACTGCAAAAAAATAATCGGAATGCACTCTGACAATATACTGCAAATCCTAGGCTACAAAAATTATGACGCACTTGTCACAAGAGACAATATTGCGTTATTGTAAATAATAAACAACCAGAGATAGGAGGAGTAAATGTTATCTTCTGATTTTGAAAGCATAGAAAAACTTAAGGAAGAAGTTAATATTGCAAAAATATTATTCCAGTCAGCATCAACACAGAGAAAAAACGAAGCTCTGGAAAATATGATAAAAGAATTAGAAAAAAACAGAAAAAAAATATTGAAAGCAAACGAGCTTGACTTAAAAAGCGCAAAACAACTGCTCGATGCCGGAAAAATTACAAAAAGTGCTTACAACAGACTTAAACTGGATGATGATAAGTTCAGCACTATGATTGAGGGCATAAAAGAGGTAATAAAACTGGAAGACCCGGTTAACAAAAAAACATGGGCAATGAAACTGGACAATGAACTTGATTTATACAGACAATCCTGTCCGCTCGGAATTATCGGTGTTGTGTTTGAATCACGACCTGATGTAATAGTACAGGTGTCATCACTCATGGTTAAATCCGGAAATATTGTTATTATGAAAGGCGGAAAAGAAGCCCAAAACACAAATATTGCACTTTATGAAACAATAACAAAAGCATTGAACAGTACATACGGGTTGACAAAAAATATAGTAAACCTGCTGCTCACCCGCCATGATTTTCATGAAATTCTTAAACTGGAAGATACAATAGACCTTATTATCCCGAGAGGCAGCTCGGATTTTGTAAACTGGGTGAAGGACAATACACGGATACCGGTGCTCGGTCATTCAAGCGGTGTATGCCATATTTATGTAGAACCTCTGGCCGACCAGAAGAAAGCTATAGATATATGCATAGATTCTAAAATACAAAATCCCAGTGCCTGTAATGCCGTTGAGACAATATTAATCGACTGCGAAATATTAAAAGAATTTCTGCCCAAACTTGTAGAAAAAATGAAAGAAAACGGAGTTGAAGTAAGAGGCTGCAAAATGTGTGCAGAGCTTCTGCCGGATATAGGGATTGCTGATGAGGACGACTGGTACGCAGAATATGGCGACAAAATTGTTGCAATAAAAGCAGTACGTGGTATTTGTGCGGCAGTAAATCATATTAACAAATACGGCTCAAAACACACTGATTGTATAATCACCGAAGACAAAGATGCAGCGCAGGCTTTTATAAATAATGTTGATTCAGCAAATCTCTTTGTCAATGCCTCCACTAGATTTTCTGATGGATTTCGATACGGCTTCGGTGCCGAAATCGGCATATCCACAAATAAGCTCCATGCACGTGGACCTGTAGGTCTAGAGGGCTTGACAACATATAAATATTTGTTATATGGTAAAGGACAAACAGTTCATGAATACTGTCTGGGTAAAAAGACGTTTATTCATGAACGTCTGCTCTAAAATTTTACGGTTTTAGATGCAGATCCCAAACTATGGCAAATCTTTATGATTTGCCTTTTTTTAATAATATAAAAAGAAAAAGGGTGACAAAAGCACCCTTTTTTCTGTAAATATTTATCTCACATTACTTCTGCAAGAACGGCGGTATATCAATAATACTCATCAAATCAGACTGTGATTTTTGAGCAGGAGTCATAGCCGGTTTTGGCAGAGGAGATGAAGTCAGATTTTGATTTGGCTGTGCGCTATTCTGATTAGAGGATGCAAATGAGCCGGAGAAGAAATCAGCAGCACTGATAGCCTTAGGTTGTTCTTTTTTCTGAATAACCTCTGTTGTTTTCATTTCAAAACCTGTTGCTATAACAGTAATCTGAATTTCACCCTGAATTCGCTCATCTATCACAGAGCCAAATGTAACAATAGCGTCTTCCGCAACTGCATCGTGAATAACCTGTGCAGCTTCAGTTACTTCATGAAGGGTCATATCCGGACCGCCTGTAACATTCATAATGATACCTGATGCACCGTTTATAGAAGTTTCAAGCAATGGTGAATTTATTGCAAGTTTTGCAGCTTCCATTGCTCTGCCTTCGCCCTGGCCTCTTCCAATACCCATAAGCGCAGAACCGCTGGACTGCATAACTGCTTTTACATCAGCAAAATCAACATTGATAAGTCCGGGAACCGTAATAATATCAGATATACCCTGAACACCTCTGAGAAGAACCTCATCAACAACCTGAAAAGCTTCTTTCAGCGTAGTTCTTCTTTCAACCACATCGAGGAGTTTGTCATTCGGTATAACAATTAAAGCATCAACAGTTTCTTTTAGTTTTTCAAGTCCCTGAAGTGCCTGATTCATTCTTCTTTTTCCTTCAAAGCTAAAAGGCTTTGTAACAACCCCGATAGTCAACGCACCGAGTTCTTTTGCAATTTTTGCGACAACAGGAGCAGCACCTGTGCCTGTACCTCCGCCCATACCTGCAGTAATGAACACCATATCTGCATTATCGAGTGCTTGTACAATCTGGTCTCTTGTTTCTTCTGCAGCTTTTTCTCCTACTGACGGGTCACCGCCAGCACCGAGACCGCAGGTCAGCTTTCCGCCCAAACGTATTCTGTTTTCGGCAAGAGACATTTCAAGAACCTGATTGTCTGTGTTCATTGCCCAGAAATCTACACCGTTTAAGCCTGCTTTTATCATTCTGTTAACAGCATTACCACCGCCGCCGCCAACTCCAACAACTTTAATGTCTGCAACATTATTAACTGCCATTGACATCGATGAAGATGATGCTGATGTTTCGTCACTTTCTCTTTTTCCAAAGAAGTCTGGTCCCATATTTTCCACTGATTGACCCTCTTTTATAATCTAATACGTTGTAGTGCTACGCATTTTTTTACTACATAGCTTCTTAGTTCAATAGTATTTAAAAAAAACGAAATAGTAAAGAACATAAAGTTAAAATATTATTATTTTTTAATATAAGTTAAAAGTCCTTATTTATTTGTATACTAAGTATATAAAACTTCTAGACAAATGGTCTTTTTCCGGTATTTTTTCTACAAAAAAGTTTAAAAAAAATTTTCAATTGTGAAGTTTTGTAATACATATACTTTATATATGTTATTGATATATCATCCATGGGAATAAAAAACATGTAGCCAATTCTCTTTATACTTTCTCTTCCACTCCTTTTCTCCATGATGAATGTGTGCCGTCAGTGTTTGGCGGCATTTTTATTATCCGCAAAAACAGCATCAAATAGTTATTTTGTTCTGGAGGCAAGATTGTTCAGGATATCCTGCGGAGTAATATTGTGTTTAGCCATAAATGTAAGCATGAAATACGTCAGGTCAGCAGCCTCCCACGCAAGTCCGTCGCCCTGTTCAAAATTTACTGACTCAAACGCTTCTTCCATAATTTTTCGTTTCAGATAAAATTCATTTTCGAAAAGCTTTGTTGTAAAAGAGCCTTCAGGCATCAGTTTTTTTCTGTCTAAAAGCAGTGAATAGAGCTCTTCTATTGTAAAATTCTTATCGCCGAAACAAGAATACCGTCCCAGATGACATGCATTTCCTTTTTGTTTTACAATAAATAAAAGGGCATCCATATCGCAGTCAAATCTGGCTGTCACAAGTTTCTGAGTGTTTCCGGAGGTTTCACCTTTAACCCAGAGTTTATTTCTGGAGCGGCTGAAATATGTAGCAATTCCTGTAGACAGAGCCTTTCTTACTGATTCAGGAGTTGAATAAGCAAGCATGAGTACCTGTTTTGTGTCTGCATCCTGCACAACAGTTGGCAGATAGCCGTATCTTTTTTCAAAATCAAGACATTTTGTAAAAGCATCCTCAAGTGCCACTGAACCGGTGTATATACACATGCCAAGCTGGGTATTTATATTTAGTTTTTGCAGCTCTACAATTTCTTCTACTGTTGAAATCCCGCCTGCCGCTACAAGCTCTTTTGTTGTAAGATTTCTTATTTCTTTAATTGCATCTATATTCGTGCCCTGCATCATGCCTTCTTTTTCAACAATAGTATACAGGTAGCCCGAACAGTACTTGTCAAACCTGCGCACAAGCTCCTTAGGCGTTTCATTTGTCGATTTTGTCCAGCCGTGTGTAGCTACTTTCCCGTCTTTTGCATCTATTGCGACAAGAGTTCTTGACTTTGGCAGTTTAGATAATAAGTCCTCATCTGCAGCAGTGCCAATAATTATCTTTTTTGCGCCGTTTGCAAGCATTCTTTTAGCTTTGTCAACATCCCTTATTCCGCCGCCGACACGACAGTCAGCCACTGCACAAATTTTTTTAATTAATTCCTCATTATTGCCGTTGCCAACAGCAGCATCTATATCAATTACCGCTAATTCTCCAAACCTGCTGTAATATTGAGCAAGCTCAATTACATCAGTTCTTTCCAGTACTTTTTCCACTCCTTGTTTTAGCTGTACTGCCTTGCCGGACATAAGGTCAATGCTGGGTATAATCATTTTTCCTATTCCTTTTCAATCATTTTTGATGAGGCAAGAAGGTCATTATAAACGCTGATAGTCATATGACAGATTGCAAGTTTTCTGTCCACAAGGCTTTTCAGCGTCTCTTGATAGCATCTGAACATTGCAAGCGTAAGTCCGTTTTTTAATGTCACAAGAGCCATACATTCATTTCTGAATTCTTCATCCCTTGTATTTTTTTCAATTTTATCCGCAAGAAAAATTATTTTTTCAAAATCACTCATTTCGACTTTTCCGAGTGTATGCCAGCGAATAGCACTCAAAATTTCAGGATCAGTTATCCCGAATTCTTTTTCTGCTATATACGCACTCACTGGAGCATGAAGAGTTTTGTAATTCACAAGCTCGCAATCCTGAATATCTGTAAGTTCATCATGGATAATTTTAAGCAGTTTATCATTCGGAAAGCACTTTGCGCAGTCATGCATAAGCCCTGCAATTTTTGCCTTTTCTGTATCAAGATGATACATTTCAGCAAGTTCTTCAGCAGTTTCCATCGTCCCGATGGAGTGATTGTATCTTTCTTCGCTAAGATGCGCTTTTAGCCAGTTTTTTGCCTCTTCTATATTAAAATCTGTATAAACCATTTTCTTTTATATAATTTTCTACTGATTTGGGAACCAGATTAGCTATTGACAAGCCCATTTTAACATTATTTCTCACCTGTGTCGATGAAACATCAAGATAGGGCAATTCCATTATGTCATAATTATAACCTTTTTGTCTCAATTTTTCAAAGTATTTTAAGTCAGCATCAAATTCTTTAGCGTCTCCTCTTTGAAAAACAATGAAATGAAGCAGATTTTTCAGCTCATCAGCTCTGTACCACGTCTCTATATTTCTGAATGCATCCGTTCCGATTAGGAAATGTATTTTCCCTTCAATATCATATTGTTTGTACAATTCACAAATTGTATCAAAAGTATAAGATTTTTTATCCCGCCTGTATTCAATATCAGAAACCTCGAGTTTTTTTATACCGCTTGCTGCAAGCTCTGTCATTTTAAGCCGGTGAACGGGAAGCCCCGTGTCTTTGTGAGGAGGTTTACTCGCCGGTATAAGAAGAATTTTGTCAAAATCAAAACAGGAAATTACATACTCACAGACCCGCAAATGTGCATTATGGATAGGATTGAAAGTACCCTGTGACACACAAAGCTTCATCTGCTACCTCCGTGTATGTGCAAGAACTTCTTCAACAAAACAAAGCAATTCAATAATAAAGTCTTTGTATTTTTGTCTGTCGGCTTCTCCTGAAACTACTATATCCGCTGTTTTTTTGGTTGGTTTTATATAAATTTTTGCTTTTTCTGAAGCATTTTTATATACTTCATCTGCAGAACTGCCCAGATGTCTTTCAATGGCACGTTTATAAAATCTTTTCTTTTGAATATCACCGGAAACATCAACATAGAGTTTAAAATCAAAAGCATCTGCAACTTTTTCCGTCAGGGTAAATAAGCCTTCAGATATTATTATTTTTGATGGATTTGCGGGTTTTACGTTGTCTCTTCTTATTGCAGTGCCGGACATATCATACTCAGGAAGAAGAACTTTTTGACCGAAAGCCAGCTGTTTTATATGCTTATGCATAAGCTCCAGCTCAAGTGCTTCCGGCACATCCAGATCATAATGCTTTGCAAATTCAGCAAAGCTTCCCGCTTTTTTAACCATTTCGGAACGATCGTAATAATAATCATCCGTATTTATTCTTGTTACTGCATTTTCCAGACAGTGTTCTCTGGCAAACAGATTAATCGTATCAATAATATCACGGGTTATCGTAGACTTTCCGCTTGCTGTCTCACCTGCTATGCCAATAGCACATGCTCTTTTTTGTTCACCGGTAATGAAACGTGATATTTTCTTAATCACATCCGGAGCTATTTTTAAAATAACAGGGTTTTTAGAATTTATTTCATCAGAAAAAATCTTATTCAGCCGTTTTTCAATAATAGAAAACGGTATTGCGGCTTTTTCACGGATTTTCGGGGGTGTCAGTATACTTTGCAATGGTTTCATCCTTCTGCTTTAAATCTTATTTACAAAGATTTTTAAACTAAACAAAAACCGTAAAAAAATTTTTTTGCGGTTTTATTTTTTTATTATGTTATTTTCGTCGTCCACCAGAACAACGGCCGGATTAAACTTTGCTTTTTCTTCCAGAGTCATTGACGCATAAGCAACAATGATAACCTTGTCGCCTATTTGAACTTTTCTTGCGGCAGCCCCGTTGAGACATATGTCTCTGTTGCCTCTTTTTCCTTTTATGACATAAGTTTGAAATCTTTCCCCGTTGTTTACATCGAGGATATCAACTTTCTGCCCCTCCAGAAGATGAGCTGCCTCCATAAGCTCTTCATCTATTGTAATAGAGCCGACATACTCAAGATTTGCATCGGTTACTGTGGCTCTGTGTATTTTTGAGTATAAAAATTCAAGCTGCATATTTGCCTCTTTTGTTCAAATATTATTTTAGCAGAAAAAAATTCTAATCAAGCATTTATGTTAAGTATGTTAATCAGTTATTTAAAATTCCGGCTAAAACAACAGAAAAAAGATTTGAGCAAAGCTGACCGCACATTTTTTAGTGTGCAGCTATAATATACTTGTAATTCAATGTAAAATATGCAAAAATGTGAAAAATTTCAAATAACAGGAGAGCACGGATGAAACTTGCAGCTGAAAACCTTCATGTAATCTCAAAATCAACAAAAGATGCACTAATATCAAGAGACGAAAGTTACATAAAAGAACTTATTAAAAAAATGGCAAAAAAAAATCCTGACTGGATAGACCTCAATATCGGGCCTGCAAAATCAAATTTTGCGGGTGTAATGAAATGGCTTGTGGAAATTTTAAACGGTATTACGGACATTCCTGTATCATTTGACAGCACAAATACCGGTGAAATCAAAGAAGGGATTATTGCCGCAAAAAATCCTTCTCTCTGTATAATAAACAGCACGAATGCCGATGAAGAAAGACTATCAAAAGTTACAGAGCTATCATCTGAATTTAATACAAACCTCATAGCACTCACGATGAAAAGCGGAACGGGAATTCCCAAAGAGTGCGATGCAAGACTTGAGCTTGCAGCAGAAATACAGGCCTACTGCGAAAGTTCGGGTATAGATAACAAAAAAATTTATTTTGATCCGCTTGTGCTTCCTGTCTGCGTAGACCAGACACAGGCATCGGAATGTCTGAATACAATAAGAATGCTCAAAGAAAGTTTTGAGCCGCCTGTTAATACGATTATAGGGCTTTCAAATGTATCAAACGGCTGTCCAAAGGAGCTTAGAAAGCTCATCAACAGGGTTTTTCTTGTTATGGCAGCCGGCTGCGGGCTTGATTGCGCAATAGTCGATATTTTTGATGATGAACTTTTACGTATATCAAAAATGCTGGACACAATGATGCCAGACTCAAACTCTGACGAGGTTTACATTTCACTATATAATCTTATGCAAAACCTTGATGAGCTTGAAAATCTTAAATTTGACCCTGCTGATGAACATCAGACTGCCATATACAAAACAGCTGAAATACTTTTAAACAAAAAGGTATACTCAAACAGCTATCTCGGAATACGTACAGACAGGAAATGCACCTTTTAAACGTCAGCATTGCTTGACACTCACAGGAGCAATTCATATAATTAAGCAATGGAAATAAGGGTTTTAAGGTATTTTCTAACAGCAGCCAGAGAAGGAAGCATCACCGGTGCCGCCAACTCACTGCATCTTACCCAGCCAACGCTCTCAAGGCAGCTAAAAGAGCTGGAAACCGAGCTCGGACACAAACTGTTTATAAGAGGGAAACATAATATTATCCTCACACCCGAAGGAATGATTCTTCGAAAAAGAGCGGAGCAGATTGTTGAGCTAGCAGAAAAGACTCAATCTGAATTTCACGCAATAAAAGATACGGTCTGCGGAGATGTATACATAGGCTGCGGAGAAACAGACTCAATGAAACATGTTGCAGCAGTCATGAAAGACATACAAACACATTTCCCCGAAATAAAATTCCATATACACAGCGGAAATGCTGAAGATGTTACAGAAAAACTTGACAGAGGCCTTCTTGATTTCGGGGTTCTTATCCAGCCTATTGACCTGTCCAAATATGATTACATTACCCTGCCTGACAAAGATGTCTGGGGTGTTATTATGAGAAAAGACAGCACACTTGCAAAAAAAGAACATATTAGGCTAAATGACTTAAAAGGCATTCCAATCATAGCTTCAAGACAGATGTCAAAAAAATACTCTGCAGATAGCGGTTTTTTGGACTGGTTCGGTCAGGATTTTGAAAACCTGAATATTGCTGCGACATACAATCTTGTATACAATGCAGTGATTATGGTAGAAGCCGGTATCGGATATGCTGTCACGCTTGATAAACTGGCCAATACATCAGAAGAAAGCAATATTTGTTTTAGACCGCTGTATCCCAAACTGGAATCAGGATTAGATATAGTGTGGAAAAAATATCAGGTATTTTCTCCTGCCGCAAAAATATTTCTGAATAAACTTGAAGAACGGTTTGTAAAATAAAGAGATTTAACGTGCTTGGCGAACAGTAAAGAAAAAAGCTGGTATAAAGGATTTTAGATTTCATGATTTGCGACACACTGTAGGTACTCGTTTAGCTCAAATGAATGTACCAGTACCTGTAATTCAGCAAGTTTTAGACCATTCAGATATTAAAACAACAATGCGTTATGTTCATACAGCTAATGAACAAATATTATCTGCAATGAACTTACTTAGTTCAAATCAAAAGGATTTAATTCAAAATGACTAATGGACACAGAATGGACACGACAAATATTAAAAAACACCTGAACTTCAATCATAGTCAGGTGTTTAAATGGAGGAGGAGGTGGGATTCGAACCCATTTCTATAATTTTCGTAATCTGTTGTAAGCTGTCAAAATACTTGTTCTTGTTGACATTTAGATACAATTTAATATTGAAATCTATCTAAAATTATAGTCCCCTTGCGTAAAATTAGTCCCCAACTAGTCCCCTAAATTAAAAATATTGTGATAGAATTACAGTATGGATGAAAACATTCTCAAAGAAATTGATTGCCATTATAGAATTAATGATAAAATTAAATTTTTCTGTAAAATAAGATACCAAAATGGTTCTTACTTTTGTTTAGATTTACCATTAGGCATTAATCGAGAATATATTACAGATCCCTTTGTTTGTTACGATGGTTCTAATAAAGTTTACATATTACAACAATTAGAATCACCACTAAATAACCAAAAAAATACTTGTTATGCTTTTCATTCTTTAATAACAATTCCTACAAATATATATAATAATAAAGAAATTAAATTTAGGTCAATAAATTTTGATTTTCCTTATATAAATATATTTTTCTATATTTTAGACTATTTAAAAACAGAAACAGGTACACAAGAAGAAATTGGTCTGGTATATCAAAAAAATTTGAAATTTGAAAATTTTCATATTAACAGAAAATTTAGCTTTGATGTTAATGTAGGTTATCAATATGGCGCTGGTCGTATAGGCGGCAATGGAGGCCATTTTGATTTAATAAAATCAATAAAAATTACTTCGATAAAAGGAGAGAAAAATTTAAATGAATTTATTGATATTATAATTTCTTTAATAGATTTTTTTTCTATATGTTTCAGACAAAAACTTTTGATTAGTAATATTTGGAGTAATAGAGATGAAAACTCATTAAACCAGGAAATTAGAATACAAACTTCACAAGTTAGAATTATTGATAATAACTATAATTCAGAACATATAACACCATTTAATATATTAGCTTCATACGCTTTATTGAAAAGCAATTTTGACAAAATAATAAAAAGATTTTTACAGTCAAGAACCAGTGAATACGATGCATTTTCTATACTTTGCGATTTATACATGCAATGTCATGATTTACCTACAGGAATTCTATTACAAGTTAAATTCTTAACTTTTATGCAAGGTATAGAAGCTTTTGTTAGTAAACAAAAATGTAATGAAGATTTTCATATAGATAATAAGTGGAAATCAGCAATAAAGAAATTTAAACGTGAAAATCCTAATTTGCCAAATGTTAAGGAATTAAAATATAGCAATCAACTATCATTTAAGGTAAAATTGCTCAATGTTATAAATGAACAAAATATTAATCAAATTTTAAACTTTAAATATGATAAAAAAGGTAATTATAAATTAATTTCTGAAATGGTTGATGTTAGAAATTACTATACGCATTATGGAGATAAAAAATATTTAGATCAAGTTCAAAATTTTTATGATTTAGTTGAATATACAAAAATTTTCTGCGAAATTCTTATAATGAAGGAATTGAAATTTACGGAAAATCAAATTAAAATAAGTTTAGATAATAATTACTATTATTTAAGATATTGGAATAATGAGTACTGTAATTTAGACTATAAGAAATTACCTGTAGGATATTCAAAAAGCACTTATTTAGGTGAGAGTGACTATTGGCTAGAAAACAAATATTTTTCAGCTATTTTATTTTGGAAAGATATAAAAGATGATAATAGCAAAGTGAAATTAATTTATAAAAATCAAGTTCAGCAAGATAATGATAAAACGCCAAGAGCAAAATCAATAATAGTAAATAAAAATCTTTCAAAAGAAGAATATAACAATTTATTGAAACCATTCAAAGATTGTTACGATAGATACAAAATAGCACAAGAGCAAATTGAATATAGAAATAAAAAACAAACTAATTGATAAGAATTGTTTTGTTTAATCTTAATACATAATATACATTTAAGTATATTAATGCAAAACCCCTTTCAAAATCTTATGAACCATTAGGATTTCTTCCTCGCTTGCGGATTTAAGCATTGAATAGATGTCTGATAATAATTCGTCAGTGGTTTTAATGTGTGTTATGTCTAGCATTTCCGTTACATCAACACTGAAAACTTTTGCATAATTTTCAACCAATTCTGCTGACGGATAGTTTTTGCCGGTTTCAATACAGCTTTGGTGTTTTGTTGCAATACCAACTTTTTCGGCTAGTTCAGATTGTTTCAAACCGTTTTTAGTTCTTAATTCTTGTATTCTTTTTCCTAGTAATTTTTTGAGTTCCATAATAACCCCTAATTTCATGTTATGGAATGAACTTTCGCTATAAACATTTTTAGAAGTTATGCAGATTGAAAATAATCGTTGTTTGTTATAGATTAGCAATAAATAACAAGGATTTATTTACAAATAATCCCTGTTTAAAATAGATATGTGTTAATTTAAAGAAAGGATTGATTTTATGTATAAAAAAATAATTGTACTTGGACTATTATTTTTTACTTTAAATTCTATTGCTTTTGCTAAAGATAAAAAGTTAACTAGAGCGGATTATATAAATCAATTAAATAAATATATTGAAAAAATTAGTATAAAGATTGATGAAGTTTATAAAACCTATGATGCTAAAGTTACGACAAATAAAGAATCAATCAAAAAACTAGAGAATGAAAAAGAACAAATATCAAATCAACTACAAAAATGTTATCAGGCAGAAGTAAATTCTGATTTTAACAAAATGATGAATAGTGCTTGTGGTCATTTATACGGAAAAACTACATATTTTAAAACAAGTTCCGGTTTAGTGGTAGCTGACGATACTTATGCGTTAAATAAATGCCTTGCCAAACAACCAAATTCTACTAAAAAGAAACCAAGCTCTTGTAAAATCCTTGAAGATAAACGCAAAAAGATAGAGCAAGATATAAATAATTATACTAACCAAATTTATGTTTTTGAGAATGAGAAAGAAGCTGAACTTAACAATATAAAAATAGAAGCAAAAAATAAAAGTATTGAACTTACAAATGCTTGTAAACAAGATCACCCTAAGATGCAACTTTTTGGCTATTGTAATGATTTAGAAGTCGTTTTTACTAATAATTAATAAGGAATGAATATGAAAAATCAATATGCAGGTGATGTCGGAGATTATACAAAGTTAGGTGTTTTGAGGGGGCTTGAACAAGCAGGTTTCAGTATAGGTTTAAATTGGTATCTAACACCGGATGAACCCGTACACTCAAAAACCTTCACTGACGGTAAGCACACGAAATTTTTAAAATATGATTGCGATACTCCTGACAAAGAATTACATTGTGCGTTAAAGAAAATTGGTTTAAGCTATAACAGAACTGTTATAAGACTTGAACGAGCAAAACTTTTTAAAAATGCCCTCTTTTGGAACAAGATATTAGATGCCAAAATCCGTGATAAATGGCATTTAGAAGCATTAAAGAAATTAAGCTTGAAAGATGTAATATTTTTAGATCCTGATAATGGGCTTGAAGTGAAAAGTACAAAACCGTATTCAAAAAACGGAAACAAATATACAACTTATCAGGAAGTTGCAGATTATTATGAAAAGGGTTCAACGGTAATTATTTATAACCATAGGGATAGAAAGCCGGAAAGTGAATATTTAAAAAGGTTTTATCGATTTAAGGATATGGAAGAAACTAAAAATGCAAAGATGTTTTATTTGAGGGCCTCAAGGTATTCAGTTAGAGATTATTTATTTTTGATGCAAGAAAGGCATTTTTCTGACTTGGAAAGGGCTATTGATAATTTCTTAGCTACTGAATGGTGTCGTTATCTCAAAAAATATCTTCTTTGACTTCAAAGACATTTTTTCTTTAATTTTGAATACAAATTGTCCATTGTAGTTGCGACTTGCGTTTCTTTGCTTTGAATTGCGTGAGAGTATGTATTTAATGTTACAGTTTTATCCGCATGCCCGAGTCTTTTGCTTAATGTTACCGCGTCCACTCCGTTCGCAATCAGCAAACTCGCATTTGTATGTCGGAGTTCGTGAAAAGTGATCTTTGGTAAATTATGCCGTTTTAAAAAGTCCATAAACCACTTGTAAGGTCTTGTAGGGTGTAAATCCTGTCCGTCATCGTGCTTAAATAAATATTCTCCGTTTTCCCAAGCCGAGCCGAGTTTTAATTTATCTTCTGCTTGCTTTTGTTTGTACTGTTTCAGCATTGTAATCATTTGAGAAGATAGTGTAACTGTTCGGATTCCGTTCGCGGTCTTAGGTTGTCTTTCATTTACTCCAAATGTGCTTACATATTGCCGCTGTTTGTTTATTGTCAAAACACCAGTTTCAAAATTCACATCTTCCCATTTTAATCCGCACAATTCACCAGAACGCAAACCGACATCTATTGCAAGATAGATTATTGTTTTATATGTCATTGGCTCATTTTCAAGTTCTTTAAAAAGTTTTGCAGTTTGTATATCATCATAATATTTAACCTGTTTTTTAGAAATCTTCCCTAAATCAACTTTTTTAGCTGGATTTGAATGAATCAATCCCCATCTTTCTGCAAAAGAAAATATTGCACTAATATCAGTATGATGATTTTTTATTGTTTTGTCCGACAAAGGTTTTTCATTTGTCATTTTGAACATTTTATTAAAATCAAAACCAAAAGAATAGCATATTTTTTGTGCAGTTTTGATATTAGTCTTTTGTCCCTCTTTAATTCTTTTGCATGTTTTAGTAGTTATTCCTGTAATTTGCTGTAATTTCTTGTTTGTATATTTTGACAAAAAATCCGACATTATTATTGTCGGAGTATAAAAATCTTCAAGCCTAGAACCGTTATTTCTTAATTTGTTATAAAACTCTTCTAAGTGATAAGTTTGAATTTTGCTTAATTTAAGATGTCCCAATTCCGGTATTATTCGATCTTTAAGTCTTGCTAAGCAGGGTTTTAGTGTTGCCGGTGCATATTTTATTTTTGCATATTTTTCAATCCATAGTTCCGAAATTTCTGCGAAAGTTAATTTTTCCCCATCAAGATAAGTTTTGTTTTGCACCTCATGTTCAAATAATATTTTCTGCCGTTCCAGTTCTTTTTGTTTTTGTCGTTCGGTTAAATTTGGCAGAAGTTTTATTGTTTTAGATTTTCTAAGCTTTTTGCCGTTTACATCATAACCACAGGAAACAATAACACGGTATGATCCATCTTTTCGCTTCTCAATGCTTGCCATTATTCCTTATCCTCGCTTTTTCTTCTTTGTCGTTTTCGTATTTTGGGTTTTTCATTTTCTTTTTTTTGCATTTCTCCTATTGAGAAATCCATAAGCCTTTGTAATGCTCTTTGAGCTTTATACATTGAAACATCCATTTTATCTTGAAATTTTTCAGGTGGTAAGGAATTCAAAATATCTAAAAATTCTTCTTCCTTGTAAATATCCATCTTTTTAACGTCTTTATATGGAAGATTATGTCTTGTTGCATAGATTCTTCGAGCTTTTAAATCTCGCTTATTGTTTGACTTGCTCTTTTTATACACATCTAAGTATTCCCCGAGATAATACAAAAAACCTGCAAACGGCATTCCTGAAATATCAGAACTAAGAAGAAAATTCAATGTCTCAATCTGTTTTGGATTGTGTTTTTTCATAGATTCAAGTGCTTGCAAAGAGCGTTCATTTAATCCGGTTTTATTAACCATAGGATATTCCGCTAAATTCTTACAAGGACTCAATAATAATAGGTAGTCTGATGAAACTTTTAATTTTAAACAGATTTTTCGCAAATTTTCAACAGTTGCTGCTCTTTTATAGTTTACATAAGAATTTAATGTTGAATCGGGTATCCCTATAATTTTTTCAAGTTCTAAATAACTATAGCCACTGTCAAGAAAGGCATCTTCCAATCTTGTATAAAAATCTTCATGAAGTGTTTTGCAGTTTTCCATTTTTATCTCCTTTTGTGGATAATTTTAATTTTTATCCACAATTATCTCGCATAGTGCTAGCCAGTTGTTTTGCGGTTTTTCGTGCATTAATGGTCTTGTGAATAAAAAATATCTCATATTGAAATTAAAACACAGGGAAATTTTCTGTGTCAATTATGTGATTGGCAACTGGACAAGAAAGGAGAGGATATGCCAGACAATACAAAGATAAAAGATGTTACACAAAAACAAATGTTAACAATTCAGGAAGCGGTTAAACATTTCGGGATTTCGGAGTATTCAATCCGAATGGGAATCCGGCAAGGAATTTATCCAGCAATCAAAATTGGCGGTAAACGTGGTAAATACCTTATTGATTCCGAGCTGTTTGAATTAACTTTAAGAAATGAAGCAATCAGAAATTTGAAAGAGTACAAAAAAGGAGAAGAAAACCATGACAAAAATTAAAAATCAAAAATTAGTAGAAGCAACGTTGAATGTATTTTCAAAACGATTTAAAAATACAGAAAGAAGTATTATCACATCAATTACATTATTAAAAATAGCGCAAATGATGACCTGCAAAAGGGTTAAATATAAAGAGTTTGAAAAAATTGATAATCCAAATTACTACACAATCGTGTTTCTACCATCAGGCGGAGGAAAAGATAGAATATCGAATGATTTAGATGATTATGTATTTAAACCTTTTAGGGATTGGTTTAAAGAAAATGCTGAAAAATATTATTCAAAAAAGAAACAACAAATTCAGGAAGAATACACAAATAGTAAAAATAAACAAATAAAAGCACTTATAAAAGAAGCCGAAAAATCAATTCGCTATCCAATTTTAGAAGTTGTTGACGGAACCCAAGAAGGCCTATTTGAAGATGCAAAAGTTCTTAATGAAGCAGGTTTTGGTGCTATTACTTACAAAATGTCAGAGTTCGGTATGTTTTTGGAAACAGCTCAAAATACAGAGAAACAATTCCTTGGGTGCTTATATGACGGTTATGATGGTAAAGTAATTTCTAAATCAATAAAATATGGCAAAAGGGAAGCTAATATTGAAAACTTGCCTGTGAACTGTCTGTTACTATCTGATCCATCTCTATTTACTGGTGGAAATTTAAGGTACATGTTTAATCTTCTTATGCAAACAGGGCTAAGTAGACGTTGTGTGATATCGTTCCAAAAACCAAGAAAAAAAGAGATTGAATACAACACAGATTTAGCCTTTGAAAAAGAAAAGCAGTTTTACCGAGATTGCGAAAAACTTTCTGAACAATTCTTGAAGATTTTTAATAAAATACCATCTAATGCGGTATATGTGCTTACAGACTCAGCACTAAAGAACCTTCACTATCCCTATAGAATAAAAATGGAAGAACTGGAAAATGCGACAGAAGATGTTTTGACAAAAAAAGAAATTCAGAGCCGACAACATAAGGCAATCAAAATTGCATGCCTGTATGCGTGCTTAAATCATCCAACAGAATTGATTGTTAATGATGAAGATATGCAACAAGCTATCGACACGGTGGAATTTATTTCAAAGGACTTTAAAACATTCAGAAACTACAAACCAAAAGAAGATGATGCCTACGACAAATTATGGGAATTTTTCCTGGAAAATTTGGACAAAGGATTTACAAGAACAGAACTGGTCTATAATCAATTTCAAAACTTCGGGATCTCCCGTGATAAATTTAAAGACCGCTTTGATGATTATATTGACTCAATAGCAGAAATGGCAAAAGATAAGGGCTATATGTTAAAAATAGATTCTATTAATCGCAACTCCGGCACAGAATATAGGTTAATTAAACTTGAAGAACAAGAGTTGGGTGAAGATACCAAAATGCTTGAGGATCTAATTTAATAACCGTTAATGTCGTTACTATTGTCAATGTTTTTCTTGACAATAGTTTCGGCGATTACGAGCGGCTGTCATTGTCGAACCCTTTTTGCAATCGTACAATAACAAGTTTAACAACACTAACGGAGGAAATTTTAATGAAATTGCACATTGGACAAGTTTTGTGTTACTTAATGCCTTATCTTAATAAAGTTCAAGGTGACGAATTTATTTTTCAATGTCCATATTGTATGGATACAGGCCGAGATAATTTGAAATTCAATGAACGCAAAGGGATATTGCATTGTTTTGCAAATCCCGAACATTCAAAAATGATTTTCAAAAAGATTATGAGCAATCCGAAACTTAGGAGATTAAGCCAGGTATCAAATTATGAATATCTAGATGATATACCACTTTTAGCACCTGAAGTTCAGTTATATTATGCTCTTGCT
The DNA here is from genome assembly GCA_944323735.1 of Candidatus Gastranaerophilales bacterium. Classification (GTDB taxonomy): domain Bacteria; phylum Cyanobacteriota; class Vampirovibrionia; order Gastranaerophilales; family Gastranaerophilaceae; genus CALUPY01. The sequence continues at coordinate 27,310 of CALUTO010000002.1, forward strand.
TTTGATACACGAAACGATTATTTATTAGATAATGATAAGCTGCTGGAATTAATTTATCAAAAGCGTGGCATTACAAAAAAGACAGTTGAATTTATGAACATAGGTTTTAGTTGGCAAGATGATAAGTGGGTATTTCCAAGCTACGGATATAGAACTGATTCCGGCATGGATATATTAGGTTATGAGCTCCGCCCTAGAGATTTTTCGAAGAAAGGAATCTGTCGCTCAAAAGGCTCACCCAATAATCTTTCTGCAGTAAATCCATATACAAAAAATACAGAAATATTGTGTATAGTTGAGGGGTATTTAGATGCTTATACCTTGTGGCAACACTTAAACGAGAAAGAACAATCAAGCAAGTATCACATTGTAACACCGACAAATGGCATAAATTCTTTGCCAAAATATATTGACCGCATAGAGTTTGACAAATACAAAAAGCTCTATCTTTTTGTAGATAATGACGAGGTTTCAAGACCTATTGCAGACAAAATCATTGCAAAATATCCATTCGAAAACATTCGCCTAAGCTGCGGATGCAAAGATTTTAATGAACATTATTTGAGGTGTATTAAGAAGATAAATAAATGAGAGGGTAATATTTTGCTAAACAGAATTCCAAAATTTTGTAATAAAATCAAATAAACGGTCTTTAGCATCCCAAAATTCTTTTGGACTTGTTGAGGTATAGCCTTTATTATGCATAACCGAATTCCTAAATATTCTTATTTTATCAATATCATCCAATATAGATTTAGTAAATATTTCTGGATAGCTTTCAAATATCTGTTGATAATGCGTGAAATCTAAGGAAAAAATTTCATTTTCTTGATTTTCATCAAAGAAAAATTTATTTATAGAATGCCTTATCTTTACTTTATTTTTGAGTAAAGAACAAATATCACCTTCATTAGAATTTTTAAATAATAAAAAATTAATTAATTCTCGTAAGCTCATTTCTAATTCATAGATTTCTTTAGTGAGCAACCAATAAGCATTTTGTAGGTTAGTATCTTCATATTTTATTATTTGAATAATATTATTGTTTAATTTTATTGTTTCAATAAACAAATCAATATAACTAATTAATTCATCTATAGCTACTCCAGCTCCCCAGAAAAATCCCATTGAAACAGTAGAATCATAGTCATCATAGTAAGATTCGCTGTATTTTGATAAATCAAGACATACTCCACTTAAAGAACAATTTGTGTGTCTTGTATGATAGGTGAATATTGGAATAATTGGCAAACCATCCTCTTCGCTATATGGAGGATGCTCTTTAATAATTTTATTATTAACCAATTTTACTGCTGATTTAATAATTTCATTAAAATCATTTTCTGCAAGCTTATGGATAATTTGAAATCTAGCCAACATTTATAGGATCTCTTTGTTTTAATTCATTATACTTATCTATAAATTCTTTATGGTAATTCTTGACTCTAGACAACATTTCAGGATAAATTTCAATATAAACTCTTTGTGTCTTCATCGCTTCAATTTGCATATTAAATTCTGTATTACCAATAATACTGCCACCAATAATATAACTTGCGACTTGGTGATATGAAGATTCAGATGTGCCAATTAAGTGATCTTTTATAAATGCATGATATTTTAATAATTGGTTTAACTCTTTTTGAGAGATTCTGCATGACGGCCTTTTTAATTCTACTATATATAGTGTATCTCCAAAACCAGTACACAAGAAATCCAATCTTTTATCTTCTTCTAATACTTCATTATTTTCAGGGAAATGTTCTTGTAGTAACGTTGAATATGTGCATTCATCTTTATAGATAGTCATTTTAGGATCTAATATCCAAGGGAATTCTTTTATAAAATTATGGATAGTAGGAACTTCCTTTGCATCTTCATTTATAAATTGTTCAAGTTTTTGAATTGCTTTAATTCTACCCCTTGAAAGATTATATAATTCTTGAGCTTCAACTAAATGCCATTCTTTAAATAAATCTAAAACTTTTACTTCATCTAACCCAGAATTTTCTAGGTCAGTTACCATATCATCAAAAGAATCAAATTTTAAACACATTTGTAAATGGTCAATTAATTCACCTGCCTTGTTTTCGTCAATAGAGTTATCTTTATAAATACTATCTATCCATCCTTTTGCAAGTTTTTGTTTTCTTTTAGGTAATGTTTCAATCCATTCACTAGGTTTATAACCTGTCACTTTTGATATTTCATCTTCTTTTAGTTGGGTTCTTTTTTCACTCCATTGTTTTTCTACAAATTGCAATTTTTCAACTAACCACGATTTTAAGTCTTGCAGTTCATCTCGTTCCCAAATTAACCCTTCTCTATTCGTTGTAACTAAATCTGAATCATAGTTATCGTCAACATAATCAACATAAAAAACGCCCGTCATATAATTATAAGCAAGAGATGTTGTTGTTTTTATACCATAAAATTCATTAGAATTTACGAGTTTACCTCTAGCATATAAAAATATTCCTCTTTGATCTTCCGGTAGCGGGGTTTTTGTAGTAACAATTTTTCCAGTAATTTTATTTTCCAATAAAAAACTGTCTTCGTCATTATGATCATTATCAAAAATCCATTCAAATTGTGAATTAATATATTCCCACTTAGTATCATTTGTAATTTTTACTGTTTCATTAGATTCATTAGAAATATTTATAATAAAATCTGAAACATTAAAGGCAAACCTTTTGGCAATACTTGCTTTTAAATCAAAAATATCTATTGGATTTTTTCGTTTTATCCCACTAAGAGTAATTTTAGTTCCTGGTTTACAAGTAACATCTTCATTATATTTTATAATTTGTGGCTTATATATTCCGTTATTTTTTTCATCAAGTATATCCTTTAAATCCATTGCAAAAATATTTTCTTTGCAATCTTTTACTGTTTGAATTTCTATGTGAGTAGCAATCCCAAAAATTGCTAATTTACCTAGCCCCTTTCTACCAGTAACTTTTCTTCCATTAGGTGTCAATCCACTATGGTTTGGATCGTTTTTTCTACGATTTCTTCCTATTACTAAAAACGAATTATTTATCTCTTCAAAAGACATTCCACAACCATCGTCTGTAATGATTATTTGCTTATTATTTTCATCTTCAACTAATTGAATATTAACATATGTCGCATCTGCATCATAAGCATTAGAAATCATTTCAGCAAGAACAGGGGGTAATGTTTTATACATCTGAATGCCAAGATGCTCTATCGTTCTTAAATCAAATTTTAAAGTTAATTCCGTTAGTTCACACATATCATACTCCTTATAGGTATTTATATTATAACAAAAATAGAATAGTTTTATTTAAAACATCTTCAGTCCCCATGTAGTCCCCATGGGGGAAATAGGATGTATATTTACGGAAATTGTTATATATCCCAAACGCACTAAAAAAGAGCCTTTTCAGGCTCTTTCTAAATGGAGGAGGAGGTGGGATTCGAACCCACGGTACGCTATAAACGTACGACAGTTTTCAAGACTGCTCCAATCAACCGCTCTGGCACTCCTCCAACGAGTTTATCCATTTGATTGGACTTATTATATATTAATAAAAAAAATATCAATTGTAAAGTGCATAAAAAAATTTGAATATTTTTCCGGCAGAGCTGTTTTTAGGCGAGAAGCTGCAAAACTAAAAGTGCCTCAATGATATAAACAAAACTCAAAATAATGGAGCCGCTTTTGCAGCCCCATTATTGATTTTTTATTCATCTGTTTCGTAATCAAATTCTTCATATTGTTCAACAGGAACTGTGTTAGGAGCCTGAGCTTCCTCCTGCAGACCTTTTTCAAGCAGCCGGGGAATTTTTGTTATCAGTTCATCACTACCCTCAACAATATCATGCTTATCAGCAACAGCAATAAGACTAATAGTAGTTTCCGTAGGCGCACCGTCCTCGCCTACTGTCTGCTGAACTGCATAACCGGGCCAATTTTGAGGGAGTTCACTTATTGTTGTATATCCATATTCTGTATCAAGCCGTTTGTCAATTTCTTTTTTCAATATATCTGTGACATATTTTTTCTGGGACTTAAAACGGCAAGGAATAACAACATTTGTTCCGATAATTTCTTCAGGATCTTTTTTATCATACTTTTTGACAAGCTCTGCTGCATAGTGCATATGTTCAATTTCAAAGAGCATAAACATCTCCCAGATTTTTTTAATACGTTCATCCTCTTCATCCTCCATGCAGGTATAGTAATTACAAACCTCGGTAAATTCATGCAGCAGCAGTTTTTCATACATAGACTCTGTTGGGTCAATGAGTGATTCATACATAGAGACATGTTCTTCTTCAACATCACATATCTCTGCATAAGTTTCCCTTAAAATATCATTTCCGTACTGCATGCCATGCTCCGCATAAAAATTATGCGTTTGCTGCTCACCTGCAACGAGCGTCAGAATATTTACTTTTGTCTGCGGTGCTGCTGTTTCTTTGTCATAGTGTTTTCTAAGGCGTATTGAATTGTCATTATGATGATTTTGGGTAGGACGGCCAATAACTACATCTGTCTGCCCCTGAACAATATCAGACGGCTCTATCCCGTGTATCAGATGAGCCCACTGACTGTAGCGGTAAAGGTGGTCAAAATCCTCTAAGAGACCAAAATCAAATGTTTCTTTGACATATTTATCCGGCTCATTTTGAGCAAGCCATGCGGTTAAATCAACAGCGACCTGTTCATATCCCAGAGTAGTTTCCAAAACAGATTGATCACACGGAGTAAGCCAGTTTACCGTGGTCTGCTGCATGTCTTCAATCCTTCTTGTTTGAGCAATAAATTTATTTATTTCAATATCATCAGAAAATCTTGCGAAAGCGTGTTTAAAATTCCAGGCTTCCACTTCAATACCGTTCATCAGTATCTGACGTGTCCTTGTATAACAGTCCACTTCCGTTTTATTAAATGGTTTTTGTGCAATTTTATGCCACGTTCTCAATTGTTTTTCAACAGGTATACCTTTTTCCTTTAAAGGATTAAACGTTGCCATATTTATTTTCCTTTCTAAAAAATCGACGTACGCAACAGCATACACTGACATTTTAATTAATCAGGAACATAAAAACATCGACACCATGTGCAAGAAAATACTGTTAGTTTGTCGCATAGAAAAAGGGATTAGAAAACAACGATTCATCTGTTCATTTTTGCAGCAAGGAATATAGAATTATTGTAATCTCTTATTTGCTGATATTTTTTATTGAATAACTGTTTGTATTTGTATCCGTCCGAGTTTTCCGGAACATATAGAGACTCTATCAGTTCATTCATATGATTTATTATGCTGAGATTTTCATTTAGCTCTTCAATAGCCTCATTTGTTTTATCGTTTATAGTCATAAGGATAGTATTTGTTGCATCTGTAAGCATAGAATACTTCGAAAGTTCAGGATATTGTGCAGCAGTCTGCTGGACATTTTCCAGTATATTCAGCATAGCCATTATATTTTCCTGTCTGCTCATTGAACTTGTTTTTTCAATTATATTTTTCTTTGTGTTTTCGAGCTTTTGCACAAAATTTGCATCATTGTCACAGGAGGCATCGTATTTAGCCATTTCTTGCGCAAAAATTTCTACCTGATTGCTGGTTGTCCTTCTTATATCAGCTATCTTGTTTATAATTTTCTTTGCATTTTTTACGCTCAGTATTTTGCTTTCTATTTTTAAGAATTTATCAGTCAAACCGAGAGTTTCAATGAAATTTACGGCAAAATCGAAATTTTTTTCTATCATAATACTGCGAACCATATAATCAAGTGCTCTTTCATCATCCATTGAGAGAGGCATTCCGGTGATATTGTCAACCAGATCAGTATAGTAGTTTTTAAACCTGCCGGAGACGATAGCAGGATTTCCTATGTCTGTTGCTTCCATCAAAAGCTCCTGCATTGCTATAACAGAAGAAAAACTCAGTCCGGTTTCCAGATATACCCGTGCCCGCTTAAGCTCATCTTCAAGCAGGGCTCTTTCTCTTTCAGGAGTGTTATTGTTCAGATTTGCACATTTTGAAGTCAATACAAGAAATCTCTCAAGGACTTCATCCGGAAAATTCAAAATATGATATCTTTTTGCATCTTTTAGAAGTTTTTCATACCAGTAGTCATTTTTCAGGTTATTAAATTCTGATTGCCTGTCCTTTATTTTTAGCTGCGATTTAGCATAGTCTCTGATTTTTTGCGCAGTTGTTGTTCTGTATTCAGGCTTTATATATTTTTCAAGAAAGTCTTGCGATATAGTCTTTATATCTTCCTGACAATTGATATACGCAATTTCATTTTCTTTTTCGGTCTTTTTTAAATTTTGATACATTGATATATTGTAGACAAGGTCAAGTATTTCAGAATTGTCCTTCAATTCGTTTTCTGTTTTACCGGTGCGTTGTTTTATAAAGGTGACAATTTGTTTAAGTGTAATTTCTTCTGTAGAATCATCTGTTTCAGTAATTTTGGACAATTTTTCAAGAAATGCTTCAATATCCTGCTGTCCCAGAAATTCATACGCAACAATTAGTCCTGACTTCTGAATATTTTGATATTCGGGGCAATTCCTGCCGTTTTTTGCTGATAAACGGTATTTTAAGAGTTTTAAATCTTGTAAATTCGTATCAAGCCGGTTGAGAAATTCAAATTTTTCATTTTCACCCGGCTGAGTGCTTGCATATCTGTCAATTATACTAAGAAGTTTGCGGAACGCCATTGCATTGTCATAGGGATTTTCCTGATATTTTTTTGCTGTTTCAAATAGTTTGTTTATGTCCTCTTTTATTATATGACGGTATTTTTCGGAAAATTCCGCATTTATAATATATTCAATGTTTTTCATTGTAGTCTTGTATGCAATATCCGCATCTTGTTTTGCGGACTCATACGGATTGCTTTTTTTTAGTGCTTCCGCTTCTTTTTGCCACGGAGCAAAAAGTTCTTTTATCTTTCCTGCCGGCACACATCCGGAGTCTTTTTGCAAATTTATTGCAGCAGCCAGCGAGCGTTTCAGGGATTTGTCATTCATATATGATCTCAAAAAAGTTCCTGTTAAAAGCTGCAGCGTCCGCTGTTCATCGTTTGTCAGCATTCTGTCATCAGGAATATTGTCCAGCAAGTTTGCCAGCCGGTCTGTCAGGTTGTAGAGTTCCAGATTGAGTTTATTGTTATGTATACTGGCAGCAGTGTAGTCTATCATTTCACACACCGGATCAATTTTTTCTTTTATCAGGCTTTCTGTCAGCACCTCCAATTTCGGATAACCCGGCATGAGCTTGTAGTTTCTATATGCCTCATCTTTTGCATTGTTGAACATTCTTTCATAATTTAAGCAGTAAAGAGAATTTCTAAAAGTCAGATAAATGTCATCAAAAGTTCTTTCCTCTTTGTATTTTGTAAAAGAGGGTAATTTTTGAAGCTTTTTATATTTGAAGGCAGTTTCTGTTTCGGAAAGCCGGAATATATCAATCAGATGCTTCTGGTAAATAATATTTGCGAGAGCATTTTTTGCCTCATCTTTTTCTGATTTATACATTCTGAGTGCATCAAATCCCGAATAATTTTTAAAATCAATGTCTTTGTCACAGGCATCTTTTGTTTCATTTTCAAACTCTTCTAGAGTCATATCCTGAAGCCGTCTGTAGATTTTAACAAATTCTTCATTTGTTTCCGGATTGTATTTTCTGTCAATGTAGTTTTTGATTGAAATATTGATTTTTGCAGTTTTTTCAATATCTTTCAAATTGAAATACAGTGCGTCTGAAACATCTTTTCTAAGTTTTCTTTCTATTTCTGTTTTAGCCTTTCTTGCATTTTCAGAGTCTCCAACCACTGCGTCAAACTGCTTTAAAAGTTTATTTACAAGAAAATCTATTGTGTGCGCAAGACTTCCGTCAAACAATTTTTTCTCTTCATCTGTATATACAGCAGTACGGTAAATGATTTTTGTTTTTTCTTCTTCTGTCAAGGTAATGTCATTGTTTTTTAATGCTTTGTCCACAATTTCTATAACATGGGCTTTTTTATTATTCAGAGCGTATGCATACAGTATCTCTGGCTCTTTTGCAAATGCATAATTAAATTTTTCTCTTGCATCCTTTCTTAGCTGATTTCGTATGCCGTTCAATTCCGTAATTGTTTTTGCTCTTGCAATATTTTTCCACCTGTCACCGGTGTCTACAGAAAGCGTAAGAGCAGCCTTTTCAAAAGAAACTCTTGTCAAATCATCTTCAGGCAGAGAGTCTAAATCTGATTTTGTTTTAATACCGGAGTTGAACGGGGTTTCTTTTATATTTTCTTTTATCTGTTTCAGTTCATTCAAATACGAGTTTCTCAGCTCATCTATTTTCAATTTCTGGTTTTTTATTTGCTGAGGTGACAGTGTTTTTGCATAATTTTCAATTGTAGAAATATATGCTGAATCAGGCAGAAAAATTTTATTATTTATTTGACCTGCAATCTCATCTGCTTTTTCGGATTTTCCAGGAAGTATCGTCTCCCAGTATATTGGAAATTTATATTCTTCATTGATTTTTCTGTGTTTGTTCAGAAACTTTCTGCTGTAGTTTTCTGGTGTAATTGTTCCGATTTTTTCAGACAGAGCGTCTATATAGTTTCCATTTCTCCATTTTTCATCTGTAATATAGCCTTTTTCTCCGCCCCGTCTGTCTTTGTAGTCAGTACGCATCAGTCCCTCAGAATCAGTCCAGATGTTTTCATGCTCGCTGCTGCCCCAGGTATTATCGTTGAAAAGTATTTCTTTGCCGTTTTTTTCTGCTATTTCCGCAATGTATTGTGCGTGCCCGCCCAATCTGTCGTGAAAAACATTGCTGCCGGAAATTCCCGAGTGCGGGGTTTTTTTGATAATTTCAGCTGCTTCTTTTATATCTGAAACAACTTTGTAGGGGGTATCAGTAAGCTGCTGAAGTATTCTTGTTTCCTGTGCAGTTGACATACCAGAACTTCCCTCCGGACCTACCCAGTAACGGCCTGTTCTTACTCCGGTTTTTCTTGCATACTCTTCCAGAGGTTTTCTGATTGTTTTAAAAACATCTGCCAGTTCTTTGTTTATATCCGAATACATAAAATTTACTGATTTGTTAATCTTTTTCAGTGTTTCTTTTTCGGAAGCGGTATATTTATATAGAGAAACATCGGAGATTTGTCCGTGACGGGCAGAGAACTCGTCTGCAGAGCGCAGTTTAGAGATTGCATTATATCTGTCCAGCAGCTTTTGCAGCTCATCTGCCGGTATAATTTTTCCTTCTTTTTCCATTGCCTTTATCATGTAAAAATTGGGATTTGCTGTATTTATTGTATTTCCTTTTTCATCCTCGATATCAAGAAGCTCCCTTATTCCTGATAAGTTTGCAGAAATGTTGTTAAAGGCAATGCTTATTTGTTCAAGCTGTTTTTTCAGGTCAATTAACGGTGTGTCATCAGAAAAACCGTTTGCTTCTCTATATTCTTTAATAATAAAGGCATTTAACGGTTCATCAGGTGCATCCAGAGCACCTTTTACAATGTTAAAGGCATCTGTAAAAACTTCAAGCTGGGATTTATATCCCAGTATGTTAAGTGCCTCAACATAGTTGTTATAATCCGGAGTCTGAGACAACACTTTTTCATAGCCGGAAAGGATTTCAATAAATTTTTTCTTATCCGGTTTCATTTTAAGAGTTTGTGAAAACATAGCAAGTATTTCCTTGCTTCCGTGCCCGAGTCTGTTTTTAAAATCCTCCAGCTGGTTCAAGATAACATGGTTTTTGCTTTTCATTCCGAGCTTATAAAACAAATCATCCAGTTCTTTGTCCAAAAAGCCATAAACAATATTGTAAAGCTCATTCATATAGTCAGTGACTGTTTCTTTGTTTTCAGGAATTCCAAATATTCGTGAAATATTTTTTAAATACACTTCATTCCCGTTTTCTGCTTCTTTTTCCGCTTCTGCAAGCTTTTGAAGAAGCATTGTTTCCGCATCGGGCAGGTCATATCGTATCATGCAATCCGTCAGGGTATCACTGTCGAGAAGAGAGAAAATAGCTGCAGTTCTGTAAGCAGCAGCTGCATCGAACAGTTTTTTATCTCTTGCGGTATTTTTTGCAATTGAGCCGCTCGTGTTTATACTGTTGCTTATTGAAACAGAAAACTCCAGTAAATCTTTAATGTCCTTGATATTTTTTTTCAGTGCAGCTTCATCAGGGCTGCCAAATTTTTTTGAATAATATTCTGTTACGAAATTTTTGATTTTCTGTTCTTTTATTTCTTCTTCTTCATTCGGGAGAAAATGATATTTTTTTGTATCATCAGAAATATATTCAAAATCATCGGAATATTTAACCTGTAAACCAAGCAGCTTTTTTGTCAAATCATATAAATCATGTTCGGTTTTCCGGGGATAAACGGTTTTAAGTTTTTTTAGAACCGAATAATTTAAATCCTTTATGAGATTTATATCGTTTTCTAAGTTACTGTTTTTATCAATGTATTTTGCAGTTTTTAGAAGCTTGTCAGTTTTTACTGCATCAACTTTTTCTTTTGCAGCGAGCAGTGCCTGATAATAAAGATGCTTTTCCGCATATTCTTTATTGTCTATTGTTGGGAGGTAGAAGGAGTCGTTAAAGGTATCAAAATTTAGTTTGTCAAAAGGTGTATAGACTTTTTCTATCTTGTTTTCAGAACCGTACATGTTTGCAATTTGCATCCAGTTTGTCGTTGCGGCATCTACTATTCTGTATCCCTTTGATAGTGCATCATCGTAATCCACATATATTTTTCTGACCGGCACTTTTCTTTTTTCATAAGGGTGGGACAGGTCGTATGTCATAATTACATCGGTGTCGTCAAGCTCAGACAATATTGTGTCAACATATTTGTCTTTATATTCATATGACATAAGCTTTCTTGCAATAGAGATTGCTGCACACATTCCGTGCTGTTTCTGATTTATTGCTTTTGTGTTGGGAATGCTGTTTTTGCCTGTATTAAGGGCTATATCGTTTATCATTTCGGCAAGTGCCAGTGTCTTTTTCCCCTGAAGCCGGGGATTAATTTTATAATCATCGCTTAAGAAATAGAGCAATCTGTTCAGAATATACTTTTTCTGATTTAAAGGTGTTTCAGAAGAAACAATAAAATAGTTCAAATTATTTTCGATATCTTTGATATTTAAATTTTTTTCGTTTTCAAGCTGGGTTCTGTCAATAGTTTTCAGAATCTTATCCCTATCAGCAAGTATTTTCAGTTCATCTGACGTAAGAGGTTTTTTAGTATTGAAAACTTTTGAAAATTCCGGATAAAGTTTGTTTTTTACAATGGGGTCGGATGCAAAAAGAGATTTTTCAGCAGCATTTTTGAGTTTTTCCTTCCAGTTGTATACCGGCTTGATATCTGTTTGAATATTCGTTCCATATTTTAAATTTTTTGCAGTGTCAATCAAAAATTTTACATTTGACTCTCCCGATTCTCCTGCAAGATTTTCTATTGCGCTGTCAATTCTTTTTCTGTTGTTTTCGGTAAGAGAATAGTCATTGTTTTTTGAAAGCTGGCTGACTGTATTCCTGTCCTCTCTTTTTCCTTTAAAACTGATAACATTTATAAAATTTATTCCGACTTTCATTTATGACTCCAGATACGATTTCATGCTGGGTGTAAAAAATCAAAATAAATTTTTTTTGTTAACATTGAAAAGTTTTATTAAGATAACTTTACACAGCTGCAGTTTTTTCAGCATTTTCGTCAAGTTTATTTTTTAGAAGTTCGTTGTATAAAATTTGACCGCCGGCAAGACTATACACCTCTTTTAAACCATTTTGAAGCAAAATTCTTGAAGCAACATATGTCTGAAAACCGGTATTGCAGATAAGAATAATTTTTCTGTCCACAGGAAGTGTTTTGTAATGTTCTCTGAGTTGAGCGGGTTGTATATTAACAGCCCCGTCTATCGTTGATGCACTAAACTCCTGTTCTGAACGTACATCAATCAACAGCGCATTTTTATTGTTTTGTATATCATTGAAAAAAGCCGGTTTTACCAGCCCCCGCAGTATGTTATCAGCGTGCATTCCGAGAATATTCACAGGGTCTTTCGCAGAAGAATAAGGAGGTGCGTAGCAAAGCTCCATGTCAATTAAATCAGAGACTTTTGCACCGGAGCGCATTGCCGCAGCTACCACATCAACTCTTTTTTCAACATTTTCATAACCGGCAGACTGCATACCGAGTATGTTTCCGGATTTATCAAAGAGAAGTTTGTGCATTGTTCTGGTTGCAGCAGGATAATAGTTTGCGTGGGAAAATCCCATAGTAAATGTTTTTAAATAATCAACTCCTTCTTTTTTTAGCTGTGCTTCGTTACAGCCTGTGCACGCAACTGTCAAATCAAATACTTTAACAACAGCGGAGCCGAGAGTCTTTTTGTAAACAGATGAAATTCCCGCTATATTATCCGCAATAATTCGTCCCTGACGGTTTGCAGGCCCTGCCAGCGGAACAAGTGCACCTGTTTTTAAAACAAAATTTTCCGTTTCTATGCTGTCCCCGCCGGCATAAATGTTTTCATCGGAGGTTAACAAATGTTCATTGACTTTTATACCTCCGCTTTTACCAATTTCAAGTCCGCAGCTTTTTGCAAGCTTTGTATCAGGCTTTACACCGGTGCACAGGATTGCAATATCAAACGGAATTTCCAATCCGGAAGAAAGAACAGCACGGTCGTTTTTAAAAGCTTTAACTCCGTTGTTCAGGATAAGCCTGACACCGTGTTTTCTAAGTTCATTCTGGGCAAATGCAGCTGTTTCTTCATCTACAGGAGGCAGAATGTGTGATGAAGCTTCAATTAGCGTTGTATTTATTTCTTTTATTTCGGACAGATTTTCTGCCATTTCAATGCCGATAAATCCACCGCCGATGATAATTGCGTTTTTTACACAGGTATTTTTGATACAGTGTTTAATTTTTTCTGCATCCGAAAGCATACGAACCGTAAAGATATTTGGATTTTTAATCCCCTCTATATCCGGAACAAAAGGATATGCACCCGGTGCAAGAACGAGTTTGTCATAGCTAATTTTTTCATGCCCGTTTACAGTAACAGTTTTGTCTTTTCTATTTATTTCTGTAACTTCAGCACCAAGTTTTATATCAACATTTAGTAAATTTTTAAATTTTTCAGGAGAAGAAACATGCATTGTACTTTCAGATTCGATTATTCCTGAGCAATAGTACGGAAGTCCACAGTTTGCAATAGAAATTTCGTTTGTTTTTTCTAGAATAGTGATTTGTGCACAGTCATCCAGTCTTCTCAGTCTGGCTGCAGCACTTGCGCCGCACGCACCACCGCCAATTATTACTGCTTTCATAAATTTCCCTTCCTTTTAAAATCTGCTAAAAAACAGATTTATATATCCATAAATTTTAAATGATTGCTTATTCTAAAATCGGCACTGACCGATGATTTTATGTCATCTATTGCAAACATCGGGTTTATTTCGATAAGTACAAGTCCGTCTTTCTGTACGTCAAATACGCACCTCTCTGTTATAATCAGGTCAACCTCTCTGTAAGCAGTCAAAGGAAGAGTACATTTTTTAACTATTTTAACCGTACCTTTTGAGAGATGTTCCATTGCTACTATGACTTTTTTTGCACCTACAACCAGATCCATTGAACCACCCATTCCCGGAACAAATTTTCCGGGAATAACCCAGCTTGCGAGACTGCCTTCTTCATCAACCTGCAGCGCACCGAGCACTGTCGCATCGATATGCCCGCCTCTCATCATTGTAAAAGCCATCTGTGAATCATAAAAGCAGGCTCCGTATTTTGCTTCTACAAAACCGCCGCCCGCATTGATTATTCTGGTGTCGATTTTTTCTTTTGACTGACTTTTACCTACACCGAGCAGCCCGTTTTCTGACTGGAATATAACGTGCATATCCCCGGGAACGTAATCAGCAACAGCTGTAGGCAAGCCTATTCCGAGCGTGACGACATCGCCTTCTGAAAATTCGGCTGCAGCACGTTTTGCAACTATTTCACGGATTTGTTCTTTTGTAAATTCGTGTCCGTGAGCAATCGGATTTGTTGTAGTATGGAAATCCTTTAACTGTATTTTTTGCGCTGTCAGCTCCATTTATTCCTCACTATTATCTTCTTTTACAACAATATAATCTATAAACAATCCGGGTATTACAACTTCATTCGGGTCAAGACAATCCACAAACTCATCAGCCTGAACAATAACAGTGTCTGCTGCGGTTGCCATAACTGTATTAAGGTTTCTTGTTGTGCCGAAGAAGGACACATTCCCGAATTTGTCCACTTTTGTTCCGTATATCAGTGCGTAGTCTGCACCGATAGGTTTTTCAAAAATAAATTTTTTCCCGTCCACAACCATCGTCTGCTTGTTTTCTTCAATAACGGTTCCAACACCTGTCGGAGTGAGTATACCGCCAAGTCCTGTTCCTTTTGCCCTGATACGTTCTATCAGTGTGCCCATCGGGACAAGCTCAACCTCAAGTTCTCCTGAGTGCATCTGCTTTCCTGTCTCGGGGTTTGTGCCAATATGAGAGGTGATTAGTTTTTTTATTTGTTTGTTAACTATCAGTTTGCCTTTATCTGCGTCAGGATACGTTGTGTCGTTAGAAATCATTGTCAAACCTGTTTTCTTCTGACGGACAAGTTCGTCCACCAGAACATCCGGTGCTCCACAGCTTAAAAATCCGCCGACCATTATAGTTGACCCGTCTTTAATCAAATTGATAGCTTCTTTTGCTGATAACCTGCTTTTCATCTTCCATACATTCCAAGTCTTTTTTACCATTTTATTATAAATATTTTTTTTTGGCGATTTTTTAAAGTAATAATTGAAATATAATAAAAAAGCCGTAAAAAATACGGCTTTTTTATTCGTATAATGTTTAACTATTTTGAAATACGACCGGGAACAACAACTCCGCCCTTGAGGTTCTTTTTATAGAATTCAACATGCGGCTGTAGTACACTGTCGAGGACTTCAGGAAATGCAATTTTTTTCACGGTTTTTTCAACTATTTCCTGATATACGGTTGCAAAAGCTCTGAGCTGCGTCATTGCGCCGGCAGCTTTCGGAGTAAGCCCCATACCGGATGTTCTGATGTGTTCAATAAACGTTGCACCTGTAACTTCGTACGATTTTGCAAGTGCGCCAATATACGCATCGGCATTTTCTTTGCAAACACCGTTATCAACCGGAACAGTCAGTGCAAAAACGAATTTATTTTCGGGATTAAAGTGGGCTTCTGCACTGTGGTGCATTGCATCAGGAACTTTTGCAATCTGTTTTAACGTGTCTTTTACTGATTCATTTTGCATTTGTGCATGCCAGTAAACTGTATTTTCAAAAATTGCCCCCATATACTGATGTACAGAAGCATCTATTCCGTTTAATTTAGCATCTGCCCAGAAAATACCCTCTTTTA
The DNA here is from genome assembly GCA_944323735.1 of Candidatus Gastranaerophilales bacterium. Lineage (GTDB taxonomy): Bacteria > Cyanobacteriota > Vampirovibrionia > Gastranaerophilales > Gastranaerophilaceae > CALUPY01. The sequence goes on from CALUTO010000002.1 coordinate 42,768, forward strand.
AGGCATCATTTACATCCAAATCCGCACTCAAAGAAAGCTCTGACATTTCCTGAGCTGATTTAAGCATTTCTGCCATATCTTCTTTTTTCATGCCTGCGTAAGCGAGGGTAAAGAGTGCGTGGTCATCAAAAGCAGAAAATCTTCCGCCGACATCATCGTGAATATACAAATCACCGAGCCAGCCGTTTTCATTCGAAGTTCTTCTCAGTTCGCTTTTTTCAGGATTTGCATCGGTTACGGCAATAAAGTGTTTATTTGCTGACTTTTTCGCTTCTTCTTCGCTCTGTCCTTTTTCTTTGTATGCATTAATCAGCATATCTGTTATTCTCAAAAAGCCGTCTTTTGTTTCAAAAGTTGAGCCTGATTTTGACGCAATCATGAAGTTTGATTTTGTAACATCATTACCCAGTCTGTACAAAAATCTTTCAAGACTTGCTGAATCCACATCAGAATAAAACTCTACAGCATCGTGTCTAACATTCAGACCGTTAATGGAGAGCATGTGTTCTACTGTATGTTTTGAACCGCCGATACCCATAACACTCAATTTTTCGGCACCGGTTGCTTTTTTTAAACTGTCAGCCAGTGTATAGATATCATCAAGTCTTTTGAGTTGTTCTTCAGGCAGGTTTACCCAGTTAAGGAACTGTCCTGTTTTGTTTGCTCTTGATGAAAATTCTTTTACAAAATCCTGTACATTAGACTGGTATTTTGAAAAATCCACGCCTGTAAAGCTCGTTGTAATATCTGCATTTTTTGTAATCACTGTTTTTTCTCCTTATTTTTAAATATAAGTAAACCGTCTAGTCACTCTGCGCAACAACTTCTGTCAGCAAGTCTCCGTAGCTGTTGAAGTGCCCTGATGTCGATTCTACAATATATCTGTAGCCGTCTTTGCCCTCAATTGATTTTTCTGCGCAGTCCATTGCTTCTTCAAAATCCTCAAACTCTCCCACCAGTGTTTTTGAAAAATCCACGCCTTTTTGTTCTGTGTAAACATTATACATAACCGAACTCCTTCTTTTATATTATTTATAATATTACAAAAGAAAGAAAAAGTATATTTGATTTAAGAATTTCGCCTGTTTCATCAAAAGCGGCCGAAGCCGGATTAGTTCTTTTATTTTATAACTTTTAAAAGCGGAATTTTTCCGAAAAGCAAATATTTAACCCGATTTCCATATTGCTCTTTTTTTATAAAAGGAATAAAACCAAAAACGTAGGAGTAAGCATTATTGCTGGAGCCTGAAGCGAAATACGGATAATTTTTATGCAGGATATTTTTTATCAATTCGGATTTATCCAGCATTATTTCAGAATACCTGTGGCTTGTATTGTCTTTGTGGTCACGGTAAATAATAAGCGGCTGCTGGATATTGCAGAACATAGTTTTGTCAATCAGCTCCGAAAAAAGCATGTAATCTTCACACGGCGAATATTCTTCTCTCCAACGCACATTATTCTCTATCAGAACAGATTTTCTAACCATAACAGTACTATGAGCAACAATACAACCCCTTGTTACAAGATTTCTTTTTATGTCTTTATTTTTTTCAGGATTTCTGTGTACTCTTTTGCTGCTGTATTTAATGAAATTCGTACCGACTATTCCGGTGCCGGGATTTTTGTCAAGAAAATCCACCTGTTTTTCGAGTCTTTCCGGCAGCGAAATATCATCATGGTCAAATATAGCAATGTATTCGCCTTTTGCAAGTTCTAAAAGTTTGTTTCTGCTTTTTGAAATCCCTAAATTCTTTTCATTCTCAAGATAAATAATTCTTCTGTCGTTATAAGATTCTACTATCTTTTTCAGTTCTTTATTTTCCGGTGAATCATTCAACAAAAGAAACTCAAAGTCTTTAAAAGTCTGATTTAGAATAGACTCTATCATTTCCTTTAAAAATGAAGGATTGGTATTATATAAAGGGGTTAACACAGAGACTTTAGGCATTTTGTTCCTTTCTGATAATATATTCAGGACGTTTTCTTGTCCAGTTGATATTTTCTTTAACTATTTTTGCCGGTATTCCTGCGAGTATACAGTTTTCCTTCTCAAAGCTTTTTGTAACAACAGAATTTTGAGCAACAATGCAATTATCAGGTATTTTTGTGTTTTTCAAAATACAAGAATTTTTGCATATCCATACATTAGAACCGATTTCAATACTTTTGCCCCTGTTAATAAGATTTCCATCCATATCAAAAATTGCATGCGTATCTGTGCAGGAAATTTCAATATTGAAGGAAAACATACAGTTATCACCTATGTGTATATAGCTTTCACTTTCACCGAGCTGAATATCTGCCGAATTGAACGAGGTTCCTTCTCCTATTATTATGCTGCAATTATTAACAGGCATATCAGGATGCCCGAGTCTGATTTGTACACTGTGAAGATAAGCTTTTTCTTTTATAAGAATTCTGTTTCCTGAACCGTAAATTTTTATTTTTACCTTTTTCAGATACGTACTTTCGGGTATATCAATTATATTATTTTTACCGGACTGTTTTACTTTAAATTGAAACAGTCTTCCCAGTATTTTTTTTATCTCACTCGCCATATATATCTCTGTAAAACTCTATTGGTGTTCCTTTTATTATTCCGTCAATTTTTCCTTTTGTGTAAAAACAAGTGCCAAGTACGTTAAAAAAGCACAAAGGGCCGGCAAGCACGGACGGAAGCAAAATCAAAATATCCAAAGCAAGTACTATACTCTGCCTGCACAAGAACAACAGTTTTTTCGCTTTGCTTTTTTCGCCTTTGAATTTCAGCATAGTTCCGGCATATCCGTTATAATAACATTTTTTCAGTATCCAACCGATGTTTGCTCTTGATTTAGAGACCATTTCATATATAACAGCTTCATTATTCCAAATTATTGTGAAACCTAATGCTGATGCTCTGCTGAAAAATTCTCCGTCCTCACCGCCCATAAATACATATTCGGAGGAAAATCTCAAACCATAGTCTTTTATTAAAGAAACAGGGAAAAACACATTTCCGCATGCGCAGTAATTTCTAATCAGACCTGTTTTTTTAGTAGTTTTTTGTTTTTTAAAAACCAGATGATTTCTTATATAAAACGGCAGCCTGTCAACAAATTCAGTTATTGTCGGTCCCGAACTTATATAAGCATCAGGATTATCATTATAGAGCTTGATGTGTTCAATCAGACAATTTTTATCCATCAGTTCATCATCATCAAAAAACAGAATATGGCTTGCGCCAAGTTTTATAACCTCATCGAGCGCTCTGTTTCTAGCATTGGAAAGACCTCTTTCCGGTTCTGTAACATAGCGGACAGGAAAGTTTAGGTCAGGAGCAAGTTTTTCAACAACTGCTTTTGCACTTTCCTCTCGGTCATTATCAACAATGACAAGCTCTGTACGCAAATTTTCAGGTATTTTTAGAAAATTCAGCGATTTAAGCGAAGCACTTAGCATTTTGGGACGTTTACATGTACAGCAAACCAGACAAACAAAGGTTATCCGGGGTTTTACCGGTTTTTGCAACTTTATGTGAAAAGATTTTTCATTGATTGTTTTCATTATCCTGCCTATCTTTAAAAAGATAAAAAAAATAATATTTTCATTCTAAAGAAATTAAGGACATTATATATCTGTTTTTAGAAATTATCAACACTTTATATCTATATAATGAAATTAATCGATAATAAAATTAAAATAAAAAAAGGTTTTATATAATTCCTTTGCAAATTATTGGATAATTTTAGCAGAGGATTTTATGTCTAAATTAAGCAAAGAAAAACTTAATGAAATAAAAAGAAGTAAAAATTATACATCTAAAGAAATAGCCCTGAAAACCGGAATTCCCAGAAGCACTATAGAAAAAATTTTTGGTGGTTTTAGCCAAAATCCAACACTTGATGTTCTTCAAAAAATTGCAGCTGTGCTGGACTGCGGGCTGGATGATTTTATTGAATATGATATAGAACCGGATTCTCCGTTTTATAAAGACAGAATAGTAAACACACTTATACAGTCTGTTTACGAGAAAAAAGAGCTGAGAAAACTCATAACAGTTTCAAAAGAGCTGGACTGCGATGATATCCAGCTGCTCATCGGAATAGCTGAAAGACTTTGCAAAAGAAACAGAAAACAGTAATTTTTTGTATCAAAAAAATTTTTGTCCGGTTTTTAATTTAGTATCTATATGCCCTAACCGAGAAAGAATATGATTTTACCGCTGATAGGAAATCCAATACAGCAGAATATCGCATGCAAACAGAAAAAGAAATGCAATTTTTCTTTTTCAGCCCGAATTGATACTTATTCTCCCGACTTTTTTGTACATCAAAACAACATTCCTGAATATTTTGAAAAAACATACAATAACATAAAAAAAACTACAGGCACATATAGCGAAAATATGGTAAAAATAATTGCCGCTAAGGTTTTAGACAAATTTCCAGAAATCAGTGAGGCAGAAATTTTATTTATAATGGAAAAATTGTCTGAATACAGCAGTATTTCTTCAATAAATCATATTGCAAAAAATCTTTACAAAGAAAAATTTATGGGTGTATATGATTACTCATACGAGCTTTTTAGCAAGGATGAAGTAGTGAAAGATATAAATGAGAATAACTCAACTAACTTTTTTGAAAAACACAATGCTTATATTAATACAAAACCACACATCTTTACACATATTACCATGTCACAGGGATTGCCGCTCGGTTGTGTTCTGGATTATCTGACATTTATGAAATATCCAATGCTCTATGGCAGCAACAGGCTTGCTCTTATACTGGATAAAAATTCTATAAAACTGTTAAAAAAAATAAAAGAAGAATCCCCTGTATTTTTTAAAGAAAATTTTTTAGAAAATAAAAAACTCATCCCGGTATACATTGATGATTTTGAAAACTCTTTCAATTTTTTAAATTATAGCAGTACTTTTGAGAAAAAGGTCACTGATTTTACTGAAGAATACGCACTGTTAAAAAAAACTAACCCGTCCTTTTCAAAAGAAAAAATATGCGACACAATATTAAATTCAAAAAATCTCGGCGAAATAGAATCACTCGGATTTGTTCCCATCCGGCTGAAACCGCCGTTACATAGAAAAAAATCGTCTTTTGATGAAATTGTTAAAAATTTAAATCCGCCTATTCCTGCAAAAGAGGATTTTAAGAATATGATAAACACAATAGCCGGAACATCTAAAAAATTGCCGGTTAGCAAGATTGAACAGTTGCTGCTTGATTATTTGAATTTTAATCTCGCACTTTACTCTCCTGCTTCGTTAAGCGAAAAGCTTAAAATATTGCACAAAAAAATAGAACAGACTGTTAAGGCAAAAGGTCTGCCAGCTGAAAACATATACTATACAGTGCTTCATCCTTCAAAAAGCTTCGGATACATAACATACCAGTATCAACATGTAAATAATATACCGGATGAAAAAATTGTTTACTGGAAAGGCAGTGCCCATTTAGGAAACACGAATTTTTCGCTGCCGGAAAAGTCAACCCTCGTTATTCTTGATGACTGTTTTGTTTCCGGCAATACGGTTTTACATGAAATGTTTGATTATCGAACTGAAGCACTTTCTATCAACAAAAAAAAGAAAGACCTGAATATTCTTTTTGCGTCAGTTTTAGCCACTGACAGTGCAATTTCCCGGATAAAAAGCAACATTAAACGCCTTCAAAGAGAGGGACATGATGAGGTTGTTTGCGTTGACACAAGAGACATAGACTGGTCAAAAAAAATAGAATCAAAATACGTTTTTGACTTTTATAAACTATTGAGACCTGACAGAAAAACTTTTGCGACTACAGCCATTGTATTCCCTTATATGGGAAGTGATACAAATTCTCCTGTTCTTCGCCGGTTATTCTCCAGCTTTGTTCCAAATCCGAATTATTTGCACAATGAAGTTCATACAGATGATTTTTTTAATGATTAAAACATATGTCAAATTGCCTTAATACTTGCAGTATATAGCATTTAAGAACAATTCGTGACATTAAAAGACTGTTTTTATGTTAACAATTGTAAATGTTTTTCAAAAAAAGCTAAAGATTGTTACAGAACTTGCCGATTAAGGTAGTATAAGCAACGGAGATTGGCATTATGAACGTAACAGATTTAGTAAACATGGTAATTAATTCACTGAAAATCACCGGCAAAGGCACAGGAATGATTCAGGACAACGGCGACGGAACACAAAACGCAGTAATCCTGACATTTAAAGAGCCTATTGACGGAGATATCATGGATTTCGGAAACGGGAATACATCAAATATTCACGATGTAAAACCCGAACAGGATGAGATAAGTCAAACACCAGATCGTCCCGAACGACCGGACAGACATCATCATCACAAACATCACAATTTCTGGCCATTCGGTGACAGACACCATCATCATCACGATTTTCACCGTCCGCATTTTGGCAGACCGGATAGCTCAAACACTGTCAACTGGGCATTTTCAGAAAATGGAAATGCAGGAGAGAATGCGCCCGTTGACGAAAGTCAGGATGCTCAGCAGACACCATCGCATATTGTCTCAATGGAAGATGTGAACACAAATTATTACGAAGATTCTATACAGGATGTTGTTGAGGACAATGTACAAAATGAAACAACAACAGATACTTCTTCCGGAACTTCTTCATCCTCAAGCTGGTTCGCTTCTCTGCTTGATACTGTGACAGATTTTATAAACAGTATGATTGACAAGCTTGTCGGTAATACAAAATAAACGATTGAGACTGCAGTGCAGATTTGAATAAAAGCCCTGATTAAAAAATCAGGGCTTTTTACAATTACCGCTATAGGTCACTTAGACCGTAAAAATGTTTGTATCCTGCGTTATATGCCTCGACAATACTTTTTGCGAATTTTTTCCCGCTGCTCCAGTAAGCAAGATGTGCGGAGAAAAAGAGAGTATGGTTTTTAACTTTAGAATCATCATAAATGAACCCTCCGCCGTCTTTTAAGTCTTTGAGTATTTCTGTATTTTTCAGTGAGTCAAAAGTAGGAATAACCGGCAGCGGCATACCGATGAAATCATTTGCATAATTCACCGTTAAAAAGAACATGTCATTTTCAACAAGATACTTCATAGCAAGCTGGGACAATGTATTTTCCGGCGTGCCCCTGAGTGAAACTGACGTATCAAATGTAGTAAGCGGTGCTCCGAAAACGACGAATCCCCTCACTGCGCCTTCAGGCGCACAATAGTTTTTTGTGTAATCATTAAGTTTTGATATTGTATTGTTTATGTATTCAGCATCAGGATTTGCAACGAATTTGTTGTCATCCGTATAAAAGACGAGTTTGCTCTCCTTTAGAGCATCAAGACAGGTCGGTGCAAAATAATGATTTTTTACAATATTATCAAGAGATGCTCCGGTGTAAGCGGAATTGTCTTTTAAAATTTCATTTATATTTATAACGGGAAGTCTGTTCGTCATATACTGAACAGAAAGCAGACTGCCTGCGCTGTAGCCGTACAGTATCGTTTCATGGCCTTTTGCATATTCTGATTTTACTAGTTCATTCAAATTATTTAACAGGTCTTTTGAATTAGAACTTTTGCTTATCCAAATAGCATCATGTAATGTGTGAGACAGTGTTTCACGCCCGAACTGGGCAATTTTTGAGCTGAAACTTCTTGCATACTCCAGTGCCCTGTCTATGACTTTCAGGCATTCTGTTGTTTTATCAGCCCAGAAAAATATTAACGGCTCATCGCCAATTTTTTTCTCTCCGTTTTTAAGCAGTTTGTTATATATCAGAGGGTCAGACTGAAACTGTTTTACCATGTCGCTATGAACATTGTTCACAGATTCATCAAACGCATCTTTTGTTTCATATGCACCGTGGATATAAATTATATCAATCGGTGAAGCATCCGGTTTTATAGGCATTTCTTTCTCTTTTGCAGATGAGGCAGATGTTAAAAAAATACACATCAATCCGGCTATTATAAATCTTTTCATAAAAAACATCCTTCTCTTTTCCGGCTGTTTTTATATATAAATTTTATTTTATATTAATTAACACAATACTCTATCCGCTGAATTAACCCGGACAAATACTTTCCCAGTCAATGTCATCTTCGTCATCTTCTCCCGGCTCCGGTATTCTGTCACCGTCCTCCAGCATAATCTGGAGCATAAGTCTGAGCTGTTTTTTGTAGTTTGCCAGTGCTATTTCTCTGGTTTTTGCACAGAAAGCAAAACTCGGGAACTCCTTGATTTCTATGTAATGATACGGATTTCCGTTAAAGTCGAGGTCGGTTCCCTCAATTAGTGTCCAGTCTAAATTCAGGTAATAATCTATATCTTTATTCATCCAGCGAATTCTCACTCAAAGGCTGTGTAATCATTATTCCCTCTCCGCCGAGCACTTCTGCCTGCTTACCGTCTATATAAAGATAAATTGGCTTTTTGGGTGCATTATTCAAGGCTGTTTTTATAATCTGCTTCATACGGCTGTACAGGCTGTCAGCCCCTCCGCCTGTCTGTACATTAGAGCTCAAATCTATAATGATTTTCGTTTCAGATTCAACAATACCGAGAAGTTTTACGTTTTGCGGAACTTCCGAAAATACACCCTGCTCTTTTTCAGCGGCATCCGGCCCCTGTATAAGTGATTGTATAGCATAGGTCAGTTTATTTTTATTTTCGGGTACTTCTCTTGTAACCTTTTTGAAAACACCGTTTGAGTCTTTATCTACACCGAGAAAATAAACAGTTGCATAAGTCTTTTTAACTTCTTCTTTTTTGGGCTCTTCTTGCTTTTGCTCAGGAGCTTCCGGTTCAACTACAACTTCCTCTTTTACCAGCTTTTTTTCCACACCGGGTTTTGTATCAAAAAATTCACTCCATATGTAAAAACCGGCCACACCTGCAAGCACTAAAATAAAAAGTTTTGTCCAAAAACTCATATACACCTCATTTTCTTATTTTTCAGTTTCATAATAGTTTTTCGGCACAAGTACGCTGCCTTTTATAACTATCATTCCGTCTGCAACTTTTATGTCGCTAACTTTCACTATACAGTTTTTATTATCCATGATATTTGCTTTATAGACAAATGGGTTAAGTTTGTTAATAACAGGGAGCAATGCATCAGTGCTGATGTATTTCAAACCATCACCGAATTCTATATCACTGAAGGCTATCTGTCCGTCCTGCACCTCCAGTCTTATATCCGCTGAAACCTTCTTTGCAGAGCCTGACAAAAACATCGGCGAAGCTATATTGACAGAAAGATGAAGCCTGTCGCCGTTAATCGAAATCTGAGGAGCAAAAACTCTGAGCATATTGATACCGCCTATTTGCAGAGTCAGTGAATTCAAAAGTTTTTCATATTCCTCAGACAGAAGTGTCTTTTGTAAATCATCCGAAGTCAAAACAGCCTGATAACCGAGTAAAAACGGTTCTGCTGTGTATATTTCCCTGTAAAAATCTTTGAATATAAACTGATTGTATTCGCAGAGAGATTCTGCCAGTATTCTGGAAAAATGCATGCCGTCAATTACAACATTTTCTCCGTCAGCGGTGATTTTTTTGAATTTCCCGTCGAAAAGCTCTTTGCCGCCGTAGGGAATGATTTCTACATCAAATTCTGCCCCGAGGTTGTTCTTTATTGAATGCTCAATTGCACTTTCTGCTGTTTTTGTAACAATAAAGTTCATTCCGGTTATTTTACTGAAAAAAGAGCCTGCACCTTCTGTTACAGGATAGGGCGGTTGTTTGCAGACAGAAGTGTCGCACTGTGCAAACACTGGAGTGCAAAAACCAAATACTAATAAAATAAAAAATACTATTTTCTGCATATTTCAACATCCTCGTTCGGAAACATTTTAACAACTTTCAGCTGTGTGCCGGATTTTCTCAAAACAGCGGCAAGCCTTCCGTCTGCATCCGCAAGCACAGTTTCACCTTCACTGTAATCCAAAATATTGTTCAAGGCAAGTCCGTTTGAAACCCTTTGTATTTCTTCATAAGAAAGACTGTATTTCCTGTACGGCAGCACTTTGTAAATGTCAGACAAATTCTTTTCAACATCTTCTTTTGTTTTTAAATTCTGAAGCATCACTGCATTTTCAGAAAAGAACAATCCCGATTGTGTTCTCAAAAGTTCGCTCATGTATGCACCCGTATTCAGCTTTTCCCCGATATCTCTGATAATTGAACGGATGTATGTTCCTTTTGAACATTCTATCTCTATTTCAGCATCTCGTCCGTCAAACGCTCTCAGCTTAATTTTATCAACACGGACAATTCTTGAGGGAATATCTTCCGGAATTTCTCCGCTGCGTGCTATCTCATATAGTCTTTTGCCTTTGTAATGAACTGCAGAATACAGGGGCGGAATTTGTTCAATTTCACCTCTGAAATTGGAAAGCACGTCTAAAAACTCTTCTTTAGTTACAATTCTTGGATTTTTTTCAACAATTTCTCCCTCAATATCGCAGGTGGTCGACGTTGCGCCGAGATGAAGCTTTGCAATATATGCTTTTTCATCTGTCAGATATTCTATGAGTCTTGCAGCATTACCTATCGCAACAGGCAAAACCCCTTGAGCCGCAGGATCAAGTGTTCCGGCATGCCCTATCCTCCTTATGCCGGTAATCCGTCTGAGACATGCAACAACATCATGCGAAGTCATGCCCTTTTCTTTATAAATATTTATAAATCCGAACATCTATTCCTCTTTTGATGACAGTTTCTCTATCAAATCCATGACTTTTGTTCCACGCTCGATTGAATCATCAGGGATAAAACGTAGTTCGGGGGTAAGTCTCAGGCGTATTCTTTTACCTACCTCATACCTGATTTTCGGAACATCTGCTTCCAGAGCCTCAATTGTTTTTTGTTTTGTTTCTTCATCTGTTGTAAATACAGAAAAATATACTTTTGCAAAAGAATTATCATGCGAAACTTCAATATCAGTGATGGATACAATTCCGGAAATCCTCGGGTCACGCAAATCTTTGCGAATTATATCAGCGATTTCTTTCATCAAAGTTTTTCTGACTCTCTCGTTTCTCAATGACATTTTTCAATCCTCCTTTTTGCAAGATGTAATATACAGGACAAATAACAAAACCGGACGGTATTCGGATTTACACAAGAGCATGTCTTTCAACTTCTTCGGTTGTTGAGACTTTTATTATATCACCTTCCTGAATGTCATTGTATTTTCCGAATGAAATACCGCACTCAAAACCGGTTGCAACCTCTTTAACATCATCTTTGAAGCGTTTAAGCTGGTCGATTTGACCTCTGAACATTTCTTTCCCGCCACGTAAAAGTACGGCTGTTTTTCCTCTGACGATTTTTCCTTCGGTAACGTAACAACCGGCAATCTTTCCGTTTTTACCGATATTAAATACCTGTCTGACTTCCGCCGTTCCGAGTTCAACCTCTTTGATTTCAGGCTGGAGCAGGTTCAACATAGTCTGTTCCAAATCTTCAAGAATCTGATATATTATATCGAATTTTTTAATAATTACGTGTTCACGCTGGGCTGCGATTTCTGCATTTGTGTCCTCTTTTACAGTAAATCCGAGTATAATTGCCTTACTTGCCGACGCAAGCATAACATCCGCCTCAGATATATCACCTACACCTACGTGGATAATTTTTATAACTATTTCTTTTGATTTAAACTGTCCGATAGCCTGCGACAGTGCTTCTGCAGAACCATGAGTATTCGCTTTTATGATAAGGTTCAAATGCTGAACACCTTCTTCTTTTTCTCCGACAACATCGTTTATTATATTGGTCGGGGTCATAGCTTCCAGTCTTGAATTTCTTTCTTTTTCTTTTCTTTCTGCAACTATCGCTTTCATTTCTTTATCGGTTGCAACGACTTCAAACTTGTCGCCGGCCTGAGGAACTTCCGTGAGTCCGAGTATTTCAACGGGGGTAGACGGCCCGGCTTTCTTGACTCTTTCACCGGAATCAAGAAGCAGTGCTCTTACTCTTCCGCAAACAGTTCCCACAACAACACAGCTTCCGGTAGTCAGCGTACCGTTCTGGACAAGAAGAGTTGCAACAGGCCCTTTGCCTTTGTCAAGATTTGCCTCTATTACAACTCCTGAAGCAAGTGCATCAGGATTTGCTTTTAAATCCTGCACATCTGCAATGAGCAAAATGTATTCAAGAAGTTCGTCTATTCCTGAGCCCTGAATTGCACTAACTTTTACGCAAACAGTATCGCCGCCCCACTCCTCGGGAACAAGCCCGTGTTCTGTCAGCTGCTGCATTATTTTATCAGGATTTGCATCCGGTTTGTCAATTTTATTTATTGCAACGATAATAGGAACTTCCGCAGCACGTGCATGGTTTATTGCTTCGATTGTCTGCGGCATAATACCGTCATCTGCAGCAACCACAAGAACCGCAATATCAGTGGATTTTGCACCTCTGGCTCTCATTTCCGTAAATGCTTCGTGACCGGGTGTATCAATAAATACAATTTTCTTTCCGTTCAAATGTACCGTGTACGCACCTATTGACTGTGTAATTCCGCCTACTTCGGTTGAAACGATTTTGTGTTTTGAAGCACGTATTGAATCAAGAAGTGTAGTTTTTCCATGGTCAACGTGCCCCATTATTGTAACAACGGGTGCTCTGGGTTTTAAAAGTTTTGCATCAACCTGCGCCAGTTCCTTTTGCTTTTCTTCTTTTTTCAGTTCTTCTTCTATATATGCATCTAAGTCTTCTTCTAAAACCTCAATTTCAAAGCTTTCGCATACTTTTTTTGCTGTCGGTACATCGATAACCTCGTTAACGGTAGCAAGTATACCCTGTAGCATAAGAAATTTTACAATTTCAGCAGGAGCTTTTTTTATTTTTCCTGCGAGATCGCCTACGGTGATAGGCTGATTAATGACCACCTGTTTAACATCTTCTTCAACAGCCTCAATATGTGTACGTTTTTTGTGCTTCTGCGCACTTGCTTTTTCAAGGCTTATTCTTTCCTGTTCTTCCTCTTTTGAACGGTAAATCTTTTCTTTTTTCTTTACACCTTTTTTCTTTCCGCCGGATTTTCCTTCATAAATATCCTGCGAAATAATGTGACGCTGGATAGGCTTTTTCTCCGGTTTCTTTTCAACTTTCTTTTCTATTTTCTTTTCAGGTTTTTTCTCGTTTTTTTTGTCAACAGTGTCCGGTTTATTTTTATCAGCAGCAGGCTGTTTCTTTTCTACTTCCCGTTGAGCCAGAGGTTTTTCCTGTATTATTTCCTGAGACTTCTTAGGCTCTGTCTCTTTTTTTACAGGCTTAAAAACCTTTCTTTCTGCAGCTGATACAGGACCCAGGACAACTTTTTCTATAACTTTTTGTTGTGGAATTTCATTTATTTTAGGTGCTTCTTCTTTTGGCTTTTCCGGCTCCGGTTCAGGTGCCGGTTTCGCTTTTTTTACAATAAATGCCTTCGGTTTTTTTGATTGTTCTTTTTTCGGCTCTTTTATAATATCTCTCAGTTTTTGCGCCTGTAATTCCGTGATAGCACTGGAATGTGATTTGACTTTCACACCCATTTCGGTTTCAAGTTTTTCCATTAATTCTTTGTTTGAAAGATTTAATTCTTTTGCCAAATCATAAATTCTTATTGTATCTGCTGACATTCGTTTATTTTTTCTCCACATTTTGTGTGCCGGAATACCGGCAGCTTATTGTCCTTATGTTAAATATTAACACAAGCATAATTGCAAGTACAGTACCGGCTAAAACTATTGATATAAAAGGGTTATACAGTTAACCAATACATATTTCGGATAAACATCAAACTCTAAAACTGCACTCCTGCTAAAAAACAAAAGGTTAAAGGAAAATGAAATAGATATAAACAGCTCAATCTTTCAGCTCTCTTATTTGCCGGTAAGGCAGCCGGTAAGGCAGCCTGCAAGGGGAAGCACAAGAATAGTATTTCGTCATAAATGATAAGACCGGAACAAGTTCTAAATATTATTATGAACGGTTGTTATGAACATCTGCTCAAAAATTCCATTTAAGTCCCGGATGAAAATGATATAAATTAATTCATGTTTGTTATAGAATTTAGTATAAAGTCCGGCAGTCGGACAGCAGTATATCAAAAAGAGGGAAAAAAATTGTTAAGAGCAGGCATCGTAGGATTACCAAACGTAGGAAAATCAACTTTATTTAATGCGTTGACATCAACAAGCAATGCACAAAGTGCCAATTATCCGTTTTGTACGATTGAACCAAATATAGGCGTGGTGACAGTTCCGGATGAGAGGCTTTATATTTTAAAAGATCTGGTAAAAACAGATACTGTAATTCCGACTGCTGTTGAGTTTGTTGACATTGCAGGGCTTGTAAAAGGTGCTAGCAAAGGTGAAGGTCTTGGAAACCAGTTTCTTGCCAATATAAGAGAAGTCGATGCAATAATTCAGGTTGTACGTTGTTTTGATGACCCGAACACTATCCATGTTTCCGGTAAAGTTAAACCAAAAGACGACATTGAAACGATAAACACGGAGCTTGCACTTGCTGATATTGCAAGTCTTGAAAAAAGACAGGCAAGAGTTTCCAAGGTGGCAAAAACAGGCGACAAAGAGGCAGTTCTTGAGAACAATATAGTTACAAAACTTCTTGAACTCCTCTCGGACGGCAGATTTATAAATATAAAAGAACATTTTGAGGAAGATGAACTTCCTGTTATAAAAAACATGCATCTTATGATGACAAAACCTGTTATTTATGCTGCTAATGTTTCAGAAACAGAGCTTGCCAACGGAACTGCCTACGTTGAACAGGTCAGAGAGTATGCAAAAACTCACAATGCAGATGTCGTCGTGATTTCTGCAAAAATTGAAGCAGAGCTTGCCGAACTCGGAGAAGAAGAAGCTAAAGACTATTTGCAGGAACTCGGGGTTGAAAATTCCGGTATAGAAAGAATGATAAAGTCAGTTTATCATCTTTTGAACTTAAGAACCTTTATCACTGCAGGAGAAAAAGAAGTAAGGGCATGGACAATTCCGGCCGGTGCAAAAGCCCCGCAGGCAGCCGGTGTTATTCATACCGATTTTGAAAAAGGCTTTATTCGTGCAGAAGTTACAGGATATGATGACTTTGTAAAATGCGGTTCATATACTGCAGCCAAAGAAAAAGGTCTTACCCGTCTGGAAGGCAAAGATTATATTATACAAGACGGTGATATTGTCCATTTTAGGTTTGCTGTATAAATAGCCGGATGTGATAATGATTTGCTCCCGCTGCATTGCTAAAATACAGCTATGCAAAATATGGAATGGTATCACAGTTTAAATCAGCCAGCCCTGCATCCTCCGGACTGGGTTTTTGCTCCGGTGTGGAGTTTTTTATACATACTTATGTTTGTTTCGCTGTTTTTGTTCCTTGAAGCAGAAACACCGCCTGAGAACGAAGGAGGAAAGGCGGCTGCACTTGCTCTGTTTATTATACAGCTGCTTCTTAACTTAAGCTGGTCTCCGGTGTTTTTCGGGCTGAAAAATATTGAGGCTGCGCTTATTATACTTTTGCTTCTGTGGCTTTTTATGACAGCAGCCATTATAATGTTTTTCAGATATTCAAAAGCAGCGGCATTTCTTCTTGTTCCTTATTTTTTATGGACGAGCTTTGCTCTGTACCTGAATTATCAGATATTCCGTCTAAACTAGAAGGTGTCTGTTGTCTTCGTTACATTTTTGAACTTTGTAATATTTGCCTGAAACAGCAGCTCAACGGTGCCGACAGGCCCGTTTCTGTGTTTTGCGATAATGACTTCCGCCTTGCCCCTGTTGTCACTTTCTTCTTTTTTATAGTATTCGTCACGATAAATGAACATAACAATGTCCGCATCTTGCTCGATTGCCCCGGATTCTCTTAAATCGGAGAGCATTGGTTTTTTATCGTTTCTCTGTTCCACAGCACGGGACAGCTGAGACAGAGCTATTATCGGAACACCGAGTTCTCTAGCAAGTGTTTTAAGACCTCTTGAAATAGATGAAATCTGCTGGAATCTATCCTCTTTGTCAGAACCGGACATAAGCTGAAGATAATCAATAACAATAAGCCCGAGCTCTTTTGTTTCCATCATAAGACGCCGGCATTTTGCACGTATATCCATAACAGTTGCACCTGCACAATCATCGATATAAATAGGTGCTTCCGCAAATACGTTCATTGTAGATGTGAGTTTTTCCCAGTCTTTTGCCTGCATTAATCCTGTTTTCAGCCGCTGTGTGTCAACTTCTGCTTCCGAGCATAACATACGCTGAACAAGCTGTTCTTTGGGCATTTCCAGTGAAAATATTGCAACAGCTTTATTCGCTCTGAGAGCAACATTTTGTGCAATATTCAGTGCAAAAGCGGTTTTTCCCATTGATGGACGGGCTGCAAGTATTATCAAATCTGATTTTTGCAAACCTGAAGTCATAAGATCTATGTCATAAAATCCGGTCGGAACACCTATGAGTTCATCTCTGTGATTGTATCGAAATTCTATCTGCTCATAGCTTTTGAGAACAAGTTCTTCTATAGGTACAAGGTCTGTATTAACTTTTTGCTGGGCAATATTAAAAATAAGTTTTTCAGCATTGTCCAGAGTCGCTTCCATAGAGCCGTTGTCGTATGCCATCTCCACAATTTCAGAGCCTGCGTTTATTAAGCTCCTTTTTATGGCTTTTTCCTGAACAATTTTTGCATAATATTCAATGTTTGCTGTTGTTACGACATTAAGTGCCAGATCATTTATGTATGCCCTTCCGCCTATTGAATCCAGCTTTCCTGTTTCATTCAACCGTTCCGAAACCGTAACAATATCTATTGCCTGATTTTTTCCGAACAAGTCCAGTACCGCTTCATAGATTAATCTGTTAGCAGGTTTGTAAAAACTATCCGCTGTTATAAGGTCTGCTATTTTATTGAGGCAGATAGGGTTTGTCAGAACAGCACCGAGTATCGCTTCTTCCGCTTCAAGATTCTGGGGCGGAATTTTTTGTATCCTGCCTTCTTCCGTTCTCATTAAACTGTTAGCCATTCCTGTTCCTCAAAAATATGCAACTTAAAATATATTATAATGTTCCGGTTCGTTAAATAAAAGCACTCTTTAAGTTTTTTTACATTCTCTCCGGAGCACTGACCCCAAGTATATTTAATGCCGAGCGCAATACTTCGGAAACTGCACGCACAAGCGAGAGTCTGGCGATTGTTACATCTTTTTCGTCAGTAATTACCCTTGTAAATGTGTAAAACTGATGGAATGAACCCGAAAGTTCCTGCAAATACTTACATATCATATACGGTGCTCTGTATTTTGCAGCAGATAGTATAACAGACTTGTACTCTTCCAGTTTAAGTATTAGCTTCTTTAAAGAAGATACTGCTTTTTCATCAGTGCCGTTCCATAGCTTATTCAAATCTGCTTCCATTATGAGCTTTTCAAGTTCTTCTTTTTCAAACAGTGCAGGCAATACCTCTTTTGTTTCAGTATTTACTCTTTCATTAACAGCATTTCTAAAAATCGAGCAAGCTCTGGCATGTGCGTACTGAACATAAAACACAGGATTTTCATCTGTTTTGGATTTTGCCAGTTCAATATCAAAATCAAGCGTTGTGTCAATACTTCTTAATATCATCCAGTATCTTGTCGCATCTACACCGACTTCATCAATCAAATCTTCGAGCGTAATCATGTTTTTTCTTTTGCCCATTCTGACCTGTTCACCCTTGATTACAAGGTTTACCAGCTGGCCTAAGAGCACTTCGAGCTTATCCGGATTGTCACCGAGAGCCTCTATTGAAGCTTTTATTCTTGCTACATAACCGTGGTGGTCTGCCCCCCAGATGTTTATAAGTTTATCAAAGCCCCGCTGGATTTTGTCATGATGATATGCAATATCTGCTGTCAGATAGGTATTTGACCCGTCGGATTTTCTTATTACCCTGTCCTGGTCATCACCGTAGTCTGATGATTTAAACCATAGCGCATCATCTTTTTCATACAAAAGACCTTTTTCTTTTAAAAGATTTACACATTTCTCAACTTTTCCGGATTTGTGAAGTTCTGTTTCTGAATAGAAGTTGTCAAAATGAGTATTAAAACCGTCAAGTAAATCTTTTTGCATCTGAAGCATTTTGGCTTTTGCAAAGTCTGACAGGCTTTTTAGCTGTTCCGGTGTTAAGTTTTCATCAAGCTTTTTTGCTTCATCCGGCTTTTCTGAAATAAACTGTTTCGCAACAGGAATAAGATATTCGCCGGGATAATAGTTTTTTCTTTCTGTTTCATCTGACGGAAAATCAATTTTCTTTCCAAGCTCCTGCAGAACTCTTATATGCAGCGATTTCCCAAGATTTTTAATCTGATTTCCTGCGTCATTTATGTAAAATTCCTGAAATACATCATATCCTGAAAATTTGAGCAGATTTGCCAGAGCACTGCCCATAGCAGCCCATCTTCCGTGTCCAATGTGGAAAGGGCCGGTCGGGTTTGCGGAAACGTACTCAAGTATAACTTTTTTCCCGCTGCCGAAATTGTTTTTTCCAAAATCAGCTTTTTCATTTAAAATATCTGCAACAATCGTTTCAAGAAAACTTTTTCCGAGTTTGAAGTTTATAAATCCGGCTACTGTGTTAATTTCCATATCAGAACATTTAATATATTCTGCAACATTCTGTGCAATAACAGCCGGAGCAAGTCTCGCAAGTCTTGCAAGAGAAGATACGTTTACTGCAAAATCTCCGAATTCTTCATTTTTTGGCGTTTCAGGAGACAGAATATACTCATCATCCGCCGACATATTCCCTAACTTATTCTCTCTGACAGCGTCCTGAACTGCGCCATCCACAAGTTCCAATATATAATCTTTAAGCATAGTCCAATTATATACAAAACATATTTTCTTTGTAAACTCAATTTTTTTTGCTTATTTCATTTATTAAAATCTCTACACCTTAAACAATTTTATAACATTATTTTTTTAACAGTCATAACTAAAAAACTGTCATTCCGAACTTGCGGATTCTAATTAAAACTTGCTGTCACGCTGAATTTATTTCAGGGTCTTACCAGCGATGAGTTTAACTCAAAGATTGTAAGATGCTGCACTTCGTAAGAACAGGCTCACACAAAATTTTTAAGATCCTGAAACAAGTTCAACACGACAAAAATTTTGATTTGCTTTGGCAAATAAATTCGGGATGACATTTTATTTTTTTTACTTTTGAAAATTTATTATTATAAAAAAGACATGCCAAGAAAATCAAAAGACATAGGTGTGATTATAAAATTTGATGACAAAGAATACTCGTATGAAGAAACAAGTTTGCTTTGAGCCAGACTTTACTCAGTATTTGCAAGAATTGCAGAAAAAGAAATCCCTGTAGAGTTTATACAGAAGGTGTTTTCACCAGATTTTTGTAAAGAATTAGACTCCAAAATGGACTCGAACTCTGAAAATAGTTAGTACAAAAGACTTTTAGCGATTTTTAAAAATTTGATTAAAAATTTTCAATCGCCGGAAACGCAGATTGGAACTTAAAAAGCCGTTTAAAAAAAGAGCCTTTTCGGCTCTTATTGTATTATCTGGGCCGCAGTGGACTGTCTTGGATTTCCTTAACGCTCGGAAAGTTTCGCCTTTTGTGCTTATGCACAAGCCGGCTCAATTTCCTCGCTCACCGGACTAACTCCCTCTGGTCGTGTCGTCCGTACGGAAATCCGTTCGAACCACAAATGGTGCTTCTCGTCATACTACAGAGATAAAAAAAGACAGGTATAAAACCTGTCTTTTTTTATCTGGGCCGCAGTGGACTCGAACCACCGACCTCACCCTTATCAGGGGTGCGCTCTAACCACCTGAGCTAGCAGCCCTTGCTTTTGCATTTATTAAATTACCATAGACATTTTTTAAAATCAAGCAATTGTTTTTGGAATATGTATACAAGTTTACCCTGAGCAGAAAAAATCTTAATTCTTTTTAACAGGAACTTGAGTATATCCCTATGATTTTTTCTTCTGTCAATGAGTTTTCAAAAATCAGAGAATTCGTCATCGTAGTCAATACCAATCATTTAATCTGTATAGCAAAGCTATAAGCCCCCTGTTAAAAAAATTTTACCTTAAAAATATTGCACACCTGTCTAATATCCCGAAAAATTCGTTTTATGTTTAATTTTACAGTGAGCATTAGAAAAAAGGAGTATTAATTTATGAAAAAAGTGCTGGCTGTATTACTATTTTTCTGTACATATCTGCATGTAAATGCAGAACCGCAGAATTTTCCGCTTCCTGAAAAGAAACTCTATGAAAAAGATTATCAGACAAGCTGGTGCGAAAAACATAACGGAAAAACAGAAGTCAGGCTTTTTGACAAAACGAGGATTGACTGCCTGACAGATTCACATGCTGTAGAATTTGATTTTGCCGGAAAATGGGGAGAATCCATCGGTCAGTCATTGTATTATGCTGCGGTAGTACACAAAAAGCCTGGAATTGTGCTCATTATAGAAAACAAAGAAACTGACGACAAATATTTACAACGTGTTAAAACTGTTGCAAATAAATACAATATCAAGGTGTGGACAATGTCTCCGGATGATTTAGTCCAAAAAGATGATAAATAAATTATTTTGACTGCTGAAATCTGTTGCTAATCCAGTTTGCAACAGGTGTCAGCACAACCGGTCCGAAAAATCTGTAAATAGAAGCAAAAATTACTGTTGATTTAAGGAAGCTAATACCATCCAGTCTTTTTGCCAGTTGTCCCGGAGATAGAACTTTGTTTGCAGTGCTCGACTTTATAAAGTTTTCAACAAACTTGCGTTTTTCCGCAAATGTAACTTTTTCAGCATTTTTAAAAGAATATTTCATTTCTTCCAGAAGCTCTGCATGTTTTGCTGCTTTCATTTCTTTGAAGGCTTCTGTGTAAGTATTTTGGAACTTTTTAATTGCTATCTTGATTTTGCCGTCAATTGTATAAGCACCTGCCGTGCAGGCAAGAGCAACAATACCCTGATTTATTATCATAGGCTGCTTTTGATCAGGTTCAATCTTTTTAGATTTTGCCGTTTCATGCATATAAAAACCGGATAACAAAAGACTTTCTGCAGCTATAAGATGAGGAAAACCATTTTTTTTAGCAAGAAGCTCAACCACTTTCTGCATAAAACCTGTACCTGCAGCTGCGCCGATACCTTTTGCCATTAAGTCAACAGCACCGCCTTTGAAGGAAGGAATATTCTTCTTCTCTGTACTGTGCTGTTTTTTGTTATTCAAAATACCTGCAACATCT
Organism: Candidatus Gastranaerophilales bacterium; assembly: GCA_944323735.1. Classification (GTDB taxonomy): domain Bacteria; phylum Cyanobacteriota; class Vampirovibrionia; order Gastranaerophilales; family Gastranaerophilaceae; genus CALUPY01. The sequence continues at coordinate 64,041 of CALUTO010000002.1, forward strand.
TTAAATGTTTCGCTGCCTTTAAAGTTTAAAACAGAGTACTCATTGAACATAGGATTGTTGTCAGGAGCTTTAACCGGTCCCTGTTTTTTAAGGCCTAAAATATTTAAAAGCGGAGGCACAATTGCTATAGTCGCCATAGCCCTCAACGGTAGAAATACCGGCTGATGAATTCTTCCGGCTGTTTCCCTAAACATTGATTCAGTTTCTGGAGTGAGGAATATGTATGAAAATTTATTTCTTAGTTTTGAATCTGTTTTAACTTTGTTTAAGAATTTATTAACCGCATTTTTTACAGGAACAGCAACAGCAACGCTTGTAGCCAATCCTAAAATACCTGTCGCAACAGAATGAGCAACCTGATATTCGTTTTTACGTTTGTCATTATTTTTGTCATCGCCTTTTGTCGGCATGAAAAATAACATCGCCGGTCTAAGCACCGAGGTTAGAAACAAAGCAAATAAAGCGTCAGCAACAAGTGAATTTTTCTGAGTAATATCAAGAGTCAGGTTGAAGGCATTTGATTTTGCAAGCTTCATTGCAAAAGAATTCGGATTTGCTTTAAAACTCAAACGACCGCTCGGATTTTTTCCAGCGGTCGTTTGTTTATTTTTATTCACAGTATTGTTTTCAAGGCACACACCTGTTTTGTTTTCATAGAGAGCGGCATTTTTTAACTTCACTCTTTGCCCTCCGGAGCTCTGCACAGTGCTGTACTCATCAGTACCCGTGTGCTTTTGTTTGAACTTGCTAAGATGGTTCGAATTATAATAGAGTGAATTATCTATTTTCATTTATTTCCCAATCTGTTTTAAAATAAAACTCATTTTTGTGTTAGATGTGATTTAATTATTATAAATCGAGAAAAAATTTTTGTTGTTAATTTAACAAAATTTATTAGTATTTGTTACATAATTGTTACATAAGTCACAGAATTTTTCAACACAGAAATTGTAAAATTTTGAAAAATGCAGTAATACCAACTATTTTTGAGAATTGTATAAAAAACACTAATTGATATATAAAAATGATAGCAATCAGCAAGGGAGCAAAAAGCAAGCTTGACGCTCCTGCATGTTATTGCTAAACTTTAAGTTGGTTTGTTAATTAAAAAAGTAAACATTTCGGGATGTAGCGCAGCTTGGTAGCGCACCTCGCTTGGGACGAGGGGGTCGCAGGTTCAAATCCTGTCATCCCGATTTTTTGTTTAAGTTTACAGATTTTGCGATAATGTTTTTTATTTTTTCAAAAACCGCCGTTACAAAAAAATTATTGTAAAAGTATCTTTTCTGATAACATGCCGGAGTGTTTTTTGTCATCCGGTATATTAAAAACTCCGGAAACAACTAATTTTTATGTCATTATACAGACAGCTGACTTATGGAAAGATACGTTTGAAAATTACACACTTGTGCTACAATACTCATAATAACAAAAGGAGATTTATATGAAAAAGATTGTTTTGGTCCTGTGTGTTTTTGTTTTGTTTGCAACATGTGCGTTTGCCTTTGGAGGCAAGCCATCAAAATCCGAATTGAGAGCGGATTTGGAAGAACATTCACTGGTTGTTTTCAAAAACGGTGAAAAATCTGTATTCAATGGAAAAGGGATAAAACCGCTTGTCGACTACCTTGAAAATGATGACTTTCAGGGTGCATACGTTGCAGATAAAATAGTCGGAAAAGCTTCTGCACTTTTGCTTGTTTACGGTCAGGTGAAAGAGGTGTACACACCGACTATCTCAAAATCTGCAGTCAAAGTTTTTAAGCGAAACCATGTAAAATACCGTGCAGACAGAGTCGTGGATAATATTATTAACAGAGCAGGAACAGATATCTGTCCTATGGAGAAAAAAGTTCAGAGCATAAATAATCCTGAAGAAGCTTATAAAATGTTTAAGGAAATGTTTGAAAATTTCACTCCTGCGAGTTTTCAATAATCCCTGCCGCAAACAATCCGGCTTCAAACAACAGCCAGGTAGGAATACCGAGCATAAGCTGACTTACGATATCAGGTGGCGTAAAAATTGCCGCTAAGACAAGAATCCCGACTATTATATACGGTCGGGAATTTTTTAGTGTTTTTATGCTTATAAATCCGAATTTTACACATATAAGCACTGCAAGCGGAAACTGAAACATCAGTCCGAAAGCCAGTATCATTGCAGCAGAAAGATTAATAAAACTTTCCAGACCGAGAGTCGGCTGCAGCTGCGCCGAGGAGAAAGAGGCGGAAAATTTCATAATCAAAGGGAGAATCAAGAAAATACAAAATGCACTTCCTGCAGCGAACAGCAGCGTAGCTAATGATAAAAGCCAACCCAGAAATTTTTTTTCATTTTCATATAAAGCAGGCAGAACAAATTTTCTCACCTGATATACAATATACGGAAATGCGAGTATAAAACCAATGACAAGCCCTGCTTTCAGCTGGATTACAAAAACCTCCATGGGAGAAAAATAATGCAGATTTTTGATATTTTCAGGCAGGGAATTTTTTATGATAAAATCAATGCATTTCGGAGCAAAATAAAATCCGGGCAGCGACATAACAGCAACCGCAGTAAGCGAATGAATAAGCATACTGCGCAGTGCTTCAAGATGTTCAAGAAAAGTTTGTTGTGTATTATCCTCTGACTTTTTCGTCATCTTTGAGTGCTTCCGCTTCCGCTGCTTTTTGTGCGTTTTCAGAAAGTTCCCGTGCTTCTTTTTTCAGGGTTTCTTTTGCATTTTTAAATTCGTATGCGGCTTTTCCCATAGCTTTTGCGAGTTCGGGTATCCGTTTTGAACCGAAAAGAAGTAAAACAACAACTAATATTAACAATATTTCAGTAAAACCAATTGACATAGAATTCTCCTTTAACTTTGTGCATCCCTTTGTCATTATAACAGGAAGAGTTTTTCATACATTATTATATCTGACTTTGTTTATTTATGGAAATGATTTCTATAGCACCTGAAGGACAAATATTCTGACAGGCACCGCAGCCGATGCATTTTGCGGCATTGTAGACAGGAGATTCACCGGATTTGTGCGAAAAAGCGTCTTTTGGACAGATATGTGCACAGAGTCCGCATTTTGTACATTTTTCATAATCCAGTTTAACCAGCCCTATTCTGCAATTTTGTTTTTCTTCAAGTGACATTTTTCTGATTGCGCCTGTCGGACAGATGTCAGAACAGTTTTTGCAGTCAAACTCACATTTCCCGCAGCTGAAATCTACATGGACTGTTTCATATTCCGCATCCGGCTTTTTCAATATTTTTCCCTTACAGTGCTCTACGCAAAGCCCGCAGTTCGTACAACTCTGTGCAAATCTTTCGGGAGAACCTGCTCCGGGAGGACATACCGGACGTTTTTTAAAACCCTCAATAATTGAAGAAACAGCATCTTTACCTTTTGCAAAAACAGCTATTGCAGCTGCTGCAGTTATACCCGCAGCGATAAAGCTTCTTCTCGAGGGATTAAATGAAATTTTCTCATGTTGAGTGCCGTAAAGTATTCCATGCCCGGGACATTTTGCAGCGCAACGCATGCATCTTATGCACCGTTCATTGTCGAGAGATTTTTCTTTAGACACAATTGCACCTGCCGGACATTCTTTTTCACACAGCCCGCAGCCTTTGCAGATTTCCTCAGAAATATACATTTTAAATATGCCGGATTTAGAGAAAAGCCCGAGAACAGTTCCGACAGGACAGATTGTTGTACAAAAAATCCTGTTTTGCCGGATAACAAGCAGCGCAATAACAATAAGGGGTAAAAATGTCAGAACCGGTGCTGTTTTTATGTTCAAAAATCCGGTTAAAATATTTCCGAAATTTGAATAGGGGTCAAGATACCTCAATACAGCACTAACCCCGCCGAGCATAAGAGCAGCACAAAGTGCAGCTATTGTGTATCTGATGTAAAAATGGTTTTTGTGTGCGCCTGATTTTCTTCTGAATATGCTACCTATTATGTCCTGCAAAACCCCGAACGGACAGATGACAGAGCAGTAAAACCGTCCGAACACAAATGCTGCAAGCAGATTAACCAGAACAATTGAAAGCGTTATGATTGAAAAATCAGCTATCAGCTTTGCTGCAGCTGCACCAAAATTCAGCTGCAGGACATAAGCTAACGGCTTACAAACCGGAAGGAAAGCCAGTATTGTAATAACAAACATTACAGCAGCAGCCGAAAGTCTGATGAAATAAGGTTTTTTGTTTCCTTTAAAATTTTTAAACATTATGCACCCGTAAGAGCTTTGTATTCTTTGTCAACTTTTGCGAGCAGTGCAGGTATATCGAGCTGCTGCGGGCATTTTGATTTACACAGACCGCATTTTATGCATTTATCGGCACGTTCATTTTCTCTCAATGCCCCGTAATGACTGATAAATCCTGTTTTACCCATTCCGGTTGTATCCTGTTTATACTGGTTATAAAGCGAAAAGATGCTTGCTATATCGACTCCGACAGGACATTCGCAATAACGGCACGCCGTACAGCCGATAGCCAGTGATTTCATGTGTGCAGCGAGTGCTCTGTCGTAGACTTTTTGTTCTTCTTCGGAGAGGGGTTTCAGGTTTTTAAAGGTTTTTATGTTATCCTCGAGATGTTCGGGCTTTGTCATACCACTCAGCATAGTAAATATTCCGTCCAGACCGGCAAGCCATCTGAAAGCCCATGACGCAGCACTTGCGTCAGGATTGTAATCCTTCAGAATTTTGGTTGCATCTGCGTTGAGATTTGCCAGAGCACTGCCTCTTAAGGGTTCCATTACTATAATCGGAAGTTTTGCTTTTCTTGCTATATTGTACTGTTCTTCTCCACGGCAGGACTTCCAGTCTATTTTATTAATCTGCAGCTGGACAAATTCCCATTTATCATAATAGTCAATAATTTCCTGCAAAAGTTCAGGTGTGTCATGATGAGAAAAACCGAGATATTTTATTTTTCCTTCCTTTTTCTTTTGTTCAAGAAAAGGGATAACATTGTATTTCTTTGTGTTTTCCCAGTTGTGTTTGTTTAAGCAGTGGACAAGATAAAAATCGAAATGGTCAGTCCGGCAGCGTTCTAACTGTTCGTTGAATATTCTTTCAACATCTTCTTCTCTGTCAAGCATCATGACAGGCATTTTTGTGGTCAGATTAAAAGAATCTCTGTCATAGTGTTTTAGAGCGTCTCCCATTGCTCTTTCGCTCTTTCCGTTCATATACATATATGCTGTGTCAAAATAGTTTATACCTGCATCCAGTGCGGTTTTTACCATTTTTTTGTTTAGTGCATCGTCTATGTTTCCGTTTGCATCGGTCGGAAGTCTCATTGCACCGAACCCGAGCATTGATACAGATATGTCTTTAAACTTTGCCGTTGCAACACCTCCCGTAACAGCCGGTGCCGATGTTTTAAAAGTGCAGCCGCTCAGAAGCACAGCACCGCTTGCTGCCAGTATTGAATTTTTAATGAATTCACGTCTGTTCATATTCAAAACCTCTATTCTGTCCTGCTAAAAGCTTATTATGCAAGATTTTATAATTTTTGTAACCTAATTTATATGCTAACACCTGAGTATAACTATCAGTCAAGTATTTTTTATAACTTAAAGTTTTAATATTAAATATTTTTCAACTTTTTGAAGAGAGTAGTTGCAAATCTGATGAAATCAATTTTAAAACAGACTTGTAGAAAACTCTGATTTGCATAAATAATGAACAATTTTCTTTAAAGATTAAATTCAAAAAAATAGTCCCGTGGCTGAGAAATCCAATATATGATCAACAGTAACCACTTGTTTTTATACAAATACTTAAAATATTCAGAAATTTTAACTTTTACAGATGTTTACAACCACCCGAACAGACAATTATTAAATATTTAACAATTAAGTATCACTTTTAGCCTTTGTAAATACATTCACTCGAACTTATTAAAAGGATTAGAAATGCTATCCCTGAACACCCGTCATGCGTATACAATCAAAAAAAATAAAACCCCGCTTTTTGCGGGGCATTCCTAATTCCAAACGTTTCCCTGTATTACTGTAATCCTCATATCCCTATCCCATAAACGGATTTGTGAACTCCGGTTTGAAAGCCTGAGTTTGAACAGTTTGAGACTGGGTCTGTGTGTTCACATTTGTATCAACATTTGTTTTTACATTTGTATTTTTGTTCTGGTTGTTTTGATTATTATTCTGGTTTACGGCATTGTTCTTTCCGTTTTTATTATCGGTTTTATTGTTTTTGTTATCTTTATCATCTTTCTTTTCAGCCTGCTGATTCTGCTGGGACTGTTGAACAGGACTCTGCAACGTTGCACCGCTCATTGCTGTCGTATCGAAGCCGGAGTTCTGTGAAAAAGAGTTACCGGTCTGGAGGCTGTGTGTTTGCCCCTGTTTTCCGACCAGATTAAATGCACCTTCAACTGCACTATTTATACCGGATAATTGATTGGACATGTTGTTCCAGCTTGTAAATGCAGTAGAAAAGTAGCTGTTAGCCTGAGAATAGGAGCTATTTACACTCTGTGCAGACTGTTGTTCACCGTTCTGTGCAACAGACAAATTTTGTACTCCCGTGTTTACCTGTTTTGACCCGTCAACGACTTTTTTTCCGCCTTCTGTCAGGTTCTGTATACCATTTTTGTTTTCTTCTACTGATTTTGTTGTCTTTTGACCGGCTTGAGTATTTTCTTTAACCGATTTTTGTGTTTCCTGTGTCGCTTTTGTAAAGTGTTTTGCTGCAGAGGTTGAATGTTTTACTGCCTGACCGGCATCAGCGGCTGCTCCTGTAAAGAATTTTGCGGCACTTGCAAATAATCCTGCTGCTGCGCCTGCACCAAACACTGCTGCAGCTGCTGCACACCCTGCTGAAAACTGGGCTGTTCCTGAAGCCGATTTAGTAGTGGCAGTTGCAACTTTGGTAGCAGCTTTGCCCGTATCAGCTGTTCCTTCTCCGGTTTCTTTTACTGCATTGGCTGCACTTTGAACAGAATTTTTCAAATGATTAACTGCTTCTGTCGCCAGCTGCTGTGCATTTTGTATCTGACCGGCACCATCCTGAAGCTGCTGTGTACCCTCTGATATTGTATTTACACCTGTATCGATATCCTGTACAGCCTGCGCTTTCTGCTGTCCATAAGCAATCATATCCTGAAGGGAAGCGTCACCGGAGGCTTTTGCGGAAAGACCGGAGTTCATATTCATTGAAAATGTACCGTGCTCTGATGTATATGACTGTATACCGCTGGATTCCTGTCTTTCATATGAGCCAAGCTGATTTTTTATATTGTTATCTTTTTGATTTTGTGTGAGTTCTGGCACCTGTGCCTGCGGAGCCTGCGAGTTATTCGGGTCTCCGACAGCCGGTGTGTTCAGTTGAACTATTTCAGGCGTTTCTGCCGTCTCTGCAGACTGAAGCTCTTCAGGCTGTTCAAGTTCCGGTGCCTGCTCAAGCTGCTGGATTTCAGTATATTTTTCTACACCTTTTGTCTTTTTATTTGTTTCCTCTGCTTTTGCAGCCTGTTCTTTTGCAGAACCGGATTCATTTGTTTTTGATTTTGCATCCGAGCGTGCTGCTTTTGCTTCTGATTTTGCTTCTTTTTTAGATTTTTCTTCATTATTTTCTGTTGCAAAAGATGTACTAACATTTGCATACTGCTGTTGATTTGAAGACTGACTGTGAACAAATCCATCCTGGTTTATACCGTTGTCGCCCTCTTTGTATTTAACATTATTTTCACTGAAGTTTATAATTTCGCTTGCAGAATCTCCGTATTTTTTTGAGATTTGCTTTATTGCTTCATCCTGATTTTTTTCAATCATTGTAAGAAGTTTTGTCGTAATCGGAATATTTTTTGATCTAAGATATGCAACTACACCTGTGCTCATTTTTTTGCTCTCTTTCTTATTTTATACTCTCGTATATAAATAAAAACGTGAAGTATATAAAAATTGACTTTTTGTATATAAAAAATATTGAATTTTTCTATAAACCGTTTATACTAAAGCATTCCTACTGTTTACAAAAGTTAATAATTTGCATAAATGGGAATTCGGGTGCAGCTGTCAAAAAAATCCGCTCACACTGAGCCATGATTTATTAACAACACTGATTGAAAATGAAACTCATGAAATGACTTAATTTTCTGCCGCAGCAAAAAACTGACAAACGCACGCTGCCGCTTTTATGAAAATAAAAGGCAGAAAATCTTCACTTTACCAGCTGTTCAACTGTTTCAAAAACTTTTTTTATAAAATTATTTTCTTTAAACCTGTCAATCAATGCGGTTTTTTCACTGCCTGTTGCTCTGTCTTTAGCCGTAATAAGAATCTGTCGGGACAACTCATTTTCAATCACGGGAGAAGCAAACTCATCGTCTCTTATGAGAGCTCTTGCATCTTCTATTTTTATGTATTTATCTGAATTTTTTGCAAGCTCATTCAACGGGTTTATGTGCTCTCTAAGCTCAAAATAAGCATTTCCCGCCATCGTATGAGGGTCTTTTATTTGAACATTACTGCGCATTGCACAAAAATTATCACAGGAATCTGCGAGATACTTTTCATATCTGGCCCTTGCCAGTTCAATTTCTCTATCTATTGACCGTACCGGGGTCGATGAAATGCGCGGTTTTATTCTAAACATAAGTTTATTCTCCTTTAAACGAATAAAGCACACACAAAAATTTTTTTGCTATTTACAAAAAAAAATATAAAGATATTTTAAGCAGAGACACACATGAAACAATGCACACAAAAAAAGCTCCTTTCAGGAGCCTTTTCTTTTTATCTTATATATAATTAAAATATTCTATTGAACAGAATATGTAATCAATGTTTTTACAGAACGTGCAGTATCTTTTATTTCCTGCTTTTCTGCATTTTCCATAGTTTCATCAAGCACCTTAAGAGCCTGTGATTTGTCGTCGAGTGAGAGCAGTTCATTTATTGCACTCATTGCTACTCTTGCAGAAAGGTCGTTTATACCTTTACCTTCTGTTGCAATAACAACCTTCAATGACTCAGGGCAATTTTTTCTGATAAGAGCCTGTGCCGTCATTTCTCTAACTTCATCGATACTGGAATTCGTACCGATTTCTTCAAGTACACGTACGGAATCCATGTCCTCATGTTTTCCGAGTGCTTCTATAATATTGTTAATTCTCTTATTGTTGTTCATTTCTTTCTCCTAAGCTGATAATTCGTTCAGTAACATTTCTTCAAGCTGTACAACAGGTTTTTTCTGCAAGTTGGAAACACTGTAAGAATAATCAAATTTTGAAGAAATGTAATTTTTTAAACCGTTGAAGTCAAATTCAATATTTGTATTCTTTGCATTTTCCCAGCTTTGTGCAATGTTGTCTTTTACCTGTTTACCGAAAGAAATAATTGTGTTAAATCTTGATTTCAAGGAATTGTTAAAAGAATTAATTCCGCCAACAATTGTACTTGTAAACATTTTAGCTTTTTCAGCAGCTTTGCCAATTAGTCCGTTACTTGCTCCTGCAGCATTTTTTGGTTTTGATGATTCGAACACGTCAGCCGCATAGACATTTCCCTTAAAATTAATGCCAAACGGATTTGATTGTGCCGAGGTCGTGTTTTGTGCTTCCGTTTTCTTTGTGCCGGAAAGCTGTTTGATAACTCCAAAGTTGAATTTGCCGATACTTAATTTGTCCATATTTAGCCTTTCTTGATTGTGTTCCAGCTTCTTTAATAAAATACCATTTTTCTCAAATCGCATAATCATCTTTTTGGAGGATTTATTCATCATGACATTAAACTTTTGTATAAAAGTTGAAATTAAACCTGTGATTATTTAAGATAGTAGCATGGAAATCTTTACTGACCTTGTAAAAAAAGAAAATTTGTCAATCTGTCTCGGATTTTTTGACGGGGTGCATGAAGGTCACAAAGTCGTAATAAAAAATACGGTCAACCTCGCACGCCAGAATGGATTACGCTCTGCTGTCGTGACTTTTAGGGAGCATCCTCTGTGTTACCTGCAAAACCGAACTCCGCAATATATTTTATCCTCCAAAGACAGGATTTCTCTCATAGAACAGCAAGGTGCCGACTATGTTTACATGCTTGAATTCGATGAAAGAATAGCAGATTTACTGGCATATGACTACCTTAAATACATATTGATTGACACTTTCCATCCTGAATTTATCACTACGGGTTTTAATCACTACTTCGGCGCAAACCGTCAGGGCAACGCTGATTTACTCAAAAATTACCAGAAAGAATTCGGGTATAAATTTTTCGAAATCCCGCCTATCACATTTAACAATACGCTCATAAGCAGCACGAAAATCCGGCAGCTAATCTCTGACGGTCAGCTTTTTGACATAAAAAAACTTCTCGGGCAGGATTTTTACATAAAAGCAAAAATCAAAGACGGCGACCATATCGGAAGAACACTCTCTTTTCCTACTGCAAACATGGAATATCCGGAGGATATTATTAAAATCGCAAGAGGAGTCTATGCTGCGATTGTAGAAGTGGATTCCAAAAAATACGGGGCTGTCGTAAACTATGGAATGCGTCCGACCGTCTCTGACAGAAAAAAAATGATTGTAGAAGCATTTCTTCTCGATTTTAGCGGCAACCTCTACAACAAAGAGGCAAAAGTTATTTTTAAACAAAAAATTCGTAATGAGAAAAAATTCGACTCCACATATGAGTTAAAAATCCAGATTGCAAAAGATGCTGATTTTGCACGTACAATCCTTTCCAAAAGAGAAGGACAAGGTAGCAATGATAAAAATATTATATTGTAAAATGATACTTTAATAAAGCAAAAGCCGCAATTAAATATTTAATTGCGGCTTTTATTGGATTGGAAAATTATTATTAGAAATTCAAGCCTGCTTCTCTTGCCGCATCTGCCAGAGCTGCGACTCTTCCATGATAGAGAAAACCGCCTCTGTCAAAAACGCAATCCTTTACACCTGCAGCAAGTGCTTTTTTAGCGATTGCTTCACCAACAGCTTTTGCTGATTCAATATTACCGCCGTGAGCAAGATTTGCTTTCAGGTCTTTATCAATTGAAGAAGCCGAGCAGATAGTGACACCTTTTACGTCATCAATCAGTTGTGCGTAAATGTGTTTTGTGCTTCTGTAAACAGCCAGTCTCGGAGCTTCTGCTGTTCCTGAGATTTTCAGTCTAACTCTCTGATGTCTTTTTCTAGTTTGCTCTTTTCTGTTTTTGGTCTTAATCATTTTTCTTTCCTTTCACCGAAGCCTTCTTACTTCGAAATTTGATTTTATTCAAAGTTTCTATAAGGGCTTATGCCGGCATTTACTAATTATACTTCAACATATAAACGAATTGCTTCTTTGTCTGCGTACTGTTCAGCAGCACTTTTATCAATATTCTTAAGCATTGAGTATTCCTTGTATGAGTTGTCGGTAAAAAATCTTATACCATTTTGAGATATACGTAAACGGGCATCAGGACACAAATTGTAGCTGGTTTCGATTTTCTCGATTTTTCGGTCACAGTATTCTTCGAATAATTTTCTGTGATCAATTTCCATACGTAAATCAAGTTGCTTCTGAGTGGTATTCTCGCCTTTTTTATAGCGAATTACAAATATTTTACCGAATGATATAGGATTTATACTCATTTTACTTAGCCTTACTTCTTACCTGTTTTACCAGCTTTACGTCTTATGTGTTCGCCTTCGTACTTGATACCTTTTCCTTTGTAAACTTCAGGAGGTCTCTTTCCTCTGATTTCAGCGGCAACATCGCCGACAAGCTGCTTATTCGCACCTTTTACCGTGATTTTTGTGTTGTTTTCAACAGTGATAGTAATACCCTGAGGAGGAACAACTTTAACAGGATGCGAATAGCCGAGTGCAAGGTTCAGTGTAGTGCCTTCCATATTTGCACGGTAGCCGACGCCATTGATTTCGAGTTTCTTTTCAAAGCCGTGTTTTACGCCTTGAACTGCATTGTTAACAAGAGTTCTTGACAGGCCCCAGAGCGAACGTGATTTTCTGTCATCCTGAACTTTAGCAAGAACAACATGATTATCTTCTAATTTTACGGAAATTTCGGGGCATACAGTGACAGTCTCTGTACCGAGCGGGCCTTTCGCCGTAACTACCTGACCGTCGACTTTTACTTCAACGCCTTCCGGAATTTCAACAGGTTTTTTACCTATACGTGACATTTTTATATCTCCAATTTATTGTTATCTAGTGTATTGTACAATTTTTTTGTAAATAGATTTACAAGAACATATGAAAGTACTAAGACTTACCATACATAACAAAGTATTTCACCGCCGATATTTTCTTTTCTGGCTTTTCTGTCAGTCATTAGACCTTTGCTTGTTGAAATAATTGCTATACCCAGACCGCCGAATACCTGCGGAAGGTTTTTAGCTTTGCAATATATTCTTAAACCTGTTTTTGAAACTCTTTTTAAGTTAGAGATTACAGGTTTGTTGTTCTCATCATATTTTAATGTAATAGAAAGAACTTTGAATTTTCCTGACTCTTTTTCTTTATAATCAGCAATATATCCTTCTTCTTTTAAAACTTTTGCCAGTTCTAGTTTTAATTTTGAACCCGGCATTTCAACTTCCGGATGAGAAACGATGTTTGCGTTTCTGATTCTTGTGAGCATATCTGCTATCGGATCTGTGTACATTTTATTTTCCTTTTTCCTGCGGGTGAACAATTTTTACAAGTATAAGCCATATCGATACTTTTAAAAAACAGTTTCCCTTACTACTTACTAAAACTTTACGGAGCAGGTATTATGCCTGCCGTAACGTCAGAGCCGCAAATGCAGCCCCCGCCTGTCTAGCAGTATAGTCAAGAACAAATTGCTACCAACTTGCTTTAACTACACCGGGTAACAAGCCTTCATGCGCCATCTTTCTCAGGCAGATTCTGCAAAGACCGAAATCTCTGTGAAATCCGTGAGGACGTCCGCATACAGAACATCTGTTATGGAGTCTTACTCTCGGGTATTTTCCTTTTGAAACGAGTAATTCTCTTCTTTGTTCTTTAGCTATCATTGCTTTTTTAGCCACGATTAATTTCTCCTTTTTGTATTTATTCCGCCGGTACGGCGGCTTTAAATTGTTGTTGTTTATGCTCTTTTAGCTTAGTTGTGTGATTTTTTCTTGAAAGGCATTCCGAGTTCTGCAAGAAGAGCTCTGGCTTCTTCATCAGTTTTTGCAGTCGTGATGATAGAAATATTCATACCTTTTACAAGATCAACTTCATCATATGTAATCTCAGGGAACAAAGACTGCTCTTTTAACCCTAATGTATAATTGCCTCTGCCGTCAAAACTTTTAGAGGATACACCTCTAAAGTCACGAATTCTCGGGAGAACAACACAAATCAATTTCTGAAGAAAGTCGTACATTCTTTCGCCACGGAGTGTAACCATTGCACCAACCGGCATACCTTCTCTCAGTTTAAAAGATGCTATTGATTTTTTTGCTCTGGTGATAACAGCTTTCTGACCTGCAATTTTTGTCAGCTGTGAAACTATGCTCTCTGCAAGTTTCGAGTTGTGGCAGGCTTCACCTACACCCATATTTATAACAATTTTTTCAAGTTTTGGTATCTGGTGCACATTGTCATAGCCAAACTGTGACTTTAGTGCATCTTTAACCTGTTCATTGTATTTTACTTTTAAATCTTTTGTTACTGTCATTTCTTTATCCTTTCGTAGAATGCATCTTCATTCTATGTACAGATTATACATCAAACAAGATGCCCATACTTATTAATTATGCATCAATATGTTCGCCGCATTTTTTACAAACACGGACTTTTTTACCGTCAACGATTTCATGTTTAACACGTGTAGCTTTTTCACAGCTCTGGCAATACAGCATAACTTTTGAAGAATCCATCGGTGCTTCGATATCAATCAATCCGCCCTGAATTCCAGCCATCGGATTCGGTTTTTGTGCTTTTTTAATCATGTTTGCACCTTCTACAACAACTTTGTTTTCTGATGCAATAACTTTTTTGATATTACCGATTTTGCCTCTGTCTTTGCCGGCTGTGACTATAACTCTGTCACCGGTTTTTACATGCAAATCATGTTTTTCAATTTGTTTTTTAGTGTTTCTCATTTTCTTTATCCTTAATTATTGATTTATCAGGAAATTTTAGAAGTTTTCAGTGCGCAAATCTCGTTGAACACTAAATAACTTCCGGCGCAAGGGAGATAATTTTCATGAAGTTCTTTTCACGAAGTTCTCTTGCTACAGGACCAAAAACACGTGTTCCACGGGGGTTTCCGTCCTTGTTGATAATAACGGCTGCATTCTCGTCAAATCTTATAACAGAGCCGTCAGCACGTTTGATATCAGCTTTTGTTCTGACAACAACAGCTTTAACAACTTCTGATTTTTTAACAGCCATGTTCGGAGTAGCGTCTTTAACAGTAGCTACGATTACATCTCCGACGTGAGCATATTTTTTATTTGAACTGCCCATAACACGAATGCACAAAAGTTCTTTTGCGCCTGTATTGTCGGCAACGACTAATCTGGTTTCTGGTTGTATCATTGTTACTTATCCTTTTATTTTTCTTCTAGGAAATTCCGTCATAATATTAGTTTTTACCGTCCTCTATGACGACTTGAACGGCAGGCGGCACACGCACGCCGGACACAAAACCCTAGTTAGCTTTTTCCACAATTTGCGAAACACACCAGCGTTTTCCGGAGGAAACGGGTTTTGACTCAACTATTCGTACTACATCACCTATTCCGCAAGAATTTTCTGCATCATGTGCTTTATAGTGCTTTGTTGTTTCGATAATTTTGTGGTATTTAGGGTGTTTGTTATATTCTGCTACTTTTACAACAGCAGTTTTATCCATTTTGTTGCTTACAACAACACCTTGTTTTTCTTTCTTCGGCATCTTATTTTACCTCTGACTTTTCTTTAATAACTGTCTTAGCCTGAGCAATTACGGTTCTGAGTTTTCCGATTTCAGCTGTGTTTTCAAGTTTCTGCAATGCTTTTTGCATTCTCAAATCCAAAAGCTGTTTTTTTGAATCCTTAATCAGTTCCTGAAGCTCATCTATAGATTTTTCTCTTATTTCTTGTAACTTCATTTCTTCGTCCTTTATTCCTTATTTCCGTATTTTAATACGGCGGGGCGAGGTTTATCCGCAATGGATTAAGCCTCGGTCCGGGCTTCTTTTTCTATAATTTTAACTTTGATAGGAAGTTTTTGTGCAGCCAGTTCAAGTGCTTCAATAGCTGTTTCCTTAACAGGGAAGTCAATTTCAAACAGTACTCTGTTAGGTTTAACAACAGCTACCCAGTATTCCGGAGAACCTTTTCCCTTACCCATACGAGTTTCTGCAGGTTTTGCAGTTATAGGTTTGTCAGGGAAAATTTTAATCCAGACATTACCGCCTCTTTTAATGTTACGTGTCATTGCACGTCTTGCTGCTTCTATCTGTCTTGAGGTAATCCATGCAGGCTCACACGCAATCAAACCGAATGTACCAAACTCAAGTTTTGTACCACGTGTCTCGTGACCTTTTCTGTTACCTTTCATTTTTTTACGATATTTTGTCTTTTTGGGCATTAACATTTTTGTTTTTCGCTCCTAATTATTTTACTTATTCTTCAGTTTGAACGGCTTTTTTTCTTCTTCTGCCGCCAAGTGGCTTTTCTTCAGCACCCGTAGCTTTTTTCGATTTTACGTTCTGGTCAGCTTTTTCACCGGGCATCAGGTTGCCTTTAAAAATCCAGACCTTAACACCGATTTTACCCATGATTGTATCAGCTTCAGAAAAGCCGTAATCTACATCAGCTCTCAGTGTCTGCAGAGGGATTCTTCCCTCTTTAACCCATTCGCTTCTTGCTATTTCAGCACCGCCCAAACGTCCTGATACCATAATTTTGATACCCTGAACGCCGGATCTCATAGTTCTTTGAACAGCCTGCTTCATAGCACGTCTGAATGCAATACGTTTTTCAAGCTGAAGTGCGATAGATTCGGAAACAAGCTGTGCATCCGCATCAATTCTTGCTACTTCAACAACATCTATTGAAACAGTTCTTTTGATTAATTTAGCGACGTCAACTCTAAGATCCTCAATACCCTGACCGCCTCTTCCGACTACGATACCGGGTTTTGCAGTGACGATAGTAATGTTAACGTTCTGAGCTTTTCTGGCAATCAAAATTTTTGATATGCCGGCTGTGTATAATCTTTTTTTGATATATTTTCTAATCTTTTCGTCTTCGGATACGAATTCGGGGTAATCCTTTTTCTTGGCAAACCATGTGCTTTCCCAAGGTTCGATTATTCCGACTCTAAATCCTTTTGGATGTGTTTTCTGTCCCAAGGTAAGCCTCCTTAATTATTACTACTTAATTTTACTGTCAAATGAGAAGTACGCTTTAGCCTTCTGTAGATTCTTCCCTGAGCTCTCGGCTTACCTCTTTTATAAGTTTTGCTTTCGTCTGCAAATATTTCTGAAACTTTTAAGTCGCTTGCGCTTGCACCGAATTTTTCACCGGCATTTGCAATAGCGGCGATTAAGTTCTGTTCGACCACTCTTGCTGCAAAATACGGCATAAATTTCAGAATTCTTACTGCTTCCGAGACTGATTTGCCTCTTATCTCGTTAATTACACGGCGTAATTTACGGGCAGGCATTTGTATATTCGTTTGTTTTGCCATTGATTCTTGCATAATTTACTTCCTTTTTGCCGTTTTATCCTGGCCTGCGTGGCCTCTAAACATTCTTGTAGGTGCAAATTCACCTAATTTATGACCTACCATTTGTTCTGTAACATAAACCGGTACATGGCTTTTACCGTTGTGTACGGCGATTGTGTGACCGAGCATATCAGGTACTATCATTGATGCTCTTGACCAGGTTTTTATTACTTTTTTCTCTCCAGCTTCGTTCATTTTAGCGATTTTTTTCTGAAGTGATTCTTGTACAAATGGACCTTTTTTTAGCGAACGAGCCATTCATTATCTCCTTACTTATTAACGTTTTCTACCTCTGACTATATATTTGTCAGAATGTTTGTTAGCTTTTCTAGTCTTGTAACCAAGAGCCGGTTTGCCCCATGGAGTTTTCGGGTGTCCGCCGGGACCTGTTTTACCTTCACCGCCGCCGTGCGGGTGATCGCAGGGGTTCATTGTGACACCACGGACAGTCGGTCTGATACCCAGGTATCTTTTTCGTCCGGCTTTACCGAGTGACAGGTTTTTGAACTCTGAGTTACCGAGAACACCGATTGTTGCAAGGCATTCTTTTCTAATCATTCTCATTTCAGAACTGGGCATTTTAAGTGTAACGTAATTACCTTCTTTTGCCATAAGCTGCGCAGCACCGCCTGCTGTTCTGACGAGTTTTGCACCTCTGCCCGGAATCATTTCAACGTTGTGTACCATTGTACCTAACGGAATGAGTTCAAGCGGAAGAGCATTGCCAGTGTTTATATCAGCGTTCGGACCTGAAACAATCGTGTCGCCGACATTTAAATTCTGTGGTGTAAGAATATATCTTTTTTCACCGTCAGCATAGTATACGAGTGAAATTCTAACGTTTCGGTTCGGATCGTATTCGATAGTTTTTACAACACCGGGCACGCCGAATTTTTCACGTTTAAAATCTATAACACGGTAAGATCTTTTTGCACCGCCACCTTTGTGACGGCAGGTAATTCTACCTGTATTATTTCTTCCTGCTGTTCTTTTAAGTGCTTTCACCAGCGGTTTATGGGGAGTTGACGCAGTGATTTCAGAGAAATCGCTCTTAGTCATTCCTCTTTGTCCCGGTGATGTAGGATTAATTTTCTTTATAGCCATTTTTTGCTCCTGTTTCCTAGGGTTTTAACTTAACCATCGGCATTGCAGCCACCGTTAAGCACCGATTAATTCATTCAAAGGTTCGCCTTCAATAGTGACAATAGCCTTTTTGCCGGATTGAGTGCGTCCCGTTGAATATCCAACTCTTTTTTCATGAGATGGAACATACACTGTTCTAACTTTAGTAACTTTTCTTCCGGGGAATGCAAGTTCCACTGCCTGAGCAATTTCAACTTTTGTTGCATCTTTTAAAACTTCAAAAGTGTATTGCTGAAGAGTAGTTGCTTCCATGGATTTTTCTGTGATTATAGGTCTTTTGATGATGTCGTATAATCTTTCAGTATTGTTTTTAATCTTGCTCATTATTTTGACAACCTTTCAGTTATTTCATTAATAGCAGCTTCTGTAATAATTACATTGTCTGCTTCCAGTAAGTCTTTTACATTCAGGTTGGAAGGAAGAATGATTTTTACATTTGGTAAATTTCTAGCAGAAAGTTCAAGATTTGCATTTTCTGCTGCTTTTACGTCTGCAATAATAAGAATTTTTCCTTCAACTTTTAATGCTTTGAGTGTTTCTGCCATCAATTTTGTTTTAGGTTCTTTGATTTCAGAGAAATCTTTAACGAGAACTGTCTGTTCAATTCTGGCAGAAAGTGCTGATTTCAAAGCGAGTCTTCTTGCCTTCTGGGGCATAGAGAAACTGTAATCTCTTGGTTTAGGTCCAAAGATTACACCGCCGCCGGCAAACAGAGGTGATCTGATAGAACCGGCTCTGGCTCTGCCTGTTCCTTTTTGTTTCCAGGGCTTTCTACCGCCGCCTGAAACTTCAGCTCTGGTTTTTGTAGAAGCATTGCCTGCTCTGCCGTTGTTCAACTGGCGTCTGAGAGCAAGATGCATAACATGCAGATTGGGTTCAACGCCGAATACATTTTCATCAAGCGCAATCTGTCCTACTGCATTTCCGTTTGTACTTAATATTGAAACTTCTTTTGTCATTTTTTATAACCTCAATTATATTTTTGGGAGTAACCCGTTAATTCCATTTTGTTCTTGCGGGAACGACCGTAACCATTTTACCTTCCGGTCCGGGAACAGAACCTTTAACGAGAAGCAGGTTATTTTCATTGTCGACCTTAACAACAGTAAGTTTTGTAATAGTAACTTTTTCGTTGCCCATGTTTCCGGCCATACGTTTGCCTTTAATAACTCTGCTCGGAGTAGTACCTGCACCGATAGAACCGGGTTCTCTGTGGTTTTTGGAACCGTGTCCCATTGGACCTCTGCCGAAGTTCCATCTTTTTACGGTACCCTGAAAACCTTTACCAATAGATTTACCGGTTACATCAACTTTTTCAATGTTTTCCAAAACCGACAAATCAATAGTTTGTCCTACTTTATATTCATTGGAATTTTCAACTCTGAATTCCTGTAAATATCTGAAATTATCAAGTCCGTTTTTTGCAAAGTGACCGATTTGAGCTTTTGTAAGGTGTTTTTCCTTTGCAGGCTCAAAACCGACCTGAATAGCATTATATCCGTCAGTTTCTTCAGTTTTAACCTGAGTAACTGTTAAAGGATCAACTTTGATAACTGTGACAGGAATAGCAAGCCCTTGTTCATCAAAGACCTGTGTCATTCCAAGTTTTTTACCTATTACTCCCAATCTGGAAGATTTTCCTTTAGTGGTCATTTCTTACCTTTCTCCTTGTGAGCGCTACCTAGTTACTTGTTTCGGAGGGATGCCTCCGGGCTCTTGTTTCGGGCCCTGTAGATCACATTCAATCTATATTCAATTGTATGTGTTATTAGTTTCGTTATTCGGGTGAGGGAAGGAAAAAACCTTCTCGCACATCCTAGAGTTTTACTTCAATATCAACACCGGCAGGCAAATCCATTCTGCTGAGTTCTTCAGTAGTCTGCTGTGTCGGATCATAGATATCTATAATTCTTTTGTGGATTCTCATTTCAAAATGTTCTCTTGATTTTTTGTCCACGTGAGGTGATCTTAAAACGCAATATAATCTTCTTTTTGTCGGCAAAGGAATAGGACCTGCCACCTTTGCATCAGTTCTTTTAGCTGTTTCGACAATTTTTTCTGCTGAAACATCAATAAGTTTATGATCATATGCTTTTAAGCAAACTCTGATTCTTTGTCTTTTTTGAGATGTACTCATTTGTTATACTTCCTTTGCTTTCAACTTATTGTTTTTCGTGATTATTTGCAGTATGCGGGGGTAAATTTATATGCGGCAATCAATTATCTTAACACCGGCATTCACCGTTTTTCAGAAATCCGGACACAAAGTCCGAACATTCTAACACCTATACGTGCCCCCACGCTAGTGCATTATCTAACTTATATTAAACATAATCGCACGTCAACAGTAATTTTTAAAATTTGTATCAAAATTGTAATAAATTTAAACAAAATTATACAATTTATTTACCTGCAGTACTGTATAGCAAATCGAGTATTTCCGGCAATGTGTGTTTTATATCATATTTTTCAAGTATAGTATTTCTTGCATTTTCTCTTATTTTTTGCATTTTTTCAGGATTATCAAGAGCAAATTCGATTTTGCAAGACAGGTCATCAACATCAAAAAACTTACAAAGCAGGCCGTTATCACCGTCAATAATAACTTCTTCAACAGGAGGAGTTTTTGAACCTATAATTGCACATCCGCATGACATTGCCTCAAGCAAAGACCAGGACAGAATAAACGGGTATGTCAGATATACATGCGCAGAGGATATTTGTAAAAGTTTTTTATACTCATCGTACGGAAGTTTGCCCGTAAAATGAACGCGAGAGATATCAATATTCAGTTCTTTAAGCATTTTCTCTTTGTATGAACAACCTTTTTGTCCGTAGCAGACCCTGTCTTCCCCTGCAACCACCACCTGCAAATCTTTTCGCTTATTCAGCAGTTTTTCGCATGCACGCATGAACTGAGGAAAGCCTCTGTAGGGTTCCATTCCCCTTGTTGCATAGGTTAATACTTCGTCTTTTGCACATAGAATTCGTCCGCATTCAAGTTTAAATTCTACGCTGCAATCCGGAGCAAAGTAATCTGCGTCTATTCCGTCATGAATAACTTTAATTTTATTGGAAAATATTTCAGGGAATTGTAATTTTTGCCACTCCGTCGGACAGACAGCAGCATCGCAAGAAACAAGGTCAAGAAGCATACCGGCATTTTTTGATTTTATAAAAGCTCTTTGATTATCATTTAGCTGCACTCCTTCAAAATCAGCATCGGAGTTTTTCCAGTTATAATACCATTCGCAATAATTTATCAAAGGCACGTCCGGATATATTTCTTTAAAGAAAAGTGAATTTCCCCAGGCATGAGCAAATATTACATCTGGCACAAAACCCGAGTCTCTAAGCGATATAGCGACACCGCCGGCTGCCTGACCGTGAATAACGGCTTCTTCATATTGCCTCAAATATGAATGACAGTTTTCAGGCACCTTTCTTTTAGGCTTATAAATAATTTTTCTAACGCCTGTTACACACTCGTCATTACGTGCACGTGTAAGAAAAACAACCTCATTTTCAGGATTTTTTCCGAGTTCTTTTATTATATGCTTAAACTGTGCGGGAAAATTCCTGTGAGAGAACAAAAATTTCATAGAAACCTCATATCAACAACCAGGAACTAATCAAACAAATTCTGGATTTTTTCATTTATTTCCTGCGGATCAAGCTCATTTGTGACGTTATTCAAATCCATTGCAATCTGATAAAGTTTTGCTGCTTCAATTTTGTCGCCGGTAATAGCAATGGAGCGGGCAAGATTATAATGCGCAAGTGCATAATTCGGATTGTACTCAATAGCTTTTTTAAACAAATCAATAGCCGGCTGCACACGACCGAGGTCGTCAAGGTAGATAACCCCGAGATTATTATATGCAATATCGTATGTGGAGTCGAATTTGATAGCGAGCTCATACTCTTTCATTGCCTCGGCAATATCACCCTTGCCCCAGTGAAGGAAGCCAAGGTTACAGTGAATTTTTGCATTAGACGGATCAAGCTCGAGCGCACGCCTGTAAACGGTAAGCGCATTATTATATTCCTGTTTGTCGTAAAATGCACTTCCCAAATTTACAAAAATATCTATATCAGTAGGGGTTAAAAGATAAGCGCATTGATACGCACTTATTGCAGCGTCTGTATTTTTTTCCGCCTCCTGAAGAACATATCCGAGAGTCTGGGCAATGACACTTGTCCAGGCTGGTGCCGGATTAAGAGTAATAGCATTCTGGTAGCAGTTGATTGCTTCTTTTATTTCACCTTTAAGATATAAGATATTACCCAGATTGCTGTATAATTCCGCAGCATGCGGCTGTATTTCAATTAAAATTTTATAAGTATCAATCGCACTGTCAAAATCCCCGAGTTCCTCATAAACGCCACACAACGAGCGGTAGGCCGTAATATTCAGACTGTCAAACATTATTGCCATTTTGTATTCAAGTATAGCATCCTCAAATCTGCCGATAACTCTGTATATATCACCGAGAAGGCAATATAAAAGTATAAACCCCGGGGCTTTTTCAAGAGCTTCTTTGTATATATCTATAGCCTCCATCACGCCCCTGGTTGCAACCATATACCAGCCTTTTATTAACACAGGAAGAAAAGAGAGGTAAGACAGCATTTTCATAACATTTTTAACGGCATCTCTGTCAAACGGAAGAGTAAAGACAGACATCCAGAACTCATAATATTTACGCATCGTACGCTTGAAATTTTTAACAGACATGATTCTTATCAGATTGTAGATAAGAAAATGCGCACGTGAGGATTTAAATTTATTTTTTGAAATAGCTTTTTGAGCATATTCAAGAGCATCTTGAAAATGAGCCTTTTTAGTATGACATACAGCCAGCATATAATATGCATCCGACATTTTTTCGTTCTTTTCAAGCGCAAGGTTAAAATAGTTTATTGCACGGTCAATCTCATTTTTGTAATAAAAAGCCATGCCTATTTTGTAGTATATTTCAGCCGCATCAATGTAGGATTCAAGAGCACGCTGATATTCCGTAATGGCCTCATCAAGATACTGGCGTGCCTGATGAATATCCAGATGCCATTCAAGATACAAATCTCCGAGTTTCACATGAAGTTCCGGATTTGTCGGGTCATTGGCAAGTTCAAACTGGCAGTATTCAATAGCTTTTTGAAGATTGCCGTTTCTTTTGAACTTTTTAATGTTTTTGCCTAAATCTCTCTTATTTTTTATTTTATTCATTGTATATATATCTTAAAATATTCACCGGATAAATGCAAATGTATTCATACATTTATAATAGTGAATAAGCTAATAAAAAATGCAGCCTAAAGAGGGAGATGTCCTGAATAGACAAGAGTTTTCCACGACAGATAATAATTTATCTGAGAGGCACTTCCCGGAGGAATAAAAACCTTGTTTTGATTTTCCACAGGCAACTCCATTGCATTTCTGATTGCCGCACGTATAATATCAGGATGTGTGACAATTATTATTCGCTTTGTAAGGTTCTGTTCAACCAGATCATCTATAATATCCCTGACCCGAAAATCCAAATCCAGCAATGTTTCACCGCCGTCAGGCCAGAAACTGGCAGGTTTGTTGTGATATTTTTCAAGCATCTCCGGATATTTTTTTTCTATTTCATCAAAACTGTATCCGCTCCACATGCCGGCACGTTTATTGTGCAAAGATGAAATCATCTCAAAATCTTTTTTGTAATACTCCGAAATAACCCTGGCAGTCTGAACGCACCGGAGTGCAGTGCTGGTATAAATTCTATCCACACGGGGAGAACGACGGACTATCCATTTAGCAATTTTTTCTGCTTCTTCCCGCCCTTTGTCATTAAGCGGAGGGTAATTTTCATTATCCGAAAGCCGGTTCTCATCAGTATATATAGTCGAGCCGTGTGCTATAAACGTAATTTTACATTTTCGCTTAAATAACATACTTATATATTCCTTATTGTTATATTATATAGTTTTTTATAAAAAAAAGCCAGTGCTTATAAACAATAATTTTATATACACTTCATAATAAATGTTTTGACCAAATTTAAAGACCGGATAAGTCTGATATTCTTTTTTAAGATTATAGAAACATCGCTTCTTGACAAGCTGTGTCAATTTATCTAGTATTTATACATGTTTAACTCAGAAAAAAAGCAGCTTGAAAATTTACTGTTAGAACTTAAAGGACTGGGTGCTGCAGCGGTAAAAGCAGAATTCGAAGAAGAAGCAGCTGAATATCATGAAGCTGAAATACTTAGAAATCTTGCTTACAAAACCGGTCTGAAATTTGAACTTAAGCTTGGCGGAGTTTCTGCATACTCGGATATAAAAAAAGCAGAAAAGCTCGACACGGACATTATTACAGCCCCTATGACCGAATCCTGTTATGCAGTAAAAAAATTTTTGAACGGTATAGAATTATACAGTCTTGAGAAAAAAGAGCTTTTTATTGTAATCGAGTCAGTAAACGGATTTGCGTCACTAAATGATATTATTTTCAGTCCGGAATTTGAAAAGATTGACGGAATAGTATTCGGAAGAACAGATTTTGGACGTGCGTTAGGAGCTAACAACGATTTTCCCGAAACACGGGACTGCCTTGAAGTTGCAAAAGTTATATGTCAAAAATGCGGGATGAAGTCTAAAAAAACTATCATCGGCGGCGGAATGAATCCTCAATCTGCAGCTTTTTTACGGTCTCTTGACTATCCTTCTTTCAGCGGATTTGAAACAAGGAAAATTTTATTTTCAAAAGCAGCACTGGAAAATTCCTCCGCAGCTATTTCTAAAGCAATTGAATTTGAAATCTCATGGCTGAAATACAAAGGAAATAATCAGGAAAGAATAAAAAAGCTTCAAAAAAGACTGGATTTATCTACAGTACAAAAAATATAGAATTACGGTTACAACAATCTGATTAAGCAAAACTTAATTTGTATTTTTAATATTTATATGAACACCGGAAAAAATTTCAGACCGGGGGATATTTCTTTATAAATAAAAATTAGCCGCAACCGGAGATATAAGGCTAATGCAAAAACAGAAAGAATTGTATATCCTCAAAAATACAAGCACAAGAAGGGGCCGATTCATGCTAAAAAAGCTGATAATTTTTTCTGTAATAATGATTTTTTCACTGCCGGCTAAAGCCTATAAAATACAGACATATACACCTGTTCAACCATATCCTTACGCATATGGCGTTCCTCCATACGGCAGAACAGTTCCGCCTTTTATTCCCGGAAGAAAGTTTAAAAATTTAAAACGAAAAATGTTTTCTCCTTACAGAAATTACTCTGCTATTCCCCCGTTAATGCCTGCTTACGGAACAACAAACTACTATCCCTCACAAACAACAATAAACAGGACAACAAGTATGCTTAATCCTGAAACAAGGATACCTACTATTGCCCCGCTGCAGCCGGTAAAAGAGAAAGAAAATGCAGTTCAAACCCAAACAGAAAAATCAGCCGCACAGTCTCCTCCCGCAACAGGAAGCTACCCGAAAATCAGCAGTCTTGAAAATACAATTTTCAACCGGACTTACGAAAATCAGGATATATATGACAGACTGAAACGACTTGAAAAAAAAGTTTTTAGAAGAACTTTCGAGAATATGACACTTGCAGACAGGATGGACAATATATTGAACAACGTAGATCCGGCTATTGTTTATAATATAAATCAGAAAGAACTTGCAAAAATCGAGAATAAAATTCTCGGACGAAGCTTTGAGTATGAAAATATAGATGAACGAATAACACGGCTCGAAAAAGAAATGCTGGGCGCAATGCAAAGCGGAAATATAAAGCAACGCTACGATGTAGTCAAAAGCGCAGCACGCCACTATAATGCATATCCTGTTTACACGGCGCAGCAGCAGCAAAACTACAATACATACAATAATTACAAAAAGCCGAGAAGAAATATTTTGGGATTTTTCTTTGATATGCTCTCAACCGGTTTCGGGGCAGGTCAGATGACGGGATACACTCCGCCTGTGTTTATGCCGTATGACAATTTTCAGGATGCAAGCGGCATACAGGACTATTACATGGGAAACAGAGGAGGGCACTATCTAAACAGAAACATGGGCAGCGGTTCTACTGTCAAAATACTGGATTGAAGTCTTATCCCCCCAAAAACCTTTTACAGACCGAAAGTTGAAAGACGGGCTTTGTCAAAAATCTTTCCAATATACTTAATATCATTAAACATTGAATCAAATACTTTGTCGGATACCGCATTTGCATCAGCTTCAACAGGCTGGGTTTCATACAATTTCATTCCGAAACGTTCTGTTATATAATTTTCTAAATTGTGCTTAAATTCTTTTGCCTGTTGTATTTCTTTTTTATTAACAAGCTCGCCATTTTCCAGTTTTTGAACCAGCTGTCTCTGCCATTCATGACGGGCTTCATGTTCAAGAACCGGAGCAATTTGCGCAGGAGTAGAAGACAACAAATCTTCTTTTATGTATAAAATTTTTCGGTTATTTTTATCAAAAAGTGCAGAATACTTTGCTTTCGGGTCTGAAATAACCCTAAGAGGAACATTCATATCAACACCCTGATTATAGAGAGCACGTGTTTTTGCGGCATGTACGAAATCAAGAGGGTGTTTTAACATCGCATAAAAATAAGGAAACGATGTTATTTTATTCAAATTATTTTCTGATATATTAACCCCTTCCTTATAAATTGTTTCACTCAATTCACCGGGACGGCTGACAGCGACTGACGAAAGTTTTTTTGTGACCCTGCCGTTTCTGATTTCAGAAATTTCATTTTCGTCAAGCCTGGCACTTCTTCCGCTTCCCTGAGAAACAGTTTTTGTGACAGCTTTTGTCGGATTATTGATATCTATGACTGTATATTTTGTTTTTAAAATATCTGTCGACTCATCCTGTACATCTAGACGCATCCATACATCACGACGCCGCAAACCCGAATTTGTAAAGGCATTGGGATTATATTTTAACACATACCTGTTTTTTGGGGTGATTTTTAGCGGCTCAAACCATTTGTAAAAACTCAGCTTCTTCAAACCTGAAATTTCGTCCAGAATTTTTCTTTTAATGAGCCGCCCGTTTCTGTTTTTTTGTGAATATATTTTTATTTTCCTGCCCTCTGTATTTTCGAGCACCACACAGTCGCAAAAATTTAATCTTTTATTTTGCCTGACAGGAACATCAGTAATTTTTGATACCAGCTTGAACCCTGTTTTATTAAATGTGTTTTGACCTATTTTTTGAATAACTGCCATCAGATAACAACTTTCTTTTTTGCAAACTAATTTTTATTTGTTTTCAAATCTTTTTTTATCCAGCTCTGTAATTTTTCTTATTACCCTGCAGGGATTTCCCGCTGCAATAACATTTTCCGGTATATCTTTTGTAACAACACTGCCTGCACCAATAACCGAACCATCACCTATTGATACACCGGGCAAAACTGTAACATTTCCGCCTATCCATACGTTATTACCGACTTTCACAGGAAATGCATATTCAAGCCCCTTATTTCTGGTGTCAACATCAATCGGATGCTGCGGTGTATAAAATGAGCAGTTCGGACCGATAAAAACATTGTCCCCGAAAGTAACTTTAGCCGGATCAAGAATTGTAAGATTATGATTTGCATAAAAATTTTCACCGATTTCTATATTGTAGCCGTAATCACACCAGAAGGCAGGCTCAATCCAGAAATTTTCTTTTGTTTTTCCGAGAATCTGTTTTAATAAATTTTTTCTTTTTTCGGTTTCAAACGGCGAAATATTATTGTATTTTTGGCAAAGAGTCTTGCATTTTATACGCTCTTCCTGCAGCGACTTTTCATAGTTCGCATCGTACAACAAACCGCCTAGCATTTTTTCTTTTTCATTCATAAGAAACTGCCTCCCGAAAATAAATTTTAACACAAAAACAACCTGAAAAAACAGAAAGGATTTTTATAACAGACAATACTAAATATCAGCCCTAATTAATATTAATAACCAATAGACCACTGGAAAGGTTTTTTTGTAGGTTTTTGAAGCTGTTTTGAAGGGGCAGATGCAACAGCAGCAGATTCTTTCACCTCAATTACATTTTTTGCTTTATGCAAAAGGTTCTTTTTCTGCATTGCTTTATCAACATTATAATAAGATTTTAAATAATCAAGCTTAATCTGCAGCTCAACATTTTCATCATTTAACGACACTGTCTGTTTTCTGTATTTGTTTAGTGTAACTTCACTTGCTGTTACAAAATAGTAACTGACAGCAGAAATCAATATAAAAAGTATCAAAATTGAGCATAATGTCCGGTTCACTCTAGCCACTGCCATTTCCTTATATGTTTTGCATTTGGGGAAATATCCGTCAATAATCGGATTCTGGTTGTAAGTTTTCTGTGTATTCGGTCGATATACATTGTAATGCGAATTTCCAATAGCCGGTCTAGTCAATTTAGTTCTCCCATGACGATATTTTTCTTGCCGCTCTAAGTTTTGCACTCCGAGAAGGCGGGTTATCCTTCAATTCTAATTCTGTAGCCAATAGTGGTTTTTTGTTTATCAATTCTAACATCGGCGGCTTACAGTGACACACCGGGTCTGTCGGTTTACATCTGCAATTTGCCGAGTAGTACTTGAAAATTTGCTTAACAAGTCTATCTTCTAAAGAATGAAAACTTATTATACTAATTATAGCACCAACTGATAATAATGTAAGCACATCATTCAATGTATTTTTTACATTTTGAAGTTCGTGGTTTACTTCTATCCGTATTGCTTGAAAGACACGGGTTGCAGGGTGAATTTTTTGATTTGTATGAGGTACGGATTTCACAATCAAATCCGCCAATTCTGTTGTTGTATCTATAGTTTTATTTTTTCTGTAATTTATAATATTTTTTACAATTCTTTTTGTAAATCTTTCTTCACCGTATTCACTTATTATTCGAACGAGGTCGTCCTCACTGTATTTGTTAACCACATCAAACGCACTGAAATCTGACTCTCTGTCAAAACGCATATCCAGCGGAGCCTCTTTTGAAAAAGAAAATCCTCTTTCCTGCTTTGTCAGCTGGTGATAAGAAGCACCGAGGTCAAAAATTATACCGCCGGTAATTTTTTCAATGCCTAAATCATGTAAAACATTCTTAATATTTGTATAAGAGTCCTTAACAATTGTTAAATTTTTGTAATTTTTAAGACGTTCCCTTGAAAATTCTATTGCGTCACTGTCAACATCAAAAGCAATAAGCCTGCCGTCAGGCTGAATTTTTTGGAGGATAAGCTCTGAATGTCCTCCTCCGCCCAAAGTCGCATCTACATATATTTTACCGTTTTGACAATCTAGCATGTCTACGGCTTCATTTGCCATGACCGTATAATGTTTAAAATCTTTCAACATATTTTAATAATAATATAAAAATAAATTTTAACGCCACCCGACAGGATATAGAGCATCTTATAACCGGCATCCCCCTCAAGGAGAGTATTAATGCGCAGAGGTTTAATAATTATCCGGCAACAGTAAATTTCAAAAGCAAATTTTTCACCCGCCGGAAAAACAGAAACGTAAAAAGCATAAGAGTTTGAGATGTAATAGCTGCTTAACAATTTTTTACAATGTCTTAGAGGCTTGTCTAACAAGCCTCTAAGACACATGTGTCTTAACCACACTTTAAAGATATCCATAGCCATTGCCGATATAAACAAAAAAGGTATTAGTGTACAAGTCAAAAAAGGAGTGAAGAAATCATGTCGGATGAATTAAGACTAGGAAAGAAAGGTGACAACGTAGATTTGTCACAGATTAAAGGTGGTATTCGCCAGGATGATATTAAGAATGAGAAGTTAAAAAATATTTTTGACAAATACGATGGTGATGACAACGACGTTCTAAGCAGTGGAGAAGTAGAAAACTTTTTAAAAGACGTTAAAAATACTGCAAAGAACTCCGTATTTTCAAAAAGAGAAACGAAAAAGTTTATCAAAAACGAACTCGGAAAAGGTGAAGCAAAAGCAGAAGACGTATGGGAGTTTACGGAGACTCTTGCCCGTATTTCTGATGAAAAAGATCTTGCAGGCTCTTATATAAACAAAGCCAATCAGGAAGTCATCACTTATGAAGACGGAACAGTAGAAAGGGTAAACAAAGACGGAAGCTCTGTTACCGAAAGAAAAGACAAAAACGGAAACCCTGTTTTTGAACATAAAGATGCAAACGGAAATCTTTATCAAAAAGAATATTTTGACGAAAACGGGAATGCAGTAGCCGAGCACTATAACGTCCAAAACGGCGAATCCGTAATTAGAGAAAAAAACATAAGCGGTGAAGGCGGAAACCCGATAACACGCATAGAATACAATAACGGTGAAGCCGTAAAGAAAACAGTCAGAAACGGGAACAAAACAACTGTCTATAATATTACCGACGGCAGAGAAACAAAAACGCTTGTAAAAGAAAAGATAGGAAACGGAATAACAAGAACAACCGAATATTCAAAAACAGCTGACGGAGAACCTGTTGAAACAATAAAAGAGGACGGTAAACCGACAGTCATAAATATCACCCAGCGTGACGGAACAGTAAGACAGATTATCAGAGACGAAAATTCTTTTACAGAAAACACCCTGAACTCTGAGGGAAAAAGACTTCATCAGGAAAAAAATATAGACGGACAGAACTACGAACTTGATTACGACGGAAAAGGCAATACAAAAGGTATAATTGTCCAGAACGGTGAAAGCATAAAAGATATAGCTAAAAATTTCGGCGTTTCGGAAGAAGCACTGATAAAAGCAAATATTGACGCCATAAAAGGCGAAGGAGACAACCGGTATTTCAATGTCGGCGAAGAAATCGTTATCCCCAGAGAAATGGAGGCTGACGAAAAAGTTCTGAGAGGCAGAGCCTCAAAAGAAGAAGCGATTGCACAGTACGAAGCAGCAGAAGCTGAAAGAAGAGCTGAAGAAGAAAGAAAGGCAGAAGAAGCCCGTATTGCGCAGGAACAGGAAGAAGCACGCAAACAGGCAGAAGCTGACGCAGCAGCAGACGCACAAAAAGCCGAAGAAAACAAAAAGCACTATGAAGAAGGGAAAAAACTTGCGGAAAAAATCTATGACGACATTGACGGAATCGGCACAAGCAAAACTTTTGACGGACATATTGCCCAGATTAATAAAGACAATGTCGCAGGTGTTGTGCTCGGATATGCGGAAAAATCACCCGGTGAATCAATTGCGGAAGCAATATTTGATGAAGCAGGAATGAAGCTCAGCAGAAGAAAAGAAAAGGTAACACATATATTTAACCAGCTTGTTACAAAAGCCAAAGAACTCGGGATAGATACCTCTCAGGCGGAAAAAGAGTTTGCAGAGGCAATAAAGCTAAAACACGGGTATGCAAACAATGAAGATTTTGACGCAATCTTTAACAGTCTTGCCACCGGTATTGTGGGCAAAGGAAGCATAACAAAAGCAGAAGAACGTGAAATTAAAAACACGCCGGAAACAGAATTGCAGCAAGAAACAATAGGCATTCTTGAAGAAACAGTAAGCGGAGCAGAAGAAGCTCTCTCCGAACAGCTCAAGCACGATGGCTGGATAGCTGATTTGTGGGAAGGAATAAAATGGCTTGGCGGTTCAGATAACCTTGATGAAAAAGTCAAAGAAGATATTGCTGCATACAAAGACCAGATTGAAGTTCTCAAATCAGCAAAAACACCGGAGGAATTTAAAGCAAAATTCAAAGAAATCTTCGGCGTAAACTATGATCCCGCACTGATTAAAGCATATCAGAAGACACAGGCTCAATTTGCCGCTGCACAGGCGAATTACATAATGGAAGAGCAATTCAATACCCAGTTAAAAGACCTGCTCAAAAATGAAAACCTTAAAGGCGGCGAAAAAACTTACAACGAATTATTCAATAAATTTGCGGACTTTGCAGGGCAGGGAGACCGTGAAACAGGCGTACAAACGCTCAATGATGCGCTTAAGAGCACAGGCGTTGATGAAAATGCAAGTACTGAAGAAAAATACAAAGCACTGCACAGAATTGCAAAAGAATTCAGTAAAAATTTGCACAACGAAACGGTGAAGGCAACCGGCGGAAAGGGTTACGAAGCATTTAAAGCCGAAGCGGAAAATGCATACAATGCAGCCTTCGGCGTGAAAAACGATATTGCAAAACGTGTAGCTGAATACAACACATCCCAGCAGACCGGCGCAATGATTACCGGAGGAATACTTAAAGGTGCAGCGGCACTTTCTATGCTGATTCCCGGAGTCGGTGTAGTAGCTGCTGCCGGTATCACCGCAGCAGCAAGTGCAGCGATTGATGCAACAGACCGTGTATCGTCAGAAGAAGGACTTCAAGAAAATGAAATCTTTACTATCCTGAAAAATGCAGCTATAGACGGTGCAACCATGTTCGGCGGTGCAAAATTAACAAAAATGCTCGCAAACGTAAAAACTTTTGTCAAAATCGGCGGTCAGATTACGGGTGACGTAATTATCGGTGCTGCAGCCGAAAAAGGCCAGACCGGTGAAATCACAATTAACGGTCTTGTATTCCAGTGTGTATTCAGTGCAGCCGGTAACCTTGTAGCATTGAAGAATATGGGCAAAGCTAAAAACACAACAGGCGGTGTACCGGCAAAAGCCGGCTCCCCTGACGCAGGACAGTCCGGCAGCGCACATGGCAGCAAAACACCGGCAGAAACAGGTTCCGCATCAGAAAGCACCGGCGGCTCTCAAAATACAGGTAATGCAGATGGTGCAGGAAAGACCGGAGCAGAATCAGAGGCACATAACGCAAAAGCTGATGACCCGCAGGGCACAGGTCAGAAAAAACGTCCCGATGAAAATGCTGAGGCTAATGACACTGGTTCGGCAGATGATGCTAAACGTGCTGAAGATGCTAAACGTGCTGAAGAAGCGAAACGCGCTGAAGAAGCCAAACGTGCTGAAGAAGCGAAACGCGCTGAAGAAGCCAAACGTGCCGAAGATGCTAAACGTGCTGAAGATGCTAAACGTGCTGAAGAAGCCAAACGAGCCGAAGAAGCCAAACGTGCCGAAGAAGCTAAAAAAGCCGAAGAAGCTAAAAAGGCTCAAGAAGCTGCAAATGCAAAACAGCAGCGTCAGGAACGTATTGACCAGCTTGAAAAAGAAGTCAAATACGGTGAAACAGCTAACGAAATTAAACAGCAATACCAGAACCTTCTCGATGATCTGGCAAATGTCGATTTCTCAACGATGAGTAAAGCTGAGATTGAGAAATTCAGAAAAACATTCATGAGAAGAATGTCTCTGATGACCCATCCGGACAGGATAGGTGAGGGCTATGACGAATTGTTCAAGGCTGTAGCTAATGTCGGAGATGCTCTTCAAAGTGGTTCTATGAGCCAGTTGAAAGCCGCACGAAAAAACTTCACGAAAATGCTTGACGATTATTCGAACAAACTCGGCGCAAACAAAGCAGAACTCGATAAACTGAAAGCTCAGGCTCAAGCTGATGAAGCAGGAGCTGCAGGAGCCGCTGATGGTGCAGACGGAGCGAACAAAGCTGATGATGCAAAAGCTAAGGCTGAAGAAGAGGCAAAACGTGCCGA
The DNA here is from genome assembly GCA_944323735.1 of Candidatus Gastranaerophilales bacterium. Taxonomy (GTDB): domain Bacteria; phylum Cyanobacteriota; class Vampirovibrionia; order Gastranaerophilales; family Gastranaerophilaceae; genus CALUPY01. Next base: position 97,507 of record CALUTO010000002.1, read on the forward strand.
AGAAGCAAAAAAAGCCGAAGAAGCTAAACGGGCAGAAGAAGCCAAACGAGCCGAAGAAGCCAAACGTGCCGAAGAAGCTAAAAAAGCCGAAGAAGCCAAACGTGCCGAAGAAGCCAAACAGGCAAAAAACGCACAGCAGAGTACAGGTGCGGCAAGAAAAGTCAATTCTTCCGTTCAGGATGTAAAAATGAAAAAAGGCGAGCCGGTTGAAGTCACGTTTGATACAAAAATCAGACTTGCAAACAAAGTCGACATAGACCTCTCTGATTTCAGGACCAAATTGCAAAATATGAAAGACGGAGACAGTTTCTACATAGGAAGAGCAGTAAACGGCCCTAACGACATAAGAATTCCGCACGAATATGTTTCCCGTGTACATCTAAAGGTTGAAAAAATTAACGGAAAAATTGTAATTACAGACGTTGGTTCAACAAACGGAACGATATTGAACACTACCCAGCCTGATTTCGCAGCCAAATTCAAACCCAAAAAACTACAGGAAAAATTTGGCAACGGCAAAGAAACTTATGGACACTTTTTCAATGAGTATAACCAGAACTATAATAATCTGAGAAGAGCGCAATATTCTCCTGAATCTTCTTATAGAGGAAACGTTGAGGATTTCGAAGATTACATTGGTGCAGCTGCATATGACAACCCGCCAAATGGTTCAGTTGTATATCCGGGTAACGGATGGTCTTGGCGTCAATTTAAGAATGGCTGTAGACGACTGGCGAAAGACAGAGTTTCGTTAAACGTTGTTGCAGACAAAAGAATGATACAGGAACTTGATAGGCTCATGTTGAAAGGCGAATTTGTAGACAAAAACGGTCGTCTTGTTAAATTGGATGATTCTGTTTTTACAAAAGGCATGTACAAAACGCCTCAAACAGCAGAAGGCTGGCTAACACGTCATGACCCGATTACAATGTATTTTGATGAAAAAGTTTCACCTGAAATGCTCGATGCTATTTCTCAAATTACTGAAAAATATGCAAGAACTTCATCAAACGGAAAAGCACTAATGAATTCTCTCGAAGGCAAACCGTGGATTGCGAACGAGGCTTATACTCCTGAAGCACAAATTAAAAAGTTGTATGAAAGGGCGAAAAAGCTGAATCCAGATCTTGCTGATATGATTTACTCGGAATCTATGGATCACGGGCAATGGAATGTGTCTACAGGCATGTATGCAGCGATGGAAAAGCTTGTTGACGAATACGAAATGTTCCTGAAAATGGCTCGAACTTAAACAAGATAAAAACAAAACTCCGTAAAATTTGATAAACATTTTACGGAGTTTTTCTAAAAAATTCCTGACGTTTCAAATAACGTCAGAAGCTCTACATTGTGTAAATTTTCAAATTTAAGGTATAATAACTAATAAAACAAAGATGGGGAACAATGTTTCAGGTAGGCGTAGATATAGAAGATATTTCAAGGTTTGAAAACAAAACACAGGAAAAAGATTCACATTTTTTGAACAGAATTTATACAAAAAATGAGCTTAAGTACTGTTTTTCAAATTCACACCCCGCAAAACATCTCGCAGCACGTTTTTGTGCAAAAGAAGCTGTTGTAAAAGCACTGAACGGTCTTGTTAAAAAGATGCCAAAATATTCTGATATAGAAATTCTCAAAAAAGAAAACGGGGCTCCTTTTGTAAATCTTCTAAACTGCAACGAAAATATTGAAATATCTGTCTCGCTTTCCCATGACCGTGAAAAAGCAGTTGCATTCGCAGCAGCACAGAAAAATTAAACAGTCCTGTTCATGCCTGTAGAATATTAAGTTGATATTTCATCACAATAGTTAGGATTGACAAACAAATTCTATTATAGTAATGTTAGGTATACCTAACATTACGGAAACAAAAATGCATATTTCATCTATAGCAAAATATATTGACCAGCCCTACATCCTGCTTAATCTGCAAAAGAAAATGCCGGCATTTTTGACCGCTTCTGCCATAGCATACGGCACCTGCGACACTTTTAAACAGCCGGAAGGCAAAAAAACCAAACAGGCAGTAAAAAATACATTTATTTTTTCATTTATCATAACCTCGCTTTTATACGGCGGGAAAATGATAAAAGTCGGAGGAAAACAGCTTATTGAAACGACGAATGCTATAAAAACCGTACTAAAACAAAAAAGAGCGGTCAGAGAATATTTAGAAAAGAATAAAAATATTGAAGAAAAAGCAAAACATATTCTGAAAAAAGCAGAAAGAAAAATTATCACACCAGCAGAAACAGACTATTTAATAAAAAATCTGCCGGATAATAAAATCAGAGAAAAGCTCTTCGAAACAATTTTTTCAGAGAACAAATCACTCACATCAAAAGAAATATTTGATGAGATTGGACGGCTCTCGCTTCTCGGGTTTGTGCCGGTTGCTGCAGGAGTAGCAGGCGGGATTGCTGCAGATAGAGCAACAAAAACCGCAACCCCTAAACGCACGGCAGACAAAATTAAAGAAGGCGCATATCAGTTTCTTGCCAACATTTTTTTGTGCAATGTCGGTGCCGGAGCAGCTCTGTTTTCCATTGAAGCTTTGAACAGAAAAGGACTCATAAAAAATCTCACTCCGGCAAAAAAAATGACCGCAATTTTAAGCGGTATTACAATAACTGGTATTTTAGGCGGCAGTATGATTGCAAACTATCTTTGCAAAAAATTTATAAACCCCTTTTTTGACAAAACTCCAAAATCACAAAAAAATCTTTTTTCAGAAAGAAAACCGGAAACACTGGATATAGCAATGCACTCTGATGATATAGCTACAGCCGGCGTTCTTTCTGGTTTCAAATGGATTGAGCCTGTGCTGCCGCTGATGTATATGATGTCCGGTTACAGAGCCGGAACAGGTTACAGAAACAACGAAAAAGCACATAAAAACCATACGACTGCACGGCAAAAAACTGAAGCGAATGAACCCGTTGCCGCAAAAAAGTCCTACGGTACAAAAAGAATTCTACACTAATACTTTCATTTCTTGTTATTTAGGTACCCCTGCCTGAGATAGACTCTCAGGCTTTTTATTCAGCTTGAGAGGGGCTCTTCGTGCCCCTCTCAAAAATTGTGTAATATAAAAATAATCTTTATTTATTAAAACCAGTCGCATGAACCGTCTTTACAAAAAGCATTCTCCAGTTCCGGCATAATGTTTTCCTGCGTCATTTCAAATGTAATCGGAGTTATGGAGATTTTGTTCATACGAAGTGCATTTATATCAGTTCCGTCATTTTCATCATATTGAATAAGCTGACCGGCAAGCCAGTAGTAGGTTTTTCCTCTGGGGTCAAGCCTTTTGTCATAGTCACTTGTGAACATACGTGTGCCCAGTCTTGTTATTGCGACTCCGTTCACATCTTCACCGCTTAAGGACGGAAAGTTTATATTCAATATACATTTTGGAGGAAGATTTACATCTTTAATTTTTTTAACAAATTTTGCCATAAACTCTGCTGCAAACTTAAAGTTTTCAAGCTCGCATGTCAAACCGGCAAGAGAAGTAGCTATTGCAGGATATCCCAGCATTGCGCCCTCCAGTGCACAACTGACTGTTCCGGAGTACAATATATCTGCGCCGAGGTTTGGCCCGTGGTTTATTCCGGAAATAACAAGATCCGGCTTTTCGTCAGGCCCGAGTATTGCGCTTAAACCTATTTTTACACAGTCACCCGGAGTGCCTGTCGTTACCCAGTTGCGCTTTGCACCGAATTTCGGATCAAGTTCTTCTACACGAAGCGGAGTGTGCAGCGTCAGAGAATGACCTGCAGCACTTCTTTCTCTGTCAGGGGCTATTACATACACATCATTTTCTTTACTCAGTGCCTCGGTCAGTGCACGTATACCGTTTGCAACTATTCCGTCATCGTTTGATATAAGAATTTTCATATTTTTCTCCTGTTATTCTTTATGGTTATGGTTTACTGCATTCATAAACCCTATAAACAGCGGATGAGCATGCTCGGGTCTGGACTTGAATTCAGGGTGGAACTGACATGCCACAAACCAGTCATTTTTAGGATATTCCACTATTTCGCAGAGCGAGCCGTCAGGCGATAGTCCGGAAAAGACAAGACCGGCATCTTCAATCTGTTGTTTGTACTCATTATTGACTTCATATCGGTGTCTGTGTCTTTCGTCAATAACTTCTTTACCGTAAGCTTTATATGCCTTTGTGCCTTTTTTCAGGTGACAATCATATTTTCCGAGTCTCATTGTACCGCCGAGTCCGTCTATATGTTTTTGTTCAAGCATTATATCTATAACCGGATACTGGGTTCCTTCATCAAACTCCGTACTGTTTGCATTTTTCAGTCCGACAACATTTCTTGCATACTCAATAACAGCACACTGCATACCGAGACACAAGCCCAAAAACGGCATATTGTTTTCTCTTGCGTATCTGATTACGTTGAGTTTTCCTTCTATGCCTCTTATGCCGAAGCCGCCCGGAACAACAAGCCCCTCCACATCTTTAAGAGCCTCTTTTGCTTTTGCATAATCAACACAATCTTCAGAATTTATCCATTTTATTTCTATCTGTGCATTGTGCTTATATCCTGCATGTTTTAAAGATTCAACAACAGAAATATATGCATCCGAGAGTTTTGTATATTTTCCGGCTATTGCAATTTTAAAAGTTTTTTTCGGGTTTTTTATATTTTCAACCAGCTTTATCCACGGCTCAAGATGGGGCTTTTTATCAAGCAGCTGCAGACGTTTTAGCACAACCTGCGCCATCTCCTGCGCTTCGAGAGCCAGCGGCACCTCGTATATTGATTTCAAATCCTTGCATTCTATTACAGCTTCAATCGGCACAGAACAGAACAGGGCTAATTTTTCTTTTTCTTTTTTGGGAATTTGCTTAGAAGTTCTGCAAACAAGTATTTCAGGCTGTATTCCATAACTTCTTAAAACAGCAACGCTGTGCTGGGAGGGTTTTGTTTTGAGCTCGCCCGATGTCGGAAGATATGGAACAAGTGTAACGTGAATAGAAATACTGTTTCCGTACCCGAGCTCCGAACGAAACTGTCTTATTGCTTCAATGAACGGCAGTCCTTCAATGTCGCCTATTGTTCCGCCTACTTCTATGATTACAAAATCCGGTTTGAACTGCGCTGCAGCCTTTTTCATCCTTGATTTTATTTCATTTGTAATATGAGGAATAGTCTGAACTGTTGCCCCGAGATACTCGCCCTTTCTCTCTTTTTTTATAACCGTCTGATAGATATAACCGGATGTTACATTGTTTATTCTGCCGAGATTTGTATCCGTAAATCTTTCGTAATGTCCGAGGTCAAGGTCTGTTTCTGCACCGTCATCCGTAACAAAAACCTCACCGTGCTGGAACGGACTCATAGTTCCGGGGTCTACATTTATATAGGGGTCGAATTTTTGGATAACAACGGAAAAGCCTCTCGCAGTCAAAAGTTTTCCCAGAGAAGCTGCCACAATCCCCTTACCCAAAGAGGATACAACCCCTCCTGTCACAAAAATATACTTAGTTGTCATACAATACCCCTTTTCCCTGTCACGATACTCTAGTTAATCTTTGGCACTCTGAAGAAACCGTTTTCCTTAACCGGTGCATTCGCCATAAGTTCTTCTTTTGTCTGTCTGTACTCCGGCACATCTTCACGCATAACATTAACCACAGGAATAGCATGAGCCATAGGTTCAACTCCTGTTGTATCTATTTCATTCATTTGCTGCGCATATTCAAGAATAGCACCGAGTTGTTTTGTAAATTTTTCTTTTTCTTCTTCTGTCAATTCCAGTCTTGCCAGTTTTGCAACGTGTTCAACGTCTTTTATGCTAATCATTTTTTTCTCCAGTCAGATATTAGCCTGTTAAATTACTTATTATCTTACATATTTGTACCATATAATCACAGAATTTTCCATGTTCGTAACAATTTGTATTTCGTTACTTAATCAAAAAACCTAACAACAGCATAGTTTTAATAATGTTAACTTTTATATGGAACCAGTCCGTTCAGCTCTGCAAGAGTAAAGAGAAATTCATCGCTGTGAGTGTTTTGAATGGACTGAGGAATAAAAATTTCTTTATATTTCTGAATGGCATAACGGTCGGTCATACCGGCAATATAATCGCAGACAGTTCTTTTGAGAGCTTCTTCTTCGCCCTCCATACGGGATTTTAATTCCTTTTCATAATATTCAAAAAGAGCCCTGATAATCCCGTATACTTTATTTTCCTCGTGTTTAGCCAGTCTGTTTGTGTATACATTGCTAAACATCCATGTTCTCAATTTGTCAAGGTAGAAGAAAGTTTCTTCGGACATGGAAATTTTATCTTTTCCCGTACTGTTCTCTATAATATCCAGCAGCATTTTCGTAATACGTTCGCTTCTGTCAAGCGAAAAATAGTTAGTACAGTCTTGAGGAAGGTCAGTTTCTTTTATAATTCCGGCTCTTATTGCATCGTCAATATCATGGTTTATGTAGGCAATTTTGTCTGACAGTTTTACGATTTTACCCTCGAGAGTAAAAGCTTTGCTTTCTATTTTTAAAGAACCTGAATGATATTTTATGCCGTCAATTGTTTCTGCCGTCAGGTTAAGATTTTCAATCGCAGTGACGACCCGCACACTGTGACTGCTGTGCTTAAAGCCGTCTGCCATAATTTCATTCAAGACCTCTTCCCCGCTGTGACCAAATGGCGTATGCCCGAGATCATGCCCCATTGCAATCGCTTCTGTCAAATCTTCATTCAAATTCAATGCACGTGCTATTGTTCTTGCAATCTGCGACACTTCAAGAGTATGAGTCATTCTGGTTCTGTAATGGTCATTTGTCGGCGAGAAAAAAACCTGCGTTTTGTGTTTTAACCTTCTAAAAGCTTTGCTGTGAATAATCCTGTCTTTGTCTCTCTGGAAATCCGTACGGATAGGACACGGTGCCTCTTGAACCGCTCTACCTTTTGAATAAACACTTTTTGCCGCATAAGGACTGAGAAGTTCAAGTTCTCTTTTTTCTATGTTTTCTCTTATACAAAGTGTTTCCTTTTCATCCATAAAAGAACTAAACCTCAAAAAGCTTGTGCAGTCTTGTTATAATATCCTCTTCATCCAGCTCATGAGATGTTTTGTTTAAATCCAGAGATTTCTGAAAATATTCTGCAGCATCAGTTAAATCACCCATTGCCTGATATGCACGTGCCATATTAAAGTTTGCCAGGGTATAAAGAGGGTTAATCTTTATGGATTTTTCAAAAAGTCTTGCAGCTTCTTTAACATTTCCAATGCCGTCAAGATAGATTACCCCGAGATTGTTGTAGGCAATTGCATATTCAGGGTCGAGGTTAATAGCCTTGTTATAAGCAACTATAGCTTCTTCCAGAAAATCATTTTCCCACAGAGCCATACCGCATTTTCCATATGCCCTTGCATTTTCCGGATTAATTTTTATGGCATCACAATATGCCTTTATTGCACTCTCGTAATCCTCCTGAGAAAAGAACAAATCACCCATTGCAATATGACAGTCCTCAGATTCCGGATTCAAAACGCTTGCTGTCTGATACAGGACTATTGCAGCTTCCGGATTTTCTTTTATTTCGAGATATACTGAGCCGAGTGCCTGACAAACTATTGCTGTCCATATCGGGTCAGGGTTAATATTAATAGCCTTCTGATAATGTTCTATTGCATCATCATACTGATCAAGCTGAACAAGAGCAAATGCCAGACTGTTATGGTAAAAAGGATTTTCTTCATCCTGTTCAAGCGCAAGGTTAAAGGCATTCACTGCACTCAGATAGTTTGAACGCTGCAAATACAAATGTCCCAGCTCATAGTATACTTTATCATTTTTTGGCTCTATTTCAAGCAGTTTATTATAGCAGTCTATTGCAGTATCGATTTCAGACACAAAATAGGTCTGAATTATAGTAGCGGTTTTCAAAAGTGCATTTCTGTCATACGGATGAGACTCGAGTACTTTTCGGTAAGCGTCAAGTGCTATTTCCGGTGCATTTTCCTTAACGCAGATATCGCCTATTTTATGATAGAAAAATTCATTTCGACCTGTCTTTTCAGCTGCATCATCATAAGTTTTTACAGCAAGACTCTTTTTATTACATTTTTCAAAAAAAGTTCCGCACGCACTATACCACAGGACTTTTGAATCATCTGTTATATTTTTATACAACATTTTTATGGACGGAAAATCCCACAGTACCGTCAAACATCCGGAGCAGGCATAATACACCATTTTTACAAACTCAATAAACGAAGGCTTTGCAGAATTTATTTTTTCATACAGTAAAGTTGCGAGAATAAGCCTCGGACGTGCTGCAGAAAAAGGATTAAGGTTTATCGCATTTTTCAGCTCTTTTTCTGCCTCATCAAACTTGCTTGCAAGCTGCAGAAAATAACCTGTATAAATATGAGCATTCTGATTTTTCGGGTCAATATTAACAGCCGTTTTACACTGTTCAATTGCCGATTCGAGTGATATCTGCCCGTTTTCCCACAGGAGACTTGCGAGTCTGTAATATGTCTCAGGGATAGAGGGATTCTTTTTTATTGCACGTATATAATAATCAACAGCACAATTTAAATCCTCGCTGTTGTTTCGCATAAGATATTTTTCATGGGCTATTCTTGCCAGTTCAAGCAGCCTCGAAACATCTTCAATACTTTTATTCTTTTGTAAACCGGTTAAGTCTTTCTGCTCTAGCATGCCTACCTCAGTCTGTGTATATATATTAGAGGTCGACACAAAGTTTTTATTTATTTAATTTTTTGTAAAAAAATCGTCCTTTTAAATTATTTTTTAATATCCAAAAACATTGACAGAAATTAACAGGATAGAAAAAGGCAGAAAAATAATTTATTCATCTTTTAAAAGTCTGTTATCATAATCTATTCTTCCGATAAGTTTGTTCAATTTTTTTTGCATTTCTTTAAACTGCTGGATATTTAAGCTCTGTGCACCATCGGATGAAGCATTCTCCGGATCATGATGGACTTCTATCATCAGTCCGTTAGCACCGGCAACAAGAGCAGCTTTTGCCATCGGCTCAATAAGATATCTTCTGCCGGTTCCATGGCTCGGGTCGGCAATAATCGGAAGATGGGAGTATTTTTTAATAATCGGAATAGCCGCAAGATCAAGCGTATTTCTTGTAAATGTTGAATCAAAACTTTTTATTCCCCTTTCGCAGAGTATGACTTTTTCATTCCCGTTGCACATAATATGCTCGGCAGCAAGCAAAAATTCTCTGATAGTAGCAGCACCGCCACGTTTCAGAAGGACAGGCTTGTCGCACTTACCGACAGCTTTGAGGAGTTTAAAGTTCTGCATGTTGCGTGCACCGATTTGAACAACATCCGCATAATCCTCAACAAGAGGAACATCCGCAGTATCCATAACTTCTGTCACAACAAGCAGACCTGTTTTTTCTCTTGCCATTGCGAGATATTCAAGTGCTTTTTCTTCCAGTCCCTGAAATTCATAAGGTGAAGTGCGCGGTTTAAAAGCCCCGCCTCTTAAAAACTGGCAGCCCATTTCTCTGGCAGCAACAGCTACACGCAGCAGTCCGTTAAAATCTTTTTCAACAGAGCACGGTCCTACCATCATAACAGGTCTTTCCAGACCGCCGATTTTTACACCGTTGGAAAATTCAATAACTGTATCTTCTTCTTTCCCTTCACGTGAAGCAAGTTTATAGGGTTCTTGAATAAGCTTCACGCTTCTAACCCCTTCAAATGAAGCAATGGAAGCCGGATCAACAAGGCGTTTGTCACCTATAGCAGCAATGACAGTCATCACATCACCATGATTTAAAACTATTTTAAAACCTTTTTTCTCGAGACTGTTTTTTACAACATTAATCTGTTCATCTGTAGCTTTTGGTTCCATTACTATAATCATTTTTATACTTTCCCTCTTTATTTCATTTGATTTATGATAAGACACAATATTACTGCAGCATCTTATTGTACTGATAATGCGGTTATTTAACCTGTTTCCGTTATAAATTAAACAGGAACTTGTATACGGACATTTTTCTCAATAATTCTGTCTGCTCCGACTATTTCATTTTTCAAAGACATTTCAATCAACGTATTTGATGCGACAATAACATTTTCAAGACATACATTTTCAGAAATTTCCACGCCGTCCCATAAAATGACATTACGCAGCTCTGCATTTTCGCCTATCTTGCAATTTCTGCCTATAATACAGGCATCATATATTTTTACATTCTCAGGTAAAATAGTATTTTCGCCGAGAACAAACTTTGCATTGTATTTGTTCACTATATCTACGCCGGACACCATAACTTTTCTCATCAAAGCATCCTTGTTGGATTGAAGATACTGGGAAATAGTACCAATATCTGACCAGTAATTGTATACTTTGCAGGTATTTATCTTTTCACCGGATTCAAGCAGCAAAGGAAAAACATTTTTTGCAAAATCAAATTTTTCATTGTCGGGTATAAATTCAAAAATTCGTTTGTTAAAAACATAAATACCGGTGTTTATGCAGTTGCTCTTCGCTTCAGACACAGGCGGTTTTTCCTGAAATTCTGCGACTGTACCGTCATCATTTGCAACCACAACGCCATAGTTCGAAACCTCTTCCATATCAACAGGAACAACAGCCATAGTTGCAATACATCCGCTTTTTTCATGCAGCGACATTACTTTTTGTAAATCAACGTCATGAAACCCGTCAGCACTGACAACAAGGAAATTTTCACAATCATAAAAGAAAGACTCGCATTTTTTTAACCCGCCTGCTGTACCGGAAAGCTCTTTTTCATTAAGAAAAACTATCTCCGGTTCCGAATAATTTTTATATCTTTCATGGATTTTGTCAGCAAGGTAATAGGTATTTGCAATGACATTTTTTATTCCGCTTTTCCTGAGCTTTTCAAGCAGTATATCCATGACCGGTCTGTTTAATACAGGAACAAGCGGCTTTGGTACACACTGGGTCAAAGGATCCAGCCTTGAGCCGACACCTGCTGCCATAACCATTGCTTTTTCAATCATTAAAAAGTCCCCTGCATAATAATTTGACTTAATATTAATACAAATTTTCCTTATTTTCAATATTGTAAAAAACAAAAACTATACATATAATAATGATATGGATATTCACATATCAAACACAACGAGTCACGAGGATTATGCAATATATGACAATTTTCCGCAGCATCTGTGTAAAATGTGCGGAAAGTGCTGCAAGGCAATCACGACCCCGTACTCGCATGAAGAGCTGGTAGAACTGGCAAAAAAAGGGCAGGAAGAAGCAAGAGTTTTTATTGAAATTTTTAAGAAATATGACTCAATTGAAGCCGCACGTGCGGCTGTTCCCGATCATGTAGACAACATTCTCCAAATAATGAAAAGAAATAAAGATTTTGATATTTCAAAAGTCACTTTTTATTATTGTCCGCACCTCACAAAACAAAATACCTGTCCCGTTTATGCCACCCGTCCTGACTGCTGCAGAAGAGCTCCGAGAAACGGCTGGACTATATTTCCTCCTGACTGCGGATTTGCAGGGTGGCAGTTTATGCAAAGGGAACGTGTTAAAGAAACTATCCGAAAATTAAAAGAATATTTGCTTGAGCTTGAACTTTTTGATGAAGATTACGTTATTCCTGAGCGAAATATTACTGCAGGTGAGTTGAAAAAGATTATAAATGAGCGTATAAAACCCTGGGAAGAATTCGGGGCAAAATTGTGGTAAAGGATTTTTTATTTAGATTTACACTATTTTTAGATTATACTAACAATTCATACATTTGTTTATTGCGCAGGAAATATTTTGAAGTTTTAATTGTATCATACACGGGCAAGAGTTTATGCTAAAAAAATCTATATATTTAATAATTATATTTATATTAAGCTTCATACTTTTCAATTACCTGTCAACACAATCAAAAACTGATAAAGAACAGACATCCGGTGCTGCATCATTTTTGATTAACCAACAGTCTACTGACCCGAAACGGTTGTTTCTAAAAACATGGCGTATAACAAAAAACAAATACTACGACCCGACAATGAACAATCAGGATTGGGAAAGATGGAACAGACGCTATGTTGACAAAATAAAGACACAGGAAGACGCAAATGTCGCAATAGATTCTATGATTGCAAGCCTGAATGACCCTTATACCCAGTATCTTGACAGAGAAGAATACAAAGAACAGACTACAAGTATTGATGCACGAATTATGGGAATTGGTATAAACATTGTATCAGTTGACGGAAATGTTCTTATCGTGAGCGTGGTAGAAGGAACTCCGGCTGAAGAAACAGGGATTAAAGCAGGGGATATAATTCTTACTGTGGACGGAAAAGATGTCAGAGGAAAGACAGTAAGCGATGTTGCGTCACTTATCAGAGGCAAAGAAGGCCAGTCTGTCAAAATTGAACTGCTAAGAAACAAAACAAAACTGAACAAACTTGTTACAAGACGTGAAATAAAAATAAAAAGCGTAAAAACAAAACTCCTCGACAAATCTATCGGATATGTCCAGATTACAAGCTTTATAAGCGGAGATGTGACAAAAGAATTTATAGAGGCACTGACCAAAGTCCAGAATTGCGAAGGTTTGATAATGGATTTAAGAGGCAATACCGGAGGACTAATGCCGAATGCAGTATTTATTGCAGACATGTTTATGACAGAAGGCAATATTGTAAGCATTGTGGACAGAAACAAACAGCTTTCCGAAATAGACGCACAGAAAAAAGCTTACTCCATTAACAAGCCCATGGTTATTCTCGTTGATCAGGCATCAGCAAGCGCATCGGAAATTCTGGGTGCAGCATTAAAAGAAAACAGAAAAGCCATACTCGTCGGTGAGCGCACTTTCGGAAAAGCTATGATACAGCGGATTATTCCGCTTCCAAACGAAACCGGACTGAATTTAACAATTGCAAAATACCTGACCCCGAAAGGACACGACCTGAATAAACACGGTATAACGCCCGATTATATTGTTGAATACACAGAGCAGGACTTTTTGAAGAACAGGGATCCGCAGCTAGACAAAGCAAAAGATGTTGTAAAAAATTTGATAAAATCAAAAAACAGACGTACACACGAACTTGCTAAACTATCCGCAAAAAACACGCAATAGCTTATAAAAAAGACCGGACATCCTTAAATACAGGCAGTATTCTTTTTAATAAAACGGGCAGGATTCCCTGCGACAACCTCGTTTTCATCAACATCTCTTAAAACAACTGACCCTGCGCCGATTACGGCATTATTCCCTATTTTTACTCCGCCGATAATAACACTGTTTGCATATATTACAACATTGTCTCCTATTACAGGTACATCAGTATTATTTTTTTCTGAAAACTTACCTTTGCCAATCGTAACATTCTGATAAATAGTGCAGTTTTTGCCAACTGTTGCAAACTTGCTGATAACTATTCCTACAGGGTGGGGAAAATAAGTGTTCTGCTTTTTTATCACATCCAGATTCGGAATACAGCACGCATCCTCAAGCTGATTAACCAGCGGGTACTGAAATGTAAACTTAATCCCGAAAAGTCTTATTATAATATGTGCATTTTCTTTGTGAAAAGAGAAAAATCTTGAAATCATAAAATTCTCCCGTGATGCCGGATAATTTTCATATAAAAATTTATATTTTTGAATATATTATATCTTATCAGGACTATATTTTTAAGATAATTAATCTTATTGCAATCTTTATTAAAATTTACAATAGTTCTATTCTTGTTTTATTAAACGCAAAAACTTTATTAACAGGCTAATTTGGCAACAGGATTTATTAAAAAGCAATGGGTTTAATTTCAAAGAAACTGGGAAAAAGAATAAAAGAAATTAGAGAAAAATGCGGATTCACTCAAGCCGGTCTTGCAGAAATTTTAAATATGGAACCCACAAATCTTTCAAAAATCGAGCGTGGAATACAAATGCCCAAAGAAGAAAGTCTGATAAAAATATCTAAAGCTCTTGACGTTTCAGTGTGTGATTTGTTTGATTATGAACATTTTTCGGACAAAAGTGTTTTAATACAAAAAATAACAAATATTTTAGAAACCGCTGATGAAAAATCACTCAGAAAATTTTACAAAATTTTGATGGACATAAAATAGCCGGAAACGATAGCTATATAAAAGATTTGTTAATTTTTCTTCCATATATAATACATTGAGCCGTCTGAATTTTTTAACACCGGAGAAAAATTTAGTTTTTCAAGCGCAGAATACAAAACGTTTCTTGTAGTTAAAACGTGGTCGCAGTCATTTTCACCTATTACAAAAAGCCCGTTTTTATTTAAAGCTTTATCGACCTGATGAACAACATTTTTTACTGCCGGAATTATGATTTCATCAGGAAGCGGGGTTTTAAAACCTAATGGTCCCTCTTTTGTTGTCAAATGATAGAGCGCATTCCGAAACATTAATACATCGGCACTTTTTTGGGGAACAATTTCATCCAGTTTCAGAATATCTCCCTGTATAAAGCTGCAGCAATTTGCTTTTTCCGGCTTTATTTTAAAGGCCTTTTTATTTATATGCGGCGTAAAATCAGGGAATAACTTTTCTTTTAAAATTTCTAAATATGAGCGTTTTGGTTTGTAATTTTCAATTTCCGTGAAAAATTCGTCAAATAATTTTTTATACTCTGCCTGTTTACCTTTTAATTTTGCAGACCCGGGAAAAGCCAGATAACTGTCGTCATATGCCGAAAAGCCCATTTTATAGACAGAGACAGCATTTTTGTTGCCCGTAAGATGCTGAATATCAAATACCCCTTTTTTTGCTTCATCTATCGCATTTTTCCCTATATCAAACCCTAAAATATTTACTTTTTTTCCGGTATTACTAAACAGCATAGCCAGCGTATACGTCTCATAGCCTTTAGAACAAGCACCATCGATTATATTAATTTCCGGTTTATGTTTCAATGCAGTTATCACATAGTCTTTAATAAATTCAAAAATCTCCGGCTTTCTGAAAAAAGCTGTTTCTTGTATTAAACAGTCTCTTACTCCGACAAAAACATCTTTACCGAGCTTTTCAACAGGTGCGGTTCCTTTGAAACCCGGTTGTTTGGGGTGTATCAACGGAAAATATGCACTTTTTGTATTTGTAATATGATTATTCATATTAATGTGAAGTAAAAACGATTTTCAAATTGATTATTTTTTGTTGTTTTTTAAAAATTATTTACAAAAATAATTTTCAAATGAGTAAAAACCGGACTTTTATATTTACAATCTGTGCTTTTGCTCCAAATCCCTTAATTCACGCTGATACGGTGAAATTTTATTCAGCTTAAAGATAACGTCCGGTATAACTTTAAGTGCATAATCTATTTCTTCCTCTGTCGTAAATCTGCTGAGACTGAAACGTATACTTCCATGCAGTGCAGTAAATGGAACACCCATTGATTTAAGAACATGGCTTGGTTCCAGACTTCCGCTTGTGCAGGCACTTCCCGAACTTGCACAGATACCTAAATCGCTCAAATGAAGAAGAATTAACTCTCCTTCTATATACTGAAATCCTATATTTGTAGTGTTCGGAACCCTGTTATAAACAGAACCGTTAACACGTGCATTATAAACCGACTTTAAGATACCGTTTTCAAGCTTATCTCTGAGTTCTTTTACCCGTGTAAGTTCATAATTCATATTATTAAGAGCTTCTCTCGCAGCAGCACCCAGTCCGACAATATGCGTAACATTTTCAGTTCCTGCTCTTTTCCCTCTTTCCTGATGTCCGCCGATTATTAAAGCCGGCAGGAGAGTCCCTCTTTTTATGTATAAAGCACCAACCCCTTTTGGTGCGTGGATTTTATGTCCGGCAATTCCCATCAAATCAATATCTGTATTTTTTACATCAATCGGTATTTTTCCGGCGGCTTGAACAGCATCAACAAAAACTTTTGTTTTGGGATTTTTCTTTTTTACAATAGACGCTGCTTTTTCAACAGGGAGAATAACGCCTGTTTCATTATTAGCCATCATAATACTAACAAGCGCAGTATCTTCATCAACGCTTTCGGAAAGCTGGTTCATATCCAGATTGCCCTGATTATCAACATCCAGATAAGTTACATCATATCCGAGTTTTTCATAGTATTTGTAAACATTAAGCACACAGGGATGTTCGATTTTGGTAGTTATTATATGCTTTTTACTTTTGTTAGCTTCCAGTATTCCTTTTATTGCCATATTTGCGCTTTCAGAGCCGGAGCCGGTGAAAACTATTTCAGACGAATCATTTGCCCCGAAAAGTTCTTTAACAGATTCTCTTGCATCAGCAACCGCATGTGCAACCTGCCCGCCGAAAGTATGCATGCTGGAAGGATTACCATACAGCTCACAAAAATACGGTTTCATTGTCTCAAAGACCTTCGGGTCTACCATTGTTGTTGCGTTATTATCAAGATATACTACTTTTTCCATGATTTTTTTCCTTGTCTAAATGCACACGCAAAATCCGGCCGGCAGCTTTACGGCACCACTATACATCTACTACTTCAATATCCTGTGAAATATGTTCTTTTAAAGAAGCTTCCACAAAATTTTTCAGCGTGTTTGAAGAAAATTTGCAGGATTTACAGCTGCCTTTCAATGAAACATAAACTTTGTTGTCCTTTACATCAACAAGCTCTATATCGCCTCCGTCTTTTCTCAATTCGTTGGAGATATATTTTTCAATAACATTGTTTACCTTTAAAATAAGTTGTGTTGCAGTCATACTGGAAATATCAATTTTTTCTTTTTTGTTTTTGTATTCATCAAGAATTTTTTGTATTGCAATATGACATTGACCGCAGGCACCACCGGCTTTTGCATAATTCATAACATCTTCAAGATCCGTAAGGTGATTCTGCTCTATGACTTCTCTCAGTTGATTTTCTGTCACATGGTAACAGCGGCAGATAATTTTTTCATCACAGTGCTCTTTTGTATCTTCGCCGTAATAATTTGCTATTGCCGCCTCGAGTGCCTCATGCCCCATAACAGAGCAGTGCATTTTCTGCGGCGGCAGCCCGCCGAGTTCATCTGCAATCTGCTGGTTAGTAATTTTTTTCGCTTCATCAATATGTTTTCCTATAATCATTTCCGTCAAAACACTGGAGCTAGCAACAGCAGAACCGCAGCCGAATGTTTGAAACTTTGCATCTGTGATTATACCGTCTTTGTTAACTTTTAAATACAATTTAAGTGCATCCCCGCATGAAAGAGAACCGGCCTCTCCGATTGCATCCGCATCCTCGATTTCGCCTACATTACGGGGGTTTTTATAATGATCAATTACTTCCTTTGTGTATTCCCACATTTCTCTTACCTCTTGTCCAGTAAATATAATTACATGTTACTCCAAAGAAACAAAAAGAGAACGGATGTTAATAATTTTATAATTATTTGTTTAAATTTTTATGCTCGATTAGATTTTCAAACGCTTCAGTTTAAGAAACAGATATGCTAAATGTAAATTTTTGTAAATAAAAATATATAATTATTCTATACTATATCAATACTTTTGCACTATTTTTCTTTATTAAAGTAAGAGAAAAATTCAGGAGAAAGAGAATGAGCACAGATATTCAAAAAATAAAACAGCAGCCATTAGTAAATACACCGGCAAAGCCACAGGTAACACAAACAAATCCTGATGACATAAAAATTTATAATAACCCGAACGGACAAACAACCGTACAGAATAAAAACCAGGACAAAGTAGAAACCTCAACTCGACAACCTGAACAGGAAAGCACTGTTGATTTAAACGCAGCAGATGCAGAAGGTCTGAGCGACAAAGAACGAAAAACTGTTGCAAAACAAAATATGGAAACAGCAAAATCACTTTCAGATGCAGCAACAAAAGCAACAGAAGCCTCTCAAAAAAGGATGGATGAAGCACTAACCAGACAGAATGAGACAGAAACAGCACAAATTAAGGCAGAAAAAGAAACTATCAGTGCAGAAAAAAACGTTACATCTGCCCGGAAAGGATTAAAGAGCGCAGAAACTAACAGGGACAATATCAAAAACAGCCTGTCACAATTAAAATCACAACTTTCCGGTGCGTCCGAGGAGCAAAAAGCCTCTATACAACAGCAGATATCTCAGAAAGAATCGGAATTGGCAAAAGCAGAAGAAAAGATAAAAATGGCAAAAGAAGAGCTTAGTAAAGCAGAAGAAGGCTTAGAAACAGCACAGCTTAACGAAAAAGAAGCAAAATTAAATGCACAGGAAGCAAAAAAAGAATGCGAACTTGCAGAAAGAGAACTGAAATCTAACGAAACACAGGCAAAAAGCGCAGAAGATACATACAATAAAGCAAAAGAAAAATATGATGAAATCAATCACGACACTTCTTTCTTAGGCAAATTATCTAACACCATTGAAAAATTCGGCAAAGCTGCAGATGTAGCAAGCCAGGGCATCAATGTTTATAATCAGTTTAGCAGCCTGAAAAGCAGTATATCAAACAACAAAGCAAATAATAACTATGGAAATTACGGCTCCTCTGCCATTTCTGCAGAAAACAGAGCACTTATGAGCGCAACAATAGCAAATACCGGCAGCTATATAAACAGATTAGATGCAAGCATGAGCAGCGGAATGTACGGAATGAGCGGAGTCGGAAATAATCCGAGCATTTTCAACGCACCTCAGTTCACTAATCCACAGTACAGATAATCATCATTTAAGCTGATTATTCTTTTGTGCACTGCCATTTTGCCATATATTCAGAAGCGTCATCGAATTTTTCATGGGAATAATGTGTTCTTGCACCCTTTTTTAACGAACAGGAATAATACCCCTTTCCGTCACTTCTGACTACCATAGTGCATTCCTGATTTTCTGCACTACAGCGATAGTGTTCATATTCAAAAAATTCGCACTTGCCGTCTCGGATTCTGTTTATAAGTTCTTTTTTATCCAGACTGCATCCGACACCGCCGTATGCACCGCCGCCGAACTTGTCTCTCGCAACGGCACAGGGTTCTATTTTGGATTTAAAAACTTCTTTATATGTATCATCCGGACATTCATATTTTCCGTAACCGTCAGGGTTTACCTCTGCAAAAATTTCCTCAATTTCATTTGCTAAAACCGGCAGCAGCTGACATCCTAAAAATGCAATTAATGATGCAACAACAACCTTTTTCATTATTAATTCCTCATAATAAAACACTAACAGATTCTAACACATTTTTTTGTTTGCGTAAACTTTTCATGTGCTATAGTTATATTCAGGGAGACGGGTATGCAAAATTCAAAAGAAAACCTGGAAAAAGATTTAAACAGAACAAAAGAAGTTTACCGGACGATTTTTGAAAAAGCAAAACAAGCGATTGACATACAACTTAATATGCTGAAAAAAAATGTTGTATGCAATCATTGCATAAAGGACTGCAATATTGACTATTCTTTAGCAAAGCTTTTTGAAAAATATCCAGGAAACTGCTGTTTCACAAACTGGCAGAAAGCAGCTTACGAAAAGCTTTTAGGAAAAATATCAAAAGATATCTACGAAAAAATACAGGTAATAGATAAAAAAAGAGAGAATTACAAATGTGCGAAATGCTCCTCATGCTGCAAACTTGCAAGTTCAGAATTCACCTATGATGAATTAAAACAAAAAGCAGCCAACGGTGACAGATTTGCAAAAGAATTCACATCTATTTTTATTCCTTATCCTGACAACAAAATACCTGAACAAATATATCCGGAATACGTTGCTCTTCTTGAAAAGAAATTTGATAAGGACATACAATTTTATTACTGCCCGAAGCTCGGCAAAGACGGGTTGTGTACAGATTACGAAAACAGACCCTCAATCTGCCGCTCTTTTCCTGAAAATCCGCTTGCAGCACTCCCTCCGAAATGCGGATTTCACAAATGGAAAGAGGAAAATGAGATTACGGCACTTCTTTTGCATGCATTGATTGAAATTGTCGAATTTTATAAGTCAAAACTAGAAGCACTGCTTGAAAACAACAACAAAATTTAAAGTTAGATAAAATTAATTATGTAAAGTTGCTTTAAAAATAAAGATTCTCTCAAAAGCAGCAAAATGCAAAAGACTTTATTTATTTTATGTGAAGTATTACAAAATTGACAGGATAAAATGCC
The DNA here is from genome assembly GCA_944323735.1 of Candidatus Gastranaerophilales bacterium. Taxonomy (GTDB): domain Bacteria; phylum Cyanobacteriota; class Vampirovibrionia; order Gastranaerophilales; family Gastranaerophilaceae; genus CALUPY01. Next base: position 117,658 of record CALUTO010000002.1, read on the forward strand.
AAAGCAGAGGAAGAAATTATGACAAACAAAAAAGTGCTGGTTGCATATTTCAGCGCAACAGGAACAACAGAAGGGCTTGCAAAAAGGCTTGCCAGAATTACAGAAGGTGATTTGTTTAAAATCATACCGGAGGAGCCTTATACAGCAGACGACCTGAACTGGCAGAACAGCAAAAGCAGAAGTTCTGTTGAAATGCAGGACAAAAAATGCCGTCCGGCAATATCTTCAAAATTGGATAATATAAATGATTATGACGTAATATTTGTCGGATTTCCTGTCTGGTGGTACAGAGAGCCCTCAATTATAGATACTTTTATGGAATCATATGACTTTACCGGTAAAACAGTAGTGCCTTTTGCAACATCAGGAGGCAGTCCGATTGGAGACTCGGGAAAAAACATGCAGGCTCTTGCACCGGAAGCCGGAGTCGTTGAAGGAAAATGCTTTTCAGTGGATGTATCTGATACAGAACTCAAAAACCGGACAAAACAATGGCTGTAGGAACAAAAACAACACTGATGCAATCTGACAAATAAAGGGGAACAAAATGACAAAAAAAATATATGTGATAAACGGCTCACCGAGAAAGCAGTGGAATACGGCTCAAATGTGCGAAAGTTTTGCAAAAGGTGCAAAAGATAACGGCGCAGAGGTAGAAATTATTCATCTTTATGACCTTGATTTCAAAGGCTGCAGAAGCTGCTTTGCCTGCAAACTAAAAGGCGGAAAAAGTTTCGGTAAATGCGCTTATCCGGATGACTTAACGCCGCTGCTTGAAAATATCTCAAAAGCTGACGGTCTTGTAATGGCAAGTCCGATATACTGCAGCGATGTTACAGGAATGATGAGATGCTTTATCGAACGCCTTACATTTCCGTTTTTTGAATACAAACAGGGATATCCGTCAATCGCTCCTAAAAAGCTAAAAACAGTAATGATATACACTATGAACATAAAAGAAGAACTTGCAAACCGGATGTATCCTGATATGTATAACCGGACAGAATTTATGATAGAGACGGTATTCTCAAAACCTGAACGAATTTTTGCTTACGATACCTACCAGTTTAGCGATTATGACAAATATGTTGTTGAAACTTTTGACAAAAATGAAAAATTAAAACAGAAAAACGAACAATTCCCAAAAGATTTGCAAACAGCGTATACAGCAGGGGCAAAAACAGCACTTTCTCTGACTTAATATTTCAGAGAAATATTCAGAAAATTAAAACAAAACGGCGGTATAAAACCCGCCGTTTTAATTATATTTTATGCAGCCGGATGTTCGCCTGCTGCGATGTCAGGAAGTTCATTTCTGTCGTAGCCGAATTTGTCTGTGTATTCAAAAATCGGTCCTTTTTTGCCTTTCTGTGCCCAGCTGAAATCAACTTTCAGGTCATTTTTGATTATTTCATTGTATTTTTCGGGATTGTTGAAGTAAATATCACAGATTTCGACAAGTTTGTCATAGACGCTCTGTTCACTGATATACGGAGCAAGAAATCCTGTTTCGCCATCAACAATTGTGTCGTGATATCCACCGGTATCCGTTGCCAGAATAGGAGTGCCTTTAGCATCACATTCTGCCTGAGAAAGTCCACAGGGCTCTTCATTAGACGGAGCGACAAATATCTGGGCGGCTGCCATAATTGCAGGATTCGGAAGTCCGCCTTTTAGTGCAATCACCCTTTCTGCACGGGCTTTGTTCTGTCCGTAATCAGGATTTTTCAGGTCAAACAAATAACCGAGCTCCTGTTTTTCAGGAGAAGCAGGGCCGCCTACAAGTATAACCGGCATAGGCTTGCCGGGAAATTTTTCTTCCCAGGTGTCAAACAGTCTGAATACAGCTCCTTTGAAATGTTCAAGACCTTTTTGGCTGACAAGTCTGTGAGCAAATGCAATCATAGGAGCATCGACAAATTCTTCTTTTGAAAGTTTAAATGGTGCCCTGTCTGCGCCGATAACTACAAGATTCGGATTTTTACAGTCTATTGCAAACGGTTTTATAAAGCTGTCATAGAAGCGGGCTTTGTTTTCTCTTCTTTTTTGAAGTATCTCATCAATATTAGTATTTTCGTCATACACTTCAAATTCAAGCCCCTTTACCCTGTTATTTTTAGCAACTGCATTCATATCTATTGTATTTTTGTCATAACCGTTTATGGTACCGGAGATGGTGCCTGCGTCTTTTCTTCTTTGAAGAAGAGGATAGAGAATACCTGATTTCTGAGGGTCATTTATCAACTCCTGAGTGTAAGTTTTTGACACAGGAACAAACCAGTCAGAAAGTGCAACTCCGATAAATGCATGATTGAAATGTTTGTCACCGGTTTTTCTCTTTAAAAGAACAGTGTTGCACATGTCATCATTATCCATGTCATTTTCAAACACAATTCCGCTGTGTGCGTTTTCCGTAATACCTATTGCAAAACTGTCAAACAGCGTATTTATAATGTTTTCTGTAACACGGTTTTTTCCGAGAAGAGAAGTATTTCCGTCATTGGATTTACCCTGATGTTTGAGATTGTGTCCGACAAGGACTGTCGGCATATTTTCAAGTGCTTCTGCAGTTTTTTGTGTAATTTCATTGTACGCATATTCAAGTGGTGCTCTGTATCTCAACAGTGCTGCAAGCGAACCAGCATGCCAGTCATTAAGAAGAAATGCACCGGGTGCTTTGATTTTGTCAAAAGCTTCTCTGTCTGTGATTTTCACATTAGTCAATCCGAGAAGTGCGTAATCTTTAGGTGTTTCACCTTTTTCAGCAGCTTTTTTCTTTTCTTCGTTTGAATACACCTCGGAAACTTTATATTTTGCCAGTTTGTATACAGCTTTGGTAAGCAGTGCGAATTTTTCTGTTTCTTCAGCGTTTGTTGTGGAATCGTAGATATTTTCGTTAAAGTAATCACTGTTTTTAATAAAGACAAGTGTCTTTTTCATGGTGCTGCCGTCCTGTGCCTTGAACGGAACTTCGGTTGAGTAAAATTCAATATTTTCAGGATGAGTTTCTCCGTTCCTGTAAACATGAGTCGGCATTTCTGCAATTTTTTTCAGGTCAAATTTTGTATTGCCGTAAACGTATGTATATTTTCCGTCCTCTTCATGAAACTCGGATTTGTTCTTTTTAAGATACATCGGCAAAAATACAGGCGAATCAATACCAAGCTGGATAAAATTGTTCTGAATATTAACAGGAACGACCCCGAGTCCGCCGAGCTGAATCGGACTGTATTCTGCAGTTACAGACCATGTTGAAGTAAGCTCGGGATGATTTTTCCTGAACTCTTTTATGTCGGCAACGGTTTGTTCTGCAGTTCTGTCAAGACGTTTAGGCGCAGATGTTCTTATAAAATCATATGCGGCATTTTGTCTCGTTTCATCAACTTTTGTTTCGTTATTCAAAACCTGAAGCAGATTAAGATCATAGTGTCTTACGGTATATGCACTCATAACCGGATTCAGCCCTACTTCTGTAGCTTTAATTGCCGTATTTGCCAGATTATTTGCCTCATTTATCCTGTCGTTAAATGAGGAAACATTGTTTTTTGCGTCATAGGAAATATTTCTCGATTCATAAGCAACAGCCTTTGCTTCATTTGCCATTGCAGAGAGACTATCCGCTTTTTTTTCTGCGTTTTCTGTTTTAGAAAGGATGCTTGAAGCGGTTTCTTCGGCATCTTTAATCTCTTCTTCACTGTAGCCTTTTTTAACTAAATCCTCTTTGCTGTTTTTAACGTACTCTTTTACCCCGAATACAGACCCCAGAGCGAGAAGAGCACCGGTTAGTGCCGATTTTGCCGATATCGGGTTTGTTCTTTTTTGCAAATCATTTGCGGCATTTTTCACAGCCTCGGAAATCTTTTCCTGAATACCCTTTTCTGAAAATTGGTTATTTAGTGTTTCAATAGTTTTTTGCAATTCTTTTAACTGCTTTGAAGTTTTCCCTTTTGCAAGTTTATACGTAACAGGAAGTCCGGCAACTGTCAGCGCAATTGCAGCAAGTCCGCCGTAATCTTTTATATAAGCAGGAATTTTATTCTTTACCTGAGAAGAATTGAAAGTATCAGCCGCAGGCTGCGACAAAGGTGCAGTCTGTTGTATTTGCTGCTGCTGTTGAATTGTATTGTTTGCTGCAGATTTTATTTGCATAGACTGCAAAAGACCGGATGTTTTTAGATTTGTTTCCACTGGAAAACTCCCTTCTCTAGACTATGATTATATCTATATACACACTTTACAAAAGACCTGAAGGACAATTTTTGTTAGCAAAAATAATAATATAACAAAAATCGTAACAAATGGTAATATATTAATAAATATTAATAATCAATAAATTGTGAAAAAGTACTTGCTCTTGCCACAACCGGATATTTATTATAGATTTATATCAGAGGAATATGTATGGAAGGAATTAGTAGTGAAAAAAATATTTATATGCTTTACTTTTTTGGCATTATTATCATCTCCGGCATTTGCTAAAGCAATAAAAGTGTCTGCACTCCAACCCTTCGGTACGGAAAATCCTTCTGAAACGCTTAAAGTAATGGCTCTTGAGACCGTTGAATTCAAAAACGGAATTATATTCAAAGACGGGGCAATAATTAAAGGCAAAGTTTTTGATGTAACAGACCCGAAAAGAGCCAAAAGAAATGCCACCTTTAAATTTCAACCTGTTGAATATACATATAATGGAAAGACAACAGTAATTAACAATGAAGAGTTTATTGGCAGATATTCGCCTGTTATAGATAAAGGTGACATTGCGCTCAGTGCAGCATCTACCGCAGGCGGAATACTTCTAAACATACCCGGACTCGGTCAGGCTGTATCTTTTGTAAAAGGAGCAGTTAAAGACCCGGACGAGAACAGACTCAAATCAGGTGTAAAACAGATTTACAAAGATTCGCCGCTTTCTTATATAGAAGAAGGAAAAGAAGTAGTACTTGCGCCGGACAGTATTTTTGTATTGAAATTTAAAACCGGTAAGGATGATGAACATGAAATGTACGAGGGCGAAGAACACGCTGATAAAATAAAAGAACAGGAAGCAAAAGGACAAAAACTTAAAGAACAAAATACAGATAATCAGCAAACACCGGCAGAAACAAAGCAAAAAGAGCCGCCGCTTCCTGAAGTAATTGAGTCGGAGGCTGTAATGAATGAACCGCTTTTAAAACCCTACGACCCGTATAAGGTGCTCAGAGAAGTCGAACTGAAAACAGCCAGAGGATATTAAGATTTGCAATATTAATCGTAATGAACCGGACGTAAGTATTCGTTTTTGAAATCAAAAAAAACGCTGCCACGATTCGTTTGCGAACATATTAAAATACAAAAAGACATTAATAACCCAGAGCTTTTTTCCACTGTTTAAAATAGTCTTTGAGTCTTGACCACCCGGTTTCTTTTTTAACAACAGGTTCTTCAGGATAATACATTTCCAGCCTGTGAGTAGTCCTGTAGTCCAGCTGTTTATTTTTTCTGATATACCTGTCCATCTTTGCTATAAATTTTTTGTTATTAGAACTAAAACCATTTTTTCTATAAAATAGATGCGGAGGATTGTACGGATCATAGGCTGTCGTTGTTGCAATAAGTCTGACTCTGCCGCCGCAGCCTGATTTTTTGCTCAGATTTTTTGCAAAATCCAAAAATTTTGTACCGTATCCCTGCCGCTTGTTTTTAAAAATAACAAGCTGGTGAACAAACAGATACGGGTCTTTAAAATGGTAATTAGAGACAAATGCCCTCATTTGTCCCAATATCTCAGGATTTTTTGTACTAATCATTGTATAGCTGTTTGTAGATGGACGGGAGTAGAACAATACTTCCGGAAGTTTTTTTACAGGTTTTGTTAATAAAAGTGAAGTTTTCATATTCATATAAAAACCTGTAAAAAAATTTTTTGTCATCCAAAACAAAATATTCAGACAAAATTATTTTTAAAGCTAAATACTTATCCTTACACCCGCAAAAAGCGCAAGCCCGTTTCTTCCTCCGTTTCTCAACATAGTTTCGAAAAATCCCGTAACCCTGTCTCCCCATCTTTTTTGAATTCCGGCACCGTACTGAACAAATGGTTTTACAGACAGGTCAGGAAGATATACATCATTTGCTTTGAATTTTGCACTGTCTATTATATTCCAGACCATAGACACACAGATGTAAGGCTGAAAATAATTCTTAAAATTTCCGATTAATTTTAGTCTGGGCTCAATATGGATTGCATTCAGCGGTCTTGTATTTATACTTACATCAGATGCATTTTTGTAATCAAAAGTATTTACAAATGTATAAGACATCAGCAATGCAGGCTGGATAATAAAATGTCTTTTCATTGTTTCAAAATTATATCCTGTCATTTCGGCAATACCGGTGTTAAACATAGCAAAATTTTCACTGCCAAAAAATGTGGAGGCTTCAGCGGAACTTGCACCGGCAAGTACAGTCCAGGCTGAAAAGAACCCGCCTTTATAAAATACCGTATCAAATCCGAGCATTCCGCCGTTATTATATATACTATTGCCCTGAAAGCTCTGATGTGAACCGTTGTAAGAAATATATGCGCCATAGAGAGTATACCAGCCGTGTTTTAATTTTTTCAGACCGCTTTCAGCACCAATAACAGCACCGTAACTAACATTAGAGACCCGTGGGCCGTTTTTTAATCCCACACTTTCAAAAGTGGAATACGGCTTAAACCACAATCCCGTATGCTGCTCCGGCATAAGATACGGTGCAGCATAGCTGAGTCTTGAGGCAGACTTGTTTATTAAAGAAAACTTTGATTCATCCGGCGGCACAATCATAACCATATCAAGATTAGAAAAAATATTCTGATAAGTATCAAGAGTGCTGAGATATCCGCCGAGCTGGGTTGCAACCTGTGCGCTAAGCAGAGTAGAATCCAGTCCGAGTCTGCGCAATTCAAAATCTCCGTCATTTCTGTCATAGCTCAGACTGTACCGGTAAAGCGGAGTTCTGACCTGACGTTCCGGATAGACGACACTGTCTTTCAGAACGGAATCGGCAAACGGAATTTCTATAAATTCAGACTGCGGCATACCGGTAACAGACAATCCTTTTACCAGAATATTTCCGTTTCCCGAAAGGGATTGTGCAGAGATTGTATCCATTGTTTTTGTACTGAGATTCATATCAGCAAATATATTCGTCGTTCCGTTCAATGTCAGGTTATGAAAATCGATATGGTCAATGCTGTTGTTTTGCATATCAAAATTCACATTATTTTGAAAAATCTGATTAGGGGCACCCAGATATTCGCTATTCGCAAGTATTTTCAGAGTTCCCTGATTAAAATTAAAACCTCCTGTATATTGACTGTTATTCCCTCCGAGCTCCAGTATTCCGGTGCCAGATTTTTCGAGAGTACCTGTGCCCCTGATACCGCTTTGGACAGAGGAAACACCGCTGCCTGTAAATATTGCATTTCCTGTCGGCGCATTAAACAGGTCATTAGGCTCTCCGTTTCCATCATAATTGGATTTCAACACTGTATTTTCAAAGGTAATATCCCCGCCGTTATAAACAGCACCTCCGGCACTATACTGAGTTTGGGCGTCTACGTTGTTGTTTTCAAAAACAGAGTTTTTTATAACTGCTTCAGCCCCGATTTCATTATAGATTGCGCCGCCGTCCGCATAGTATTTCGAAGATGCATAATTATCTTTAAATACAGTATTATTAAGCACCATAGTACCTGAATTATAAATAGCACCGCCCAGAGCCGTTCCGTATTCCCCGCTTTGCGTGTAATTTCCGGTAAAAGAAGTGTCTGAAATATTCAAAACACCGCCTGCACTGTTAATTTTTGTATTAAAAATAGCACCGGCATACGAATAAGAACCATCCTCGCCAAGAGCGTAATTATTTTCAAAATTTGAGTTATTTATTGTTATTTCGCCGTTGTTAAATACAGCACCCCCATGCGGAACCACCGAACCGACTGAATAATTATTTCTGAATATCGTATTATTGACCGTCATCACTGCAGACGGGCCAGCATCATAACCGTTGGCAAGTGCTCCGCCGTAGGAGGTTGCACCGTTAGTGTAATTTTCCTGAAAAACCGAATTTTTTATATCTACGGTGCCACCGTAAAGATTGTAGACTGCACCTGCAACAGCGGCATTAAAGCCCTTTGCATCCACAAAATTGTTTAAAAATCCGGTATTTTCTATCATGGCATAACCGCCGCTGTTGTATATAGCACCGGCAAAATAAGAACGGTTGTACTCCTGCCCCTGACAGTTTCTTATCCCCACATCCTTAAACGTGCTCTCCCTGTTAAGCACAAATCCGCCGAAATCCTCATTACCGTTTATATAGTAGCTATTTCCGTCAAAAGTAATATCAATATTATAGAAATGCCTGCCTATTGTTTCATCAGAGCTGAGGTCATCCGTAAAATTCAGCGTATCACCGCTTGCCGGTGCCGATTCCATAAGTTCACGGAAAGAAGCTATGTCTATATCATCAGCATTTGCAGGTATCTGACAGAATACAAGAAGCAGTGTAACGAGTAAAAATTTATAATTTTTCATAAAATAAATATTATTTTTTAAAACAAAAACATCCATTCACCATCTGTACATAATCTGCTCTCTAACAAAGCTAAACCATTTGTAATCTGTATTCATCCGGCAAAGTTGACAGAGTGGAATTTATAATAGTATATTTTGACTATAAGCAGACGTTGAGGTGAGTGATGGCAAATAAAATAAAATGTCCCGAATGCGGAAAAGAAATTGATATAGAAAATCTTATTCAGGCAGGAACAAAAGATGCGGTGGAAAAAGAGCTTGCATTACAAAAAGCAGAATTTGACAAGGAATTGCAAAAATACAAAGAAGCATCCGACTCAATAAAAGAACAGCTTGTAAAAGAAAAAGAAAAGGCTGTTTTGGAGGCAATAAAAAAGCAGAAAGAGGATTTTAAAACAAGGGAAGAAGAGATTAAAAAAAATATTTTTGAAGAACATAAAGAAGCTTTTATCGAATATGAAAAAGAATTGAAAGAAAAAACCGAACAGTTGAAGGAAATGAACAAACTCAAAGCCGAAAAATCACGTTTGGAAAGAGAAAAAGAAGAATTACAGGATAAAATTTCAGCCGAAGCAGAAAAAGAATTTTCCCAGAAACTTGCTGAAGAAAAGCAGAAAATGCAGAGATTTGCAGAAGAGAAATACGAGCTCAAAATCAAAGAGCTCGAAAAGCAGCTGCAAGACCAGAAAGATCTAACAGAAGAAATGAAAAAGCGGCAGGAGCAGGGTTCTATGCAGCTTCAGGGTGAAATACAGGAGCTCGCAATTGAAAAATATCTTAAGGAAACTTTTATTTACGACGAAATAAAAGAAGTCGGCAAAGGTGACATGGGTGCAGACTCTTTGCAGATAATAAACACAGGTTACAAACAAAACTGCGGCAGCATATATTATGAAAGCAAAAGAACAAAGACCTTTAAAGATGACTGGATTTCTAAGTTTAAAAACGATATTCAGGAAAAAGGCGCAGATATTGGTGTTCTTGTGACGGCCGTATTCCCGAAAGGAATGACCAGAATGGGAATGAAAGACGGGGTATACATTTGCACATATGAAGAATTCAAAGCACTTTCCTTCATTCTCAGGGAAACATTGATAAAAATCAGCGATATGAAAATTATGCAGGAAAACAGGCATGAAAAAAGCGCACTTCTATACAACTACCTGACGAGCACAGAGTTCCGTTTTCAGTTTGAGACAATAGTGAATGCATTTGTTGCATTACAGACAGACCTTGATAACGAAAAGCGGGCAATGAACAAACTCTGGAAAAAAAGAGAAAAAGAAATCCAGAATGTTCTCTCCGCAACAACAGACATGTACGGCGCAATTCAGGGCATTTCCGGAAACGCAATCCAGCGTGTCGAGGCACTTGAGCTTCCGCTTCTGGAGATACAATAAACATTTAATCAGTTGAGTTTTATATCGCATCTTTAAAAAAAAATGGTATAATCAATCACATGGAAAGTAAAAAACCAGATACAGCAGTACTAAAAGACTGGATAGAAGTATACGAAAATGATTTTTCTAAATATTTTGACCTTTTTCAAAACTGGGAAGAAAATGGATATTTTGAAAAATTAGAAAAACTGACGGAAGAAAAAAAGAAACAGTTATGTGTAAAATATAAAAAACTGTTTACTATTTCGTGCAAGCTGTTACAAAAATATCTTATATACAGCGGTATTTATCAAACTACAGTTATAATGGCACTCAAACAGGCATATTATTCAGAGATTGTTACGGACGGACAGAAATGGATAAACCTTTTATTTTAAATATCTTCTGGATATAACACACTTTTCGTGGTTTAATAGAGCAATGAAAAATTTAGCAGTTGATTTTTTTAAGAATATACCGCAGCTGAACAAAGATTACACAACGCCGGAAATGAGAAAAAAAGCAGTCGTTATCCTCGGCAGTTCCAGAACAACAGAGCCGCTTCTGGAATATATGCAGCTCTGCTCAGAAACAACAAAAGAACTGGTGAAAAACGGGTTTAACATAGTAACAGGCTGCGGTTCAAACGGAATAATGGGTGCCGCTTACAATGCAGCAAAAGAAAATTCTGCGATAAATCTCAAAGGAAAACCCATTCAAAACCTTGCCATTATTGTAAATCCGCTCTGGGGCGATGAAAACCTTAAAGACTGCATAATCATCGGAAAAGCATCTTCGGAAGCGGAACGCATTATAAAATTTACTAAAGTTGCAGATTGTTTCATTTTCTTCCCCGGAGGAACAACAACCCTTCAGGAAGCTGCAACAATCATCCGCTACAATGTTCACAATGAAGAAAACAAGTTCAAAAAAATTATCCTCGTCGGTAAAGAATACTTTGACGGAATGAAAAAACAGTATGAAACTATGGCTAAAATGAAATTTCTGAAAAAAGTCCCTGATTATTTTTTCAAAATTCTGTCTGAAAAAAATGAAATTATAAATGCAATAATAAAACGCTGAAGAAGATGCCTGCTAAGCAAATATGCATTTTATAATACAAAAACCGCCTTCTTTGCAAATTAAAGAAAGCGGTTCTTAATTTTAGAGTTTACTATGATTAAACATGCTCTTTGATTTCTGCAGCAACATTCTTTGCATCAAGTTTAATTCCGGGTCCCATTGTAGTCGTCAGGAATACTGACTTCAAATAGGTTCCTTTTGCGGCAGAGGGTTTTGCTCTCAAAACAGCGTCTGCAAGTGTTGAATAGTTTTTCAACAAATCTTCTGCAGAAAATTTTGATTTACCGATAGGTACGTGAATCATACCCTGCTTGTCAGCACGGAATTCAACCTTACCTGCTTTTGCGTCTTTAACAGCTTTTGCTACTTCGAATGTAACTGTTCCTGTTTTCGGGTTCGGCATCAAACCTTTAGGTCCAAGGACTCTACCGAGTTTTCCGAGCATACCCATGCAGTCAGGTGTTGCAATCAATGTATCAAATTCGAACCAGCCGCCTGAAATTTTATCAATAACTTCTTCAGCTCCGGCTTCGTCAGCACCTGCTTCTTTTGCTTCAGTAGCTTTTGCACCTTTTGCAATAACACAGACTCTGACTTCTTTACCGAGACCTGCCGGAAGAACGACAGTTGAACGGATTTGCTGGTCTGCACGTTTTACGTCAATACCGAGACGCATATGGCATTCAACAGTTTCATCGAATTTAGAAAGTGCGTCTGATATTTCTTTTAATTTGTCAATTGCAGCAGCAGCTGTAGAAGGCTGTTCAAATCCTTCGAGCATTTCCTGCATTTTTTTCTGTTTTTTAGTTAATTTACTCATTTTTTTCCCTTTCTGTGGTCTAGCGGGGTTTTTACTCATATTCGGGCAAGGTTATCAGTTAAGTAACTATAACTTTACCAAATATGCCCCCTTCCACTAATTGTTAGCCTTCTACCGTAACACCCATTGCTCTGCAGGAGCCTTTAATCATTTCTACTGCAGCTTCGAGGGTGGTTGCGTTTAAGTCTTCCATTTTTGTTTTTGCAATTTCTTCAAGCTGAGCCTGCGTGATTGTTCCGACTTTTGTTTTATTCGGAGCAGCAGAACCTTTGGGAAGGTTGATAGCTTTCTTGATGAGAACTGCAGCCGGCGGGCTTTTTGTTACAAATGAAAAACTTCTGTCCTCATATACATCAATAACTACAGGAATAATGTATCCTGCCTGTGATTCTGTTTTAGCATTAAACTGCTTACAGAAATCCATGATGTTAACACCGTGCTGACCCAGTGCAGGACCGACCGGCGGGGATGGATTAGCTTTTCCGGCTTCGATTTGAAGCTTGATTTTTCCAACGATTTTCTTTGCCATGTTTTTCTCCTTTCGTGGTCTAGCGGGACAAAAGCATTTTTGCAATTATTCCCTTCCACATTTTTCTGTTTTCGGCAGTGCCTTATACTTTTTGTATTTGTTTATATTCCAGCTCGACAGGAGTTTCTCTTCCGAATATGGAAACAGAAGCTCTCAGTTTTGACTTGTCAGGGTAAACTTCTGTAATGTCGCCGATAAAATCAGCAAAAGGTCCTGAGATAATACGAACCTTGTCTCCGACTTTAACATCCAGTTCAATTTTGACAGACTGTGATTGTGAGCGGTGAATAATTTTTTTGATTTCCGAATCTTTAGCAGGTATCGGTTTTTTAGATGAACCGACAAATTTTGTTACACCTGCAGTGTGTCTGACAACATACCAGCTGTCATCATCCATTATCATTTCAACGAGAACATATCCGGGAAATATTTTTTCCTCTCTGTCCTGTTTTTTTCCGTCTTTGACTTTTGTAATAGTCTTTTGCGGAACTTCAATACGGAAGATTTTTTCTCCCATATTCATATATTCAACACGTTTTTCAAGGTTGACTTTTACTTTATTTTCGTGACCCGAGTAAGTATGAACTACATACCATCTTTTTTGCGGTGCCTTGTTGGATTTTGAACTGCTCTTAAATTCAGCATCCTTCTGTTCAAGAAGCTCCTGTTTTTCATTTGCTTCATTGTTTTCCGCTTCATTCATAAATTCATCTTTTTCTTTAGCCATTTATTTATCCTGCCATCTAACCGGCTTTTCCCGTCGGGATATGCCGTTCTTAACTCAAATGTAATAATTTCAGAACACCGCTGAAAATAGAATCCATTAAAAGGATAGTAATTGTAAAAACGAAAGTAACGACAATAACGTACAATGTTTCAACAAAAACCTGCTGTTTCTGCGGCCAGCTGATTTTTCCCCATTCAAGCTTAACGCTTTTGAGGTACGCAATGAAATCTTCTTTTATATTTTTATTAACCTGATTTTTGGTTTGATTTGCCATTATTTTACCTCTGTTTAATTTAAAAACGCGCCCTGAAGGACTCGAACCCTCGACATCCGGTTTTGGAGACCGACGTTCTACCAACTGAACTAAGGACGCTTTTCAAATTAAAATTGTTAAGCTTACTTAGTTTCTTTGTGAACGGTGTGTCTGCCGCAGAAAGAACAATATTTTTTCAGTTCCATTCTTTCTTTAAGGGTCTTTTTATTTTTTGTGGTTGTGTAATTTCTGCGTTTGCAATCTTCGCAAGCGAGAACAACCATTTTGTCAATTTTGCCTTTGATGCCCATTTCTTTTTACCTTTTCTATTTAATATTGTCTGATTTTTATAGTTTTTTTGATATTATTCAAAAATTTTTCAAGTAAAAACTATAGAATGCAACCTTTTTCCTACATTCTACTGCGTTTTTTTGAGTCTTTCTTTAATCATACAATAAACAAAATATTTTCAAAGCAAAAATTTATAAAACTTAATATCAATAAATCCAACCTGAACCGGAAAATATTAACAATTGTAAAAATTACATTAAAAATCCTAAACTTTCCTTTTCAAAATTCCGATATACCTAATATCTAAAGGAAGGAAGTAAGTAAGCAAATGGACAAAACCGGCTTGATAGCACAAATAGTTCAGGCAGAAGGACTTAAAGGCCCGGCTGCCGATGCAAGAAAGCATGCTCTCGAGAATAAAAATATCAAAGAGCTCGAACAGCTCCTTAATTCAGCACTATCCAACAGCAAGACATACAAGTCTGACGGAACAGAGCAGAATTTCAACTTCTTAGGCTTAAACGGGACAGAATATTCTGCCGGTTTTACGGGTAATGTCTGGGGAAACAGTATAATTCAGGACAGGTCTTATGCGCCGTTAATACCTGAACCGGCTGACCCAAAAGAATACACAACACAACAAAAACGGGAACTGGACAGATTTCTTGCTGATTTTTTGTATGATTCTGCAGCAGCCGGGGTAGATGAAATTACAGGCTACAACAAAAGCGTTGGCTGGCTCAATATAACAGACCGTGTGGTTAACGGTTTTAAAGTGTTGACAGGACAGGAGGACAGACACGACATTGAAGAAAGAATGAAAAAAGCTAAACAGGAAGCTTCAGAATTAAAAGACATTGCTTACTCTAAACCCGGAGCTTTTGAATCTAAAATTGAAAGAAAATACGGTATCCCCTACAGTCATGAAAATGTTGAAAATCTGAAAAAAGCTTCAGAAGAATTCACAAGAGTGAGTGCATACCACGATAAACTCGAAACCCTGAAGCATGGCTTTTCTGATGTAAAAAATATTCTTAGACAGGAGCAGGAATACGAACAGGCAAGAAAACACGTAAGAGGGCCTGCAGCAGCGTCTCTTACTCCTCCGAGTCCGTCGTCTCATGAAAAATTCGGCGAAGTTCTTCTTGAATTTTGCGGCGGGGACAAAGAACTTGTTGCAAAATATATGGACTCTTTAAGCAAAAAATACACAAGCAGCTCTGAAATTGAAAAGAATATGCCAAAAATAATGGCAGAGCTTCAAAGAAATATCGAAGCGGAATACAAAAAAGAGCTCAAAGGCAAGACTTTTGAAAAATATCAGTCAGAGTTTAATAAAGCGTGCGAAAAGGTAATCGGAAAAAATGATGCAAAGACTACAGCCCAAAATTTTATAGAAAACGCAAAAACTCAGGCGGCATACACAGAAATAGGCATAGTGATTGCGACCACCATTCTTGCACCGGGCTCCTCCGTAGTAAAAGGAGCTGTGAAAAAAGCTGCTTTAAAATACGGTAAAAAAGCAGCACAGCAGAGAATGAAAGCCGGTATGACAGTCGGCATGGGCTCTATGCCGGCGGCATTATCAGCAATGAATGCTGCCACAAGCGAATCAGGATTTACTCCGGAGGCAGTTGCTGAAATAAAAGAAAAATTCATAGGCGGATTGATGTACGGCGGTTTTGCTGCGTATGTTTCAGGGCCTCTGGGTATGGCAGTAGAAAAAGTGCTGTCTAAAAACCCGTCACTTCTGACTAACATCGTCTCAACTGCATTTAAGCCGACAGGCATTACAGGTGCCCAACTTGCAGGCGGTGTTACAGAAACGACAGCAGATGTGCTTTTTGACCTGATGACCAGTGATATGAGTATGAAAGAGTCGTTTGAGACACACGGTCTTATGAACCTTGGCATGATGATTGCGGGCGGACAGATTGCAAGAAGAACACAAAAAGCAATGAGTGACATTAAAATAGCACAGTCGCCTGACGGAAGTTATGTTTTGAAAGACAAAACAGGCAAAGAACTCCTGAAAACAAATGACCCGAATACTGTTGCGGGATTTGTACTGGGAAAAGGTATTGATTTATCGCAAAACGCTGCTCCGTCTGCAAAAGCAATGAAAAACCCGCAGCAAGGCGTAAATATATTTGATTACAAAGTTGAAAAAGCAGACGACGCTGCTTTAAGAGAAATTCATAAAATAGACAGCGAGGCTTTTGCCGAGACTGACCCTGTAGCGCAAAGATTTGAGGACTACAAAGCTGATATAGAGGAACAAAACCTTGACAGCTATGTTATAAAAGACAAGAACGGAAAAGTGACCGGCTATTTCCAGCTTGAACCAATGAATGGAGACCAGCTCTATATC
>CALUTO010000003.1 GCA_944323735.1 Candidatus Gastranaerophilales bacterium
AAGGGCCTGTGGCACTCTGCCGACGAAGATGTGACTAAATGTCACATCAGAGGAGAGGTTGGTAGACGCAGGAGAAATAAACAAAAAGTCTGTAAGAAATAGTGCAGATTGAAAAATGAAAACAGAATAAGGGCCTGTGGCGAAACTGGTAGACGCACTAGACTTAGGATCTAGCGGAGAAATCTGTGAGAGTTCGAGTCTCTCCGGGCCCATTTTTTCTAAACCGGCATGTGATTTAAAAAATTATTATGGCTCAAATACTTTATTGTTTTAATTGAGAAAACTGTTAGGTTTCTATATAATTAAGCAATTCTTTTTCTTCCGGTGAGAGTTCACTAATAAGTTTTTTTGCAACCAGCTCTGCATGTATTTCGCTGATGTTATTGCCCTGAGCGTAAATCGAAAGGTTTTCAACGGTATTTTTAAATTTTGCCGGTATTTTTTTTATGTTAAATGCAAGCAATTCCGGTTGGCTACAGTGCACACTTTCATGTATAAAGGCATGCAGCGGACTGTCTGTAGAGCATTCCCACCATGTTTCATCAGCCTTTTGGGTTTTTGTCAGTATGTATGATTGTCCGTTTATTTTAAAACTCACTCCGGCTGCTGGGAAATATCTGCTTGTTATAATGTTATCAGGTATTGGAAAATTCTTTTCTTTTAATAATTTTACTGCATCAAGATATAAATTTGCACATTCTGCATCATTGTCAAGAAAAACATTTTTAATCCCGTACTTTTGGGTGAGAAGTTTGTTTATTTTGACAACTTCCGGATTTGTGTCTTTTTCTGATAAACATTTGAAAATTTGAACAAGTTCTTTGTTTTTTTTATCGAAATTTTTGCGAAAGAACTGTTCACCTGCGAGGGTTGTTTTTCTGAGTTTTTGTGAAATCAACCACAGAGTGCTTTCGTATTCTGTTGAGGGCGAATCAAGATTATGAAAAGCAACACGTATAATATCTCCGAGCACAAGATTGTATTCATTTTCGTTTTTGCATTCTCCAAGCTGTTTTAGCAGCTTTTTGTCAATCAGTTCAAAATTTTTCAGGTTGTTTATTATTTTCTTTTTCTTTTTATTAAATTCTGATTCAAATGTATCCTGATTTACAGAAACGTTTGTTTTTTGTATTGAATTGTTTGTTTTTCTGTGACCGGACGGTGCTGCAGCGGATAAACCCGTTTTGTTTATGTGCATTATTTACTCCTTACTTATTTAATAAAAACAAAAACTGATGAAAAATTTCCCCGCAGCGTCAGATTTATATGTTCATTAATATAAAAAAGCTGCACATTG
This sequence comes from Candidatus Gastranaerophilales bacterium, assembly GCA_944323735.1. GTDB lineage: Bacteria > Cyanobacteriota > Vampirovibrionia > Gastranaerophilales > Gastranaerophilaceae > CALUPY01. The sequence goes on from CALUTO010000003.1 coordinate 1,298, forward strand.
AAATGCGCAGCTTTCTTGTGCTTTTTATTGTGTCCAGTTAATAGTTTTCTGCTTTTATAAAGAAATATGCTCTAGGGTGTTTGCAAACCGGGCAGATTTCAACCGAACGGTCTCCTTCGTGAGTGAAACCGCAGTTTGCACATTCCCAGACTACTTTTTCTTCTTTTTCAAAAACTTTTCCTGTTTTAACGTTTTCAAGAAGCTTTTTGTATCTGTCCTCATGATGTTTTTCAATCATTGCAACTTTTTCAAAAAGGAATGCAATATCATTAAAGCCTTCTTCTTTTGCTTCCTGTGCAAATTTTGCATACATCTGAGTCCATTCATAGTTTTCACCGTTTGCGGCATCTTCCAGATTATGCATTGTATCGCCTATATTACCGCCATTGAGAAGTTTGTACCAGATTTTTGCGTGTTCTTTTTCATTGTTTGCTGTTTCTTCAAAGATTTTAGAAATCTGGACATAACCTTCTTTTTTTGCCTGAGAAGCAAAGTAGGTATATTTATTTCTGGCCTGCGATTCACCGGCGAATGCTTCCATAAGGTTCTTTTCTGTTTTAGAGCCTTTTAATTCCATTGTTCTTCTCCTTGTGTTAATTAGTCCTCGGGTGAAAATTCGTCTTTGCCTACGCCGCAAAGAGGGCAGGCATAATCATCAGGCAGTTCATCAAATGGGATATTTCCGTTTTCTGCAGGATCATACACAAAACCGCAAACATTACATACAAATTTTTTCATAGTTCTTTCTCCTTTAGTGTCTACATTTGTTGCAGATGCCGCGCACCTGCAGATTTATATCTTTTATTTCTCCGAAATCTTTGCTGTTATCCGGTATTTTGATTTCGTATCCGTCTTTTGGAAATATATCATAAACTTCTCCGCATTTTATGCATAAAAAGTGGATATGCGTGCGTCTGTCCGCATCGAAGCGGGCTTTGGGAAGCAGACTGTCAACACGGAAAATCATATTCATCTCTTCAAGCGATGAGAGCGTTCTGTAAACCGTGTCAAATGAAATGTTGGGCAGTCTCTTTTTTACTCTTTCATACACTGTCTCTGCATCAGGGTGTTCGCATGATGATGCGACTTCTTTGAAAATTTCAATACGCTGTGTTGTTATTCTCATTCCGAGTTCCTGACAGCGTTGTTTTAAATTTTCTATTTTTTCTTCTATGCTTTGATTGCTTTTTGTCATTGTATTTTCTTATTAAGAATTATTCTTATTAAATATGATTTGAGTATATCAATATTTTCTGTTTTATGCAAGTCCCAAAATATTTAATCTTAATAATTTGTGATAAGATAATTGAATGAGTGTTAAAGGAAATCAGTTTTCTTATGAAACGGCAGCAGGTCCTGTTACGATATGCGAAGAGGGCGGAGAAATAACGCATATTCGTTTTGGAAAGTATATCAGTGATATGGATTGCGAGACAGCGGCAATAAAGGATTGTAAAAAGCAGCTGGATGAATATTTCAGCGGGAAGAGAAAAATATTTGATTTGAGATTGAAACCTGAAGGAACTGCATTTCAGAAAAAGGTCTGGTGTGTTCTTCTTGATATTCCCTACGGACACACTGCGTCATATAAGGAAATTGCGCAAAAATGCGGATGTCCAAAGGGCTTTCGTGCTGTCGGAATGGCAAATAATAAAAACCCGATACCTGTAATTATTCCATGCCACAGGGTTGTCGGAATAAACGGCAAACTGGTAGGATATGCAGGCGGATTGGATATCAAACAGTTGCTCCTTGATTTAGAAAAGCGGTATTCAGAGAGATAGTGCAAAATTTCAATAACCATTTCAGGTGAAAAATATTGTATCAAGAATTAGACAATCCAGCCGCCGCCTATTAAATGTCCGTCTCCGGTATCATAAAAAACGCAAGCCTGTCCCGGCGTCACTGCATAAACCGGCTCTTCAAAAACAACCTCCGCACAGCCATCTTTGCATAGTGAAACCCGCGCTTTCTGTGCATTCATGTTGTATCTGATTTTGACCATTGCAAAAAAATCTTTTTTTTCAAGAGGATACTGGGTTTTTGCGTGTTCAAGATGAACGGAGGTTTTTCTTAAATCCTCTAAAACTGCGCAGTATACGATGTTGTTTTTTGCGTCAATACCGGACACATAAAGCGGTTCTTTGTATGCAATGCCTATACCTTTTCTCTGACCGGTTGTATACTGGTAAAAACCATCGTGTTCTCCGAGTTTTTCGCCTGTTTTTTCAAGAATAAAATCGCCTTTTTTCGTTCCGAATTTTTCAAGCAGGTATTTTTTTGTCGTCATTGGCTTTTTAATAAAACATATATCCTGGCTTTCTTTTGATGATTTTGACGGCAGGTCGTTTTCCTGTGCAATTTGTTTTATATCTTCTTTTAAATAATTGCAAAGAGGAAATTTCGTTTTAGAAAGCTGGTGCTGGGAAAGTTCAAAAAGATAATAAAGCTGGTCTTTTTTCTCGTCTTTTGCCGGAAAAAGCTTGAAAACGCCATTTTCTTCTTTTATATCAGCATAATGACCTGTTGCAATAAAATCACAGCCGAGTTCGTTAATCGCAAAATCAAACAGTCTGCCCCATTTTATGGTTTTGTTGCAGATAATACAGGGGTTTGGTGTTTTTCCGTTTTTGTAAGAATTTTCAAAATAGTCTGTTATATTATTTTTAAAATCTTTGCTCAAATCCAGTGTATAATGTTTTATTCCGAGCTTTTTTGCAACCGCCTGTGCGTTTTGTTCAATTTGTGAAAAATTTTCATCATCTGCCATTTTTGCGGTGACAGAAACCACTTCATAACCCTGTGACTGTAAAATATGGCAGGTTACACTGCTGTCAAGCCCGCCGCTCAGAGCCACGGCTATTTTTTTTCTACTGGACAAAATACCCCTCTCCCTGCTCTGTCAGAGTGTATTCTGTTACATCGCTCATCCCTGTCAAATCAGGGATAATTCGTATTAAGCCTTCTTCAATAGCCTGATTTATAATATTATGGTCAACAGGCGTGCCGGTCAGCGGGAGGAGTTTTGAATTGAGCTGCTTAATGGAAAAACGTTCAGTGTTTTCAATATCCAGAATATATTTTGCTGTAATCATAAGATAGTCCATCTGTTCAACAGGATTAAAAGACTGTACATAATCTGCAAAGCTGGATGCATTTCCTGTTTTTTCTATGACTTCTGTTTTCGGTTTTTCCATTGTTTCTTCAAGAAGAGTGTCAAAATTTTCAGCACAGTTCATTGTGTCAGGTGTCTGTATTTCTTTTATTTTGACCATATTTCTTATATCATCAATAAAACCGCTTCTTTTTGCAGAGATATCAGGGCGTGTGACATTTTCTCGCTGAATGTCGGGAGTAAAGCCTTTGACCCAGTTATACATTTCTTCTTCGTATGCCTGTTTATCGTTTGTTGAAAATTCAAACTCTATATCATTTTTTCTTATTTTAAAATAATATTCATGCATATTTTACAATCCTTCTGCCCCTTGCCTTTTTCTCCTTTTCCCTGTTTTATATTAATATTAAGATTTTATTTCTCCTGTGTCAATTACCTTAACCGGAAAAAATTTTTAGTGTAAAATTGAAGCAAAAAGGGAAATACAATGACGGAATATAAATCTGGATTTGCTGCTGTTGTAGGGCGTCCGAATGTCGGCAAGTCCACACTGATGAACAAAGTGCTGGGGCAAAAAATTGCTATAGCAACGGACAAAGCCCAGACAACAAGAAAGAGAATAAAAGGTATTTTCACAAATGAGGACGGGCAGATTGTTTTTATTGATACACCCGGAATTCATAAACCGCTGGACAAACTCGGAGAATTTCTGCTGGATGAGGCAAAATTTTCAATTCCGGACGCTGATGTAATACTCTTTATCGTAGACGGTTCAGAGCCTGCAGGTGCGGGTGACAAATGGATTGTGAATAACATACTTGCCGGTACCGGAACGCCGGTAATTATAGTGATGAATAAAGTCGATAAAATTAAAGATATTCTGAAAAGGGAGCAGAATTTGCTTTCTTACAAAACTCTGTTTGCGGAAAATCTGCCTGTTGTTAAAATTTCTGCGCAGACAGGAAGAAATATAGACACGCTGATTTCCGCAATAATGAAAAAACTTCCGGAGGGTGAGCCTGTTTATCCGGAGGATGAACTGACCGATGAGACAATGCGTTCTATTTCCCGTGAAGTTATAAGAGAAAAAATTCTTTTAAACACAAAAGATGAAATCCCTCACAGTGTTGCTGTTGTTATTGAAAAATATGAAGAAAAAGAGAATGTAGACCGTATATTTGCAGTTATTCATGTGGAGCATGAGAGCCAGAAGGGAATAATGATAGGCAGAGGCGGGAATATGCTTAAAACAATCGGAACACAGGCACGTCAGGAGCTTGAAAAAATGCTGGATAAAAAAGTTTATCTCGAGTTGAATGTAAAAGTTTCAAAAGACTGGCGGAAAAAATCGAAAAACCTTGAGGATATGGTGTAGGCAAAGAATTTTTTATTTATTTTTAAAATAAAAAACCGGCATATTGAAAAATAATGCCGGTTTTTAGTGTTTATAACAGGATTATTACACCTGTTTTTGCTGGTTTATGATTCCCTGAATTTTTTCCATGATTTCATCGCCTTTAGCCTGCATATCGCTTACGATATCTTCGGCTTTTGACTGGATTTCTTTCACTGTTTTTTCTGCTTTGTCATAGACGTCTTTTGAGTTTTTTGCTATAAGCTGTCTTGTCTCTTCACCGGACTGGGGTGCAAGAAGTATGCCGATGATGCTTCCGACTACTCCGCCTACTACAAAGCCTGCTAAAAATTTTCCTGCTGACATAATTTTTTCTCCTTAATTTATCTATCTTTTATTTTTTGCTGAACATTTTAAAACCGGACATCAGCCCTTTGAAAAAACTGCCTGAAATATTTTTCATTCCGCCTATAGTCAGTGTGGAAAATCCGACTATGGTTGCTATGATTTTTTTCAGCGTGGACATTTGATTGTCCGCAGCCTGTGCAAGTTCATTGAGTTTGTTTAAAGTTATCTGAACGTCTTTTATTATCGGTTCTACATCTCTTTTTACCATAATTGCTACATCGTTTAAATTGTTAGTGAGTTTATTCATATCGATTATTAATCTGACGATATAAACCGTAAGTACAATTACAGCTATAATCACTACAATAATTAAAAGCAGCAATGCCAGTGCTATCGCTTGTGTCATAAAAATCTCCTAAATTCTGCAATTTTAGTATCTAGTTAAAGTCGTAAGACATACTTTCTTTTTCTTTTGCTTTAGCCAGCTGTTTTGCTTTCAGGTGGTTATTGAGCTTGTTATACTGGCGTTCGAGCTTGTATTTCATCATATCAAGAGACTCGAGAGCCTGTTTTTTTGCTTCTCTGATTTCCGGTGCGTGTTTTTCAGCAAAATCATTTACAAATTCTTTCAGCTCTTCTCTTGTTTCTTTTCCCGGTTTCGGGGCAAAAAGTATACCGGCTATGACTCCGCCGATTATGCCTCCGAGAAGCCCCATTCCAAAGCTTATTGAATTATCCTCTTTTGACATAATAGTCTCCTTACTCTTTCTACATTGTTTTAGAACAGTATATCATTTTTTGCAAAAATTTACACTAGTACTTTTGTATAAAATTGTGCGCATATTGTTTTTTTGAAATTTCTTAACTTTTCTATAAATTTTAATTTTTTCCGGCAAATTCTTACAAAGATTTAACTTTATATAAATATGTAAAAACAGGTGAAGGTGAAGTGATGATAAATAAAATTACCGGCAGTGTGCATATAAGCAACAGTTATGAAAAGAATGTACAACAGGCGGCAATGCCGGAAAAAATAAACGAGAACACCGCAGCGGACGTTGTAAAAGTTCCTGCTGAGGCCTATAGAGCATACAGCTGTGTGAATTTTAAAGGAAGAGAAACGGGTTTTGTTGAAAGAAATGTTTATAATGATGCAAAATCCGCTCTGTCAACAACTGCTCCCGATGAAACAGTCACGCTAAAACAAGCTGTAGAAATATTGAAACCGCTGGAGTTAAACGAAAAAAAGCTGCTTGAATATCTTCTCGCCTGTTCATATGACTCTCATGATGAGACTGTCACGGTAAACAAGCAGGCTTTGTATTATTCAATACTTCTAAACGGCGGTTTTCTTGATGTGCCTTCTACGAAGATTCCTAATGTTATAGCCAGCAGCCTTGATAATGAAAACAGATGCTTTTCTAAAAACAAGTTCGATAGTTTGTTCAATGCTGCAGGACAGATTCGAATGACAAAAAGAAAATCCCTGAAACGTCCGAGAGAAGACAACTATACTGATGCAAGAAAACTTGCGCTGCTGCATAAAACCATTATTACAAAAGAAATTTCAAAAATTTTAAAATCCGAACCTCCGAAAAGTGCTGAGATAATTGATGCTGAAGATATTTTTTCCATAGATTTAGAGCGGGAAAAACTGGAAATGCAGACTGAACTCGGGAATTTAAAAAATGATGGGAAAATTTCTGACGGGTTGTATAAAGAGCTTTGCGCAGGTTTGAAAAACAATGATTTTGATTTGAAAAATCAGGTAACGGATTATTATTCACTCCTTGCAGACTGTAAAACTCTTGAGGAGGCAAAAGAAATCTATCCGGAAATAAAAATTCCCGAACTGCCTTTAGATAATAACGGATATAAAAGACTGTTAAGATGCCGGCTTGCAAAAGAGGATATAGACAAAATAGGTCTTTATATTCTCAAAAAACTTTATATTGAACAGAAAAAACCAGATATGATTTTTGTTGAGCTGGATAACAGCTATCCGACAACGTATCAGTCAATGATAAAAGCCGGCTTTGATTTTGGCAGACTGCCGGCAGAACTTTCTTCCATGATGGACAAAACATCAAAAATGCTTGAAAATTTTAGAGCCATTGACTCGCTGGATAGCAGAACGCTTGAGTTCTTAATCAGGCGTAATGCCTCAAAAGAAAGCCGTATCTGGGCAGAATACACCGGTATTACTAACAAATACTGGCACCCTGTGAGAGCTATTGCACACAAACAGAAACATCCTGTCACATCTTACTATCAGACAGACAAACTCGTAAACGGATACCTTTTCTATCTTTACAGGTTCCAAAACGGTGCAATTCCGTCAAAAAATCCTATCGAGCAGTATGCAGACGGAAAACCTTTTAACAAAGAAAAGAAAGCATTTCTTGAAAATATCTACTATATGTACAAAAACAACTATAATCCGCTTACAAAAGGGGAAAAATTCCTTGATTTCAAGAAAAATTTTGACACGGAGGAAATGGAAAAATCGCTGACAAAACTTGAACGTCATTATAAAAACACGTTCGCTAACTGGTTTATGACTCCTGAACGCCGCAGCAGATACGAACAGGCACTGGACAATTCATACAGACTGCTCTTTGAAAAAATGGATGCCTGCAAAACTTCAAACAAAACAAAAACTGTTAATGTTGCAGAAATTCCGGCGGATAAACTTTCAAATGAAGAACTTGTTGATTATATTGCAGAAACAGAGAACGATGAAACACAGAATATTGAAACTGATTTCAAAAAGCTCAAGAATATAGTCTTTGCAACGAACAATAGTGAGCTGATGACTCTGTTTATGCAGTATATAGGCGTAAGTGCAGATAATGTTGATTATGAAAACTTTACACAGTATAAACAACTTCTGGATAGATGTATTGAGAACAATGAAATTACAAACCCCGACCATGCCGTTGTTATGTTTAAGCTTTATAACTCCTATCTGACTTATTTATTCAATGAAAATGCACAGCAGGTAAGTTTTGAAGATTATGAAAAATTGGCGGCAGAAAAATATATACAGCCTGACGGCAGTATTAATTACAAAAAAATGAGTTCTGACTTGTCTGCAGAAAACGAGTTTTTAGAAATTTATGCACAGTCGGATGATGATGAAAAAACAGCATTTTTGAATTTGTTGGGCAAAAAATTTGTGTCAGATGGCAAAGAGGATTACAAAACAGCTATTGATGTGATAAAAATGTATGAAAATCTTCCGCAGATTTTTAAAACAAAATTTTATTCTCTTGCTGTTTCAACCGATAAAGTAAATGATAGAATATTTGCACGGCAGTTGACAGATATGTATGAAAAAATTTCATCATGGAATCTTGACTCTGATGAAATTATAGCCTTGGACTCAGGAAAAATTCCGCAGAAAGTTGTTATTACCTCAAAAGCCAAGTATGCGATTTTGGAGGATTGCAATGAAAATATTGACCGTTTTGATGTTATATTAAACAAATTCTTTTCGGCAGCAACAAAACGTGTGGGAGAACATCAGGGGCAGGGTATAAAAGTCCTGTCTGCAAATACAGGCTATGCAGCAGAACTTAAAATACAGGGTTCACAGGCTATAGGCAGCAAGCGGCTCTATGCCAGAGAAGCTCAAAATGATGATATTGAAAAATACGGCAATGTTAAATATGTATTTGATACATTTGACAAACATTTGTAACAGGTGTCATTTATGAACAGAATTACATATATAGATACAAATTACGGACAAATCAACAGAAACAATGTTTCATTTAAAGCAAACAGAAGAACCTATGAACAGGACGTGAATGATGTTAGTATGGGCTGTTATACGGGTTTGTTCAGAGGCGATATAAACTGGCGGAGGTTAGGAGCGTATATACTTTCGCATTTTAATAATAAAGATAATGTTAATCTGGTGATGTTTGCTTCATCAGACGGTTCAGAGGCTTATTCTACGATAATATCACTTCTTGAAGCAGCCGGAGACAGGAAAAATCAGATAGTAAAAAAATTCTTTCCGGTAAAAGCATATGATTATGACAGGGAGATTTTATGTGCAGCAAAAAGCGGTTTGATAAATCTTGAGCCTGATGACAGAATGGCAATGCAGATGTACTGTGAGGATTATCAGGATTATTTTACGGAAACAGACAAATCACTTTTTATAAAAAATGAAGAAAAATCTCCTTCCGCACGTAATGTTAAAACAATGAAGGCAAAAAAAGTTTTGACGGACAATGTGAGATTTGTCCGTGCCGATATGTTTTTAAAAGTCAGAGAGCTTGATGATGAAGACGGAAATACAATTCTGATGTGCAGAAATGCGCTGGGATATTTTGAAAATGACAAAATAGAAAAATTTATAAAAGATGTTTCAAACAGATTAAAAACAGGCAGTCTTTTTATTGTGGGTGTTCATGACAGTGTTTTGTTTGATGTGGATTCTTGTTTAAAAGAAAACGGTTTTGAAAAAGTTATGGATAAAGTTTATAAAAAAACTTGAAAAGGATTTTAATGTGACTGCAGAAAATTTTTAATAATATCTTGTGAAGGTTTCTTATGCATGATGTATATATATAAGTGTTACGATTTTAATGGTTCTTCAAAAATAGGTTGTATTTCATTGAAAAATTTCTGATTATGATATATCCTTATATAAAAATTTAAAGGAAATGTCGCTATGCGTCTTAAACCTGCAGCAATAACTCCGGATAAATTATACAACAATATAAAAAACAATCAAAATAAATGCATTTCTTTCGGGGTATCGGAAAATATAAAACAAAATAAAGACGTTTTCGAAAAAAGTGATAAAATTGAAAAACCGTCCGTAAAAAATACAAATACAATAAAAGAAGAAATAAAAGACGGCGTAAAACAGAGTTCACAGGCAGGTAAAGATGATGCACCGGTCTTCTTTGATTATGACCAGCAAAATCCGAAAGTAAGAAAAAAAATACATATAAATTTCAGCAAATATAAAAATTTGGCTGAATTAACTCAAGATTATTTTTATAAATATATAAATGAAAGTGTAAATTCACTTGGTGAATTTGCTTACACGCTTGAATGGGAAAAAGAAGGACACGGGGTAGAAATACCGAACTGCATATTAATAGAAGATCCGGCAGATAAAATAGCAGACGATTTAATAAAAATGACAAAAGACATGTCGGATGTAGAATATGCGGCAGTTGAGGGCAAAGAAGGACTGGCAATGTTGAAAGAAGTGGATGCGCAGATGGAAACGGCAAAAGCAAAATTCAAAAAAACAGGCCGTCGTACGTTATTAAAAGTAGATAATTTTGACAAAATCTGTATGCAGGGGCTTCCTTTTGAAATAGGCGAATATATGAAGTCAGTAACAACATCTTGTGCAGATGATTATGGAACTACAATAATTTTTAAGACAAAAAGCAGCCACAAAATACTTTCAGAAATACTTGAACCCCATCGTTGCGGAATAATATGTAAAGCTCATAATTATAGCAATGCGCAGCTTTGTAAAATTGCAGAAGAACAAATAGCAAAAGAAGCACCGGCTTTGACAAAACTGATAGAAAAAGAGCAGGAAGAAATAAACAGACCTAAAAATGCACAGAAAACCACACCGGAAGTGGAGACAGCCGTACCGGAAAAACCGTCCGTAAAAAATACAAATACAATAAAAGAAGAAATAAAAGACGGAATAAAACAGAGTGCACAAAAATTGGAAGACGCTGCCAAAAAAGAATTACAGGAAATAAAAAGCGAAATAACAGCCAATCTGCCAGGGAAAAGAATCGGTAATAAATTTAAAAAAATATTTTTTCTGATAATTGCCCCGCTGGGTGCAATTACTGGTGCTGCAGTAAAATTTAAAGATAAAATACTCATATTTCTGAAAGGTTTAAAAAATGAGAATAACAGCAATAGCGGGACAGAACAGAAATAACACAGCTAACAAACAAATAAAACTAAACAGGCAAAATACAAATCTTTCTAACAGTCCTTCTTTTAAGGCAGTCAAGGGGCTTGGAGACAACGGGGAAAATCTTCTAAAGCTGATAAGAGATTTTATAGCAAAAACAGGCACTGAAAAGAACTATTTGAATGCAAGATATGCGGAACTGGAAGCTGCATATTCCGAAGCAATAAAATCAGGACTCGAACAAAACAAACTGGCAGTAATTGAAAAATTAAAAGAATTGAAAATGCAGGTTCTGGATTTATACTGTAATGTAAGAACAGAAGGCAGTACATTATTAAATCAACTTTTAGACATTGAATTAAAGGTACCTATAAAAGTAGAACCGGTAAAAGGTTTCGGATTTGGAAAAATAGCCGGATATGACGATATAAAGAACATACTGAACAGAGAATTTATCAGCAGAATAAAACAGGAAAAAGAAGGCAAGAACGTAACTATTCCCGGTGTGTTTGCCTTTTTTGGCCCCAGAGGCAGCGGCAAAACGACATCTACACTGGCTATAGCAGAAGAGACAGGATGTATTGTAGAAAAAATTGATGCGAAACCTTTTGATTTGCCTGAAACTGTTTTTGCAAAATTCAAAAGACTTTTTGAAAAAAGCCGGGATAATTTTGCAAAAGACGGGCGCAGGATTATTTTCATGGATGAATTTACAAAATTCAATAAAGGTGAGGACAGTAAAAAACAATTTGCAGAGCTTTTAAAGGACTGCAGTGACAGGTACAAATGTACATTTTTTGGCGCAACAAACCATATATCGCAGGCGGGTGAGGATTTTATGAACCTTAAGCCCGTTCTTGTTGCGTTTGAGCCGGCTTCAAAATATAATGCAATACAAATATTAAAACATTATCTGCAAGACAGTGCTAATAATAATATAAATTATAGTGAAATTGTTGATAAAATATTAGAGCTTTGTAAACTTAACAAAGGAGGGATAAGTAATTCCCGTTTAATTGAAATTGCTAAACAGGCAAAAAAAACTACACTTAATGTAGACACAGGTGACGTTATCAAAGTTGCAAGTCAATATATTGGCGAAAAAACAATTATTCCGCCTCAAGAGATGAAAAGATTTGCGGATGATTATGAAAAATTTATGAAATAGAAAGGAATGAAAGAAGATGAGAATTTCTGCAATTACAAACACAGCACTTTTAAACAACAGAAAAAATACAGCACAGACTAAACACTCCTTCAAAGGAGAATATTATCCGTCCGGCTACTATGAAGATTATGAAATAAATATAGCAAAACAATTTATAAATCAGACAGGTGATGAATGGAAAACACAGCATAAAAAAAATAAACAAACTTCGTTTTCTGATATGTACTGGGAATCGGGCGGATTGAATCATATAACATCAGTTTTGACACGTCCGTTTTGTTATGACTGGGATGAGGCGAAAACTATGTCCAGAATATTGCTCGACAGTGCCACATGCTTATTGTGGGAAATAGCAAATGCTCCCTTTGCCGCAGCGGAGGCCGGTCTTAAAAAAGCAAAAGAAAATAAAATCCTGAACAAAGAAGTAGAAAGAATAGGAATGCTCATCTGTGATATGAAAGCAGAAAAGGAGCAGCAGCAGATTGCAGGACATATAAAGAAGATAGATGAAATACTTGACAAAACAGAAAAATCAAACAGAGTAATGTCCTATCAAAAATCTCTCAAAGATGGATTTTCTACACCCGTAGAGGATGAAAAACTCGGGAAAAATGCAGAAATTCCTAATGTGATTATGATTGAAGAAAAAAATGAAAAACTGGGTAAAGAGCTCATAGCTTACACAAGAAAAAATTCACAGGTCTATTTTGACTTTGTACAGGAGAATGAAGATAATATAGAGATGATGAAGGACCTCGACAGCAAACTGGAAAAAGCAAAAGAAGCTTATGACAAAAACGGAACAAGAACTCTTATAGAAGTAGAAAATTTTGGAAAATTGATAGATAATAACAATCCTTTTGAACATCTGGAATGGATGAAAGGTCTGATGACTGCCTGTGCCGAGGATAATAAAGCTACGATTATTTTCAGGACAGATGATTCTTCGAACTATTTATCTGAAGCACTTGAGCCACACAGAATCGGATTAAAAGTGAACTGTTAAAATATAGATTTTTAAATTATGTATACAGGCGGCTGGAATATAACCTGCCGCCTGTGCTATGTGAAAAGTTTTTATATAGACGTTTGTATCCGAAATATCTAAAATCGTCACCGTGAACTTACAGCAGTGCTTGTTGTTTAGCATAAGAAGTTTTACAAAGACAGATATTATTTCAGAGTCAAGCAGCGGTAAAGTTACACAGTTTAGTGCATTTGTTTGGATTTCTCGTCACCTTGAAAAAGCATTCAACAGAATATCCGGTAAAGAATTCTATATAAGTCCCGGTAAAAAAAATGTTGAAAAACTTTTTTTTTATTGATATAGTATCAATACACAATATGGCGGGCATCGTCAAGCGGTTAAGACCATGGATTGTGGTTCCATTATGCGTGGGTTCGAATCCCACTGTCCGCCCCATTTTTAACATTTTTCCAGTATTTCATCTTATAGAATACTGGAAATAATTCTATTTTAAGGGTTTTTGCATCGTGGGTCAGGGTTAGGATGCATGTTTGGATAATTTCTCTTTTTTGTTGCGGGGTCGCTAATCTGAATAGCTCCGGAAAACAAAAAATGCGTCACCCGCGATTCGAACGCGGGACCTATCCCTTAAAAGGGGAGTGCTCTACCTACTGAGCTAGTGACGCATTTTAAAATTTATTCAATTTTCAGAATTAAAAACCATTCCGACAGCATTCTTCGTTTCGGCTTTATGTATTAAAGATATCAGGAACAAAATCGTACGTCAAATACTTTTTTAAGAAATATTTAAATTAATTTATCTTTTATGGCTTTAATCGCTGCCTGCGTCCTATCCTGGACTGATAATTTTTGTAAAATATTGCAGACATGAGCTTTTGTTGTGTTTATGCTCACATCCAGTTTTTTTGCTATTTCTGTATTATTCAGACCCTGTGCAATTAGACTGAGAACCTGTTTTTCTCTTTCTGTAAGGTTTAGCTCTTCATTTTGTGCCGGCGTATTTTCTTCTGTTTTTGCGATTGCTTTGAGAACTATATCTGCGACCCTGGGGTCAAACCATGCTGCGCCGTTTAAAACCGTACGCACAATCTCCTTGAGCTTTTCGGGTTCAATATCTTTCGAACAGTATGCGCTTGCCCCTGCTTTTATTGAATCAATAACTTCTTCTTCCTGCTCATGTGACGTCAGAATTATTATTTTCAGTGAACTGTTTTTTGTTTTTAATGTTTTACAGGCTTCTATGCCGTTTATATTTGGAAGTCCGAGGTCAAGAAGTACTACATCAATTTTATTGCATTGCTCTGTTTTGTATGCTGTTGAAGCACATTCCGCCTCGTAAACATTTTCAATAAAGTCTGCGCTCTCAAAAGCTGTTTTAAGCGCAAATCTTGTCAGGGCGTGGTCTTCGACAATCAAAAGATTATATTTTTTCATTTATTTCCTTTACATTTATTTCTTGTCCATCAGGATTTTCTACTCCTGATGGAATGCCTTTTTTCTTGATAAGTTCTGAAAAGTATGTATATCTGTAGTTTTTCGGATCAAGGCTTTTTACCGGATAAAGATATTTTTTTGCAAGGTTCAAATCGCATTCTACAAGCGCAAGCTCGGTTAAATCCAGCCACGCTTCTGAATATGTCGGGTTAGAAGAAATTGCTTTTTTTAAATACCTTTCTTTGTCTTTAGTTGAAAATTTTGAGAGAATATAGAATACCTGCGCATTATTTTTTCCGTATAAAACGGCTTTTTCTTTATAATTTTCTGCTTTTTCAGGTTGCTCTGTGTTGTTACAGCAAATTGCAGCAAGTGCATTTAAAACCGGATTTTTTTTGTCTTTTTTTACAGCTTTCTGGTAAAAAGCCAGTGCTGTTCTGTAGTCTTTTTTGTAGTAGTTTAAATCTCCCATTCCTTTAAGGGCAGGGATGTATGATTTTTTGAGTTTGTATGATTTTTCAAAATTTTCAGCTGCTTTATCTAAGTCTTTTTGTTTAAAATATATTTCACCCAGAAGTGCTGCAGAGGCGAAGTCTTTTTTGTCCTGTGCAATATTTTGAGAGAGTTCTTTTATTGCTCTTTGTGTGTCGCCGGTGTTCAGAAAATAGTTTGCAAGATAAAATTTTGTTTCGCTGCGGTGTTTTGATGCTTTTGCCAGAGTGAAATATTTAAGCGCAAGTGCTTCTTTTCTGTAATTCATTATGTCTATATCTTTTGCAAGAAGCTGTTCTGTGACTTTTATCGCATCTGAAAATTTGTTGTTTTCGCAGAAAATTTGTGCTTTTATTTTCTGGTAATTTGAATTATCCGGATTCATAGAAATAGCTTTGTTTATTGCATTCAAAGCTTTGTTGTATTCTTTTAAATTTATATAACCCTGCGCAAGTATGTAGTTTGCATAGTCCGATTTTTTAAGTAAATCCGGTTTTTTTGTCATTTCCCTTACTACTTCAAAAGCAAGATTGTTAAAATAAATCTCTGTAAAATTTTGTGCAAGATATATTTCCTCGTCATAAGACAAAGCTGTTTTCGGGAAAAGATGCTGCTTTATTAATTCAATCTGGTTTTTGTAAAGCTCATTGTCCTCAATATTCAGCATTGCCTCCTGTGAAAGCGAGAAAAATCCGAGGTTTGCAAATTTATAAGCAAGACTTATGTTTACAAAATCATTATGTTTTGAAAGCTGAACCACATCTTTGAAATCTCTGTATGCGGAGGTGATGTTCCCTTGAGAGAATTTTTCTTTTGCTTCATCGTATTTTCTGATTGCATCGTTTCCGTTTGTATTCTGCTTTATATCTGATGAATATGTTATTATCTTTAAAAAGTCGTTTGCTATATTGTTGTTTTTGATTTGTTTCAGCGAGTCTCTGTTTAAAGCCGGAGCAGAATATAGGGCAGGCTTTTCTTCACTGCGTACTGCCGTCATAGTTAAAAATAATATTGCTGTTAAAAAGATAACTTTTTTCTTCATATATCTATTTCCCTGCTTTGCAGTTGTAATATTTGTTAAATATTTCAACAAAGAGTTTTTCACTGTTTTCAGTCGTTTTTTCATCGGACAGTATTTTGTATAAATCATCAACTGTATATTTTTGTAATATTTGAGCGGCATCATTATCGAGCTGTGCATCTACTTCACTCAAAAATACCCGGACAAGTTTGTCTGTTTTTATTTTGAAAAATGCATCGACAACAACCGGATCAAAATGCGTACCCGAACTGCTTTTAATAATATCAAGAGCCTGTTTAACCGGCATTTTGTCTCTGTAATGGCGTTTGGACGTTATTGCATCAAAAACGTCAGCAACTGCCAGAATTCGTCCGCCAAATGGAATTTCTTCCTCTTTCAGCTTTCTGAAATATCCCGAGCCGTTGTATTTTTCGTGGTGGCTTGAGGCAATTTCCGCTACATCTTTAAATTCTTCATTCAGGTAGATTTTGTTCAAAATATCATAGGTTATTTTGACGTGCTGCTGTATGTGCGCATACTCCTCATCTGTAAGTTTTCCGTCTTTTTGCAGTACGGCATCTCTTATGCCTATTTTTCCGATATCATGAAGAATTGCTGCATGCAAAACGTTTTCTTTTTCCTGAAAAGACAGTTCGAGAACGTCTGAAATGAGCTCTGCATACATTTTTACACGGCTGGAATGCCCTGCTGTTATTTTGTCACGTGCATCAATAGAAGCAGCAAGCGTGTCAATAAAACTGGCAAAGAGTCTGCGCTGTCCTTCAATCATTTTTTGCTGGGTTTCAAAGAGTTTTGCGTTCTCAAGGGCAATACCTACACTGGAGCCTATTGTGAGCAGCGTTTCTTCGTCTTTTTCGGTAAAATTTCCCTCAGCTTTGTTCAAAACCTGAAATACTCCGAGAATTTCATGTTTAAGATTCCATATAGGCATTGTTATCATATTTTTTGTTTTGTAGCCTGTCTGTCGGTCAATGTCAGGGTTAAACCGTCTGTCATTGTATGCGTCATTTATATTTATAATTTCACCGGTTTTTGCTGAATAGCCGGCAATACCTGAATCAGCCGAAAAACGGATTTCTTTGATTTCTAACCCTGGTGCAACTTTTGACCAGAGTTCGTTTTTGTCTTTATCTAGAAGAAAAACAGTACATCTGTCAGCATCGAGCACTTTTGTAATTTCTTCTGCAACGGTTTTTAGCAGTGTATCTATATTTGTTTCTGCAGCCAGAGTTCGTGCCACATTAAGGATTGCCGTATAAGGCTCTTCTGCTTCGTCAAATCGGCTATCTTCCTGAACGAGATTTTTTATAATGCGTTTTATATTTTGTTTTATGCATTCAAAAGGCAGGTCATCAGTTTTGATTTTGTTGAAATAATAATTAGCTTCACCCAATTCGCCTTCATAATATCTGATGACTCCTCTGCAATAGTCATTTACGGCAACAGCCTGTAAGTTTTTTTCATTCACTGCTAGAAATTTGGCATCATTTAACAGTTGTGAGGCAATTTTAAAATTGCCGGAAGAAAGTTTATATTGTAATACAGCACTTAATGAAAGTATAAAAGAAATGAGGCTGTAGTCCTTTTTGAGAATTAATTTTTTATGTATATCCTGAACTTTTATTAAAAGATCTTTCGGGTTTATTGTTTCAGCATCAAGAAACAGCTTTTCTATTTCTTTCTTTTCCTGTTCGGTTGTGTTTAAAATATTATTTTTCTGCTTATTTATCATTTTTTCCCTTAACATATTCTCAATTTAATTATACAATATTTTTAGTAAATTATAAATTGCTAAGGATTACCTGAATGAAAAAAATAAGTATTATAGTTCCTGTTTTTAATGAAATAAAAACGCTGGAGGAGGTTATAGAAAGGCTGCAGAAGGTTCCGATGTGCGGTCTTGAAAAAGAAATAATAATTGTTGATGATTATTCGACAGACGGAACGAGAGAACTGATAAAAGATTACGAAGGTATGTATAAAGTTTTTTATCATGATTACAATCAGGGAAAAGGTGCTGCCATAAGAACCGGTCTTTCTCATGTTACCGGCGATATAATGGTTATTCAGGATGCGGATCTGGAGTATGACCCTGCGGATTATGATGATTTAATAAAACTGATAATTGAAGGAAAAGCTGATGTTGTTTACGGCTCCAGACTTTCAGGCGGAAAACCGTCCCGATCCTTTATGTTTACGCATCTTCTCGGAAATAAACTTTTAACATTTATCACAAATCTCCTGTATAATACGACGCTTACGGATATGGAAACATGCTACAAAGCTTTTCGTACGGATTTTATCAAGGGTATTGAGATAAAGTCTGACAGGTTCGATTTTGAACCTGAAATTACTGCAAAAGTTTTGAAACGCCGCCCGAGACTTTATGAAATGCCTATTTCATATTACGGCAGAGAGTATTCGGAGGGCAAAAAAATCACATGGAAAGACGGAATTCACGCTGTAATTGCGCTTATAAAATATAGATTTACCGACTGAAAATAAAAAAGCGGTTGTCAGACCGCATTTTTTATTTTTATTATTTAAACAGTTTTTCAAATCTTTGCATTGCTTCTATTGTATTTTCTTTGGAGCCGAAAGAGGTTAATCTGAAATAGCCTTCTCCGTTTTTGCCGAAGCCTGAGCCTGGTGTGCCGACTACCTGAATATTTTCGAGCAGGTAATCAAAAAACTCCCATGACGTCATATTATTCGGGCATTTCAGCCAGATGTAGGGAGAATGTTTTCCTCCTGTATGACTGATATTGCATTTTTCAAGAGTGTCGGAGATAATTTTCGCATTTTCTTTATAATAATTGATATTTTCTTTGATTTCTTGCTGACCGCTCTCGCTGAATACAGCTTCTGCGCCTCTTTGTATAATATAGGGTACACCGTTAAATTTTGTGGTCTGGCGTCTTAGCCAGAATTTGTTGAGTTTTTCATGAGATTTTGGCACAATTGTGTATCCGCAGCGTGTGCCTGTAAAGCCTGCAGTTTTTGAAAGAGAGCAGAATTCAATTGCACAATTTTTTGCACCTTCTATTTCGTATATGCTGTGCGGCAGAGACTCATCTGAAATAAAGCATTCGTATGCTGCATCGAAGAGTATAACGGCTTTGTTTTTGAGTGCGTATTCTACCCATTTTCTTAACTGTTCTTTGTTGTATACAGCTCCTGTCGGATTGTTCGGGGAGCAGATGTAAATTATGTCTGCGTTGATATTTTCATCAGGCAGCGGCAGAAATCCGTTATTTCCGTTTGCATCTGAAAAAATGACTTTTCTTCCTGCCATAACATTTGTATCTACATAAACTGGATAAACAGGATCCGGAACAAGCACCGTATTTTTCGTAGAGAAGATATCAAGAATATTGCCGATATCGCTTTTTGCGCCGTCAGAAATAAATATCTCGTCGAGTTCCAGTTCTACATTGCGTTTTTTATAATATTTTTGAATAGCCTGTCTTAAGAATTCATATCCCTGTTCGGGACCGTATCCTCTGAATGTAGATTGAACGCCCATCTCGTCAACAGCTTTGTGCAATGCATCAATAACAGCTTTGCACAAAGGTCTTGTCACATCGCCTATTCCTAGTCTTATAACTTTTTTATCAGGATTTTTTTGTATAAATTCATTGACCTTTTTTGCTACTGTTGAGAAAAGGTAGCTTTCTTCAAGGTTTTTATAATTTTCGTTTATGTTCATACTTTCCCCTTTTTATATGTTAAGGTATTTTGTATTTACCTCATTACTGTTAAATTATAAACAAAAATTATAAAATTATGCAAACAATAGCAATTAGGGCAGTTTTTGTTTTGTTTTTTATTAAAATGTTATTCTTGTACCGATTGTGACTGACGAATTGCTGCGTGTTTTGTTCAGTGCATCGTGTTCTCTGTTGTAGCGGAGAGAAACAGATGTTTTCGGGTTTAGCTGTGCACCAAGTCCGACTGAAAAATTCGTTTTGTTTTCTGTTTGTTCATTGAATCCGCCTATTGTGATTTTTTGCCGGTAGAGTCCGGCACCGGCATCTGTGTATAAAATTACATTCGAGTCAGCTGGTTTGAACGCTGCAGACACTCCGCCCTGTAATCCAAAATCTTTGTCAACAGGTGTTATAGCACTGCCTGCCTTTACGCCTGCATTTAGCTGCAAATTTTCATTCGGGCTGTATGAGACAGAGGAAGCGGCGTTTAATTTTACCCCCGGTTGTGCTGAAATACATAGTCCTTCTGTAGTTTGTTTTAATTCCGCAAAGACTCCGCCGCTCAGATTATTTTTCAAAACTGCATTCTTGAAATTGTTCTTAAGTTCAAAACCGTTTTCTGCAAGGATTCTTGCATCACCATGAAAACCTGAGTTGTTCAGACTGAAAGTCATTCCGCAATATAATGAGGCTTTTGATGTGTTTGAAAGCTGCATATTTCCGGTGTCAACCAGTGTATTTTCTTTTCCTGCAGCTCCTTTAAAAAATGTTGAAAGATATTGCGCATCAGGTGCGGACTTATAGCGTTTTGAAACATTATCATATATGTTTGGATTAACTGCAGGTGCATAACGATTTATTTCTTCTTGAGATAAACCGGCTTCTGTTAAATCTTTTCTGATGTCATTGTTCATTCTTATCTCTGCATTGAGGCTTGCGGTTGTGTCTCTGCTAAACTCACATCCTCCGATTTTTCCTTCTGTATAAGAGACAATGGCCTTTGTATCAAAAAATTTTCCGTTATTTTCGTTTATTCCTTTATGTTCTGTTTTTAAGCCGGCACTTTTGGATTTTAGAAAAATATCCGTTTCATTGTTTTGTTTGTAGCCGAGAGTGAGCGAGGTTTCTTTTGTTTTTGCATTGTTTCCATAGACAAGTGAGCCTCCGGCTTTTGCTGAGATATTTCCGTTTGTTGATATGTTAACAGTTCCTTTTATTGACGGTTCCTGATTAATTTTTATATCAAATGGACTTTCCATGTGATAATCCCGTTTATCCATTTCGTCTCCGAATGCTGCTTCTTTTTTTAGCGCAAATTCGGTATATGCCTTTTCTCCGTCATTCTGCAGTGTGATATATCCTCCGCTTTCAATTTCACTGCTTCTTTTGTAGACTTCTTTTGCAGCGTCTTTAATATTTGAGGCATTGATTACAATATTTGAACCGTAGTCATTAAAAGCATATTTTCCGTCCTCAATCCGGTATAAAAGAGTAAGATGATTGCCTCCATCCGGTGTAGTACCGCCCAGCATAGCTGCTTCAATTCCGCAGTCGTGCAATGTTTTCATAATAAAAGAATGAATAGGTCCGCAGATAAAACCGCTCAATTCCCCGCTTTCCGGCGTATTAATAATTTTGTTCAGAATATCGCTCTGATTTTCTCCAACTTTTTTGTGCGGTTTGTTATCATCATAGAGTGTTTCAAAATTATCAAGTAGTCTCGATATTGTTGAATAAATCTGTTCAGGATTGTCTTTGTTTTCTTTGATGTAATTTTTCAGGTATTCATAAGTTTTTTCTGAAGAGTTTCCGTTCGCTGCATAAAAATTTTTCAGGTCTGTTAAGTCTATGCCCTTTATATCATTTCTGTCAATATAGTCAAGCGAGTGGTAAGTTTTGTCAAAATTTATATCCGGTGTTTTATCAATATTCTGATTATCATTGTCTTGGTTTCCCAGAATTTCGTCCAGAAAATCTTTAATATCTTCGTCCTGACTGTCCTGGTTTAAATTTATATGAATTCCAAAATTTGTGAATAAAGGAGTCATTGAAGCGCTTTCTATTGTACCGTTTTGTGTAACGGATTCGTCTGTTATTGTTACTTCAAATTGAGCTTCTGATGAAGTTTTGAGAACAATTTTGTCTGTATTTTCCTGTTTTATTATTTGGTCCTCTTCCGGCAATGTTTTTTTGTCGATTTTTTTAACTTTCTCTTTATCCGTCATAACAAATTATTCCAATTCTGTTTTCTTCCCCGTAATATATTAAAGTATTCCTGGATAAAAAAATTGCCTTAAACCGGTAAAAAACATGCAGAAAGGATTTTTTCCGGTAGCAGCGTAATTTTGTGAAAATTCTGATATCATAAGATACTGTATGAAAAATGAATAATTTTTCCAGTTTGCGCAAAAAAAATTTTTTTGGAGTTTAAATAAAAATACTATGAAAATTTCAAAAATTATAAATATGCCCCCCGGGTGTTCTGTAAAAAAAGCTGTAGGAATTGCACTTGCTGCAGGTTCTCTTTCTCTTATTGCACCGCTAACTATGAAAGCTCAGACTCTTGAGAAAGACACTCTTGAAATTCCGTCAGCAACAATTACAAAAGATTCTATACCCGCAATTGCAAGGGTGCCGGCTAAAGGTACAACAGACAGCGAGGTATTACGGGAAGCCCCGAGTCCTGTTGTATATATAGCCGGAAAACGGAAGAAAGCAGCTATTGTAGTTGATTTGTCAAACAATGTTTTGTTCTTATATCATGAAACGGGTATTCCTCTGGCTGCATATCTTGTTGCAAGCGGAAAGAAAAAATATCCGACCGATACAGGCATCAGGATAGTTACACAGATAGAAAAATATCCGTATAAAACTGCTTCTTCGAAAACAAAAAGATATAAAAATCCGGATGATTACGGTCCGAGAGTTATATGTCTTGAGACGGTTGACCCTGAAACAGGAAAAAGAGGAAAAACAGGCGAATTTATCCATGGAAACAATAATCCTTCGAGTCTTGGAAAATATGCGTCACTCGGCTGTGTCAGAATGGATAATACCGTTATTAAATATATTGCTTCAATGTTAAAACCCGGTGATATTGTTGTAATGAAGCGTGAAAAATAAGCCGGGCAATTTTTGGGGTTTACATGTTTTATAGTACAGTAGTTTAAAAACGGTCTTTTTATGAAAACAGATAATTTAACACAACATAATACCCGAATGAATTTTAAAGCCCGAAGAATTGCGTTCACAAAACCGGCGGGACTTGATACGGCAATAGAAATCTATTCTCTGGAAAGTAAAGACCGACCTGTCGTGAAGCAAATTATTGAGGCGGTGAATATGGAAAAACTTCTGCCCGCACGTACAGAGTATAAAAATTTCAGTATATGGCAGAAGATAATAAATGCAGCTGCCGCTTTTCTCGGGGAGGGTAAAAAACAGTCAGCTTTTCTTGCTGTGCAGAATAAAAAACCGTGCGGCATTATGCTGACAAATTCAAACAGAAAAGAAGGCACAGTCGGGATTATTGCGACATGGCCCGTGAAAAAAGATACAAAAGTACAGAAAGCGGGAAGTTCGCTTTTTACGGCATTTCTTGATATTGCACAAAGAAAAAGACTCAGGAAAATTTCGCTTGAACCTGTAATAAACGGGCCTACTGATGCAGTAGGGTTCTATCAGTCGCATGGAATGCACTTTCCTGACTCTAGGGCATCTGTTATGACATCCGCAAAACAGTCGATAAAAGACACTTTTGAGATAAAGAAAAAAGAGTTGAATTATGTTACTGAAAAAAATCCGGTTAAAACTAGTATCAAAAATGTTGTGGACTTAAATTTTACTGTGTGAGGCAGGAAAAATTCACATTTTACAAAGTCTGGATATAATCTAAACTTCCGGTGAATTTCTTAGTGATAAAATCTTCCGCCACCGATACCTGTCATTCTGTCACGGGTTTCTAATTCGGAATCTACTATGCTGCAAAATTCATCTCTTTTTCTGTACGGATCTTTTTCAAAATTGTCTGAAATATTTTTTATTACTCTCGGGTTTTCGTAATTTCTGACTTTTTCTTTTATAATTTTCTTAAACAGGTTAAGTTCTGCAATGTCTACAGTCTTGCTGCACAGAGACAGAATTGATTTTGCCAGATTTTTCTTTTCGGGTACGGTTTCTAAAAAGCAGGTTTCTTCAGGTGCCAGTTCTGATGAAATAAACAAATCCGTACCGCCGTTTTTGTTCTTTTTAGCGTGAAGCAGCGTGGTATCTTCCGTGTTCGGATAGGCTGCATACAAAAGTTTGTTATATTTGTCCATTCTTTTTGTATTATTTTTGAATTCTTCTTTTTGGATTTTTTCGTGCAATTCACTGCTTAGGCGCATCTTAAAATTTATTGTGTTATTCATATTTTTCTCCTGATGATACGGACTGTGTCCGAAGCATTTATTATTCTTTATAATAATAAACTCAAATTTTTAAAATTTGCGAATTTTTTTTATATTTATGAAAAATATTTACATTTGTTTAAGGCAATTTTTGAAGTAAAGAAACCTTTATATATTTAAAGGAGTTCAGGAGGATACTATGCCGGACGGGGATGACGTACTGAGACTTTTTAAAAATGCTATGTCATACAGAAATAACCGCAGGGTCTTGATAGATGCCGCAAAATCAGAGTATGCAAAAGAACTTGAGGTTCTTCAGGACAAAGGTGAGGACATTGTAGATAAGCTAAAAGTCACTGCAAAAAAAATAGTAAAAGGCAAGGATGAACAAAAACCTAAAAAGCCTGAGACTGAACAAACAGCACCTGTCCTCGCTGCAGAACGCTATGAAAAATCTTTTATGAATATGAATATTGATGCTGCAGGTTCTGTAATGAGGCCTAATGCGCCGGTTATTCACAAAAAATCGTCATTTTTTAAAAATATTAAATATGATGTTAGTGTTTCAAATATAGTATCCTCAAATGACATCGGAAATAATATGGTTTTTGTAAGAGATCTTGATTTCTTTGACAAAACCCTGACCCTTAATCTTCAAAAAACAGGAAGCACCGGGAAAACGCAGTTTTCGGCTGGTGCCGGATACAATGCTTTTAAAAACCGTCTGAAAGTTGATGTCCGCTATGACATGCCACAGCAGTATGTCAGGGGGCGTGTATATCTGGAGAAAAATAATCCCGGCATAAACGCTGAATATGTAAAAGAACTGCCAAAAGACGGTAAACTGAATATTAACGGCGGAGTCTTTAAAGAGGACGCTGCTTTTCAGGTGGAATATAATACAAAATTAGATAAAGATTCCAGATTGATAATCGGTGCATACGGTACTACTAAATACAAAGAAACAGGTGTTTACGGAAGGTTGGAATTCTAGTTTTTTGTTATTCCGTCATGTGTCAAAATGTGAATTTTTTTCTTTTTCTATCTGCTTGTAGTATATTAAATATAATTGTTTATATATACAACAAGGGGAGTAAAATAATGGAATTAGATAAAATAAGAAAAGAAGACCCTGAAGTGGCTTCATATATTGAAAAAGAACTGGAAAGACAGCAAAATACAATAGAACTTATTGCCAGTGAAAATTTCACTTCTGAAGCGGTTATGGCTGCCTGCGGAAGTGTTTTAACCAATAAATATGCAGAAGGAAAGCCATATAAAAGATTTTACAACGGCTGTGAAAATGTTGACGCAATAGAAGAACTTGCACAGGAAAGAGCAAAAAAACTCTTCGGAGTAGACCATGCAAACGTGCAGCCCCACAGCGGTGCGCAGGCTAATATGGCGGTTTTTATGTATGTTTTGAAACCGGGAGACACTGTGCTCGGCATGGATTTGTCTAACGGAGGACATCTTTCGCACGGGTCGCCGGTGAATTTTTCCGGTATATTCTACAATATAGTCAGCTATGGTGTAGATAAAAACGGTTGTATTGATTATGATGCAGTAGAAAAACTTGCAATGGAGCATAAACCTAAGCTGATTATCGCCGGTGCAAGCAACTACTCAAAAATCATTGACTTTAAACGCTTCAGAGAAATTGCCGACAAATCAGGCGCATATTTGATGGCGGATATTGCACATATTGCAGCACTGGTAGCCGGCGGGGTTCATCCCTCTCCTGCCGGGTATGCGCAATTTATCACAACTACCACCCACAAAACCCTGAGAGGCCCAAGAGGCGGTATAATAATGTGTGATGCACAGCACGCACAGGGAATAGACAAGGCTGTGTTTCCGGGAATACAGGGCGGACCTCTTGAACATATAATTGCAGCAAAAGCAGTCGCATTGAAAGAAGCGTTACAGCCTGAATTCAAAGAATATGCAAAACAGATTATAAAAAATGCAAAAGCACTTGCAGATTCTTTGATGGGTGAGGGAATGGATATAGTCGGCAACGGTACGGAAAACCATCTGATGACGCTCGATTTAAGGAAATTTGGAAAGACAGGAAAAGATATAGCAAATGTTCTTGAGAAAGTCGGAATTACTGCAAACAAAAACACTGTGCCTGATGATCCACAGAGTCCTTTTGTTACAAGCGGTGTGAGACTCGGTGCAGCAGCTGTTACAACAAGAGGTTTTAAGGAAGATGACATGGTTGAAATCGGAAAAATTATTGCCTCTGCCGTTACTGTATCGGATAATGAAACGGCTCTTCAAAACCTGAGAGAACGTTCATTAAAACTATGCAAAAAATATCCGTTGTATGCTGAAATGATACAGGTTTAGGTAATTTGAACTAAGGAAGGAACAGATGTTTGATTTTAAGCTAACCGATGCACAAATAATAGGGGCTGTGATATCCTACCTGCTGGGGGTGTTTATTGTTCCTTTTGTGATATATTTTTCAAAAGTAAACAATCTCGTTGATAAACCGAACGAAAGGAAAATACATCACACACCGATTTCCAGACTGGGCGGGATTGCAATATGGCTGAGCGCAATGCTGACATTTTTGATGCTTGTTGTTCTTAGCTATTATCCGTACGGAAAACTTTTATCCGGAATATTGCTCGGCAGCTCTCTTATGTTTTTGTTAGGGCTTGTCGATGATGTGTTCGGGCTGAAGGCCAAGTTTAAACTATTGATACAGATTTCAATTGCTACAATAGTATTTTTGCTGGGAGTTAGTGTGACAGCAATATATAATCCCTTCGGAGATCCTGTGCAGTTGAACTTTCTTGCCTCGTATATAATTACAGTTCTTTGGATTGTCGGTGTGAGCAATGCACTAAATTTTATAGACGGAGTAGACGGTCTTGCCGGTTCAATTGTGACAATTAGTGCTGTTACTCTCGGATTGATAGCGGTGACAATTGCACCGACAAATGCAATAAGTGCACTTATTGCATTTATTCTTGCAGGTTCAATGCTTTCATTTTTGACATACAATTTTCATCCCGCAAAAATATTTATGGGTGATTCAGGTGCACTATTTGCCGGTTTTCTTCTGGCAACACTCTCTATAACCGGTGTTATGAAAACGCCTGCTCTTACGATGATTGTGCCGGTTTTCATTCTTTCTGTTCCTATACTGGACATTACATTTTCGTCTTTACGGCGAATAGTGAAAGGAAAATCTCCTTTTACTCCTGATGCCGAGCATATTCACCACAAGCTGCTCCATGCCGGATTTTCGCAGAATCAGACTGTTCTCACTCTGGCAACGGTAGCTGTTGTATCCGGTGCTATAGCCAGTTTTATAGTCAGTTCTTCTGTCACAAAATATTTTATTTATGCAATCGGTATTTCTGCAATAATGCTTTTCTTAAGCTTTCTTGCCAGTAAAACAAAAAAATAAATTTGAGATATATAGTTAAGAAATTAAGGAGTTTTAAAATATGAAAGAGTATAACATCGCACTGCTGGGCGGGGACGGTATCGGACCGGAGGTGGTTGCGCAGGGTGTAAAAGTTCTTGATGCTGCAGGGGAAAAGTTCGGTATAAAATTCAATTATGAAAAAGCATTGATTGGCGGATGTGCTTATGATACGACGGGTGCACCGCTTCCTGATGAAACCGTTGCACTTGCAAAATCATCTGATGCAGTATTTCTGGGTGCAGTGGGCGACTGGAAATATGATACACTTCCGCCGGAGGTTCGTCCTGAAAAAGCACTTCTCGGTATAAGAAAGGCATTAAATCTTTTTGCTAATCTTCGTCCGGCCATAGTATATGAGGAGCTTGTACACTCTTCTCCCCTGAAGCCTGAACTGGTAAGCGGAGTCGATATAATGATTATCCGTGAATTGACTGGAGATGTGTATTTTGGCGAGCCAAAAGGTGTCGGAGTAATTGACGGCAGAAAAACCGGATATAACAATATGATTTATACAGAGGACGAAGTCGAAAGGATTGCTCATGTTGCATTTAAAACAGCAATGAAACGTAAAAAACGGCTTTGTTCTGTTGATAAAGCGAATGTGCTTGATGTTTCGAGATTGTGGAGAGAGGTTATTTGCAGCGTAGCAAAACAGTATCCCGATGTTGAACTTTCCCATATGTATGTTGATAATGCAGCAATGCAAATAATTAGGGCTCCAAAACAGTTTG
The DNA here is from genome assembly GCA_944323735.1 of Candidatus Gastranaerophilales bacterium. Classification (GTDB taxonomy): domain Bacteria; phylum Cyanobacteriota; class Vampirovibrionia; order Gastranaerophilales; family Gastranaerophilaceae; genus CALUPY01. Next base: position 29,433 of record CALUTO010000003.1, read on the forward strand.
ACACAATTGTTACCGGAAATATTTTCGGTGATATTCTCTCAGACGAAGCATCAATGCTGCCAGGGTCTCTCGGTATGCTGCCCAGTGCAAGTCTGTCTGATACAAAGCTCGGAATGTATGAGCCAATACATGGTTCAGCTCCGGATTTAAAGGGCAAAGATGTTGTAAATCCTGTTGCTACAATTCTTTCTGCTTCAATGATGCTGAAATACAGCTTTGATAACGATGAAGCAGCAAAAGCAATTGAAGATGCCGTGAAATCTGTACTTAAATCAGGTTATCGTACACCTGACATACAGTCAGATGGCACAACTCTTATCGGTACAGAAAAAATGGGAACATTGATTGCAGAGGCTGTTTTAAGAGCATAGACCTTAATTATGGCTAAATTCAATCTGTTCATCTTTTAACCGGTGAGCATATTCTTTAATCTCAAAAATACTGTGTAGCGGGACAAAGTTGGGAGTGCAGGAAAATTTTTGCTATAAACAAAGTACAGTAGTAATTTTGCAGCTGCCTTTTCAGAAGCGGCTGCAAAAAACTCAGAAGCTTTCCAAAATCATTTTTCCGGCATTATACACAAGAAACGCTGCAAACCAGGCAATCGAGCATTGTACAATTATCACAAGCAGTGCGTAAAAACGCCCGAGCTCCCGTTTTACGGTTGCAATTGTAGCAACACACGGCGTATACAAAAGTGAAAACACAAGAAACACAAACGCTGTAAGGTTTGTAAAAAGCATAGGGAGCTTGTCTGTGCTGCCGCCGAGCAAAACACTGAGCGTGCTTACAACGCTCTCTTTTGCCATAAATCCGGTAATAAATGCTGTTGAAACACGCCAGTCCGTTATTCCGAGCGGCTTAAATACAGGTACTATAAAGTTTCCGAGTATTGCAAGCAAGCTTTGAGAAGCATCTGTGACAAGATTCAGCCTTGAGTCAAACGTCTGTAAAAACCATACGAGAATGGTTGCCCAGAATATTATGGTAAATGCTTTTGTGATAAATCCTTTTGATTTTGCATATATAAGTCTGTAAACGTTTAACGGGCTGGGCATTCTATAATTTGGCAGCTCCATTACAAAAGGTACAGGTTCTCCTTTAAATACAAAAAATTTCATAAAATAAGCAAAAATTATACCGGCGATTATCCCGATTAAATACAAACTTAATATGACGACAACCTGATGTTTCGCAAAAAATGCGGCAGTAAAAAGGGCGTAAATTGGGAGTTTTGCCGAACAGCTCATAAAAGGAGTAAGAAAAATCGTCATTTTCCGGTCTCTTTCAGATGGAAGTGTACGTGTTGCCATAATTGCAGGCACCGAACATCCGAAGCCTATCAGCATCGGCACAAAACTTCTGCCGGAAAGCCCTATTTTCCTCAATAATTTGTCCATAACAAAAGCGACACGTGCCATATATCCTGTATCTTCAAGGATTGATAAGAAGAAAAACAGCACAACAATCACCGGCAAAAAGCTTAAAACACTTCCTACACCGGCAAATATACCGTCAATAATCAATGAATGAACTACTCTGTTCAAGCCGTAGGCACTCAGTGCGCTGTCTGTAACTCCCGTAAACCAGCCAATACCATACTCCATCACATCTGACAGGAATATGCCGGCATGCCCGAAGGTTATATAGAAAATAAACGCCATTATCAGGATAAATGCCGGTATTGCCGTATATTTTCCGGTTAAAATTCTGTCTATATTTTTTGACAGCTTGTAACCAGCTGACTCGGTAGGCTTTTGAACAAACTGCTGCGACAGTTTTTCAATGAAAGAAAAACGCATATCAGCTAACGCCGCTTCTCTATCCAGTCCTCGTTCTTCCTCCATTGTTTTTATTATCTGTTCACAACTGTTTTTTTCCTGTTCATCGAGTCCGAGTGCCAGTTGTATAAGCTTGTCTCCCTCTGTGAGTTTTGTTGCCGCAAAACGGACAGGAATCCTTGCCGCTCTGGCATGGTCTTCAATAAGGTGGATAATGGAATGGATACACCTGTGCACTGCCCCTTCTTTACCGTCATCCGCTTCACAAAAGTCAAGCCTTCCGGGGTGTTCTTCATATTTTGCGACGTTTAATGCATGCTCCACAAGCTCCTGTATGCCCTGATTTTTTGAAGCACTGACAGGGATAACAGGAACCCCGAGTTCTGCCTCAAGTCCGTTTACATCAATACTCCCGCCGCTTTCATTCACTTCATCCATCATATTGAGCGCAATAACCATCGGTACATCCAGCTCTATGAGCTGCATTGTGAGAAACATGTTTCTTTCAATATTTGTTGCGTCAATAATATTAATTATGCCGTCAGGTTTTTCGTTAAGGATAAAATTTCTTGTGACTATCTCCTCGCTGCTGTAAGGAGAGAGTGAATAAATCCCTGGAAGGTCTGTTATTGTAACATCTTTAACCCCCTTTAACATTCCGTCAGTCCTGTCCACGGTTACACCGGGGAAATTTCCGACATGCTGGTGAGAGCCGGTGAGTTTGTTGAAAAGTGTTGTCTTGCCGCTATTCTGGTTCCCTGCAAGCGCAAAGAGCAGCTTTGTCTTGGGCTGTGCTTTATTTGCCTTGCGGGTTCTGTAGTGATGTTCTTCACCGATTTTTGAATGTTCCGTATCAGAAAATACTGCATTTTTTCTGGGACAATTGTGAGCGTCATGTACGTCTGTCACGGTTATTTTAGAGGCATCGTCTTTTCTGAGCGTAAGTTCATATCCCCTTAGCCTGATTTCCAGCGGGTCTCCCATCGGGGCAGTCTTAATTAATGTAACCTCAACTCCGGGCGTCAGACCCATATCGAGTATGTGGTGTCTTAGTGCTCTGTCATCGCAGTTTATTGAGTCTATAATTGCGTCTTTTCCGACTTCTATTTTGTCCAGTGTAATATTTTCCGTTGCCATTGTCATATAATTTATTCCTTATCGAATACAATTATATCTCCATCTTCGGGAATTAGAACTGACTCAAACAGATTATTTTTTTAATAAAACGGACGGTGTTTGCTGCCGTCCGTATAAAAATTAAATCGCAAGTGGCAAAGCTCAAAAAGCCTGCGATACTATGTTATTTTAATTCTTCTTTCAATATTTTGAGTGCATGCAGTGCATTCGGAGTGCCTGTGTATGGCATGCATTGAATGATAGCTGCTGCAACGGTTTCCGGAGTGTTTCCCGCTTTTATGCTGCCTTTTATATGGCTTCTTAGTGTACGTTCATCATCTTTTGTCACAAGAATTGCAAGAGCAAGCAGTTCTCTGGTTTTTATATCAAGCCCCTGACGGGTGTAAAAATCGCCGAAACAGACTTCTGTTAAAAACCGTGCAGCTTCATCACCGAGGTTGTCCGGCAATCCCTTCATTGCCTGTTTTATTTCATCACCGTAGAGTTTTTCCTGAATTTCTTTACCTTTTTTGTAACGTTCATTTTCAGATACAGTAGCTGCAGCGGCCGGCGGCTCAATATTGCGTTCTTTAAACACCTCGTTTAAAACGCCGAGAGCGTTGAGTGTTTTCGGAAAGCCGATAAAAGGTGCACATTGATAAATCGCTTCTCTGACCTCAAGCGGGGTATTTCCTGCGTTCAAAGCACCGTTGATATGTGCTTTCAGCTGCGGCAGGGTCTGCTGGGTTGTCAAAGAAACAACAGTTATCAACTCTCTTGTTTTTATATCAAGTTCTCCGACCGTGAAAACTTCACCGAAAATATACTTCTGCAGAATCTGCATCATCTCAACATCTGCTCCTGACTCAGCCATAGAGCCGTTAAATAGTATTTTCATATTTTTGTTGCAAATTTCAGTTCTGGTCATATTTTTCACCTCTTTTTGTGTAGTTTTTGCCATTGCAAAAGAGCCTTGCAGCACCAATGCTGTCAAAAACAGTGCGAATAATTTTTTTATCATCTACAACACCTCTTTCATATCATTAACAATAAGCTCTTTAGTCAGATGATAGCGGTTGTAGAGTTCTTCAAGCGGCACTCTGTCCGTAAATTCCTTCTTTGCACCGAAATTCAAAACCTTCATACAGGAATTGCCGTAGAATCTTGTGACTTTTTCGCCAAAACCACCGTCAAGCTCACCGTCTTCAAGCGTTATAACAAGAGAGTGGTCTTTTTTAAGTTCATTGAGCAATTCTTCATCAACACCGGTTAAGTAACACGGGTTAATGAGTGTTGCGTCAATGCCTGTCTGTGTTTTCAGTTCTTGTTTAACCTGCTCACCGAGTGCAAAGAATGTTCCTGCAGCAATGATTGCGGCCTTTTCCCCTTTTTTAACAAGCTTGTATTTGTTCAGTTTTGAATAATCCGTGTTATCTTCAATACCGGTTGAAACAAGCTCTGTTGCCGGTACTCTGATGAACACCGGATGTTCGTTTTGATTGTATGACCATTCAAGCATTGCCAGATATTCTTCTTTGCTTGTGGGAGCGAGGTATACAATGTTGGGAATATTACTTATAAGCGGTATGTCAAACGTGCAAAGGTGTGTCATGTCTGCGCCTGAAATTCCGCCCCAGTAAATCAAAACAGTTGCAGGTGAATTGTTCAACGCCAAATCCTGAGACATCTGGTCATAAGTTCTCTGTACAAACGAACTCATAAGGCAAAGCACCGGTTTTGCGCCATTTTTTGCAAGTCCTGACGCATAAGCAATTGCATGTTCTTCTGCTATACCTACATCCGTATAGTTTTTGCCCATTTTTTCACGGAAGTCCGGATTAAATTCAAAAACCCCCGGAGTCGCCGCAGTAATAGCGACAACAGGCTCTCCTGACTGCTTTTTCTTTAACAAAAAGTCTTTTGTAATTGAGTTGTATGATTCAGTCTCAAAGGCAATATCTCCGGTTTTTTTGTCCAAAAATCCGGGAATGTGCCAGTGATAAGTCTCCTTATCCAAAACAGCAGGCTCGTAACCTTTACCCTTCAAGGTGTGTATGTGCACAACTGTCGGGCGGTTTGTGTCTTTAACTTTTTCAAAAGCGGAAATCAGTGCTTCTACATTGTTGCCCTCTTCCACATAGTAATAATCAAAGCCGATTGCCTTAAATACGTTGTTTACAGCCTGCCCGTTTGTATTTCTAAGCTCCGCAAGATTTTTATACAACCCGCCTTCATTCGGCGCAATCGACATTTCGTTATCGTTTATAATTATTATCATATTGCTGTCGAGTTCAGCCGCATTGTTAAACCCTTCGTAGGCTTCGCCGCCGCTTAAAGAGCCGTCGCCTATCAGAGCAATAACATTGTATTTTTCATTTTTTAAATCTCTCGCTTTTGCAAGCCCCGTCGCAAGGCTTACGGAAGTAGAAGTGTGTCCGATTACAAAATGGTCGTGTTCGCTTTCCTGCGGGTTTGAATAGCCGGATATTTCAAGAAAACGCGAGGGGTCAACAAATCCATGTTTTCTTCCTGTGAGCATTTTGTGCGGATAAACCTGATGAGACACATCAAAAACAAATTTATCCTCAGGGGAATTAAAAACATAGTGCATTGCAATAGCAGCCTCTGCAATACCTAAATCCGGTCCGAGGTGCCCGCCGATTGTGTTTACTCTGTTAATTATTGCGCTTCTGATATCATCTGCAAGAGAGTTCATTTCTTCTATAGAAAGTTTTTTCACGTCTTGCGGGCTGTTTATTTTTTCTAATACTGTCATAGTTTTTCTCCTTGTAATACTCTAATCTGAAATGCCGCTTCAGTCTTTTGCTTCTTTAAATATAGTGCGGTAATATTGATTATCAGGGATTTTCCCGTGATAAAAATATTTTATATTATTATTGTACAACCTGACAGCAGCTATCAGGCAAGTCTTTCTTCAAAAAATTAAAAAACAGGATTTATGCAGAAGTTTACAGTGAATATTGAAATATTACTTGTAACTGATTTTAGACAATATTGGCTAATAGTAGTTCATTTTCTTATACCCAAAATGAATCTGAAATGCGTTCATAATGTCTGGTTGCTAAAACATCAGGAACTGCCTCTACTGAAGGAAATTTTTGAGCGATTTCTTTGCATAAGCATTTTATTAAATTATCACCGGTTAAATCTTTGTATGTACCCCTTAATGCCTTTTCATACCAGTCATTTAAGTCATTTTCAGTAATAATACTTTGTATATGACTTTTCCAGCCGATTTGGGTTAATAATGATAAAATAATATTTTTTTCTGCATTTTTACAAACAATTACAATACGGTCACTTGATACACTACTAACAATATTTTCAGCAAGAGAAATATCTAAGCTCAGGTGTTTTATTTGTATAGCCGGCCCCCAGTTGGAATACATATCCAGACCTCTGTCTGCAGCATTAGTAACTCCGACACGGTAAACACAAGCATCTTGGGAAAATGTAGGGTTAGAAAAATCAATACACATTACCTTTCGGGAAAAGTCTTCAAACTCACTTAATATGTCAAAATGTTCTTTATTTACAGATACTTCAACTTTCAAGTTTAGTGAATCAACAAGTGTTGAAAATAGTGAATAAACTATAATTTCGTATATTTTATCCAAACTCCTTTTTAGTCCAGGCTCACTCCAAAATGAATCAATAAATTTTTGAACATTAAAAGAATCTTTTGTCGAATTCATGCAATATGACAAGGCTGCTGATAATTTGTTGTGTTTATTAGTGAAACAACGATATATATATATGCTTCAACAGCCCCGTTTGTTCGTATATTCTCCGTGTTTAGCACATTTAATATTGTTGGAGGAATTGCATTATCATTGAATAAATCGTCTTGAAACCGGGCACTGCTTGTGCAAATTCTACCGAGTAACGCTTTGCAAATATCGTCTCTCCATTTTTTACTTTTAGTTCTGTATTCCTCCAGCTCAAGAGGGTTTATATCTCCATACCTGCGTATATGATATAAAATTTCTGCAATTTGAATAGGCTTATATAAATGAATACGTGATTTTGTAATAACAGTATCCAGTGCTTTTTTGCGTCATGTTTTGTTGGCATATATCTTGCTCCGCTCAAATGCTTTAAGTGCGTCTATCATTTCTTTTGCTATAGCCTTAATTACCGGCACTGCAACAGAATTGCCGCATTGATGTTTTATTTTTCCATAGGGTAGTACTATTTTGTATGTGTCAGGAAACCCTTGTATTCTAAGCATGTTTCGTTTGCAAAACCTTCTTTCTTTCCGATAATTGAGAATGCCTGACACGGAAAACCTCCTAATAGAATATCAAAATCGGGTATGTCTCTTGCATTGATTTTAGTAATATCACCGGATGGATGTTCCCCAAAATTAGCTTCGTAAGTTTTGCAGGCATCTTCATCAAATTCAGAAGAAAACACACAGCGTCCTCCGGCTGCTTCAAAGCCTAAACGTATTCCTCCAATGCCTGCAAATAAGTCAATAAATCTGAAATTATCCCATTTTGTATGAATAACCTCTGCTGTATCATATATTGTATATTCCTGTTGGTCTAAATCGTATATGGCTTGTTGCCCCATCCGCATGTTCCTCTTGTACACTATTATATATAAAAAGGAGCTTATTGTCTAAAATATAATTAAAAACAGCTTCTGAAAAATGAAAAGTTTGAAAATATCCAGAGGTTTATCATATGAAAATTGATACTGACGCTGGTATGTGAAAAATTTAAAAACAACAAGAGGTTATTTTATAAAATATAAAATTTTGTGCTAGAATGTTTCTACAATTTGCAGGAGGTTTCAGTGTATACAATAAAAGAAGTTGCGCAAAAGATGGATGTGTCGGAGCATACTCTCAGATTCTGGGCAAAAAGCGGTTTTTTCCCGTTTATAAAAAGAAATGATAACAATATCAGACTGTTTTCCGACAGCGATCTTGAATGGGTAAAAATAGTAAAATGTCTGCGTTCTGTGGGAACTGAAAACAAAGCAATAAAAAGATACATTGATTTATGTATAATAGGTGATTCTACAATAAAAGAGAGATTTGACATCATCCACGTAACAAAACAAAAAGCACTCAAGCAGATGGAAGATTTAAAAAAACAGCTGGAGCTTCTTGATTACAAAGAAGATTTCTACAAGAATTTAATAAAACACAACCTCAAAGACAGCTGGAACCCCATGAACAAAACTGCTCCGGAAGAAGCTGCTATTTAGTTGTGTAAAAATTTTTAAGAAATGTAAAATTATACAGTGACTCCCTGTAAAAAATTTAAGTTTTTACTTATGCATGCCGATAAATAAAAAGTTAGCACAGCTAAATCAGGGAGTATGCAATGAACAGCGTGTATAATGAAAATACCGGCATCGAGTTGGATAACTGGAATTTCGGGGCAATGCTCTGTCCTTTTTTGTGGGGATTAGGCAACAAAATAGACTTACCGCTGACGCTTATTGCACTTGTGTCTTTATGTAATCCGTTTACTGCACTGCTTGTGTGTATTTGGTTTGGTCTGAACGGAAACAAATGGGCTCTGGAAGCAAACAGATATGAAAGTGTAGATGCTTTTATTTCTATTCAAAAACACTGGGCTGCGGGTATTTTAGGCATGTATATTATATTTTATGCTGTATTCGCAGTAATTTATATTCTTGGATAAATATCCTTTTAGATACAAAACCGGCTTATAAAAGCCGGTTTTGCAAAATTATAAGAAGAATTAAATATGTCTTGTATTTAACGCCCGCATAGCATTTACTATAGCGATAAGAGCAACACCTGTGTCTGCAAAAACAGCTCCCCACATTGTTACTATCCCGATGGCACCGAGAAGAAGGAACAGAAGCTTTATGCCCAGAGCAAAGGCTATATTCTGCTTTACAATGCGCAGCGTTTTTCTTGCAATTTTTATTGCTGTCGGGATTTTTGAGAGCCTGTCATCCATTATTACTATGTCAGCAGCCTCTATTGCAGCATCAGAACCTAACGCACCCATTGCAATCCCCGCATCTGCAAGTGTGAGAACCGGTGCATCGTTTATTCCGTCACCGACAAATATTACGCTTCTGTTCTTTTGTTTCTTCAATAACAGCTCTTCCAGTTTTTCTACTTTTCCGTCAGGAAGAAGTTCCGGATACACTGTGTCTATGCAAAGTTCTTTTTGAACTTTTTGCGCTGCTGTTTTTGTGTCGCCTGTCAGTATAACAATGTTTTTTGCATATTTTTTTAAACTGCAAACAGCCTGTTTTGCATCATTTTTTACTTCATCAGAGATTACTATATATCCTGAATATTGACCATCTATTGCGGTATATATAATTGTGCCCGTTGTATTTGTTCCGGTAAAGTCAATATTGTACATTTCAAGAAGCTTTTTGTTTCCTGCAAGCACCTCTTTACCGTTCACTGTTGCTTTTATTCCGTTTCCGGCGATGTCTTTTATGTCTGAAACCTTCTTTCTGTCAGGTTCTTCTCCGTATGCTTCTTTAAGCGACAGTGCAATGGGATGTGTCGATGCACTTTCCGCATGTGCTGTGTATTTCAGCAGTTCTTCTTCTGTCATATTTACAGGACAAATTTCGGTTACTTTAAACACACCTTTTGTAAGTGTACCTGTTTTGTCGAACACGACCGAATCGGGATTTGCAAGTGCCTCAAGATAACTGCTGCCTTTTATAAGAATGCCGCACTTTGATGCACCGCCTATACCGCCAAAAAAGCTTAATGGTACAGAAATTACAAGTGCACAGGGGCAGGATATTACAAGAAATGTCAGAGCTCTTTGAAACCATATTGAAAAAGCAGCCCCTTCAATAGCAAGCGGAGGTATCACAGCAAGCAGAACAGCGCAAACCACTACTGCCGGCGTATAATATCTTGCAAATCTGGTTATAAAATTTTCTGTTCTTGCTTTTTTGGTGCTTGCGTGTTCAACCATTTCAAGTATCTTAGAGACTGTCGAGTCGGTGAATTCTTTTGTGACTTTGATTTTTAAGCATCCGTTGATATTTATGCACCCGCTCAGAACACTTTCTCCGGCTGACACTTCACGGGGAACGGATTCGCCGGTCAGCGCAGATGTGTCAAGCGATGCACACCCGTCGAGCACTATTCCGTCAAGCGGTATCTTTTCGCCTGTTTTTATTACAATAATGTCGCCGGTTTTTACTTCATCCGGTGAACATTTAACAAGTCTGCCTTCTTTTTCCAGATTTGCATAATCAGGTCTTATGTCCATGAGTTCTGTAATAGAATGACGTGATTTTTCAACGGCTTTGTGCTGAAAATACTCGCCTGTCTGGTACAAAACCATGACCATAACAGCCTCAGGATATTCTCCTATTGCGATGGCACCTGTTGTTGCAATGCTCATGAGAAAATTTTCATCAAAAATTCGTCCCCGGAGGATATTTTTTAAAGCTGTAAGCAAAACGTCCCCGCCTGCAAGCAGATATGAAAGAAGAAATATACTGAAACTCCACGGTTCTTGCGGTTTTAAAAATATTGCCGCAATAAAAATAACTGTTGCTGCCAGAACCCGTTTTACCGGTGATTTTTTATTGTTGTGATTGTGTTCTTTGTGGTTACACATATTTTACCTCGATTGAATAGTTGTTCAATTATAATACTATTATAGTTGAACAGTTGTTCAATTGTCAATTCCTTTAAATTCTTATTTTACAAAACTTATTATAGTTGAATAATTGTTCAATTGTGATATAATTATGCAAGGTAAGGGGAGCGGTGAATGGAAATAAAAAAGTCTGACTGTGAGGCAATAAACATTGATATAGTAAATAAAGTAAAACCCAATATGCCGGATATGAAGGTTTTGTATGAACTGTCTGATTTTTTTAAGGTAATGGGAGACAGCACGAGAATACAGCTGCTCTGGGCACTGGAGGAAAGCGAGATGTGCGTCGGTGATCTGTCCGTGCTTCTTAATATGACTAAATCAGCCGTATCCCATCAGCTTAAAGTCCTGAGAACAGCAAAACTTGTCCGTGCACAGAAAAAAGGGAAAAATGTTTATTATGCATTGAGTGACAGGCATGTTTATACAATATTAAAAATGGCACTGGAGCATGTCTGCGAGTAACTGCGTTTTTTTATTAGTTATGCCCAAAATTTATGGCGTGATATAATTATTAGAGGAAAGGTTTTATTAATTATGTATAATCCCAAATCGCACAAAGCCGAAGAATTTATTGACGACGGGGAAATTCTTGAGACTTTAGAATATGCACATAAAAACAGAAATAATGCAGAACTTATAGACAAAATTCTTGAAAAAGCCAGACTTAAAAAAGGACTTACACACAGAGAGGCTGCAGTGCTGCTTGACTGTGAAATAGAAGAAAAAAACAAAGAGCTTTTTGAGCTGGCTATGGAAATTAAGCAGGAATATTACGGAAACAGAATAGTACTGTTTGCGCCTCTGTATCTTTCAAATTACTGCGTAAACGGGTGTATTTACTGCCCTTATCATCATCAAAACAAACATATTCCTAGAAAGAAACTTACTCAGGAGGAAATCAGAAATGAAGTTATTGCGCTTCAGGACATGGGGCATAAACGTCTGGCGATAGAAGCCGGCGAGGATCCTGTGAACAATCCTGTTGAGTATATTCTTGACTCCATAAATACAATCTATTCGGTTAAACATAAAAACGGAGCAATAAGACGTGTAAATGTAAACATTGCGGCGACCTCGGTTGAAAATTACAGAAAACTTCATGAAGCCGGAATAGGCACCTATGTTCTGTTTCAGGAAACATACAATAAAGCATCATATGAAAAATTGCATCCGACAGGTCCGAAGCACAATTATGCCTATCATACAGAGGCAATGGACAGGGCAATGGAAGCCGGCATTGATGATGTAAGTCTCGGCGTTTTGTTCGGTCTGGAATCATACAGATATGAATTTACCGGACTGATGATGCACGCCGAACATCTGGAGGCTGCTTTTGGCGTAGGCCCCCATGCTATAAGCGTCCCCCGTATTAAAAAAGCAGATGACATAGACCCGTCAGCATTTGACAACGGTATTGACGATGATACGTTCGCAAAAATAGTAGCATGTATACGTATTGCGACTCCATATACAGGCATGATTATCTCTACCCGGGAATCTCAAGAGTGTAGAAAAAGACTTTTGAGCCTCGGTATATCACAGATGTCGGGCGGTTCAAAAACAAGTGTAGGCGGTTATTTTAAACCTATGCCTGATACAGAAAATTCGTCCCAGTTTGATATTTCTGATAAACGTCCTCTTGATGATGTAATAAAATGGCTGATGGAGCTCGGTTATCTTCCCAGCTTCTGCACGGCATGCTACAGAGCAGGACGTACGGGCGAACGGTTCATGGAGGTTTGCAAAGACCGGCAGATACACAATTTCTGTCACCCGAATGCAATTATTACACTGAAAGAATATCTTGAGGACTATGCCTCTGCTGAAACAAAAGCAATCGGTGAAAAATTTATAAAACATGAAATGGAAATACTGGAAAGCGGTGAAGCTATAAAAACCGCAGTTGAAAAAGACCTTGTAAAAATTGAAGCAGGAGAAAGGGATTTCAGATTCTAACCGGGTTTGGAAATTCTATTTTATGAACATGGGGCTTTAGCAGCAGGCCTTATTTCAGGCAGGTGAATATGTATGAACAGATATTAGAGAAGCTGAAAAAATCAAAATTCAGAAGCAGCTTTAAGCTCTCAAAAAAGGACAGAGTCTATATTGAAAGCAAGGGACTTGAGACAATAAGACAGCATGCAAAAGATTTTATCAAAAAAAGAATAGCTCCTGCGGTGATAGAAAATGACGGGAAGCAGACACCGCTGCGCAACCATCCGGTTTTTGTCGCACAGCATGCTACTGCCTGCTGCTGCAGAGGCTGTATAAAAAAATGGCACGGGTTTGAAACAGGCACAGAGCTTTCTTATGAACAGCAGGAATATCTTACCGGGATAATTATGGAGTGGATTAAGACACAGATTAGTTGAAATTATTTTGTGAATGTCAGGCTGGTTGACGCATACAAAATGCGCTGCTGATTGTGTGCCTTTTTCCATTTTTAAACCGGAAATAATAGTTATTGTCTGTGTGCTGTTTAAATTTATTAAGCCGTATAACCTTCAGCTTTGATTTACTGATTTTTTGGATTAAAATCAAATTATGGGAAAGGCAAAGAAAAGGAATTTCTACAGCTGCATAAAGAACAATCCGGCTCTGAACGGTACTTTGAAGAGGGAGGATGCTGTTGTTCAGGTGATTGACAGACTTAAAAAGAATGATTTTGGTGAAGAGACAAAATCATTTATTACTCTGTTCGGAATAACAGATGAAGAGCTTTCTGAGGCCGGAGCTGCTTATGAGGATTTGCTTGCGCTGAAAACTCTTTTTTTGTAGTTTGTCAGCCCGTAATTATTACAAATATTTATATTGTTTATTAAAACAGTAAAATATGTTAAGATTTAACAGTATTGGTGAGAACTATATGAATTTACTATCATTATTTTTTAAACAATCAAAAACAGATGATATACCGTTTGAGTATTATCCGGAAGCGATGATGATGATATCGACCTCCGGCGAAATTTTGCAGGCCAACCAGAAGCTGCTTGATATATTCAGGATGACACCTGAAGAATTTGATACAGCTGAACTTTTTAATATGTTTGACGGCGGGTACAAACTTATTGAAGGTCTTGCTGACACCGGAACCTGTACTGTTGTTCGCTCGAAGCTCAATCCCGATGATGAATTGTATCTTGAGATTATGGCTTCCAGAATGCCTTTTCGGGATAAAATACTGATAACGGTGCGTGATGAAACCGGCTCGCAAAAAATGCTGAGCAAGCTCATGTTTGAGCACGAATACCTGACTAAACATACGAAAAATAAAGATGTTTATCTCTCAAAAATCTCAAACGAACTTACCTCTCCGCTTCATTCTGTCGTTGGATTTTCGCAGGCGATACTGGAAGGTCTAGGCGGTGAAGTCAACGAAAAACAGGAAAAATATTTAAAAATTATAAACAAAAATTCAGAGCAACTGCTTGATTTGATGCAAAAACTCATTGATTATACAAAACTTGAAGCAGGCATGTTCGATTATAATCTTAAAATTTTTGACTTTGTAACACTTATAACAAATATTTTTAATGAATATAAACTTAAAGCGGAGCAGAAAAAACTAGTTCTGACAGTTGATTTAAACGGTCTGCTTAAAAGAAGCTGCTACAGTGATGAATCTCTGCTAAAACAGGTTATTTCCTTCCTGATAGAAAATGCAATTGACAATACTGATAAAGGTGCGGTCAGAGTCACAGTCAGCACTCCTAATATAGAAATAGTCAAAGCTGCCGGACTGGTTGTTCTGCCTGAAACAAACGACAAAACATATTTGATGTTTCAGGTGACAGATGGCAGTGACGGACTTAGTGAAGAAGAACTGTATACAGTTTTCGATCCATATGCCAATGCAGATGAAGACATTTCTAAAAAATCATTAACAAGAGGTCTTTCTATGGGGATTGTCTATCATTTGATACGGATTTTAAAGGGAAAGATGTGGGTTTCTTCTGAGGAGGAAGAGGGTACCACGTATTCTTTCATAATCCCGAGTGAAAAAATAGGAATTTAATCAGACAATGGCAAATGTTGAACTAAAAAATATAATCAAAAAGTATGATACAAAAACAATTATTGACAACATAAGCCTGTCTGTGAAAGACAAAGAATTTCTCGTGCTTGTCGGTTCTTCAGGCTGCGGAAAATCCACTATTCTCAGAATGATAGCTGGTCTGGAGGATATTACTTCCGGCGAAATCTATATAGACGGGAAATGCGTAAACAATGTTCATCCCAAAGACAGAGATATTGCTTTTGTCTTTCAGAATTATGCACTGTACCCGCATATGACTGTTTATGAGAATATTGCTTTCCCTTTGAAAATGAGAAAATATTCAAAAAAAGAAATAGAAGAAAAAGTTCACGAGGCAGCAAAAATACTTGATTTGACTCCTTATTTGAAAAGAAAGCCCAAACAGCTTTCCGGAGGTCAAAGACAGCGTGTTGCACTCGGAAGAGCTATTGTAAGAAATCCAAAAGTTTTTCTTATGGATGAGCCTTTATCTAACCTTGATGCAAAGTTAAGAGTGCAGATGCGCTCTGAAATTAAAAAACTCCATGAAAAGTTACAAACAACTTTCATCTATGTTACACATGACCAGACAGAGGCATTGACAATGGGTGACAGGATAGTCGTTCTGGATAAGGGTAAAATCCAGCAGGTCGATGAGCCTGAAAAAATCTACAATTATCCGGCTAACATTTTCGTGGGCGGATTTCTTGGCTCGCCGTCAATGAATTTTATACCGGTTAAAATTTATGAAGATGAAATCATTCTGAATGAGACAGAAATAAAACTCACGCCTGCGCAAAAACAGGCTTTGCAGGGACGGACGAATTTTATTCTCGGTATCAGACCCGAAAAAATGGACAAAGAGGCCTCTGACAATGTATATACAATAAATGCGGCAGTTGATATTTCAGAGATGCTGGGCAGTGAAAAAATAGCATATTTTGATATAAACGGAGCAAAGTGTTCGGCAAAGCTGGATGCTTCAAAGCTTTTTGATAAAACAATTACGCTAAAAGTTGATGTCAATGACTTTCTGCTTTTTGATTCTGATACAACCGGAATAATAGCATAGCACCTTTGTCCTAAATATGATAGAATAAGTGCATGGATAGGATTGAAGAAAAAAGAAAAAATTTATACACACTTCTGGAGCAAAAATCAAAGGGTAATTTCTTTCTCTCTGAAAATCTTGCGTCTGTAGAAAAAATAGTTAATTTTATCTTTGATGAAAGAACGGATTTCTGTCTGGTTAAGTCAAAATCAGGTTGTTTTAAAACAGAGATTATAAATTTTGTGCTTGACAGTATTCCTCAGGAAAAGACACTTGTTTTCAGGTTTAAATTTTTTGAAGCCTCCAGTGTTGATGATATATTTCTGAGCTTTTTCAATGATTTAAAGCGTTTTTACCGGCAGGGGCTGATTAGTGTACCAAAAATCGAGTCTCATTCGCTTGTTCAAAAAATTTCTAATTTCTTTTCACATACCAGCAAAAAGGTTATTATATTTTTTGATTCGCTGGAGAATATTACAGACGGACAGAATATTCTCAACTTTCTGCAATATCTTTCACGGCTTAATAATATAAAAATCATTGCGGCATCAAGCGGCGATATTACTCCTGACGTGAATTTCTCAACTATTGAAATAGAACCGTTCTCAATAGAACAAATCCAAAAAATGTTTGATTTTGAAGAAATCGGTTATACGGAAAAGGATATTGAAAGTTTGTATGAAGAAACCGGCGGTGAAATGAGTTTTGTGTTTTATATAGCAAGTATCGCAAAAACACTGAACATCTCTCTGGATAAAATTCATTCTGAATATAAGTCTAAAAATTTGGGCTTTAAAAATTTCATACTCCAGAAACTAACCTCTCTTGTGCCGGATAAATACAAAAAAACTTTGCAGATTTTAGCTCTCATAAATACAGGTCTGAGTGAAGAATTTCTTCTCGGTAATAACCTTATTACAAAAGAGCAGCTTTCTTATTTCATAGAAAAACGTATAATTTCAAAAGAAAACGGGTTTTTGTTTTTGAAACCGGAGCTCAAAAACTACGTTTATAATGTGACTCCGCATTTTGATAAAATAAAGCTGCATAAGTTTCTGCTTGATTTTTATAATGCTGAATTGCCTAAAAAACCGGCCAAAAGAGTTCTGCCTGTATCCAGAGCTACAATGAGAAATCAGATTGCATATCACGGTTCTTCTCTGCCTCCGGAAATGCCTAAAAACAAACAGGACATAAATGCTTCTCTTCTCACATATATGAGCGGAAATACAGACTGGAAAATAAACAGAAGCCTCGCTGCAGATAAAAAGAGCAGACCTGTTCGTGAAAGAAAAAGACCGGAGTTACGAAAGCCTGAATCAGTCGAAAGTAAATATAAACTTACAAAAGAAGAGCTTGCACTTCTAGGGGTTCCTGTAGATTTAAACAAAGAAGGAGCAAACAGAGGAACTGCTTTTGTGGCTGCGGCTCCTGTAAGGGTAGAAACAGCTGATATAAATAAACTTCTGCAAACCGCAAAAACTCTTGAAGAAGAGCATGATTATGTGGAAGCGTACCGGAAATACCTTGAAGCTTATGATGAAAAAAATGCTGCAGATTATGAAAAATACCAAAAAGATATTCTGAACGGACTGATTTTTAATGCACTAAAAAATGATAATTCTGATTCAGCTGTTTTATACAGTAACAAACTTATTGAATACTACAGAGAGAAAAACGATGTTGAAAACGCAAATATTGCACTGCTTTCACTCGGAAAAATATACAAAGACTCTTACAAATACACACCTGCCCGCAGGATATACGAGGGATTTTTGAACAATCCCGGCGACTGTTCAAAAAGTATAGTTGGATATTCTTTGATTGCGCTGGCTGAGATAGAAGAAGATTCTGCAAATCTCGAAAAATCTGTACTGTATTATCAAAAAGCTTTTCAAATGGCTTCCACTATTGACAATCCTGCATTCCTTGCTGAAGCATATTTTAAATATGCACTCATTCTGGATGACAATGCGCAGATTGAAATGGCAAAGAAATATTACCTGAAGTGTACTGAAATAAAGGAAAAAAATCCGTATCTGTCATCAGCATATACGAATATTGCGGAAATTTTTAAAGAAACCGGACAAATAAAAGAGTGTGCACAGAATTACAATAATGCACTGAAAATTGATTTAGAAAATCAGAATTATGACGGCATATATTATATATGCACAAATCTTGCGGAAATATTCAGGAAAAGAGACCTCGAAAAATCCTTGAATTATAGCCTGAAAGCTCTGTCCGCCGCAAAAAGACTGAATGAAGATTTTTATATTATTTCTTCATATGAAAAAGCTGCAGAGTGCTATTTCGGTATGCAGAATTATGAAAAGGCACTGAAAGCTCTACTGTTTGCTGAAAAAATTATAACCGTGAAAGATATAAAATATGAGAATATTGATACTATAGAAAAAAGAATAAAAGAGCTGAAAATGCTGCTCGAGGACGATGTAGTTGAAAAAATAACGGAAAGTACAAATGCAGTTTGAAGAAATAGAGAAAGAACTTCATCTAGAGTGCAGGGTAAAAGAATGCACGAAACTGAATGAATTTGAAAAAATTTTTAAAATATACAATGCACACACAAATCTGGTCAGCAAAAATGATGAAAAAGTCCTGTTTGAAAAACATATTTTTGATTCGCTGGCAATAAATTTATTTTTAGAAAAAAATAATCTCTCAAAATCAAAATTATCACTTCTCGATATAGGCTCAGGCGGCGGCTTTCCTGCTGTGCCTGTCTCTGTATTTTTCCGTAATTTTGAAATTTATCCCGTTGACTCCATTTCTAAAAAAATAGGGTTTATAGAACTGGTGAAAAAAGAACTTATGCTTGAGAATCTTCATCCGCTTTGTGTGCGTGTGGAAAATTTCGATGCCGGAAAACGGGAGTTTTTTGACGTGGCTGTTTCCCGTGCTGTTGCGCCGTTAAATATTTTGCTTGAGTATGCTGTGCCGTTTTTAAAAAAAGGCGGCTGGTTTGTTGCATACAAATCAAAAAATACACATGAAGAAATCGAAAATGCAAAAAATGCACTGAAAACACTCTGTTGTGAAGTAACAGATATTATTGATTACAAACTTCCTCTCGAGGAGGATTATACAAGAGCACTTATTGTAATAAAAAAAATAAACAGCACTCCTGCGGAATATCCGAGGAGTACACAGTCAATAAAAAAATCTCCGCTTTAAATATAACATTTTTCCTTAATAGAATACTGTTTTTCTGTTTTTTTGATAAAATTATGACGTGAGGGAAAAATGACAGTAAAAGAATTTAAAACTCCAATATCCGGCAAAAGCGTATTCATAGGCCCGGATAGCAAAGAAGATATAATTATACTGGCAATTGAATCCAGCTGTGATGAAACAGCCTGCGCAATTGTAAAAAACGGAAGGGAAGTGCTTTCAAATGTTGTTGCTTCCCAGATAAAAACCCACCAAAAATTCGGCGGGGTTGTTCCTGAAGTAGCGGCAAGAGAACATCTTGAAGCAATAAATCTTGTTATAAAAGAAGCATTTGACCAATCCGGTCTCAAACCTTCTGATATAACGGCAATAGCAGCAACTGCCGGCCCCGGTCTGGTCGGTTCTCTGCTGGTCGGGCTTAATGCCGCAAAGGCTCTTGCTATTACATATGACAAGCCTTTTATCGGTGTAAATCATCTCAATGCACATGTATGTGCAAACTATATAGACACAAATCTTGAGCCTCCGATGATTGCACTTTTGATTAGCGGAGGTCATACTCAGATTATAAAGGTGAAATCCTATCTGGAGCAGGAAATAATTGGTGAAACAATAGACGATGCAACAGGTGAAGCATATGACAAAGTCGCGAGACTGCTCGGACTGCCTTATCCGGGCGGGCTTAATCTTGACAGGATGGCTCCGTCAGGAAATCCAAAGGCATTTGCTCTGCCGCAGGCAAAAGTTCAAGGTAAATATGATTTCAGCTTTTCCGGGCTCAAAACTGCAGTGCTTAATTTAACCCGCAAACTTGAAAAAGAACAGGGTGCAGTTCCCAAAGAAGATGTGGCGGCAAGTTTTCAGGAATGTATTACGGCTACTCTCTTCAAAAAAACGCTCAAAGCTGCAGAAGATTACGGTATAAAACAAATCGTACTGGGCGGCGGTGTTGCCGCAAATTCGGAAATCAGGAAAAAATTCTTTTCACTGCAGGATAAAGGTTATAAAATTTTTGCGCCTGCAATGAAATACTGTACGGATAATGCCGCAATGATAGCAAGCTCTGCATATTTTCTTGCAAATACAATGGACTCTATAGATGTGGAGGTTTTTTCCCGTTGTTAGATTGTGCTATTGCTATCAATAAAAAAAAATGATATATTGAAGTGAGTCCGGTAGTTTATGGATATGTGTTATGGTACCTTTGAAAGAATTTAAACGACATAATTTATCAGCAAAAGACAGGCTGGTGCTTGCGCTGGATGTGGACACAATAGAAGAAGTTGAAAGACTGGTGTCTTTACTGAAAGACTATGTGGGTTATTTTAAAGTCGGACCCCAGCTGTTTATATCATGTGCTTATGAGGCAATAGACACAATAAAGCGTCTCGGTGGTGAAGTATATTTTGACGGAAAGTTTCATGATATACCGAATACCGTTGCAAAAGCCGGCTCAAACCTTGTAAAACACGGTGTTACTGTGTTTAGTGCACATCTTGCGGGCGGTACAAAGATGCTCAAAAGCACAGTCAAAATTGCCCGTGAAACAGCGAAAAAATTTAATATGCCGGTACCAACCATACTTGGTGTTACTCTTCTGTCAAGTTTCGGTCAGAGGACGTTGACTGAAGAGCTGAATGTAAAAATGAATCTGGATGAATATGTTTCGCATCTTACTTATCTGGCCAAAGAATCGCAGATAGACGGTGTTATAGCCAGTGCCTCCGAGGCAAAAAAAATCAGACAGGAGTTTTCTGATGATTTTGTTATTATGTGTCCGGCAATAAGACCTACATGGTCTGTTGTGAACGATCAGGTCAGAGTTGTTACTCCGGCTGATGCGATAAGAGCCGGCGTTGATTATATGATAGTCGGCCGTCCTGTCACATCTGCAGAAAATCCGGTTGCTGCTGTCAATATGATACTTGATGAAATTGACAATGCAGCTAAATGTGTTGAATATTAACTATTATTTTTTATTGTTTTATTATTTTGGAGCATTGTATGATAATCGGCATTCCTAAAGAAATTAAAAACGGTGAAACACGTGTTTCTCTTACTCCGGCATCTGTAGAAGCTCTCGTTGAGAGGGAGCATGTTGTTTATGTTCAGGAAAATGCAGGCATAAATGTCGGATTTGATGATGAACTGTATGAACATGCAGGTGCAAAAATAGTAAATTCAATTGAAGAAATTTATGCAAAATCAGAAATTGTTGTAAAAGTAAAAGAGCCGCAGCCGGTTGAGTTTTCAATGTTTAAAACAGGACAAACAATACTCACATACTTTCATCTTGCAGTTGAGCCTGAGCTGACAGAGGAGCTATTGAAAAAGAAAATCACGGCTATTGCTTATGAAACGATACAGTGTCCTGACGGAAGGCTTCCTTTGCTGCATCCTATGAGTGAGATAGCAGGAAAAATGTCTATCCAGATTGCAGCAAAACTTCTTGAAAACTCGGAGGCCGGATACGGCACACTGATAGGCGGTGTTCCCGGGGTTGCGCCTGCAGAGGTTTTGATAATAGGTGCAGGAACAGTAGGGCTTAATGCTGCAAAAATAGCCGCAGGAATGGGTGCAAGTGTTACCGTTCTTGATATAAATCCTGAAAAGCTGAGTATTATAGACAATATTTTTGCAGGAAGAGTAAAAACAGCTGTCTCTAACCGTTACAATATTACAAAATTTCTAAGACAGGCAGATGTGCTTGTTAGTGCGGTTTTGATTCCCGGGGCAAAAGCACCTAAAATAATAACAAAAGATCTTGAAAGAACAATGAAAAAAGGCTCTGTTATTATAGATGTTTCTATTGATCAGGGAGGAATAACCGACTCAATAAAAGTACCGACATCAATTGAAAAACCGTATTTTACAGAGAACGGCGTTATCCATTATGCAGTACCAAATATCCCGGGACTAGTCGGCAGAAGTGCAACAATTTCTCTCAACAACTATTCGCTGCCATACATAATGAAACTTGCAGGAAAAGGATTTATTGCTGCAGTGAAATCAACGCCGGAAATGTACAAAGGTGTAAATACATATCAGGGAAAACTCGTAAATTCAGATGTTGCGGAAGCACTGAATATGGCTTACACGGAACTGTCCGTGCTTATTGGATTTTGAGCCCCAGTGCAGCTGTTAAAATAATTATTAACCCGAGCAGAATGGAAAAGGCTATCACCACCGGATTAAGGAACAGCGGGAGACGGGTGTCGTGTGAATGATTTGTTTTTTTTCTCCTGTTGTTCAATGATTTTTGTTTTGCAGAGGTTTTTTGTGTTGTTTTAAGCGGTGTAATAACCGGTGCTGTATTTATATTTTTTTTAGTTTTTGATTTTTTTGTCTGCGGCGTTTTTACCGGTGTATCAGTTATTTTTTTCTTTCCTTTGTTTACATCATTTACTTTTTTTGTTTTTCTTTCTGCTTTTTCAAATTTTTCTTTTGCCGCAATATATTTTTCTTTCAGACTTTGCTCCTGTTTCGGTCTGCCGAGCAGAAGGAGTTCTTCATCATAATTTCTTTTCAGCAGATTTGCACTGGTTTTATCTGTATGTACTGCATAATTTATTGCAACCTCGAACATTCTTCTCAAGCACTCGAGGGCCGTGATTGCATCTTTTTTTACTGTTGCTCCGTGTACGGAAATATTGCCTGCTTTTTTGAGAAAATATAAATCATCTATAAATTCTTTTTCTATGGAGTTTCCTGTAGAACGGTCTTTCAGAGTATTAATAAGTTCATCGAAAGTCGCATCATAAGGTGCACTCCTGCCCAGTACTTTCTTTACTGCATTTTCAGCAAACCTTCTGGTTTGCCCCATGCACTGTTCGAAATATTCATCTCTGTATAGCTTTTCTGCAATACCTGCTATCGTATATAAATCGTGGTCTAAGTCTTTTAAAAAATCAAAATTTGTCATAGCAATAACCTATTTTTTGTTACTTTTATTATTTAAATTATTGGCCTCTTCTTCTTTCATATGTTCGCAGTGAAGTGTTTCATGCAGTTTGTTCAATATGTCTTTGTAGTGGTAATTCAGAGCGTGTTCGGTCTGGTGGTGGAGGTCGTCAAGGTGGTAGTGCATTGCGATTTCAAGCTCGGCAAGTGCAATATTATATTTGTACAGGGTATCGACATAGAGAACTTTTGCATCATTGAAGTTTGTTCGTGCGGTCATAAGAGCAATGTAGTCATTTTCTCCTATGTCATATCTGTCATTTTCCATCTCATAGTTCTCAAGAGCTTCGTCTGCTTTGCGTTTTGCAATAGGTATCTGGTTTTCATGCTTTTTTACGTTAATATATGCTTTTTTTACTCTGAAAAACAAATTTTGCTTGAACAAAGCTATGTCATTTGATGCAAGGTCTACCTGAGCCTGTGCTCTGTCTATTTCGTGTTTAAGCTGTTTAACATTCAATGCGGAGGTCATATTAACCGACATGTTTATGTTATTGTTTGCGTATTCCCGTGAATTGTTGAAACCGTAGCCGACATTCCCTGTAATATCCGGATAATACTGTCTTTTTACATACAAAAGTGATTGCTTCATTGCATCGAGAGTAGCATCCAGAACCCATATATCCGGACTGTTTTTGTTAGCCAGTTCATATGAGGCATCCAGACTGAACGGAATTTTCTTAAAACCTGATTGTTCTACGTTTTCAGGGTGAGTTTGTTGTGCTGCATTTACAAAAGTTCCTCCTGACGGGTTTTTGGGAAATTCATCAAGGTCATCGGGGATAAAAGTGTCAGCGAACCTGAAAGTGTCTGTATCCACCAGTTTAAAGTCAGGAGCATAAGCGATATAAAGCGAATTACCCAGATCTGCCATTGCATTTTCATAATCATTTTCGGCATCCAGTAAACGCATTTTTGACTCGGTAAAAAATACTTTTGCGTTAATATAGTCTATTTTGGGCTTTTTGCCTGATTCGTATAACTGTTTTGCACGCTGCAGATTGCGTTCGCAAATTCTTACGTAATTTTTCTGGATTTCAACAATAGCCTCTGCCCGTAAAGCCGCATAGTATTTCGTTTTTACATCATATATAGTAAAACAGATGCTGTCCATAAACTGGTATTCTGCAGCGATTTCATAGAATTTTTCCATTTTTATGTATGAACTGGTTTTTCCGAAATCCCATATAAGCTGTTCGAGCATAACCGCAACAGATGGGAGGTCTCTGTTTGATGAGCCGTTGTAGTTTTTATTTGAATTGTAGTCCTGATAAATTCCTGCTGTTGCGCCGAGGGTCGGGAAGAAGGCTGATTTTGCAATGCCTACGTTGCTTTTTGCTGCTTCCATGTTGTATTCATAGCTTTTAATAACCGGACTGTGGTTGATTGCAATGGCAACGCAGTCCTGTAAACTAAGATAATCGCCTTTTTTGAACGGCATATCCTGAATCGCAAAAGCCGGCAGCACCGTAAATATAAAGAATACAACAGCTATGTATTTAAAAAGTTTCAAACCTAATTCCTTTGTGACTTTATGAAAAAACAAATTTTAAAATTCTTTACTATTTACTATTCTGACTATCATTATAGTTCAAATTATTAACTTATGTAAACCATATAGATGATATTTCTAAAGTTTTTTATACAAAATGCCGATTAATATATTGTTAGACCGAAAAGGTTTAACAAACCTCCTCCCCAAGTCTAGTAGCCGGCCTCTAAGGACGGCTTTTTTTTATTAATATTTAAAATAAAATATTAATTTAATTTTAATCGTCGTTCAGGCTCAATACTGCCATAAAAGCTTCCTGCGGAACTTCTACACGTCCGACTGATTTCATGCGTTTTTTACCTTTTTTCTGCTTTTCGAGAAGCTTGCGTTTTCGTGAGATGTCACCGCCGTAACATTTGTCGAGAACGTTTTTGCGCATTGCTTTTATATTTGTACGGGCGATAATACGTCCGCCTACAGCAGCCTGTATGGGAACTTCAAATAGCTGTCTCGGGATAATGTCTTTAAGTTTAGACGTGAGCTTTTGTCCTATGTAGAATGCGTTATCCTTATGAACAATTGCGCTCAGTGCATCGACAACTTCACCGGCAAGCATTATATCCAGTTTTACAAGATCCGAACGTCTGTATTCCTTAAATTCATAGTCCATGCTTGCATAGCCTTTTGTTCTGGACTTAAGCTGGTCATAAAAATCTACAATAACTTCGCTGAGCGGTATTTCATATTCTAAATTAACTCTGACAGCATCAAGATAAGACATATTTATAAATATCCCTCTCTTTGTCTGGCATAAGTCCATAAGTGCACCCGTGTAGTCATTCGGTGCAATGATGTTAACCGTAACATAGGGCTCTTCTATATATTCACGGTATTGGGGCAAAGGCAGATTAGCCGGATTGTCAATCTCGACCATCTCTCCATTGGTTTTGTAAACCCTGTATACAACTGACGGAGCAGTGGTCACAAGTGACAGGTTATATTCCCTCTCCAGTCTTTCCTGCGCAATTTCCATATGGAGCATACCGAGGAAGCCGCATCTGAAACCGAACCCGAGGGCGGAAGATGTTTCAGGCTCAAAGGTAATAGAAGAGTCATTGAGTTTTAGTTTTTCAAGTGCTTCTTTTAAATCCTGATATTCATCGTTGTCTACCGGATAGAGCCCTGAAAAAACCATGGGCAGAGCTTCTTTGTATCCGGGGAGAGGCTCTGTTGCAGGCATTTCAACATGAGTGATTGTGTCGCCGACAAAACGTGTAAGTTCTTTTATTGAACATCCCATATATCCGACATCACCCGTTTTTAGCTCTTTAACAGGGACTCTGTTCGGATTAAGGTAGCCGAGTTCTACGACTTCATATTCTTTGCCCGTTGCCATAAATTTAATTTTGTCCCCGAGTTTTATATTTCCGTCAACGACTTTAAAAAAGCACAGAGTTCCGAGGTACTGGTCATATGTGCTGTCAAAAACAAGTGCACGCAGCGGTTTGTCAGAGGTATCAGCCGGAGGCGGAACAAATTCAACGATTGCTTCCAGCACATCTTCTATGCCAATACCGGCTTTTGCACTGACGGGAATAGCCATTGAGGCATCTATGCCGAGAATATCCTCGATTTCTTTTTTTACCCGTTCTACATCAGCTGAAGGCAGGTCAATTTTGTTAATTACCGGAATGATTTCCAGATTTTGCTCAATAGCAAGATAAACATTTGCAAGTGTTTGCGCCTCGACTCCCTGTGTCGAATCTACAATCAGCAGTGCACCTTCGCAGGCAGCAAGCGAGCGGGAGACTTCGTATGAAAAATCTACGTGACCCGGAGTGTCGATAAGATTTAGAACATAATCTTTGCCGTTTTTGGCTTTATAGTTCATTCTTGCCGCATTTAATTTAATAGTGATGCCTCGTTCACGTTCAATATCCATTGTATCCAGAAGCTGATCCTGCATGTCTCTTTCTGCAATGGTATGGGTAGCTTCAAGCAGCCTGTCGGCGAGTGTGGATTTCCCGTGGTCAATATGCGCAATAATACAAAAATTTCTAACGTTATCAATGGTTTTCATAATTATCAGTATATCTGAAAAACAGTTTTTGTAAAATAAAAGAGACCAAATTTATACCCCTGCAGACGGATAAAATGCAGGTATTTGTATTAAAAATTCCTGTTTTACAAATATTATGGTTAAAAATTTGTTCAGGGTTTTTAATATTAGTATCTATTGAACGGACTGCCCTTTGTTCCTTTTACAATTTGTTTTAAAAATCTACCGGAGTCATCGTATATATTCATATACCATTCGAATAAATTTTTGAGTCCGTTTCCGAGTTCTTTTATTTTTCTGTATTCTTTCCCTTTCGGGTCTTTTTTGTAGTATGTTCTCATTCTGTCATGGGACACAACCTTTTCTATACTGCCGTCCTGATTATATTTTGTATAGGTTAGTTGCTTTTTCTGGGAGTTTACAATCAGGCTGGCTATTCTTTTGGTTTCTTCTGTTATCTTATTGCCTGTTTGTTTATTTATGACGGCGTATTTTATGTACTGCTTGCTTGTTTTGCTGTTTTTTACCTGTGTTTTTAACGGAAGGACAGATAAAATTTGAGATTTTATTTTTTGTACCACGGGCTGCTCCTTTTCTTTTAGAGTTTTTAAGTTTTCTGAAATTTCAATATTTATAAAAAAAATAAAAAAATTTACAAAAATTAAAAAAATAAATATAAATTCTCGTATACAATAAATTCAGGAGTATTTATGGAAAAACTTACAGAAAGCCAGGAAGATTATCTGGAAGAGATATATATACAGGTCTTGAAAAACGGTTTTGCCAAAGTTACCGATATATCAAACAATTTGAATGTAAAAAAAGCTTCTGTCAGCGGTGCTTTGAATATTTTGCAAAAACGGGGATTGATAAATTATGCTCCGTATTCGCAGATTACTCTTACTGAATACGGGCTGGCGCAGGCACAAAAAATTCTGAAGCGGCACAAAACATTAACAGGATTTTTTGTTGAGTTCCTTGGTTTGCCGGAAAAGTCTGCTGTTGAAAATGCATGCAGAATTGAACACGCAATTACGGAAGAACTTTTTGAAAAAGCTGTGGATTTTTATGAGTTGCTTAAAAATTACGCAGAAAAGAACAGTGATTTTAGAGAATTAGTTGATATGTTAAAAAAATAGTGTACTTTTATTTAAAAGTACACTATTTTAAAGACTTTTTTCGATTTTGGTTTAATTATTTTATAGTAAATGTTGCGTTAACTACAGCAATCACTTTTTTCTCAATTGACTGTGTGTCATTTATTCCGTAATCGGATACGTCAGTAGAATTTACCGGCACAATCTGAAATACGCCCATTTTTGCTGAGTTCATAACACCTATGCGTCCGTTTGTGTTTTTTAGCATGCTTTCAGCTCTGTCTTTTGCATTTTTTGTTGCATCTGCAAGAACTTCTACTTTCAGTTCATCAAGATTTGATACAAAATACTGTGTGGAGTTTGATGTGATTTCTACGTTTTTATTAACCAGTTCTGAGACTTTTTTTGATATACCGGTAATTAGATTTATATTGTTTGACATGACTTCAACATTTTGTGAAAGTCTGTAGCCTTCTACTTTATTTGTTTCATAGCCTGCAGGCGTTCTCTGATATATTGCATATGAATTTACCGGTGAAAATTTTATGTCTTTTTCTTTTATTCCGTTTGATATAAGAAATTCTTTGATTGTTAAAGAATTTTGATTCATTGTTGCATATGCACTTTTCAGATCTGCATCTCTTGTCTCGTAATAAGCTTTCCACATGCCTTTGTCCGATGTTACATTTTTGCTTGCAGAGCCGGTTACCGTCAGTGTTTGTGTGGTTAATTTTTGGAATGTAATAACTGCTTTTGAAAAAATAAAGGTGGATAAAATTATACCAAGCGCAATCATCAGTCCCAGCAGTGCAATCTGGTAGTCTTTGAGCCCTTCCAGTTTGTTCATTGTATAACCCCTTTCTTTTGTTTGTTTAGTTATTTTATATGTTTATTTGTTTCTTGTAAATATGAATTTTAAATTTTTTATTATATTATGTATCTATGTTAAGACAAATTGCACCGATTATACTATTAACAATTTCGAATATTTTTATGACTTTTGCATGGTACGGACACCTAAAGTATAAAAATGCCGCACTGTGGCTGGTTATACTTGTCAGCTGGGGAATTGCTTTTTTTGAATATTGCTTTCAGGTGCCGGCTAATAGAATAGGGCATGGTTATTATGATGCCGCTCACTTAAAAACGATACAGGAGGTTATTACTCTTGTTGTGTTTTGTTTTTTCTCTGTATTTTATTTAAAAGAAAATTTGAAGTGGAATTATATAGTCGGTTTTTTGTTTATTATACTGGCTGTATTTTTTATATTTAAAAAGTGGTAACTCAATCGAATTACCACTTAGTTATTGTTTGTTTTTATTATTTTTCAGGAGCTTCCGGAGCAGGCTGCATCATTCCAGACCTCATTGGCGGTTCGTCTAAGTCCATACCCGGTGCCGGTTTCGGGCCGAATTCCGGGCCTCTGAATTCGTGCGGGCCTTTAAATCCGTGAGGGCGGCCGAATTCATGTTTCATTTTTTCATGGATTTCTGCTTTCATTTTTTTTAGCTCTTCTTTTTGCTCCGGCGTTAAAACAGCTTCGAATTTATCCATGCTTGATTTTCTTATTTCAGCTTCTGATTTCATGAGTTCTTTCATTTCTTCATGTTTCTTTTGCATTTTCTTTCTGATTGGTTCAAGCTTTTTTTGTTCTTCTGCTTTTATTGTTTCAAGTTTTGCTTTTTGTCCGGGGGTAAGATTCATTCTCTTCTCAAATTCTGCACGTCTTTCTTCCGGTGTCATTTTTTTTGGCGGCAGGGCATTGTCCTTGCAGCCGCATTTACAGTCATTTTTGCAGGCTTCATCAGGTGTATCTTTGCAGGCACAGTCGGGAGGGCAGGAGCATGGTTTTTGAGCATCAGATGCTTCTGTATTTTGGGTTGCGGCATTGTCCTGTGAAACAGTCAGAGACTGGATGTTTGCAGACTCAGTTTCAGCTTTTTCTGCGGTCTGCACTTCTTCTGACCATACCATTGTTGAACAAAGCGACAGAGATAACAATCCGGCCATCCCTGTAGCGAATAACATTTTCTTTTTCATACAAAAATCTCCTTTCGTCTACTCTAACGAGTATAGCTGTTTTTCATTCAGTGTCAATCGTCTGCATAATTTAGTGCGGTTTTGATTTGGAAAAATTTTTGAAAAATATACCCGATTGGGCTATAGGTTTAGAAAATTAATCTATGTATCATGGTACAAAGTTTGGGATAAGGGGATATATGAATAATAGAAAAATTTCTGTTTATATCGTTGAGGATTACAAACTTAGTCGTATGTGTATAAGGCAGGCTCTGCATGAAGATGAGTGTTTTGATATTTACGGTGATTTTGATACAGCAGAAGAAATGCTGGAAAAAATGAAGCATAAACAGGCTGATCTGGTATTAATGGACATTGGGCTGAAAGGAATGGATGGTATAAGTGCCACAAATATAATTTTTAAGCTTTATAAAAAATCAAAGGTAGTCATTTATACTTCGCATAAAAACAGGCGTGAAATTTATCTGGCATTCAAGGCCGGAGCACAGGGCTATTATTTAAAAGAGAATAACCCCCTTTTAATCCCCTTGATTTTAAAAAATGTGTATAATAGTATAATATGTATAGATAGGACTGTTTCTGAAAACGTGATAGGCAGGTGTACGTCGGAAATGAAAAATAGTTTAAAAAATTTTGGTTTTGATTTGAGTGAATTAACAGAAGATGAGATTGAAATTATGAAATGTATAGCAAGAGGGGAAAGTAACGGAGCTATTGCGAAACGATTTATGATTAGTCCTAATACGGTAAAGTGCAGAGTGTCAAAATTGACTGAAAAATTAAAAGCACAGGACAGAATTCAGGTTGCTGTTATTGCTGCAAAATGCAATCTTGTGTAGGAGAGTATTTAAAGTAATGAATCGCAACTTAGTTTATGTGCCGGTATGTATATGTGTTGCAGGTGTGGTTTTATTGCAAGTTTTTAATACTGGCTTTTCCTGTCGTGTAGCAGGTATATGCTGGCTGATTAATATTCTGTTTTTTCTGTATGTATTCTGGTGTTTTGAAAAATCGGTTTTAAAAAATACCGAAAAAGAAAGAGTTCATATTTTGCATTCTATGCTTGCTGATGTGCCTGATTTGTTGTCATATAAAGATAGAGATGGTGTATATGTGGATTGTAATAGCAGTTTTGCAAAGATACACGGTTTTAGCTCCTGTAAAGATATTATCGGAAAAACAGCCTGTGATTTGTACGAGAGAGATGTTTTTGAAGAAATAAAAAAAATTGACAAAAAGGTTATAAACTCGGGTACACCGGTAAAATACCTGAAATCCAGCCGTAAAGGAGCTGAGGACATTGCTATTCATGAAGTTATGAAGGTTCCTGTAAAATTTAACGGCAGAGTAACCGGTATTGTTTGTATTGCCAGAGATGTGACTGACAGGCAGAAGCTGCAGGAATATTTGATTTTGAAACAGGCACAGCTAAGTTCTTTTTTGAATAATACCTCATTGTATATTTGCATGCTTGACCAGAACGGAAAGATTTTACTCGGAAATGACAGATTTAGCAACCTGATTGGAGAAAAGAACGGAGATTATGTAGGGAAAAAACTGAATGAGACTGCATTAAAAGATTTTGCTGAAGATATTACTGCAAATTTATATAATGTTATTGTAGAAAAGCAGGTGAACTCGAATAAGGTATTTGTGAATGTTAACGGGAGAAAAATGTGGCTGAAAATAGTTAAGTCTCCTGTTTTTGATAAAAATGAAGATGTTATAGGCGCAGCTTGTGTTATGCGCAATATAGACGAAGAAATTCAGCTGAAAATTCAAAGAGATACATTTTTTGCCAGCCTTTCGCATGATTTAAAAACACCATTAATTGCGAACATACGTGCACTTGAGCTGATTTTAAAAAATCATTTCGGATATTTAAATGACAAACAGCGGGATATTTTGGAACAGGCTTTAATCTCAAACAGGCAATTATATAATATGTTGACTAATCTATTGAGTTCTTACAAGAATGAAGAGGGTCTGCTAAATTTGCAATATTCAAAACTTCATGCCTCCGCACTTGTCAGGAGTGTATGTAAAGAGCTGTTTTTGCTGGCTAAAGACAGAAATTTAAAATTAGAAATAAAAACAATGCCCGAAAATGATGAAATAGTTGTTGATGAGCAGGAAATAAGGCGGGTTGTGGTAAATTTGCTTTCTAATGCAATATCTTATGCCGATATCGGTTCAACCGTGTCTATTTCTATGTATAACAGCGGAAATGATTTTACAATGGAAGTGCTTAACAAAAGCCGTTATATACCAATTGAAAAACTATCAAAGCTGTTTGACAAATATGTTTCTGTTTCAAATAAGCTGCAAAAAATGGGTACAGGTCTCGGGCTTTATTCTTCAAAGCTTATCATCTCTGCGCATAATGGTTATATGCTCGCAAAAAGTACAAAAAATGAGATGACAATGTTCGGATTTATTGTTCCTGTGACGCCGGAAAAACAGGTTGCAAGCAACAGAGCGGAAATTATTAAAAATCATTAAATTTTGTAAAAAAAATGCAAAAAAAATGCCTTTTATGATTTAAAATAAGTATAGAAGTATAAAGGGTGTGTTTATGTTAGATGTGAACAGATTGTATCCTCAGTATTCAGTCTCGTCAGAACGTAGAAAACAAAATATCTCTGTGCCCTTTGAGCGTCGTTCAGGTCAGGATAGAAGAGCAGAAGAACGGATATCTATGGATTCGAATTTGACCAGAGATATTTTTGAGGTTAGAAGCAGCTTGTCTGAACTTCAGAAAACTACGAAGAAGGAGGCTGAAAAATTAGGCATTCAAAAGACTCCGGAAATTGCGGCTCCGGCTGCTCTCAAGGCGGACGAATTCTTCAAAACAGAAAAAGAGCCCCCGCAGATTTCGAAGGATTATGAGTCGCCGTCGGCATTTGCTTTAATGGGCGGTATACTTGCTATTGCAATGGGCGGAGTTATTGCGACAACACTTCTTGGTACGGCCGGTGCGGTAATTGCCGTCGGTATAGGCGCATATTTCGGCGGTCGTATTTTGAAACAGGCTATTGTAAACCAGATTGTCGAAAACGAAAAGAATAAAAAGCTCTAGCTTTTTTAATCGGGGAAATTATTAGTAAATAAAAAATCGGCATAAGCCGATTTTTTATTTAAAAACTCCCAGACATGGATTCGAACCACGATTAGATGATCCAGAGTCACCTGTCCTGCCGTTAGACGATCTGGGAATGCTTATTCGGTTTTTACAAAAAAGACGCCGGTGAGCGTCTTTTAAAAAATGGCTCCTCGGGTGGGACTCGAACCTACAACCCTTCGGTTAACAGCCGAATGCTCTGCCATTGAGCTACCGAGGAATAACCCGATCGCTGCAACACTTAGTTTCAACATAGTGTCCGCTTTGTCCATTTACGAAGAGTAGAACTGTTTCTTTTTCTGTAACTCTAATACTTCGTAATTGTCACTCTTGCGACCTTGTATATTTATTATAACAAGGAAATTTTTATTGTAAACAGTTTTTTTATATTTTTATTATTCCTTTGTTTTCAAGCTGTCGGGCGGATTTTTGGCGTGCAAAAATTTTACGTAATAATTCTTAATAAAAACGGGCATGTTTAGCAATTATTTTGTTTATATATTTTTTATATATACAAGAGAGATAATGAGAGAGAGAAAAGAAAAATAGAACTATACCGGCGCAGAGTAAGAGAGGACGACTATGAAAGCATTATTAATAAAATTTGTATTAAGAAAAAAGAAATTTACGGTAAATGACCTTGTTTAAAATGCATTCGTCATGGGATAGAAAAACCGCCGGATAGTAATGTCCGGCGGTTTCGTATGCTTAAACACATTTTTAGCATCAGAGCATACCTGTGTATTCTGAGCTTTTTTGCCTAAGCTAGTTTATATCCACAATTGTAACCCCGTTTCCACCTTCATTTTCTTCGCCCTGACGATATTTTGCGACATAAGGTGAATCTTCAAGATAATCCCTTATAGCCTGTCTGAGCTGGCCTGTTCCGTGTCCGTGTATTATTTCAACCGGAGAAAGATTTATCATGCTGGCTTTATCTAAAAATGTTTCCAAATCCTGAAGCGCATCAGCGACTTTGTATCCCCTCAGATCTATTTTGGGCGACATGGTGATGCGCTCAACTATGTATTTTGTGGAATTAGAGAGTGTAATTTTTCTTTTTATTATATCTTTTTTCTGCTTAAGAGCTTTTGCGAGTTTTTTGACATTTACGGTTGATTTCAACTGTCCTACCATAACCTGTAAGTTTCCGTTTTTGTCAGGTAGGGAAACGATTGTGACGTCTGTATCGAGCCCTTTTATGATTGCTTTTGCTCCTGTTTTTATATCATCCTGTGTCAGCTCGGTGTATTTTACGTTTGCTGCTTCATAGTCTGCGTTTACTTTTTCAGCTGTTTTTGCTCCCTTTTGTGAGAGTTTTTTGTAGGCTTTTATTGCATTTTCTTTTGTTTTATTGTGATTTAGATTTTCAAGAATTTTTTTTATCTGGGCTTTTGCTTCCTGCAGGTTGTCCTCGTATCTGTGTTTGAAGTCTTTTATTGTTTTCCTTTTCTGTGTATTAATCTCTTCAGATAATTTGTTGTACAGGTTAAATTTTTCTTCCGACTGTGTTTTCAGAGTGCGGGCTTCTTCGGTAAGTTTATTAAGCTCTGTGTATTTTTTCTGTAATGCCTCGAGTATTTTAGACTCATCAGAAATTTCTTCTTTGTAATAAAGTCCTGCAGCGTTTATTATCTCCTCGGGTATGCCGAAATTTTTTGCTATAGCAAAGGCATTAGACGAACCCGGTACTCCTATTCTTAATTTATAAGTTGGCGAAAGTGTTTCTACGTCAAAATCAACAGAGGCATTTTGAAAATGTTTATTGTTAAAAGGCATTGATTTAAGTTCGCTGAAATGTGTCGAAACAAGGGAATATGCTCCTTTTCTGTCAAGGTGTTCGAGCACAGAGCGTGCCAGACAGGCTCCTTCTTTCGGGTCTGTACCTGCTGCAATTTCATCTATGACGATAAATGTGTCGCTGTCAGCATTGTCAATAATGTTTTTTAGATTTTTTACATGTGAAGAGAAAGTCGAAAGGCTCTGAATAATATTTTGTTCGTCTCCGATTTCGGCAAACAGTTTTTTGAAAGGATAAATTTTAGCTTTAAAACATGGGATGTGCAGCCCTGTTTTTGCCATTGCAATAGAGAGTGCTGCAGTTTTCAGTGTTACTGTCTTTCCTCCTGCATTTGAACCTGTGATTATTACAGTTGTGCAGGATTCTCCCATTGAAAAATCGTTTTCCACAACTCTTTCCAGAACTGATAAAAGCACGGGGTTTTTCATTGCTTTAAGCTCAATAATACGCTTTCCACATATTTCAGGTTCGCATCCGTCTGTTTCCGAAGAATATTTTGCACGTGCAAAAATAAAATCCAGTTCAACAATTGTTTTAAAAGATTGAAGCAGCTCCGGAAATATCTCAGCGTAGTCTAATGAGAGCTGTTTTATTATTCGTGCAGTCTCTGCTTCAATTGCGGAGTCGGTTTCTCTTATTCTGTTGTTTAAGTCAACAATTTGCTTTGGTTCAATGTAAAAAGTCTGCCCTGACTGTGACACATCGTGAACTATACCGTGAATTTTGTTTTTGGCTTCTGCTTTTACCTGAAATACAATCCTGCCGTCACGGGAGGTGTAGATTTGTTCTTGAAGGTGCTGTGAAAAAGACTGGTCATTCAGCAGTGAGTTTATCGTGTTTTTCAGATTTTCCTGCAAACTTCTTTTTGATTGGAAGAGTGATTTGAGTTCAGGGGTTGCGTCCTCTCTTATGTTAAAATTTTCATCAAAAACAGCTTCTGTTCTTTCTTCTGTTTCTTTAGACGGGAACAGTGTTTCGTTGTATGCATAAAGCTGTGCATATTCTTTTGCATATTTGTTTAAATAAGCTGACATATATCTTGTAGTGCAAAGAATGTTATAAAGATTTTTTATTTCTTCAATTGAAACAGGAAGTTTGTTTTTAAGTTTTTTTGCCGTGTCATCTATGTCATAAAAGTCGTTAAGCGGCAGGGCGTTTCCTGAAATCCTGTAAGCATTTTGTGCCTGTGTGGTGACTTTAAGATTTTTTATTATTTCGTCATTATTATCAGCGGGGCGTGCCAGAAGACACCGCTCTTTTCCGAGTCTGCTCTGTGCATGTTTTGAAAGCAGCACCAGTACTTTGTCAAACTCGATGGTTTTTAGTGTTTTGTCTAAATCTGCCGTTTTTTCCATATTTTAATTATATCAAAAGAAAAAATTAAAGCCCTGTATAGAAAAACAGGCAAAAAAAAGCTCCGGATAACGGAGCAATACTTTAATAGGAAGGGAAGGTTAGGAAGTTAGGTAGGTTAGTTAGTGTGAAAGTCTCATCTTATTTAATATTTATTTGTGTTTATTTTATGTTTGTTGTTGTATGTCTTACATATATATAAAGTATATAATATACAAAAAATTGCTGCATGTTTTGCTTTTGTTACAAATTTTAATATTAAGGTTTTGTAAATTTTTAGACACGTGTCCGGATATAGTCTTTAATGAAAATATGACAGATGATATAAGCAATAAAGTAATAGATATATTTAAAAGACATAAAAGGAATAAACCTGCCGATACAAAAGAAAAAGTGAAAACATTTGCGGGGTTCAGTTATGTTCGTCTGGATACGGATGTAAACGGTTATCCTTTTAAAGAGGAAAATCTTCTTGAGTACGCAAAGGAATGTCATTATATAGTCAAAGTTATGCGTGAAAAGAACGGCAGTATTTCCTTGTACAGCTACAGTGTTCCGAATGAAAAACTGCTTGATTTTCTTCTTAAATTCAGAAACAATGAGTTAAATGGTACTATAATAGAAATTGATAAATTTTTGCCTAAAGATCTGGCATAAAAAACGGTTAGATTAAAAAATGGAAAAGATTGATAAAAATACACTGGACGATTTGCTTACGAGCGTGAATAAACCCTATCAATACATGGGGCATGAGATGTTTTCTTACAATAAAAATTTCGAAGAAGCAGAAGTCTCGTTTGCTCTCGGTTTTCCTGACAAATATGAAGTTGGTGCCAGTAATCTCGGACACAGAATACTTTATGAACATGTAAATTCTCTTGAAGGTGTTCTGTGCGACAGATTTTATGCACCGGATGCCGATTTTAAAGAGGAGTTGAAAAAAAGAGGATTGAAGCTTTACGGGCTTGAGTCCAAAGTATGTTTAAAAGATTTTGATTTTGTAGGATTTTCAATACAGTATGAACTTTGTTATCCTACAGTTCTTGCGCTGCTTGATATGGCTGGTATCCCTGTGAAATCCTCAGACAGAGAAGAAAATGATGCGATTATTCTGTCAGGCGGCCCGTGTGCATACAATCCCGAACCTTTGAAAGACTTTATAGATGCATTTTTAATAGGCGACGGAGAGGATATATTTGAAGAAATTTTTGATGTATATAAAACCTCTAAAAAGGAAGGTCTTTCACGGAGAGATATTCTGAACAGACTTTCTGATATTGAGGGGGTTTATGTACCGTCTGTAAAGCGTGATAAAGTTGTGAATAAGCGTATATATGACTTTAGTTCTTCATCTGCACCGGTAAAGCATCCCGTGCCGTTTTCCACGTCTATTCATGACAGGGCTGTTGTAGAAATCAGAAGAGGCTGCGGCAGAATGTGCAGATTTTGTCAGCCCGGACATGTTAATTTGCCTATCAGGGAAAGAAAGGCAGAAGATATTATCCGTGAAACAAAGGAGCTTGTTAAAAATACCGGATATGATGAGTTTTCGCTTTTATCTCTGTCGTCCAATGATTATACAAACATTGAATCAGTACTGGAAGAATTAACATGTTATTTCAGTGCAAGAAAAGTGTCGGCATCTCTTCCGAGCCAGCGAATAGACAGGTTTAACATGCGATTGTCAAACCTTGTTAAGGATGTCAGAAAAACAACAATTACACTTGCACCGGAAGCCGGTTCCCAGCGATTGAGGGATGTTATTAATAAAAATTTGACGGAAGAACAGATTGTAAATACTACGCTTGACTGCTATTTAAACGGGTACGACAGTATAAAATTCTATTTTATAATGGGACTGCCGACAGAAACTTATGCAGATATTGATGAAATGCTGTCGCTGCTGGCAAAGATAAAGTACAGGGCAAAAGAGCTGAGAAAAGAACATAATATAAAAGACGACCTGAAATTGAACTGTACACTTTCTATCTTTGTGCCGAAACCGTTTACTCCTTTTCAGTGGTGTGCGCAGGCTTCGGTTGAAGATTTAACGGAAAAAATTCATTATATAAAGGAAAAATCAAAAAGTCTTAAGGGTGTTCGTATAAAAATTCATGACAAATATATATCCCAGATAGAGGCTGTATTGACGAGAGGCGATGACACATTGTGCCGTTATATAGAAAAGTTGTATCTTAGCGGATGTTACCTTGATACATGGGATGAAAATTTTTCTTATGATAAATGGAAAGAAATTGCCGATTCTCTTCGTATTCCGCTTCGTGCGCTTGCACAGAAGGAGTTTGAGCAGGATGAATTTCTGCCGTGGGATTTTATAAACACGGGGATAAGAAAAGAATGGTTTATTGAACAATATAATGAGGCAATGCAGAGCAGGGCTTCTGTTCCATGCGAGACAAAGTGTTCAAACTGTGGTATTTGTCCTTCTTTTAACGTCAAAAAACAGCTGGATAAATCCTACTCTCCAAAATTGGGAAAACAACTGCAGCATGACTGTATAGTGAAAAAATATCGTGCAACAATTACGAAAAAAGGGTATTTAAAGTATCTTTCCCATCTCGACTGGCAGAATACATTGATGAAAGCACTGTTTCGTTCAGGGCTTGAGACAGTGTTTACGGAGGGGTTTAACCCTATTCCTAAAATTTCTTTAGGCGTTGCACTTCCGCTGTTTGTGGAGAGTGAAGGGGAATTTTTTGAATTTGAACTTTATGGAGAAAAAAAACCGCTGGAGATAATGACGATTTTGAATTCTGTGCTCGATAAAAATGCACGTATTATTAAAATTTGTGAAATAGATAAAAAGTCGAAAAGCCTTGATGTTATGGCACAGTGGGCACGTTATGAAATATCTTTGCAAAAACAGGGTATTCCCAATTCCGTAAATTTAGGGTATATTAAAAATGAACTTGCTTCAGAGAAAGAAATTTATCTCAGGAAGAAGTCAAAAAAAGGTATAGACAAATTAATATGTATTAACAAATCAGTAAAAGACGCAGAAATTTCGGATGACAGACTGTATTTGACGCTAAAGACAGGTCAGAATGCCGAAATTCCCTCTGTCCGTCCTGATGAATTACTAAAATTTTTCTATCCTGATGAAAAGTTTAATATAGTTCGTTTGAAATTTTTTGATGAAAACATGACGGAATTATAAAAGGTTTTAAAATTTTAAAAAGGTTTAAAAAGGAATTGTTTATGAAAAAATCTATTGTAATCGCAGAGCGTGACAATATCGCAGCCGTGTTCGAGGATGACAAAATTACGGAATTTTATATTCACAGAGGCGATATTTTACTTGGCGATGTTTATCTGAGCAAGGTTGAAAATATTCTTCCCAGCATCGAAGCAGCGTTTGTTAATGTCGGTTCGGACAAGATGGGCTTTTTGCACGCAGCGGATGTTATAGGCAAAGGTGGTTTGCAGGATAAACTGAGTCCGAAACAAAAGCTGATGGTTCAGGTTGTAAAAGAGCCGACCGGACATAAAGGTCCGAGGGTTACTACATCAATAAGCCTTCCGGGAAGATTTCTGGTTTTGATGCCTTATGAAACCGGCGTAAGTGTAAGCAAAAAAATCTCTACTCCGAAAGAAAGAGCTAGACTGAAATCTATCGTAAATCTTCTCAAACCTGTCGGAGTCGGTGTTATTATAAGAACAGAAGCAGAAGGTCAGACAGAAGCTGAAATACAGGAGGATTTAGAAATTCTTCTGGAAAAATGGAATACTATTGTCACACAGGCAGAAATGGTTTCCGCTCCGAATCTTTTGTACAGGGATCAGGATTTGCTGTATCGGGTAATTCGTGAAGCCTGTGATGAAGATGTAAAGGAAATTGTTGTTGACACAGCGTTTGCGCTGCATAGAACGCAGCAGCTTATCCAGAACTGGAATTTGAACAGGGATATAGACATTTCTGTGTATAAAGGTTCAGAGCCGCTTATTGTTGCTTCCGGTATACAAAAAGAAATCAGAAATGCACTGCAAATAAAAGTTAATCTGCCCTCGGGCGGTTATCTGTTTATTCAAACAACAGAAGCACTTACCGTAATCGATGTTAACAGCGGAAAATTCATCAGCTCTGCAACGCAGGATGAAACTATACTGAAAACGAATAAAGAGGCTGTTGTTGAAATTGCAAGACAGTTAAAGCTTAGAAATATAGGCGGTATGATAATTATCGACTTTATAGATATGTTGAGCCGTGCCGATAAACTTTCTATCTTGCAGGAGCTGGAACTTGCCATAGAAACAGACAAGGCAAAACCGCAGGTAGGACAACTCTCTGATTTAGGGCTTGTTGAAATGACAAGACACAGACAGGGACAGAGTCTCGATGAAATATTTACCAAAAAATGTCAGGCATGTCAGGGCACAGGTCATGTTATAGAAGAGTTTACCTTCTCAACATCTGTTGCAGAAGGAGAGTACCGCTCTAAAGCCGCAAAACTTAAAATCCCCGTAGCTCAGGTTAAGAATAAAAACGGCAAAAAGGACAATAACTTCTTCAACCACCAGCATAATCAGGCGTCTAATCCTTCTTTAACAGCTAAAAAGCCTAATGAAAGAAAACAGAAAAATGCTGAGAATACGGAATTTACTCCGGAAGATGCAGTTCAAAAGATAAAAGAGTCGTCAGCGGTACCCGAACTTTCAAACACTGTAAACGTCCAGAATATTTCAAAAGATGCAAAAGAAAAGCACTTCAAAAATAACAAAGGCGGTAAGAAAAATGTGTTTACACTGCTGGAGGAAATAGAAACAGAAACAGCTTCTGAGTCTCCGGTTCCGGCTGCAGAGCAAAATACGCAGCCTGTTGAAAACACAACAGCCGAACAGACGGCTGCATCAGAAAATACTGTTTCCATAGAGCCTGTTTCTGGTGCTGAACAGGTGCAGGACACTGAAGCAGCCATTCAGGAAAAGCCAAAGACAAGAAAAAATACACGGACAAGAAAACCTACAAGACCCAGAAAAAAATCGTCAGCAAAAAAAGAGAATACAGAAGGAGCAGATAGCTAAAAAAATGAAAAAGTTATTCTTCAATGTAGTTATGGCGTTTATGCTCTGCGTATTTGCAGGTACTGATAACAATGCTTCTGCTCTTACGTTTCCGGCTTTGAATAATAATGCGCAGCAGGAGAAGGTTCAAAAATCTGCTGAAAATACGGTAACTCCGCCGTCTGTACAAAAGACTCAGGGTGAGGGGAAAATCGTACTGGGCAAGTTTTTTAACACAATGAAATGGGTTCTCGGTTCGGGAGTTGTGTTGTTTTTGATATTGTTCATTTTTAGAAGAAAAATGGGGAATATAACTCTCTCCTCTTCCCGTCCCATGACTAAAGAACAGGACCTTAGTTCACCGGCGACTGTTGATGAAGCGGTAAAATTGTTTATAGAAAAGTTTTAGTCATAAAAATCAGACTTTTCGTTTGTGCTTAAATCAGGTTTTCCCCGCTCTTTAAGGAGAACCTTTACTACCTTGGGCATCTGGCAAATAAATGAATAATTTCCTTTTGTAATGGAGCATTTGCTGCAATTTTGACCCAGTTCATAGCATTCAATTGCCTGAAGAGTCCAGCTCTTGAGTATTGACTCTGACAGCTCGCCATCGGTCTGCGGAAAGTATAAGTCTGAAATAGCACTGTTTTTTAAAACTCTTGCGCAATTCATAAGAAACTCCTACCCCTATGATTGTAGTATACAGGATTTCTTTATAAAATTACTCCGTTATTCAGTGTATATTTTTTGTATGGCAGTTGTGAATTAAACGCAGTCCTTCGAGGGTAATCCAGGGATTTATGCAGTCAAAGTTACGTTTCATGTATTTTGCGACAATCTCTGAATATCCTCCTGTTGCAATGACTTTCACCGGCACACCGAGCTCATTTTCGCACGCTTCCAGCATGCCGTCTACCATACAGGCGTGCCCCCTTACTGTTCCTGACAGCATTGCGTCTATGCTGTTTTTGCCAATAGCGTTTTTCGGTGCTTCTATTTTTATCAAAGGCAGTTTGGAGGTGTGGGTTTTCAGGCTCTCTGCCTGCAGTTTCATACCTGCTGCAATAACCCCGCCCTGAAATTTTCCGTCCTCTGTTACAATGTCAAAAGAGGTCGCTGTACCAAAATCAACGACTATACAGTTTGTTTTGTATATTGAATATGCTGCGAATGCATTTACTATCCGGTCAGCACCGACTTCTTCGGGAAAATCAACATTAAATTCAAGAAGGGAAATATTTTTGTTTGACACAACAAAAGGTGTAATTTTCAGGTATTTTTGCAACGCATTTTTGTATCTTTCAGTCAGCGGTACAACAACACTGCAAATAACAGCGGCATTTACTTTGTTAAGATATGCGTGCAGCTGCATCAGGTTCATTAATAAAATACCGATTTCATCATCAGAACGATGGTGCTCGGAGGCTATAGACCAGGTGTCTTTTAGCTTTTCTCCGTCAAAGATTCCTATTGTTGTTGATGTATTCCCTATATCTATTGTAAGCAGCATGTTTACCTCCACAAGCAAATATTTTAACAAAAAAAAATAAATTTTTGCTATAATATTACTATTAATAAAAAATAAACAACAATATAACAAGAAAATAATGAATAACAAGGAAAAACGGATGAGGAATTTATTATCTATACTTTTGATTTTTACTGCTTTTTTCGGATTTTGTTTTTCACCTGTATTTGCAGATGAACCTAATTTGAAAAATATCGGTTTTACGGACATGTCACTTGAGTCCAGGAATAATGATTTGCGGGCTTTTTTCCGTAATTTTAACAAATATTCGGTACAGCACAAACTTGATAAATTGATGTCAATGTATTCTGATAACTATGTCAGCGGTGACGGTATTACAAAAAAGAAGCTGGCTGATATGGCAAAAGAGGCATGGCTTGCTTATCCTAATGTAAAGTATACCCAGAAGATAGAGTTTATCAGTGCGCAGAGTGATAATGCAACGGTAATCACCCGTGAAACATTAAAAGGCGATACCTCGATGTCTGTTGATTATATTCCGGGTTACGGATATGTCGATTCCGATGCGGTCATTATTTATTACCTGAAAAAAGTAGCAGGCGAGTGGAAAATTTACTCTGATTCGATTCTGCATGAAACTACGTCTTTAAAATACGGGGTCGCTA
Organism: Candidatus Gastranaerophilales bacterium; assembly: GCA_944323735.1. Classification (GTDB taxonomy): domain Bacteria; phylum Cyanobacteriota; class Vampirovibrionia; order Gastranaerophilales; family Gastranaerophilaceae; genus CALUPY01. The sequence goes on from CALUTO010000003.1 coordinate 72,346, forward strand.
AGGACATTAAAATGTCTATTGATGCACCTGCTAAAGCGTATGCCGGTGCTCAATACACGGCAAGTCTAAGAGTCGATGTTCCGAAAGAATATCTTGCCATGATTTCTATTAATAACGAAACTATAAAATACCCGATGGACAAACCTGATGATGCTTTCAGAAGTATAAAGGCAGACACTATTCAGGAACGTATTCTTACAGCAAATGAAGAAAATAAAAATGAAAATGCTTTTGCCTCTATAGGTATTGCAGAAGCTAAGATTACCGAAAGTGACGTAAATGTAAAAATAAAAGGGATTGCCCTTTTGACAACAAGGGTTAATGTGGTAAAACAATTTATTGAAAGTGAAAACAAAAAGGATGAAAGCATATAACCCGCTTACTAAATTTTTTATTTACTGCATTGTGACGATTATACTTGCGGCAGTTTCTTTTTTTCTCAGGAATATACTGGCAGCATATTTTAATAACCGTAGTTTTTTCTTTTTTGATATAGATTTTGTGAAAAATACCGGTGCTGCATTCAGCCTTTTTCAGTCTCACACTGACTGTTTGATTGTTATTTCAGTTGTTATACTGTTTGCTGTTGTTGTTTATGTTATAAAACATATAAAAGAGCTTGCTATCCCGTCTGTATTGCTTCTTTCGCTGTTTACCTCCGGTGTTCTGGGTAATTTGCTGGAGAGAATTATCGATGGTTATGTTACAGATTACATAAAATTGACATTTGTTGATTTTCCGATTTTTAACCTTTCTGATATATTTATAAATATTGCTGTTTTTTTGATTATTTGTAATATATTATTTAAAAATGAAAAACAAAATGTTTGAAAAATACTATATAGATGCAGACGATGCTGGGGTAAGACTGGATTTGTTTCTGGGCGGATTGTATCCTGATATTTCAAGAACAGCCCTGCAAAAACAAATTAAATCAGAAAATGTCAGAGTGAATTCTTTGCCTGTAAAAAGTTCTTATATCTTAAAAATTGATGATGTAATTGAAGCAGATATTGACTTTGAAAAAAATATCCAAATAGAGCCAGAAAATATTGATATAGAAATAGTTTACGAAGACGGGCAGATGCTTGTCGTGAACAAACCAAAAAATATGCTGACACACCCGACTGCAAAAGAAACATCAGGTACTCTGGTGAATGCACTGCTCGGCAGATATCCGTTATGCGACTGTAACGGAGAATACCGTCCGGGGATTGTGCACAGACTGGACAGAAATACAAGCGGTCTTTTGATGATTGCAAAAACAAATCCGGCCTATGATTTTCTAAAAGCACAGATGCAGAACAGAACAGTGGAAAAGAAATACTATGCGGTTGTGTCCGGAAATTTTGACAATGATAGCGGCTCTGTTCGTGAAAATATCGGCAGGCATCCGGCAAGGCCGGAAAAAATGGCAGTGGTTCCTGACGGAAAACCGTCGGTGACTCATTACAGAGTTATTGAGAGATTTAAAGGTTTTACACTGCTTGATATATCTTTAGAAACAGGCAGAACACATCAGATACGTGTTCATATGTCTTATACCGGTCATCCTGTAGTCAATGATACGCTCTACGGCGGGACGAAAATTCCCGTAAATACAATGGAACAGGTTCTTCAAGCCTATTCGCTGTCCTTTATTTCTCCGGTTGATAATAAACAAAAAGCTGTTACAATTGAGAAATCTTGTGATATTATAAAAACAACGAACTATTTGAGGAGCAAAAAATGAAACGTAATACTTCAATTGCCGCATTTTGTCTGAATGTAATTATAAGCCTTGCACTGCTTTATTTTATATACGTAAATCATTCATATAAGGTGACATATGTATGCATTTTGAACAATAATGTTTACACCCTTCCTCTGTCTCTTATGGCAATTCTGTTCGTTTTTACAGGAATGATAATGGGTTTTTTAAGCTCCAAAATAACCTCATACAGAAACCAGAAAAATGTTTCTGCTTATGAGCGAAAAAATGAATCGCTTTCTGTTAAAAGCGAGGAAGATACCGCAAAAATAAAGGCTCTGGAGGCTAAAATAAAAACTCTGGAAACAGCACTGGATGCCGCATTAAATAAAGATTAGATAAATAGTATATACTAAAAGAGCGTTTTTAATTTTGAGATATTTGAAAATTTATCACAAATATCCTTATATTTTGCATTTTACCTATTGTTAACTTTTGTAACGTATTATATAATCAATATAGCAATTTTATTTCCTTTTTATACTTTATATATGTACGAGAGAAAATTTTAAAACTAGATTAAAAAAAATACCTTACCTATTTACCACCATACCACTAGACTAATGAAAAAGGAGAGAGCAACATGACAGTTTGCGCATTGAACACCAACATTTTGAGTTTGACACTCTATAAAAGCAATCTTGAATATTCTATAATGAATATTTCCAGCCAGAGACAGAACATTGCATATACTCTGTCAAGAGCTTGCACAGGAACTACTGATTTTTCAAATGACCCGCAGGTTCAGAGCTTACAGTATATGGATTCTTATCTTGAATTGCAGCAAAAAAATCTTGAAACACAGCAAAAAGCAGCAACAACTCAGCTTGAAAGTTTACAGAAACTTCTTGAAAACAACATCAAGAAAGATTTTACAATTAACCTGAGTGCTTAATTTAAAAGCGTTTTGAGTTAAAAATATCTTTTCATTTATTAATTTTCCATTAAATTAAATTTCATTTTATTTACAATTTATTGAACAAAGAGTACATGTTTGATATTATACCCTTTGATGAACGTATTTAAAACATTTGAAATCTTTTTGTCCCAACCGATGAGTATTATTCGAGACCGAATAATACAAATTTGCCATGTTGAAACATCTCTGACCGGTGTTAAGAATAAAATTCAGTTTAATATTTCGGATGAAGCTACGCAAATAAACGTTTATAATAACCCTAAAATGTACAATCTCCTTTATACGGTTCTTTATAAAAAGAAAAAACTCGATGAAAGTAAAAAAAGCAAAGTTCATAGTTAGTGCAGAAAAATTGAGCCGGTGTCCGGATTTCGGCAAGCCGGAAATCGCTCTTATCGGGCGTTCTAATGTCGGTAAATCGTCTTTTATAAATGCACTAACGAACAATAATAAGCTGGCAAAAACCAGTAATAAACCGGGAAAAACAAGGTTAATAAACTTGTTTGAATTCGATGAAAAATATATTGTTGCTGACCTGCCCGGTTACGGTTATGCACAGGTTTCGAAAGCTATGCAGGATAGCTGGCAGAAGAACCTTGAAGAGTATCTCCTTAACAGAGATGCTCTGAAATTACTCATACAGTTCGTTGATGCCCGCCATGATATACAAAAAAATGATATGCAAATGCATGAATGGATTGAATATCACGGGCTTCCGTCCGTTGTTGTTGCAACAAAAGTCGATTTGATTTCAAAGTCGTCTGTATTTACTAAAGTGAAAAATTTTGAAAAAGTTTTAAACAGAACAGTCTTTCCGTTCTCAGGTAAAGACAGTTTTTATAATGAAAAAATAATTAAATATATAGAAGAAACAGTGTTGTGATTATTGTTCAATTAACTTTACAAACTTTGAATTTGTGGCAATAAAATATTTCGTTTTGTTTTTATTATAATGTAGGAAAATAGTGTGCGTTAGTTATGCAGCCAAATATAAACAACATGAAAACTTATTATAACAATACTGCTGCCCCTGCGTCCGCAAATTTTTCAGGGCCGGTTTCAAACGGTGCTGTGCTTGATAATAACCCCCTTGTTAAGCAGGCAGAAAAAGTGGATGAAGGCAATAATGCAATTCTTGCAGGAGGCGTCATAGGCGGTACGGCTGCATTGCTCGGTGCTTCGGAATTTGTAAACAGGGCACTTAGAAAGGATTATTCCGGTACTTTTTTTAATAAAATTGAAAAATGGGGAGATAAAATAGGTGCAAAACCCTTCATTTCCCGTATAAGTTCTGCGATATCAGGAGGTATTGACAGAGCTAAAAACAGCACTTTTGTAAAGAATAGTGAAATTATAAATACAATGATGAATAAACCTGGCATGGCCGGTCCTATGGGACAGCCGCAGGCTTACAGCGTCAGAGGATTTCTTGTCGGTAATGCTCTGGATGCTTTGAAAAGCTATTCTTCGATGGAAGCAGCAGAGTTGCTTAAAAATTATGCAAACAATCCTTCCGGTTATTCAAGCGCACTGAATGCTGTCAGAGACAGACTGATTAACTCTACTGCTCAAATGCAGCTTCTTGACAGATTTATTGCAAATCCGTCTCAAAATCTATCTGCAGTGCTGAATGAATTTAAACTTCCTCAAAATCAGCAAATATTAAGAAATTATGCCGCAAATCCAACCGCTTTTAAAGATATAATACAAAATTTTAAATATGCTCAGAGTAAAAATCCGGTTGTATTGAGGGCTCTCGACGATTTTATAGCAAATCCTGCTGATCCCGATAAATTGAACAAGATTTTAAGAAGTGCTGAAAAGCTGTCCGTGGATGCTGATTTAACTAAAATTATAAAACTGGGCGAAAAAGACAGCTATAAATATAGAAAAGAAATTATACAAAAAATAGAGGAGCTAGTTAGTAAAAATCCTGCGTTAAAGGATAAACTTTTGCGTTCAAACGGTGCTTCAATGTTTATGCCCAAATGGCTTGTTCCGAAATTTTTGAGAGAAAAAGTTACCTTTAATGAAATTTTGAACAAAGCTAAACTTATTGAAAACTATAAGAATTATAAATCTCCTCTGGGTGCTAAATTGTCCGGTGGGCTGTTCAGAAGTCTTGAGGCTGCTACAAACGGTATGGTCGGCGGAAAACTCGGTGTTCTTATGCAGGCTCTTTTTATAGGCCAATCTTTAAAATCTGCCGTTGATGCACCAAAAGGTGAAAAAGTTTCTACGTTTATGGAAGAACTGGTCAGTATGATGGCATATACCCTGACTATGGGACTCCAGATGAGAGCTTTGAACAGTGTAGCCGGTTTGAAGTTTCTCGGAATGAGCGAAGCTGATTATAAAAACTATCACAGAGCGGTTGCACTCGCAAAACAGGCTGCAAAATCAGGAGATGCCAGAAATTATTACAGATTTAAAAATGCAATAAAAACATATGAAGCCCGTGCTAATGCAAATCTTAAACCGTGGCAGAAGCCTGTAAAATGGTTTGGAAAACTTTTGAGCATCGGCAGAGTAAAAGAAACGGTAAGACCGCTCAAGTCAAAACCGAAAAACGCTGCTCAGATACCGTTTACAGGGCTGAAAAACACATTCAAGGCAATCCCGTATAAGTTAAAAACTGTCGGCGGTTTTGTTGGCAGAGCAGCTCTGATAATGGCTGTTATATCTCCGGTATTCAGTAACTGGGCTGTTAAAATTTCTCACAAAATTTTCGGAAAACCTACTAACTCGATACTTGATGGTATGAAATCAGATGAACAGGCAAATATACCACCTGAAACATCTTCTCTTCCCGGACAGGCACCTGTTGTTCCCCAGCAGACTTCTGCACAGGTAAAACCCGGAAATCTTGTTGATATGATGAATAACAGATACCGTAATCCTGCTTCTCAGACTGTTCAGTCAACCGGCACATCTCAGCAGGCACCTGCAGGTAATCTTGTTAGTCAGGTTCCTATAGCTTCACAGAGTATGACTCCACAGGCTTCTGCTCCTGTCAGAACATATATGCCGAATCCTGTTCTCGGGGATGAAACATTTGTGGACCCCGGGCTTCAGCAAAAATATAACGTCATAAATGCAGCAATTTTACAGGCAGAACAGGCCGAGCGTGAAGCTCAAAAATTTCTAACCGGATATTGATGAACACCACGGTAAACATTGATTTAACAGGAAAATTAGCATGCTTTTTCTGTAACATTTCTTAATATTTTCTCTGAAACAGGCAATTATCATTTCTAAATATCCTTTATATATGCATAAGAGAATATAAAATAACTATAGGCAGATTGAGAGAAATGGATAGTAAAGACCTATAGAAGTAACACGAGGGATAGAGCTATGTCTGGGGAAGCAATTAATTTTTTCAATAATTTTAGCGATTTATCTTACAAAAAGAAAGTCGAAGACAAAGAAAAGCAAACAGTTAACAATAATAATGCAAATGTGACGGATGCTGTTAAAGAACAGACAATATTTAATACTAAAGTAACACCTGCACAAAAAAGAAACTTCAAAAAAGCGGTTGATGAATTTTTTGCAAAACAGGAAAATATTGAACATCTACAGCAGCATGTTGTTGAATTAGGAAAACTTGTTCAAAAATATGAAAAAAATCCTAAAGAGGCACTGAAAGATGAAAGTGTAAAAGTAAAATTCAGTGCTGAAGAAGCAGCAGAAATAGAAAATCTGCTAAAAGATAAAAATTCACTTTCTGCCTTTTTTGTTATATCAGGTTATGAAGAGTTAACCGGAAGTGATATTGTAGAAGGTTTAAAATTGTTTAATGCGTCAAAAAAGAACAAGAAAATGCCTTTTGACAATATGACACCTGATGAAATAGCAAAAATGGATCCGAAAAAGTTTGCAAAAGAACTAAAGAAGATAAGAAAGCTAAGAAAGGCTATGAAATCTGAAAAGGCAGTGAAAATTGCTGCTGCTATGGTTAGAAACCCGCACAGGTGCGACCATTATACATCCATATTAAGCAAGAGAAATATTTATAAAGATGAGGATGTTGAAAAGGCAGTTGAACAGATGGAGGGACTGTCTGATGACAAAGCTCTGAAATACTTTGACAATATGAACAAATTAGAGCAGATAAAAGATGAAAATAATAAAGTTAAATATTCAGGTTCGGTAATTGTTGATGTTACAAAATGCACGGTTGACGAGCCCAAAGCTGAAGAAGCTATCATGTCCACAGCACAAAGAAAGGATATGGATGGTGAACACCTGTTGGGTATTAGTAACAACCTCGTTTTGAACCCTTTGATGATACCGTCTTATATGGATTTTCTTAACGCAAAAGACAGCTCGGGCAATGATAAATTCGGTAAAGAAACATTGCTCGGACAGACTGAATATATGGTTCCGATGAACAAAGAGGAGATAAATAAATATTCTGATAAAGTTCTTGATTATGCACAATATGATAATATAAGCGGAGAAGATGCAGATTCTTATGCCAGAGATGTTATGGAAAATCCTTCTCTTGAATTATCTATAGACAGTGCTGTAAAAGAAGCGGCAGCGGATTATGGTGCAGATTATGACTCTTATGATACAAAAAGCTCCGGAAATTCTAATGTGGATTCTGTAAATACAGGTAATTTTATAAACAGAATTATCTATAAAGACGATGATGTTTCCACAACTGAAGAAGAAAATGAAGACGGAATAGATTTGGAAAAACTGGCTGAAGATTTTAAATCAAAATACGGTCAGGCAGCGGATACAATGATTGAGTTATGCAAAGAAAACCCTGAAGTTATAAAGGCACTGTTTTTAAATCCTACGATTACTTTTCAGCAGGGCATGGCTCTTATCAAAAAATACGGAAACAATGTAGCTTTGATTTCTGCTGTTGCAAAAAATCCTGATAACATTGATAAAATAAAAATGTCTTCAGCTTCTATTACGACCTCGCAGCTGACAGAGCTCGTAAAAGTGAGCGAGAAAAGGGATATTGATTTTGTTATTGCTATGATTAAAAAATACAATCCGACTAAAGCAATTACAATTTGTAATTCGATAAAACCGGAAAGAATAAATGAATTAAAACTGAGCGGTTTTGATACCAGAAAAGCTGTTTCTTCAAAAAATGCAAATGAGAATCTTGAAGAAAAATACCATTTTCACAGAGAACTGATTGCCTGATGGTGTCAACGGATTTGTTTAAAATATAAAGTTCTATATCTGTTACAAGATATTTACATTTAAATCAAATCCTGTAAATATTTCTGATGTTTTGTTTTTTATATAGAAAAAACAATAACAGGAAAGGTTGTGAATAATGGGATTTTGTGTATGTTTCAGAACTATTGCTAATCTTTGTTCAAAAAAGAGAAATATAAATGTTGTCAGCCGTCTGAGCGGGGAAAAATTGCCGGAATTAAAATTGGCAGGAAAGTCTCAAAATGGTGTAAGCGTTTACCGTGGTACTGATAATGCCGGTGTTCAATATACTGTATCTTTTAAAAAGGACGGGTCTCCATTAAAATTTATTAAAAAAAATACGTATAAGAAAAATAGCAGCTATATGGAAACAACAGGACGTGAGACAGTAGTTAAAAATTTTAAGAAAAATGACTCTTTGTATTTGCATGATGCTCAATCAATTGTTAAAACAAAAGACTTATACTGGCTTAACAGGCATTTTACAACCGGAGATAAGGTTAATATAAAACAAAAAGCAAAATATAATGATACGAAAACGGGTTACAAGAGTTTTGTTGACGGTGTGACTTTATATAATCAGCCGTCAAATCCAAACTGGTATTGGACTATACATGAGCGTCCGGGAATTACAAAAAGTGTAACTTATAACCGGTATTCACCGGATTGGCAAAACATACAGACTTATTTTGAATTGACAAACTTCAAGTTTCCGGGAGGTGCCGTTCATAATGGCAGAATAGGCTATGATAAAGGCTGCAGCGCAACCTCCGGAAATTATGTCCGTAAAACCATGGTGAATCCATACGGCGATGTGCTGAATATAGATTATAGTGTTAAGCAGAAATAATTGTCAGCGTTGAGGTCATTTTCAGGCGCAGAGATTTTCTCTGATTTTTACTGTGCCGCAGCACTCTATAACTGCGTCATCTGTTATAATCTCTCCTGCGCTGTCACAGACGATTGTGCCCGATTTAGGATTTTTAACGGAGACAATGTGTCCTTTGATATCAGCTTCTACATCAGAGTATTCAAAAGAAAGGTCTGTATCTTCCATTGTGCAGTTGATTAGTTTCAGGTTTTTGCAGTAGCAAAGCGGCTGTGTTCCGATTATTTTGCAGTCTATAAAAGTCAAATTTTCTGAAAACCACCCGAGATATTCTCCTTTAATCACCGAATTTTCAACGACAATATCCTTTCCGTGCCAGAATGCGTCTTTTGTATCAAGTGTAGAGTTTTTGATATGCATGTTCCTGATGTACTGGAAGGAGTATTTTCCTGTCATTTTAAGATTATTTATTTTTATATTTTTGCTTTCGAACAGGAAATAAACCGCATCTATTTGTGAGTCTGAAATATTTAGATTTTTACACTTCCAGCCAAATTCCGGAGATTGGACGGAGCATTTTGAAACTGTTATATCCGTACATTCTCTGAGACATTTGACTCCAGTAATTTTGCAGTTTTCAATAGTTCCCCTGTCGCAATACCACAACGGTGCTCTTGTCAATTCATCCATTGAGGATGCATTGAGCGAAAAATTTTTTGCGTGCCACATCGGGTATCTTAGAGAAAACGAACAGTTTTGAACTTTGTAATTCCGTCCTTCTTTTAAAACCGATTCCCCGTCAGCAGCACCTGCAAATTTACAGTCTTTAACGAGTGCTCCATTGAGATTGTAAAGAGCTCGTTCTTCATCAAATGTTTGGTTGTTTATTTCTTGTATCATATTTAACCTCACTTTAATTGTTTTTGGGGATAGCGGATACCGTCAATATTAGTCCGGTGCTAATTCTTTTTTTAGTCCGTAGTGATAATTCAGACAGTCGAGCACTGTCTGTGCATATTCTTCATGTTTGCCGTAGAAAATGTGTGAAGCTGCCGGAACCACTATAACCTGATTTTTTTCGGGATTCTTGCAGTATGAATTGATACTATCCATAAATCCTTTCGGGTCATTGTTTGTTAGACTGTCTTTTTCGCCGATTATAAATGAACCGTTTATTCTGATTGAGGAAAGTGAATGAGTCTCTCCGTCGTTGCTTATTACAGGACAATTTTTCAGGTTTTCTGCATTATAAAAATCCAGAACTGCATCAGCGCACATTGGAGAAAAGCCGCCGAAAAGATGTGGCAATATTTCTTTTCCTCTGCCCTGTTCTACAAATTTTTCAGCTTCTTTCAGACAGATATCAATATTCGGCATAACTTTCCACCAGTAGCTTAAATCAACAGGCGCACTGACAATAAAATAATCAACAAAATCGTCACCGGTATTTCCTAAATAATGGATAATTTTGTTAGAGCCGAGAGAATGTCCTGCCAGTATTATATTTTTAAACCCGAGTTCTTTTGCGTATTTTACATAGGCTTGTACATCTTCGTAAACAAGGCTGAAATCATCATATACCACGCCGGTATATAGCTGTTTACCCGTAGAAAAGTCCGAGTATGCGATACAGGAAAAAGCATCCATTGCATGTCCTGCAATGAAAGCAATACCGTTTTGGGATAATAAATCTCCTGTTGCGCATATCAAATCATTTTGAAACGCATTTGAGCATATTCCGCTCATCATTATAACAACTGTATCAGCTTCTGTTGTACCCCACATTGCACCTTTGAGTTCAAGACCTCTCGGGGTGTTTACTCTTATTATTTCCATATTTTATCCTTTCGGCTGTTAAGTATTTTGTTTGATACTGAATATTAAATAATCAAGGCAGTCTATTTTTTTCTGGCTTGTATGCAGTGTGTCAAGAAGAGATTTTCTATGTGCATTGAGGAGTTTTATTTGAGCGGCTTTGTTCCCTTCTTTGAGCAGATGCAAGAATTTGTCGATAATATCGTCTGAACAGCCGGCGTCTTTCAGATTTGTTATAATATTTGCTGCGTTGTTTGCCGTATTCATATTCGTACCTGCTTCTATACTTTTCATTATGTACGATTTTTTAGAAATAGCAAATACTTATATTGTATATGTAAATATGCTTTACGAGCATAACTTATTCTTCAAGCCATTCAATCATTGGCTTTTTATCACCGAAAGAGAAATTAAATGTTTCCTCAAAAGAGGCGGCGGTAAGCGCATTATAGCTTGCATTGAATGCAATAGGCTCTGTCTCAAGACCGAGTTCTTTTACTTTTTTAGATGAAAGCTGTTTTGTTTTTTCATCAAGTACATTGGAGTAGTTCTGCCCTTCAAAGCAGCAGAAAGGAACCTGGGGATTTTTGTCTTTAACACTGTATATAAGTCCGAAAGATCTGCATATTATTCCTCTGTATTTATAAATCGAGCATACATCGTTTACCAGAAAAGGGCAGTTGTAGTAGAATTTTTCGCCTTTGAATTTCTTTTTTTCTTCAAGTATTTTTGTGAGATTATCTTCTGTGATTTTTTTTATATCATCTGGAAGCTGTCCGTAGCCGTATAGAGCGTATTGAATTTCTATCAGCGAAAAAGGAAATTCTGCATTTTTGCAGCATTTTGCGCACCCTTTCTTGCAAAAGATATAGGGCTTTTGCTTTTCAAAAAAACTGTCCAGCTTTTTTGTTATAAAATCAAGATATTTTTCGTAATTTCCGAACATTAACCGGTAAGATTCGTCATCCATTTCATTATCCATAAAGCATATTCCTCAGAATAAATTATAATTGGTTTTTTGTATAATCGCAAATGATTTATCTTTAGGATAAAGATGATAAAATCATATGCGAAATATGTGCACTATCTTATACTAAACTCGCATCCGCAGTAATTTTGTCTGTAGAAATCATTTTCTTTTGCGAGCTGCATTGTTTTCAAAAAACCGTTTTGTTTCTTAAAATCTTCCGGTATAAAATTGACTCCGCAGTTCGTAAGTGTGTCAGCAGCTTTGAATATTTCTCCTGTAACTTTGTGCGGACTGACTGTTAATGTGGTTGTGTAATTTTGAATACCGAGCTCCAGTGCTTTTTTTACTGTTTTTTCAAGCCTGTATTTAAAACACAAACTGCATCTTGCTCCTTTTTCAGGCTCCTGTTCGTAACCTTTTATATATTCGAGCCAGTTTTCATGATTTTCTTCTTCGATAATATAGTTGCAGCCGGTGTGCTTAGCGTATTTTATGAGCTCATCTCTTCTTCTTTTGTATTCTTGCGCAGGCGATATGTTCGGATTGAAAAAGAAAACGGTTACATCGTAACCGCTTTCTTTAAGCTTTTGTACGGGATATGCCATACAAACGGCGCAGCAGGCATGAAGCAATATTTTTTCTGTCAAAATTACTTCCTTTCCTTTGCTCCGGCTTTTATGAGTTTTTCTTTTAAATCTTCATAGTTTACTATTCCGATTTTTGTTTCCATATTTATTCTCATAGCCGGTGTGCCGTTAATACCGAGTTCGTTGGCTTCATTTATATCTTTTAGAAGCTCCTGTTCAACTTCTTTGCTGTAAGCATCGTTTTGAAGTTTGTTCAAATCAAGGTTGAGCTTTTTGGCAACAGCAAGAATATCCGCCTCTGTTTTTATTTCAGATTCTTTATCGAACAGTGCTGTATTTATATCCCAGAATTTGCCCTGCTTCCCTGCGGCAATAGCATATTTTGCCATTAAGCAGGAGCCTTCATGCATTTGACCCGGCATGTTTTTGTTGCAGGTGTTGTCAAGCGGCAGATGATGATGAACAATTTTGAGATTATCGAGTTCTGCTGCTGCCCTGTAAAGCATAGTATTCATTACAAAACAGAACTGGCAGTGATAGTCTGTGTAAACGTCAACAACAAGTCCGGCATCCGGGTCTCCGAGTACATTTCCTGTTACGTTTAAGAAGTCACCGGATTTTAGCTGTTTGTATTGTTTTACCTGCGGTGTAAAGACATTAGTTACTGATGCGTATGTCAAAAATCCTACAGCTGCCAGTAAAAGTATAAAGAAAGATACTGCGTATCTTTTCACCTTTAGTGCATCGATAAAATCAATAAAGCTGGTTTTGATTACATCAACAAAGCTTTCGTCATCAGGTTTTGCCGCAAGTGCAACAAAAAGATTGATAAAATATGTGCAAAAGCAGAGTACACATATTTTGTTTATTTCAAATAAAGATATTCCCGCAAGCACCATGGACAGCAAAAATGCTATAAGTCCGAGTGCTGTTAAATAACTTTCCGGATGTTTGAATACTTTTAAAAATCCTAAAAATTTTATATTAGATATTTTATCAACGTACGTAAAGAACAAAAACAGAAAGTATAAAAATATTCCCCAGAAGCAAAGCGGTATTCCGAAACACTGTGAATGAACTGTTTTCGCAGCTCCATCGCAGTCAATAAGCTCGTTTACCGAACAGAAACTGGAAAGTGCATATGGATTAAAATTTGCATTAATATAAACAACGCACAGCTCAATAGAGAGCGCAAATCCGATTATTGCCAGTATAGTAAGAATTATTCTTTTTGTATTAGTCATTTTTTTCTTCCTCTTTTTCACACTTGCCGGAGTTGATTAGAACAGCGGATGCCATTGCAATCATAGTCCAGAATACAAACTGAACCTGCGGTCTAAAGTATATTGTATCAAACAGACCATGTATCATCACACCCGTAACGGTTAATATTACGGACGAAAGTATTATCTTTCCGGTTAAGTCGTTCGGTTTACAAATATAATTTATTGCACCCGTAAACAAATAAACCAGAAAAGCAACAAATGACAGCAAAGCAAATATTCCGCTTTCAACAGCTATTTCAAGCGGTACAGAATATGTACTCAGTGCATCAAATCCTGTCATCATATAAAGTCCGTATACCTCACGGAATGTTCTGTTTCCGACGCCTATTCCCATTATCCAGTTGTCTCTAAGCATTTCAAATGAAGAGTGATAAACATTCATTCTGAAAGATGTAGAAGAATCGCCTCTGAGCAGAAATATGGACATAATCCTTTTTGCTATCTGCGGAACGGCTGCAAGCACGCCTATTATTGCTGCAGCAACAGCCGCACATATTATTTTCCAGTATTTTTTAACGAGTTTTGCACCGTCAAAATCTGTATGAATAATTTTAGCCGTAACTGCAATAAGTCCGAGAATTATTGCACCGAAACCCAGATATGCACCTCTTGAGCCTGTTATAAAAATAGCAAACCCGCATACAAGAAACATGATAAGCGAATATAAAAAGCTTTTGTAATGTTTTTTTGCAGCCGCAATCATTCCTGTACAGATAATGCACGGGATTCCTGACACCAGATATCCGCCGAGAAGGTTAGGATTATATGGCTTTAGTGTTCCGTATGCTCTGGATATTATATCCTCCGGATTTACATAGTGTGCATCCTGCCATTTTGCAATCTGCTGCACCCCGTGTAAATTTTGAAATATTGCGATAATACTTTCCACAAAACATAATATGCCGATTAAGCCGAGTATATATTTAATTTTGTCTTTATTTTCTTGAAAATAGTTTGCTGCGGCAAAATAGAAAGTGATATATATGACTGTCTTTAAAAAGCCATGGAGGCTTTCTGTTGGCAGAGTTGAATTGACGACACTCAAAAGGCATATAAGAAAATAAATCACAATCATTCCGTCGCCTTTCGAAATTTTTATTTCCGAGCCTTTTTTAATCAGTAATTTTATTAACGTAAAGAATACGACGGAAACAGCCAGAATGCCAATGTGTTCACTATGCATAAATGTTGAACAGATAAGCGTCAGGCAAATTAAACCGAAAATTATATTGTCAATGTTCCCCAGTATAAAACTTTTTTCGTATACAACGGACAGCTTTTTCTGGCAGAAATTGAAAAACCTGTTGGTTAAATCTAAAATCGTACTTTCACTCATTATCTTACATCTTCTATAACTTGTACATTCGAAACAGTTCCGTTAACACGGTAGTTGAAACCTTCCAGAACAATAGGGGTTCCGATTTTGATTTTATTTCCTCCGACAACCGGACCGTCTTTTGTAATTTTGGCTGTGTCTTCAAGTTTTATTATGTAATCATATACGTAAAGCTGGCTGAAGTCCTGTACAATCATATACGGTTTGTCGCCGTCAGGAACGGGTATAACCATTTGTTTTGGGGCAAATTTTACTCCTGTTATTTTTAATTTTGAATACGGTACGTTTCTTATTGTGATAAATGTCTCCTGTCCGATTACGAATGGAATATTCGGATCTGTCTGAGGTACGCCTCTGGCCATTACTTCAAATTCAATTTTTTTTGTGAATATTACGGGGCTATTTGAGAATAACTTATTTTTTCCTAAATACGCAAGAACTCCGACTGCAATAATCACAAAAATTGCACCCAGAATGGCTATATCCAGCGGTTTGAACTTTTGAATAAACTTTTTCATAAAACTCTCCTATACCTTAATTACAAAGTTCTCCATATCTAATTTTTTAAGATTTTTTAATATTTCTTCAATTGATGTAGTTGCACAGCCGAACGAGCGAATTACTATACTTGCGGCAAGGTTTCCTATTATGGCCGCATATTTTGGTTCGGCACCGGAAGCGAGTGCAAGCGTAAACGTTGCAACGACAGTATCTCCCGCACCTGTGACATCAAAAACATTTGTCTTGTTGAATACAGGAACATCATCACGTCTGCCCTGCCGGTCAAAAACAGCCATGCCGTCTCCTCCTCTTGTTATCAGGAGAACCTGAGCTTCTGTTTTCTCCAGCAAATCCCGTCCTGCCTGTTCAAGAGTCTTTTCATCACGAATAAAATATCCGACCGATTTTTCTGAATCCGGCTGGTTAGGTGTTAACGCATAAGCACCGCTGTATCGCTCTAAATCTTTCTGTGCATCAACAACAACTATTTTGCCGTGATGTTTTGCTGTATCAATGGTTGCTCTGATAATGTTATCCGTAAGCATTCCTATGTTGTAGTCCGAAAGAATAACTGCATCATGAAGAGGAATTGCTTTTTTTATATTTGCAATAATTTTTGCTTCAATTTCCGGTGAAGGAGCTGCGTTTTCTACCCTGTCGACTCTTACAATCTGCTGTGTTACAGAATGAAAACTTGCTCCGGAAATTCTGGATTTTACGGTCGTGGGTCTTGACGGATCTTCTACCATGAATTCTGTATTTATATTTGCTTCTTTGAGTGCATTTAATAATACCGGTGCGTAATAATCATTTCCGCAAAGTCCTATAGCAGACACCTTGCCGTTATTTATCGTTGAGAGATTGTGTGCGGCGTTTGCTGCCTGCCCGAGAATGATTTTTGTGTTTGAGTGTCTGAGGATAATAACAGGTGCTTCTCTCGATATTCTTTCTGTATCCCCGTAGACCATTTCATCAATGGCAAGGTCTCCTATTATCAATATTCTTGGTTCGGATAATTTTCTTATGTATTTTTCAAGAATATTTTTATCAAAATCAAACATATCTCTCTCCATTGTTTATTTATTTATTTATTTATTTATTTATTTATTTATTTATTTATTTATTTATCCGGTTTTTGCAGTGTTCTTTTTGCTTTTTGTAAGTGATTGCTATGTATATTCTGCACTGCTTTAATAATACCGTTTTTATTCTGTATTTGTATTTTTATTGTCTCACAAAATTCCTTTATAATTGTTGTGCATAGTTTTAATTTTCTACTGACAAATTAATATATAAAATTTTATCAAAAATGTAGTATAATATACATAGTTTAGCATAAAAAGTTTGTGCGCAAAAATATTTACATATTGTTTTTTATGTACAACGAGAGGACAGAATGGCACCGGATGACGAAGATGTAAACGATTATAAACTTTCTGAATTTGATGAAAAACTTGAGATTGAAAAACTCCAGGAAACTATCAAAAACATGAGCAATTTTACGGATGATTCGGACGGATTTCTGTCGCAAAGTCCTCAAATGCTTATGCAAAGTGCATCTGACAAATTCGCTCCGGATGAAGATGACGAGGAGTTTGACCCTTATGCTGCTATTGAACAGCCTGTTGTCACTACCAGAAAGAACAAACCCAAAAAATTTGTAGTCATGGTTGAGCCTGAGAATATTCCGTATTTTGACAGCATTCCTATGGAAGAACGTACAAAAGTTTTTAACCAGATGCTTACAGAGTACAGAACAGGTGTCGTATCAGAGGGCAGAAAAAAACATCTGATAAAATTTACAAAGCATACTTTTGTTGCTTTAATGACGATACTTGTTTCTTTGCCTGTGATGTTTTATGTTGTTAATAAGTCTATTGAACTCACTGTGAAAAATTATAAAGATGTTCAGTACAATTTTGAAAAACTGTATGAAAGTAAAGGCAGAACAGATATAAAACCTATAAAAAGAACGCTGTATTAAGGTCTGTAATGATGAGTAACGATTTTTCTAACAAACACTATTTTGCCGGCATTTCCCTTGCCTCTGGAGCATCAATTGATACAGGTGCTGCTGTTTTGGACAGGGATTTGAAAGTTATTACTCTTGACAAGCTTTTTACAATGGAGGATGTAAAATTTTTTATTAACAATTTTGCCGGTAAAAAAAATACAATTTTTACTGTTTCAATACCGGAAAATCCGACAATGCTGAATGCAAAATGGAAGCTTTATTCAAGAGAATATCAGCTTATACAAAGCAGCAGTCTCATTGATGTTGATAAGCTGGAATGGACGCACAGATTTACTCCAAGGGGAAGCGAGTTTTTTAAAGAGTGCAAAAAAAATGGAATAGATATTTTCCGCTATAACCTTGGTGAGCTGAAAAATTCATTGGGACTGTCAGGCATGTATAAAGACAGGAGCCCTGTGGAGTGCAAATCTTTGCAAAGTGCTTTTAAGTATAAATTTAAAATATACGATCTTCCTGCAAATATGCTTCCTGCGTCCCAGCTAGAGGCTATACTGGGTGCTTATCTCGGGTATCTTATGTATAAAAATGATTCTGAATATCACACAAAAATAAAAGCCAGCTATCATGACATTGATGTTGCAGGCATTGGTATATAATTTTTATCTTGTGTTATTCTGCGCAAATATAGCTTCCGGTGCTAATTCGAACATGTCATTTTTCTTTTTAACTTTTTTATAAAAATAGTCTTTACAAAAAAAATTTAGCATGTATTATAATATTTGTCGCAAATATTTTGTGATATTGAAAATATAATTAACGGGATTAGCTCATCTGCCCCGGGAAGCACAGGCTTCTCGAACATGAGATTACCACCTGCAGAAAAAGCAGGTGCGGTGAAAATTAAATATAACCCGTGGGGGATTAGCTCATCTGGTAGAGCACCTGCTTTGCACGCAGGGGGTGAGGAGTTCGATTCTCCTATCCTCCACCATTTATAAAAAAGAGCCGAAAGGCTCTTTTTTAGTGCCTTTTTCTGTTCTAATCTGCATTACAAATGATATATTTTAATGTCCGGTTTATGCCCATTTGTATTGTCGGGCAGGTATGTCCAACCTACTTTACAAAAATATTAAAAAACAATAAATTCTGGCATATAAAATCTTGCTATGCTAAAATAGCACTATGTCTAAGGTTTTAATAGTCGGAGATGATGAGAAAGTTAATAAAATCATTGAAACGACATTAACAAACAGCGCAATAGAGACTCTTTCTTTGTCAGATGAAGATGACGTCTTGAAAAGTATAGAAAATAATCACATAAGCCTGATTATTGCGGATGCCGGTGCAAAAAATATTGACACTTCTATTTTGTGCCGTAAACTTAAAAGCTATACCCACCTTGAAAACATTCTTGTTCTGGCATTAATTAGTCCTGACAGGGATAATCTCGATATTTTAAAAACAACAAATGCGTATATACAAAAACCGGTTAATGAAAAAATCCTTATGGCAACAGTAAATTCCTGTTTAAAAATGAAAAAATCTCTTGATATTCTTTCCCAGAATAACAGCGAACTTGCCAAAAGTTTATACCAGCTGGATGTTTTGTATAATACGAGTGCCCAGTTTGCAGGCTCGCTGGACAAGCAAAAACTCATAAATTTTTTAATAGACGGACTGGATAAAAGCTTGAGCTTTTCTTTGTCATATACGCTTGTTTTTAACAGCGAGGACAAAATAGATTTGATAATCAATTCATTGAACGGAATATCGCAGAGACTTGAGCATTCACTAAAAATGCGGGCAATATTGAGCTATAAAGCTCTTTTTGATAAAAAAGAAATACCGTATCAAATAGATGTAGATGACATAAATGTCATAAAGAATATAAAACATCCGCTTGAAGAGTATGATTTGAACATATTAAAGTTTGATAATCTTTTTGCGCCGATAAAAGTGGGAGAAAAATTTTTCGGGCTGATTGAAGTATTCAGAGACACAGAATTTACACAGGAGGATACAACCTGCTTTCAGACGCTGGCACGACAGGTGTCTTTGCCGCTTGAAAATGCTGCTTTGTATGAGGAGATAAAAAATACAAACACAAAACTGGAAAAACTTGAACGTTTAAAATCCGAGTTTACCTCTATTGTTTCGCATGAGCTGCGCACACCGCTTACTGCCATAAAAAATTCGCTTGATATTATGCTGAGCGGAAAAACCGGAGAAGTAACCCCTGCAATGAATAAATTTCTCGATATGGCAAAGCGTAATGTTACAAGGCTTTCAGGTATAATAAATGACCTGCTTGACCTGACAAAAGTTGAGGCAGGAAAAATGGATTTCCGGTTTGAAAAAGGCAGTATAAATTCGCCGGTTGTGTTTGTAAAAAATACTTTTGAAAATCTTGCAAAAGAAAAGAATATTACTCTATTAACTAAGATAGACCAGAGTCTTCCTGAAACATACATAGATACGCAGAGGCTGGAGCAGGTTATAACAAACCTTGTTTCAAACGCCGTAAAATTCACAAACGAAAACGGGAAAATACTTATTACAACAGAAACAATACCGGCATTTGCAATTGAGAAAGAAAAGCTTTTCGATGTAGAAAATCCCGTTTTTTATGACACTTATGTAAAAGTGTCTGTAAAAGACAGCGGGATAGGGATTGCGCAGGAAGATATACCAAAAGTTTTTGACAAATTCCAGCAGATAGAAAATTCTCTGAGCAGGAAAAACGGGGGCACCGGACTCGGGCTTCCTATAGCAAAGCAGCTTATCGAAGCTCATCACGGCTATATATGGGTGGAAAGCGAAATAAATTGCGGAACAACATTCAGTTTTATTATTCCGGTTTTGAATGAAAAAGAAAAATTCGAACTTGATTTGTCTGAAGCTATACAAAAAAGCAAAAACTCAAACATTTTACTGTTAAAAATAAAAGAAAATACTACAGCTTATCCTTCTGTTTCCCGTGCTCTTAAGGAAAATAAAATTTCAATTATCCGAAAAACCACAAATACAAAAGAAGTATTTTACGAAGAAAATAATGAAAACTGTATTATGGCATTTATCCCTGAGGCGGATAAGTTTGCCCAGAATTTTATTGAAAAGAAAATAGAAAGTTTCACAACCGGAGCAGAGACCGGCAGTGAAAAATATGATATATTATATTCAACAGTACTTTTTCCTGACGATGGAAATAACGCACAAGATTTGTTAAAAAAGGCAGATGAGTTATTAAAAAGGGGACAAAATGAGTGAGGCAAAAAAAATTCTCATAGTAGACGACGAGCAGGATATTGTAGAAACACTCAAATTCATGCTTGAAGCCGAGGGCTATGAATGTTTTTGTGCCTATGACGGAGAAAACGGGCTTACTCTGGCAAAGGAAATCATACCGGATTTGATGATTCTTGATGTTATGATGCCCAAAATAAACGGATACAAAATCAGCCGTCTTTTGAAATATGATACAAAATACAAGG
Source organism: Candidatus Gastranaerophilales bacterium (assembly GCA_944323735.1). Classification (GTDB taxonomy): domain Bacteria; phylum Cyanobacteriota; class Vampirovibrionia; order Gastranaerophilales; family Gastranaerophilaceae; genus CALUPY01. The sequence continues at coordinate 92,998 of CALUTO010000003.1, forward strand.
ACATACCCATTATCATGGTTACGGCCCGTTCTCAGGAGGAGGATAAACTAATCGGGCAGGAAACAGGCGTCAATGAGTATATAACAAAACCTTTTGAGCTTGACGATATTATAAAAAAAGTAAAAGAGTATTTAGAAAAATAATGGAATTTACCAGAAATAAAACACTAGAAAAACTAAAATACGATCTTGTACGGGATAATCTCATAAAGTATGAAGATCTGGAAACGGCTGAGCAGGTTGCAAAAGCCCAGAATATAAATGTCGGTCAGGTGCTCATAAATTCGGGAATTATACAGGAAGAAAAACTTCTTAAATTTCTCGAATCAAAGCTCCATATACCTTATGTAAATCTTGAGGACTATTCTCTTGATAAAAAGTGTCTGAGCTATATAAATTTTAATAATGCACAAAAATATAAAGTCATTCCGCTGTTTGAGATAGAGGGGATTCTGACTGTAGCTATGTCTGACCCGCTTGACCTTTTTGCAATAGACAAAATAGTAGAGGATGCAAAATGTGAAATAGAACCTGTTATTTCATCTGAAAGTGCCGTGATAAAAAAGATAGAAGAGTATTATCACAGTACAAGCTCGGTGGGTCAGATTTTTATTGATGATAACCAGCCGAAATACGACTGGAGAAACGAACTCCACAGCGAAGACCTTTCGGATGAACACATACAAAAACTGATACGCTCTATTTTGAAACAGGCAATATCAGAAGATATACATGAACTTTTTCTTGAGCATATTCCAAACGGACTCAGTGTAAATTTCAAAAAAAATTCACAGATTTATTCTACAGGCGAAATTCCGTCAATTTTAGTTTCGTCATTTATTGCCAGACTAAAAGTTTTGTCTAATTTAGACCCTACAGTTTCTGAACTCCCCCAGCTGGGAAAATTGTGTTTTAAAGTGGATAGTATCCCTCTTATTGCAAGTATATCCGCATTTCCGACAATTCATGGAGAAAGAATAGCCATTAAAATTTATAAACCGCCAAAAACTTTAAAAGAAACGGGGTTGAACGAGAAACAGATTGCAATAATAAAAAATTCGATGAACACAGCAGGCATAATAGTTGTCTGCGGCACAGGACTCAGTGGAAAAACGCATATGGTCTATTCCATACTCCTTGACACCGCAACTGACAAAAAAAATGTTATGACAATAGAATCTATTACAAAATATGACCTGACAAATGTCAACCAGTGCGAGCTTAATGAAAATATAGGTTTTAACCTCGATAAAGCTATGCGTTTTATAGAGTTTCAGTCTCCTGATATATTGTATTTTGAAGGTATAAATACAAAAGAGGGGCTGGATTATTTCACCTCGCTTGTTTTAAAAGACAAAATTGTCATAACCGAATTTATGGCGGAAAATATTGCCGATCTAATGAAAAAGATGTCACTTCCGGAGTTTGCAATGTTCAAGTCCCTGCTTAATTGTCTCATCTTTATTCACAGTAAAGACAGTATCGAAGTATTTGACAAAAATGCACTGGAAAAATACTTTGCATAAAGAATTTGTATGAAAACCGGCTGTTTTGTTGTAATATTTCATTGCACATGTATTGATTTTGCAGGAAGAAAACTATGCGTTCACAAGAAGAATGGATTGAAAAAGATTTAAAATATGTTTGGCATCCCGATACCCAGATGAAGCAGTATGAAGGTAAGGATTTTAAACCGGTATTGATAGAAAAGGGCAAAGGAATATATCTGTATGATGCTGACGGAAATGAATATATAGACGGTGTTTCTTCGTGGTGGGTAAATACGCTGGGGCACTCAAACGAAAAACTGAACAAAATTCTGACAGAGCAGGCAGAAAAGATAGAGCATGTTCTGCTTGCAGACTTTACGCACAGACCTGCAATAGAGCTTGCGGAAAAATTAATAAAACTTGCCGGAGAACCGTTTTCAAAGGTTTTTTATTCTGATGATGGCTCAACTGCGGTAGAGGTTGCATTAAAGATGGCATACCAGTACTGGTATCAAAATGGCAAACCTGAAAAGAAATATTTTGTTTCGATGACAGATTCCTATCATGGAGACACTCTCGGTTCTGTTTCTGTTGGCGGTATTGATATATACAAAAAAATTTTCAGTCCACTTGTGTTTGATACGATAAAAGTATGTGCACCTTTTTGCTACAGATGCCCGAAGGGTCAGAAAAGCGAAAACTGTACGCTTAATTGTATTGAGGAGGTAGAAAACCTGTTTGAACAAAGAAACGGGGAAATTGCGGCAATTATTGTAGAACCGCTTGTTCAGGGTGCTGCCGGTATGAGAATGTATCCTGCTGAATATTTAACAAAACTCAGAGAGCTCTGTGACAGATATGATATATTGTTAATTGATGATGAAGTTGCAATGGCATTCGGAAGAACGGGAAAGTATTTTGCGTTTGAACATGCCGGTATAAAACCGGATATATTCTGTGTTGCTAAAGGTATAACTGCCGGATATATACCTCTTGCTGCAACAATTACAACGAACAAGATTTATAATGCATTCTATGATGACTTTTCGACCCTGAAAACCTTTTATCACGGGCACAGCTTTACCGGAAATCCGATTGCCTGCGCAATTGCCGTTGAAAATTTGAAAATAATGGAGCAGGAAAAAATAATAGATAAGCTTCAGCCAAAAATCAAAAAGCTAAAAAGCTGTCTTGATAAATTTAAAACCCTTGAGCATGCAGGAGACATCCGGCATACAGGTATGATAGGTGCTGTCGAAATGGTAAAGGATAAAAGCACAAAAGAACCCTATGATTTTAAGGAACGAATGGGGCACAGGGTATTTCTTGAAGCACTTAAAAATGGTGCAATACTGCGTCCTATCGGAAATGTAATATATTTTATGCCGCCGTTGATTATTACAGAGCAGGAAATAGAAAAACTCACAGATATTGCATATTCGGCAATAAAAAAAGTAACGGAGAGTTAAAGCAGTTTGTAAATTTTTATAAAGCGGAATGATGTTTTTGTTAAATTTAAAAATTCACGGACTTTAAAACAAATAGCTTGAGCAGCAAGAATAGCAGAAAAGTGACGGGTGTGTGTTATGATTAATTCGATTTCTCAAACAAACGGAGTGTATACGGGGATTGCTAAAAAAAATAATGTGCCGGAGCAGCAGAAGAGTACAAATACATCAGCACCTGTTGCGTATGCAGATTCGTCAACTGCAATAAAATCACAGCTGGGGGTTAGTGTTCCGATTTCATACAGTTTTATCAGAGATATAAAAATACCTTATTCAGAGCCGGCAAAATACTATAAACTTGCTAACGGTCAAAAAGTAATAATCCTTCAGAAAAAGGGGCCTACTGTTGTAAAATCCTATTTTAATGTGGGGTCTATGAACGAAAGAGAAGGAGAAAAAGGTATTTTCCATTTTATCGAGCATATGAAATTTAACGGCTCGGAACATCTTAAAGAAGGCGAATTCTTTGACACGGTAAACAAAATGGGCGGCTCTACAAATGCCTCGACCGGCATGTCTACAACAGACTATTATGTGATGCTGCAGCTGCTTAACAAAGACGATCTCGAAACCACAATAAAAATTCATTCAGACATGATTCAAACCCCGAAGCATACACCGGAAATGGTAGAAAAAGAGAAAGGACCCGTAACCTCCGAGATAAGCATGGTCTCTGATGAACCTGTTAACCTCGGACTGAATAACTGTATAAAAAATCTGTTCGGCATAAAAACAAATGTCGTTGATTTGATAGCAGGAAACATAAATACTGTGAGCAATTTAACAAGTGAAAAGGTCAAAGAGTATGATGCTGCGTGGTATTCACCTGACAATTGTATTACTGTCATTACAGGAAATGTTGACCCTCAAAAAACAATTGAACTCGTTTCAAAATATTTTAACAGCACCCGGAAAAGCAATACTGAAAACAGAACTTACACGACTTTCACGCCTCTAAACGCTCCTGTCAGAAATGATTTAATAATGCCCAAGGCAAACAATACGACGATTCTTCTTGGATTTGTCGGGCCTAAGAACAATTCCGAAAAAGAACTGCTTATACAAAACCTGCTTGCGGATATTATGTTTAACGGAAAACATGGCAGACTATCAGCCGAGTTAGATAAAATTCATTCATCGGGCATGTTTACACAGGAAAGAATAGGTAACAGACCAGATGACAGACGGGCTATGTTATTTGTAAGCCAGACCACTCCGGAAAAATCGGAAAATGTCTTGAAAACATATTATCAGGCAGTACAAAAACTGAAAAACACTCCGATAACACAAAAGGAGCTCGAAAAAGAAAAACTTGCTTACAAAATGGCTCTTTCAACAATTTCCGAAAATTCGGCAGCCCTGAATTCTCTCATAGGCTCCTGCATGATGGACAATCTTGACAACTTCCTTGAAAACAATATAGAGCTTCTTGATTCTATTACAACAAAAGACCTTGATGACTTTATTAAAAAATATTTTGACCTGAACAAAGCTGCCATAACTCTTGTTCATCCCGATTCCGTAAACAGTGAAACACTTTTTGATAATTATAAAAAAAATGCTGCAGTTTCATTTAAAGGCTCGGAAAATTCACAGGTTTTCGATGAAAATAGAATAAAACAGTACAGACTGCAGAATAATTTTGCGGCTGTTTTTAATCCAAATACTTCAGAAATAGCAAACTACCGGATTTTACTTGATACAAGAGTTCCCGCAATGGTAAAACCGGGAACGTCAGAGCTTCTGTCTAAAATCTTGCAAGAGGGGTCTATCTTTAGAGATAACAAAAATTTCTATGGCAATGCAGAAGAACAGGGTATATATTTGAATATTAATTCTAACGCAAGAGAAATAAATGTATCTTGCATTTCACCGGAAAGTAAACTTACTGATTCATTAAAATACGCAAAAGAAGCACTTCTATACCCGAGATTTACCAAAGAGAGTCTTGATTATGCAAGAGCCTCAATTTTAGAAACACTGAACAATATTGATGTCAGTGCTGAGGACAAATTAAATAAAGAACTCTTCCCTAATATAAGTGAGTTTGCAACTAATGAAGAAATAAAGAATTCAATAAATAATGTGACTCTGGAAGATGTAGTGGGGTTATATCAGTATATTATGCAGAATGCAGGAGCTTCATTTGTGCTGACTGCGCCTGTTGAAAAAAAACCTGATTTAGTCAATCAGACTATACAGGAGCTTTCAACAAACTTCCCGACATTTAAACCGCTAAGCAATGAAATTTTTAATATCTATACCCCCGTGCAGGAAAATAAACTGTTAACAACTCCTGATAAAAGGATACAGGCTGAAATTGAACAGGCATACACATTCAAGGTGAATTCAAATCCTAAAGACAGATTGATTTTTATGCTTATGAATAATATACTCGGAGGAAATCCTTCCTCAAGGCTCTTTATGGACTTGAGAGAGAAGCAAAAACTCGCATACAAGGTTAATTCGAGTTTTGACCGCTACGGAAATACCGGTATTATCACATGTTTTATAAAAACGACAACAGATGATCCTGATAACAAGCTTTTTACCTATGACAATGTAAAAAAATCACTGGACGGATTCAAAAAACACATTGAAAAACTAAAAACAGAAAAAGTGTCTCTGGAGGAGCTGGAGGCTGCTAAACTGCGGCTTAAAACAGATATCCTGAATGATACGGAAAGCTCTGCAGACCGGACTGCTGTTTTGTTATCTAATATCTATTCCCCTTATTCAATAAAAGGTACGGATACATATTTGACACTTATTGATGAAATCACACCGGATGATATATATAATGCAGCAAACTATGCTTTTGGCGGCAATTCTGTGACATCAATAGTCGCAAGCCCCGATACTTTGAAAAATATGTCATTATAAATAATTTGACGAAGATTAGTATATAGAAAATTCCTGTGAATCTTTTTCCCAGTCCTCACGGTTAACCTTAAATGCATGTGACCAGAATTTTTCAATTGCATACGTTTCACGCTCTTCTTTGTGGAGCACATGTACTATTACATCCCCGTAATCCAGAAGATTCCATCTGTTTTTCATATCTTTTTCTTCACCTGCCGGTATTCTGTCAAAAAGATGTTTTACTCTGTCTCTTACATATTCCGTCAAAGCCCTTACCTGTGTAGTGCTCTCTGCTGAACAAATTACAAAAAAGTCGGCAAGAACAGAGACATTGCTTATATTGAGAATAGTTATATCCTGCCCGAGTTTGTCATCGAGAATACGTGCGATTACACTCGCAAATTTTGATGATGTAATTTTATTATCGCCCAAAATGTTATTCCTTATTTAATCAATACACTTTTCTACATAGATAAGTGTACCACAAACTATTCTCCAAAACATTTTTTTATAAAATCAAGGCTTCCCTGCAATTTGTTTTTATCAATATTATGCCCGCCACGTTCGAATTCTCTGTATTCAATGTTCGTTTTGTTTGAAAGTTTGTTTTGCAGCTTTCTTGTCAGATAAACGGGAATTGTTTCATCGTCTTTTGATGCCATTATCAGTACAGGAAAATCAATTTGTTTCAAATATTTTTCATTATTAAACCTGTATTTTATAGGCTGCAAATTAGAAGGAACAAGTTTCACTACGGTTTTTACAAATTTCGGAAGAGCTTCAGATTTTGAGACAAAGTTTTTAATTGTGTCTGTTGCTTTGTTAAACGGACACATAAGGACTGCAAATTTGACCTTGTTTTTTGCTGCAAATTCGCTTGCGACAGCACAGCCCATTGAATGAGCAATAATGCCGATGTTCTCAGGCTTTATGCCTTTTTGTAAAAGATAAGAATGTACAGTTTTCAGACTCTCTATTGCATTCTCTTTAGAAAATTCGCTCTTTGATGCGGGGTGTCCGGGATAATTAAATCCGACAATCCCATTATGAGAACGCAATAAAATGCGGTATATTTTCTGATTTGCAATATCCATAGATGTGTACATTCCGTTGCAATAGATAAGGTATTTACTGCTGTTCTCAGGATTTATATCCATTGCATCAAATTCCATGTTTTTTGCTGTTTTTAGTTTTAAAAGTTTACAGCAATTTTTAAATTCTGGAAGAATTTTGTTGTTAAACAGAGAAACAGTCATTTTGTAAGACTGTTTTTCATAATATCTGACTCCTGCTGTATAACCTGCTGCACCTGCGGCAAGAACTGCAGATGCCCCCAGCAGTATTTTCCCCGCAGTTTTTGCAGGAGAATTTTTGTGCGCACCGAAATTTTGAGGCATGCTGCCTTTTGTTGAAATATATACCTGATTTACTCTATTCACTCTCATAATAATCCATTAACTAAAAAAAGCGGCCGGTTGACCCGTACGCTTTTTTAATTTTTTTATATTTAAACTCTACGCTTTCTGGCAGCTTCAGATTTGCGTTTTCTTTTAATGCTCGGTTTTTCATAAACTTCACGTCTTTTGATTTCTGAAAGAATACCGGCCTTTTGAATTTTCTTTTTAAAACGTTTAAGAGCACTTTCTATGCTTTCATTTTCACCGACTCTAACTTCTGGCATCTGATTTTCACCACCTTCTGCTTGATTTTTGTATCCTTTGCTGTCATATTAGCACGCAAATATTTCAATTACAACCCTTTTATCCGGATTTTAATATTCTTTAAACATTTTAGGGAATAATCTGACACCATTTTTCTTATTTTTGTTACAATAAGGACAATGAAAAAATAAAGGAAAATGTAAATGGAAGAGAAATTTCAATTAAAAGAAGAATTTATAAAACAGGCGGAAGAAATCTCAAGAGGTGCAGAACTTCTGCCCGGCGGTGTCAGAGAACTGGCAATAAAACTCCAGAAATCAAAAGAATCAGGTAAACCTATCCGTGTAAAACTCGGAATGGATCCGACAAGACCGGATTTGCATCTCGGACATACCGTTGTTATGAAAAAACTGAAAAAATTTCAGGAGCTGGGGCATACTATTGTCCTTCTTGTTGGCGGTGCAACCGCAATGGTCGGCGACCCTTCCGGCAAATCAGAGACAAGACCCGCTTTGACAAAAGAACAGGTTGAAGAAAATGCAAAAACCTATTTTGAACAAATGTCAAAAGTTCTCGATACATCAAAAGCGGAAGTTGTAAACAACGCTGACTGGCTTCACAAAATGCAGCTGACTGACCTTTTAAAACTTGCGTCAAATGTTACGGTAGCCCAGATGATGACACGTGATGATTTTGCAAAAAGATATGCAGAAGGCAAACCTATCTCCATACATGAATTTTTCTATCCGCTTATGCAGGCATATGATTCTGTAGCGATTGATGCGGATATTGAGCTCGGCGGAACCGATCAGAGATTTAATGTACTGCTGGGACGTGAAATTCAAGCTGCTTATGGAAAGCCCAACCCTCAGATGGTTATGCTTCTTCCTTTAATAGAAGGTACGGACGGGCTGGTTAAAATGTCGAAAACCTATCCTGAACACTGTATTTCACTTACAGACAGTGCAAAGGATATGTATGGAAAGCTTATGTCTATTCCCGATACGCTGATTGTTAAATATTTTAGTCTTCTCACTGATATTTCTGATACCGGGCTGAAAAACATTGAGGAACGCTTAAAAACAGAAAACCCGAGAGATATAAAAATGCAGCTGGCTTATACTATAACAAATGAATATCACAGTGATGAAGAAACGAAAAAAGCACAGGAGGAGTTTGTAAATGTTGTGCAAAACAAGGGTATTCCGGAGGATACGGAAGAATACAAACTCAACAGTGCTGTAAATATTCTGGATTTGCTTCTTGAACTCGGGTTTGTTTCGAGTAAAGGTGAAGCAAAACGGCTTATCGCCGGCGGTGGTGTAAAAATTGATAATCAAAAGATATCCGATATCGCTTATGTTGTTTCTCAAAAACCGGCAATACTGCAGGCCGGCAAAAGAAAATATATGAGGCTTGTATGATACGCAGCAATATTCTTGAGCTCATCGGCAGCACGCCGATGGTTATGCTGAATAAAATTAATGATACAGATGCAAAAATTGCGGTGAAGCTTGAATATTTTAATCCGGCAAACTCTGTAAAAGACCGGCCGGCTCTTTATATGCTTGAACAGGCAGAAAGAAAAGGGCTTGTTACCAAAAATACGGTAATTATAGAACCTACAAGCGGCAACACCGGCATTGGACTTGCTTTATGCTGTGCGGTAAAAGGTTATAGAATTATTATGACAATGCCGGAAAGCATGAGTCTTGAGAGAAGAAAAATGCTTCAGGGCTATGGCGCAGAACTTGTTTTGACGCCTGCTGAGCTTGGGATGCAAGGAGCTGTTGATAAGGCAATTGAGCTTTCGAAAGAATATACAGAAAGCTTTATCCCCTCACAGTTTGATAATCCTGATAACCCGAAATCTCACGAATTGACTACTGCGCCTGAAATATGGAAAGATACAGATGGAAAAATTGACATCTTTACTGCAACGTTCGGAACCGGCGGCACTGTTTCGGGCACAGGCAAAAAGCTCAAAGAGTATAATAAAAATATAAAAGTTGTTGCTGCAGAACCTTTCTCGAGCCCTCTTGTAACAAAAGGCACTGCCGGTGTTCACGGTATACAGGGAATAGGCGCAAATTTTATTCCTGAAAATCTTGATATGTCTGTAATAGATGAGGTTTTGACAGTAAAAGATGAGGACGCAATTAAAACCGCAAAGAGGCTGGCAAAAGAAGAAGGAATACTCTGCGGTATTTCATCCGGTGCAAATGTTTTTTGCGCACTTGAATTAGCCAAAAGACCGGAGAACAAAGGAAAACTTATTGTTACAATAATATGTGATTACGGAGAAAGGTATTTATCCACCGCACTATTTGAAAAGGACTAAAAATGCTTATACAACGGGCTTTGAAACAAATTAAAGAGGATATAAAAACAATTTACGAAAAAGATCCTGCGGCCAATAATCTGCCGGAGGTTTTATTGTGCTATCCGGGGCTGCATGCTCTGATTGCGCATAGAATAGCACACAAGCTCAGATACTGGAAAATTCCTGTAATCCCCAGATTAATTTCTTACTGGAGCAGAATTTTCACGGGCATAGAAATTCATCCCGGTGCAACAATCGGACGAAGATTTTTTATCGACCACGGAATGGGGGTTGTCATCGGAGAGACAACAATTATTGGCGATGATGTTCTTATTTATCAGGGTGTGACGCTTGGCGGCACAGGAAAAGAACATGGGAAACGACATCCCACCATAGGTGACAATGTTATCATCGGTGCCGGAGCCAAAGTCCTCGGTAATCTGACAATAGGTTCAAATACAAGAATAGGTGCCGGCTCTGTTGTTGTAGATGATGTTCCTGAAAACAGCACAGTCGTAGGTGTTCCTGGAAGAGTTGTTCATCAGAAACTAATGGTTGGCGGTATATTAATGCATAACAGAATTCCGGATCCTGTTAAATGTCAGCTAAACCGCCTTACATACGAAGTTCAGGAAATTAAAGATCACCTGAACCTGCAGACTACTACAAAAACAGATTGTTAATCTCTGACTACTTTTTTACCTGTTTATGCTTTTTACGCAACACGGTCAAAACCTGTTGAGAAAGCGTTATGTTCTTCATAACCGAGAAGTTTTGCAAGTGCTTCCATCATAATGTTGTTCTGATTTTGGATTACATCAGCTTTATTATTTAATTGAACAACATCGTTATGGATAGTCATCAATTTTTGCTCTGGTGTATAATCTCTGAATTTCATTTCCGCTCTAATCTGGTCTGCTGTCATATTTGTGTTTCCGTAACCGCCAATTCTTCCTGCTGCATTAATCATAATAGTAACCTCCTTCACACTAATATATTATTTAAAACAACAAAGAGTCCGAAAATGTCTATTTTCGGACTCTGCTTAATATATTGTTACAAAAGTTAATTTGCCTGTGCAGCGGCTTCTCTGGGCTCATTGTGACCGACTTTTTCAAACACAATTTTCTTGTCCTCGAGCTTTGCTGCTATAACATCGCCCTCCTGATATTTGCCGTTCAGGATTTCTTCTGCAAGAGTATCCTCTATTTTCTTTTGTATAACACGTCTCAACGGTCTGGCACCATAAGCCTCTGAATAGCCTTCATCTGCGAGATAGTCTTTAACTTCATCGCTGATTTCAATGCTAAAGTTGTGAGACTCTATACGTTTGAGCAAATCTTTAAACATTAGTTCAACAATTTGTCTGATTTCAGGCTTGCTCAGGTGAGAGAATACTATGATATCATCAATTCTGTTAAGGAATTCAGGTCTGAACGCCTTTTTCATTTCATCCATAACAGTATCTTTCAGGTGTTCATATTTGTCTTTGCCTTCATCGTCTCCGACTGAAAAGCCGAGTTTTGCTGTCGTGGCAATAGTGCTGGCACCTACGTTGCTTGTCATGATAATAATAGTATTTTTGAAATTGATATGTCTGCCTTTCGCATCTGTCAGACGTCCGTCATCGAGGATTTGCAGCATTATGTTAAATACATCAGGATGTGCCTTTTCAATTTCGTCAAACAGCACAACTGAATACGGTTTTTTACGAATTGTTTCAGTCAGATGACCGCCGTCATCGTATCCGACATATCCCGGAGGTGAACCAATGAGTTTTGCTGTTGAATGTTTTTCCATAAACTCTGACATGTCAACTCTGACCATATTATTCTCAGAGCCGAACACAGCTTCGGCAAGTGCTTTAGCCAGCTCAGTTTTACCTACACCGGTTGGACCGGCAAAAATAAAGCTGCCAATCGGTCTGTTCGGACTTTTCAAGCCGACTCTTGCTCTTCTTATGGCTTTTGCAATAGATACAACAGCCTGATCCTGTCCGATTACTCTGTTATGAAGAGTTTCTTCCAGTTTCAGTAGTCTTTCGCTTTCACCTTCTGTAATTTTTGTAGTAGGTATGCCTGTCATAGTGCTTACAACCTCTGCGACATGTTCTGCCGTAACAACAGGTTTATTGGCATCGTGCTCGTCTTTCCATTTCTGGGAAAGTTCTCTTATCTTGTCTTTGAGATCCGCTTCTTTGTCTCTCAGGTTTGAAGCGTGCTCAAATTCTTGATTTCTTATTGCATCTTCTTTTTGTTTAATTATGTTCTTTAATTCTTTTTCCAGTTCTTTGCCCTCTGGCGGCAGCGAGCTGACATTCAGCCGCACTTTTGAACTGGCTTCATCTATGATATCAATAGCCTTGTCCGGTAAAAATCTGTCTGTTATATATTTATCAGACAGAGCTACCGCTGCAATTATTGCCTCATCAGAAATTTGAAGTCTGTGGTGTTCTTCGTATTTTGGTTTCAGACCTCTTAATATTTCAATAGATTCATTCACAGAGGGCTGTTCAATAATTATAGGCTGGAAACGTCTTTCCAGTGCAGAGTCTTTTTCTACATGTTTTCTGTATTCATCAAGTGTTGTTGCACCGATAACCTGAATTTCGCCTCTGGAAAGTGCCGGTTTCAGAATATTAGCAGCATCTATAGCCCCCTCTGCAGCACCCGCACCAATCAGAGTATGCATTTCATCGATGACAAGAATGATATTTCCTGCCTGTCTGATTTCATCCATAATTTTTTTCAGACGTTCTTCAAATTCGCCCCTGTATTTTGTACCGGCTACAAGCAAGCCCATATCAAGCTGAATAACTTTTTTACCTTCAAGAATATCAGGAACATCCGAATTGACAATTCTGGTTGCCAGTCCTTCAGCTACTGCGGTCTTTCCGACACCGGGTTCGCCTATCAAAACGGGGTTGTTTTTAGTTCTTCTTGCAAGAATTTGAATTACACGCTCAATTTCTTTTTCTCTGCCTACAACAGGGTCAAGTCTCTGCTCCTGGGCAGCCAGTGTGAGGTCTGTTCCAAATTCATCAAGACTCGGAGTTTTTGTTTTTCCGCCGGTTGCACCTGCTGATGCAGTTGCCGGAGCAGGTTTTGTTTCACCCAGCATTTTGATAATGTTGCTTCTTACTTTATTGAGGTCTACACCGAGATTTTCAAGGACTCTTGCTGCAACACCTTCACCCTCTCTTATCAATCCGAGGAGCAAGTGTTCCGTACCTATATAGTTATGACCGAGTTGTCTTGCCTCATCCCATGACAACTCCAGAACCCTCTTTGCTCTGGGGGTAAACGGTATTTCAACCGCAACAAATCCCGAGCCTCTGCCTATAATTTTTTCTACCTCGGCTCTTGCGTCTTTGAGTGTTATTCCCATAGATTTCAGAGTTTTTGAAGCAACTCCCGTGCCTTCTCCTATTAGTCCGAGAAGCACCTGTTCCGTCCCGACAAAGTTATGACCGAGCCGTCTCGCTTCTTCCTGGGCAAGCATTATTACCTTAATTGCTTTTTCGGTAAAACGTTCAAACATTATTAGCTCCTATTGATTATTTTTCTATCCTGCATTTATTTTACATCATAATATACTAATGTTTCAAGCCAAATTTATCTCATTTAGCAGTTTTTTTGCCGGATAATAGCCGAAACCCGTTTCTATAGCCAGTTCGAGTGATTTTTTTGCGCTGTTGATATCGTGTTTGTGGAGGCTGCATTTTGCGCAAAGATAGTGTAATTCAGGATCAACATAGCATACATTTTTGGCTTTTTCCAGAAATACTCCGGCAAGGCTGTGGTAGTTATTGTTGACAAGCACTCTTGCAATAAACTTGTAGCTTTCTGAATTCGCTTTTGCAAACAAGTCTGCGCCGTTTATTATATTTTCTGCAAACTTAATCTGACCGGCTTTCAGGAGAGCATCAAGATCCATTTCCAAAAAACTTCTTATTTGAAAAAAAGCAGGCAGATGTATTACATACATTTCTATAAATTCAAGCAATGAGCGTCCCCACAGCACAGGCGGGCTGTCCGGTTCCAGTGAAAGCCAGAGTGCTTTTGTTTTTTCAAATTTGCCTTCCAGCAGCAGGCATCTGCCGTATTCATAAAGCTGTCCTGTTTCTTTATAGATAAGAGCGGCATTTCTTATGTCATTTAATTTAAGATAAACTTTAGCGAGGAAAATTTTGTCCAAAAATTCGTTTGATGATGCGAGTTCGGATTTCAGATAATCATAATTTTTGTTTTTGTAGAATTCGTTAAAAAGTTCTTCTTTTTTCATTTTATGATTTTAGCGGTAAATTTATCAAATCTCGGATTAGAAAAAGCTGCTGCCGGTTTATTTATGAGTCCCTGCAGTGCTGTTACTTCATCGGTTGAAACCTTATTACTGTTAATATTTGCTGATTTTATTTCTCTATACAGTTCTTCCCTGTAAACAGAAACATTCTTCGGCGCATTTACCCCGATACGCACAGTGTTCGGATTTGCATCCAGAATTATAATTTCTATATTATCATTAACTATAATTTTTTCACCGATTTTTCTTGCCAGTACAAGCATTCTAAACTCCCTAAAACTCTTAACTGTTAACCGAAACCTGCTCATCTTTAAAGAGAGGGTATCTGACAGGATAGTTTGAATTTGACAGTATAATTTGCATACCTTCTCTGTTTGCAGCATTGATAATAATCGGTGCAAGTAAATTAATTGTAGATTTTCTCGGATTTGCATTCGGAATGCTTACGATATTAAGAGAAATAAGTGTTTCTACTGTCGTTAGTTTTATTTTTTCAGCCGCTTCTGTTGGTATTTCAAACTGATAATCTATATCGAAAAAAGCAGGAGCAGTGACCGGAAAAGCTAAATTTTCGTCATCTACAGACTGCAGCCATTTGAACAACGAGTTTTCATTGTGTTCCACCAGTACGTAGCGGCTTAAGTGTTCGTAACCGATAATCGGCTCTACAAACGTAAAAATAGTATCGTCCGATACTTCAATTTCTCCAAATTTTGTTGTGTTTATCCTCATTTGTTTACCTCAACCCCGGAAATGCCAGACATTAGTATGTCTGGCTGCTGTCAAATCCAAAATTAGCATTCATAGATGACATCATCATTGTTTGTATTAACTCGGGAGAAAGTTTTTGCTGGCCGTTCTGACTCATAAGAAGCATTGGCAGCCAGTTATTCTGCCCGTTATTGTTATTGCCCATAAGCATGTTCAACTGGGCAAGTTCATTTGACTGCTGCATCATCTGGGTATATGCTGCAGGGTCAATTTTGTTGTTTTGAGAATTAAGTCCCAGCGGATTTATTCCGAGTTTTGCAAGTGTTCTTACGGCTTCAGCTATTTCAGCGTCTGTAGGTTCAGATGCTTCTGATTTCAGCTGTTCATTTATTGCCTGTTTTTTTCTTTCAAGTTTTTTGAGGTTAATTTCTTTTTGTACTGACTTGCTGTAAAACTTATCAGAATTTATAAACTTATCAAGCTCTGTTGCTGTATCCGGTTTTTCCGGCTCTTTGCAGCCAGCATTGTCTTCGCCTTTCAGGCAGGCAATACCTCTTGTTGCATGTTCAACAAGAACTTCGTTTGTGTTCAGGTCAATAACCTTGTTGTAGGCTTTTTGTGCTTCCTGTACATTTCCGAGCTGCGCAAAAGACAGTGCCTGATAATAATAAGCTGCGGCATCAGAGGGATCCTCTTCCAGAATTGCAGTGATTTCCTGCAGGCAGCCCACATAATTTTTTGCTTTATATTTAGCAATAGCCGATTTTATTGCGGCATTATCTGCCTGTGCCATGCCTGCACATAATGTTGTTGCTGCTACTGCAATTAAAACAAAATTTACAAATAATTTTTTCAATTTCCTATACCTCTATAATTCTGTTAATTCTTCCTATAATTTTATTTATAAAAAAGTCAACATACCTAACATCATGTTATATTATATATTATTATTTTTAATTTTGCCTAGTATATTTGAACTATTCTGGCTGCTGTTGCAAAAAAACTTCTGCAGTTTGTGTTTTTATTGTGTCAGCGGGTGTATATTTCGTTTACAATAGCATCTTCTAGTTTTTTTGCATCAAGAGACGAGTCCGGATAGTTTTGTATAAGTATGGCAAAACTATATTTGTTATTCGATTTTGCATCAACATATCCGGTTAACACACTGACGCCGCTGATTGTTCCTGTTTTTGCACGAACATTCTGGCTTATGTTTAGCAGTCTGTCGCTTAATGTGCCTTCTACTGGTTTTGCCATCAGTTTTTGAAATCCGTCAAAATCATTGTTTTTGTATATTTTATTCAATGCTTCGGTCATCCAGTCTGCTGTTATGAGGTCATTTCTCGATGCACCACTTCCGTCTGCTATAACCGGTTTTGTTTTTGTATTTATGTCTTTGTAATAGTTATTAAAGAAGTCAATACCTGCGGCTGTTGTGCCCTGAGAGTCAGAGAATTTTGCGCCGGAGGTTTTGAAAATCATTTCTGCATAGAGGTTGTTGCTGTCTTTTAATACTTTTGAAACAATTGTATCCAGCGGTTTGCTTACGTGTTCAAGGATTAGTTCCGTATGTTCCTGCATGGGTGCAACTTTTATTGTTCCTTTAGGAGAGATTTTTGCTGTTTTCAATGCAGACTGCAGTTGTGTTTTAAAATTTCTTTCAAGCTGGTTTATCGGAAGCTGAACTGTCAGCGGTGTTTTTATTGTGCCTTTCAGATAAACCATATCGCTCTGTATCCAGGGCTGGCGCACTATCCGGATATTATTCTTATCTCCGTTTTTGAGCATATTTACAATTGTTATCTGATAATCGGATTTGTTTTTTATCTCGGGAAATGTATTGTTTTTTGATGGTTTTAGCGAAATATTTATGATATTTCCGTTTATTGTGAATGGCGAGTATTTCGGCAGATATTTGCTTGTGTCATCATCCCACATCCAGCCTGTACCCCACTGGGAATTGTCAATGACTGTCGGATCTATTACTACATCATTTACGTTTATTTTATATTTTGACTTTAGTTCTTTAAATAAATTTGTCAAATCTGATGTTGTCAAAGTCGGGTCGCCGCTTAATTTCAGGTATATATTATTGTTTTTATCTTTAAAAAGCTGTGTTCTGTACTGATAATCACCTCCGAGCTGGTCATAAGCAGCCGCCATTGTGAATAATTTAAGAGCGGATGCAGGGTGCAGATATTTATTCTGATTGTATTCATACAAAACTTTTCCTGTTTTTGCATTTTTAACTGACACGGAGATTGTAGCGGTTTCATCCAGCTGTGATTTTTTTATAATATTATCAAAATCCTTTGCGCCGGCAATCTGAGCCGTCAAAAACGACATTGTAATTGTTAAAATAAATAACTTTAAAAATTTATTCATATAGTTTTATCTCCTTTATTTTAAATCCTGAAAAATCATTATCACGTCTGTCATCAAGAAGCGGAAAGTCTTTTCTCAGAGTTCTGAGTTTTTTTAAGTCAATCGCAAACTCAAGACATCCTTCTTCTTCTCCGGTTGTGTATTCAATATTTCCCCATGCGTCAGTAACAAGAGAGTGTCCGAGATTATACTCATCATCCTTTATCTTTCCGCACTGATCTGCAACTACCATACAGCACTGGTTTTCGATTGCTCTTGCTCTGTGCATAATAAGCCAGTGCTCAAGTTTATTTCTGTTCCAGGCTGCAGAATTGATAAAGATTTCAGCTCCGTGTCTGGAATATTCACGGTATATTTCCGGGAAACGTATGTCGTAACAAATGCTCAGACCTGTTTTGAACCTGCCGGTGTCAATTAAAATCAGGGTATCTCCGGGTGTGATGTATTTGTTTTCTTCCGAACCTTTATGGGAAAAAAGGTGTATTTTATCGTATAGCGCAGAAATTTTCCCGTTTCTGTTGATAACCGGACTTGTGTTTCTGTATTCATCTTCTGATATTTTTCTTATAAAAGAACCGCCGAATACAACAGACTCAAAATCAACTGCCACATTACGCAGAAATTCTATCGTTTCACTGTATTCCACAGTTTCTGCAGACTCTTTGAAATGAGAGCAGCACCATCCTGTTGACCAAACTTCCGGAAATGTTATAAAATCATATTTTTTTCCGCAATAATGCGACAAAAGTTTCTCTACATTATTGAATGTAGCCCTTTTATTGCCTATAATCGCATTATTTTGAACAATTAAACCTTTAATCATCCCTCTATTATATTACAAAATAATTTGCCTGCCTCAAACTTAACAATTCTGACTTTTTGAATTGTATTGCACAGCGTTTTGTCAGTGCATTCAAGATATACATTCAAATAATTTTTTGTAACACCCTTCAGCAGGCCTGTTTTTCTGTCGGGATTTTTCTCCACAAGAACTTCCGCTGTTTGTCCGATATTTTTTTCTGCAAAAGTGTCAAATTTTTGCTTTGCAAGCTTATGGAGTATATCTGCACGTTTCTTTTTCTCATTCATTTCAACATGTCCGCTTAGCAATGCTGCCTTTGTATTTTTTCTTAATGAATAAGGGAAAACATGTATGTTTGAGAGTTCCATTTTTTTTAAATTTTCAAGGGTAACAAGAAAATCTTCATCTGTTTCACCGGGGAACCCGACTATTATATCTGTGCCGGTAAAAGGATTTTTAAATACGGTATTTATTTTGTTAAGCAGGTCTGTGCAGTTCTCTGCGCTGTATTTCCTGTTCATTGCTTCAAGTATTTTTGTGTTCACGGACTGCAGGGAGAGATGAAAGTGAGGACAAAATTTTTTGGAATGCGCAAGAAATTCCAGAAGTTCATCTGTAATTTCAAGAGGATTTAATGACCCGAGCCTGTAGCGAGAAATGTCTGTTTTTTCAATTTCCTCCAGCAAATTTTTCAGACACAGACCTCTATCCTCGCCCCATTGTCCGATATGTATACCGGTCAAAACCACTTCTTTTAATCCGTTTTCAATATAAATTTCAAGCTGCTTAATTATATTTTCAACACTATTGCTTCTGCTTATTCCTCTGGCAAGAGGGATTGTGCAATAGGAGCAATAGTTGTTGCAGCCGTCTTGAATTTTCAGGTAGCCTCTTGTTTTTTTATAATTATAAACAAACCGGTTATTGAATTTCTTAACCGTGAATATGTCCTTAACACGTGATGTCTTTGTTTCAAGCAGTTCAACTATTTCGAATTTGTCATCATTACCTGCAATAATATCTATATATTCAGGCTTGTCAGCAATGTTTCCTGTCAGCTGTGCACTGCAGCCGGTAAACACTGTTATAATTTCAGGTTTTTGTTTTTTTGCATGTCTCAATATTCTCTGTGTTTCTATATCTGCATTTTCTGTAACACTGCAGGAATTTAATATAAAAATATCAGAATTTTCAACATTTCGAACCTGAGTATATCCTGCACCGGTAAGCTTTTCTGTCATAACTGCGGATTCAAGCTGATTAGCCTTACACCCCAGTGTTTTTATAAAAAATTTTAAATTCTTCATGTAAAAAAAATTAACATAAAAATTTTAAGTTAACAAAATTTTTTTTCTGTTGTATAATGAAAATATAGGGAATAAATTGGCATGCTCATTTCAAAAATAAACAATGATTATTTTATGAATGCAACTCACCCAAAAAGGAGAGGGTTCGGGCACAGCCGAAAAAAGACAGAGTTTGAGACTGTTCGAAATGTTCGTCAAAATAATATCGATGACAATTTCGTAGACATGTCAGACAGAGAATTGTACGCAGCGGCGTCTGTTCTGCCGAATGAAAAATTTAATAAAATCAGAAATAATGTAGCCGGCACTTTGATTGCCGGCGTTCCTGTGTTTGATACTATTGCAGGCGGCATGGTTCAAAAAGGCGGGCTTTCTAAAAAAGCAGCTAAAATGGCAGGAAGAGCAGGTATATGGGGGCTTGTTCTGGCAACATCGCTATCTCTCGGACTTGTGAAGCATAATGCAAACAAACACTCTGTTGTTCTTAATAATATAAATGAAAACCATCCTGTAATGAGATTTTGCATGGATGCGGCATATATAATGGGTGTTATGACTACAGCTCTGACCCTAAAAAACAAGGCCGGCTCCGTTTTAAACAAAAAATTCGGGCAACAATTTGCAAAAATTAAAAATCCTGTAAAAAACCTTTTAGATAATTCAAATTTGAATAAAAAATTTGTTTTAAAATTGGACAATGTAGTAACAAAAGTCGCAAAAGGCAACAGAGCACCGCTTGAAATTGCTGCTGCTTATACGGCACCTGTACTCGGTGGTGCTGCAATTGTCCGCTATTGTGCAGAGGAAAGAACAAGAAAGAAAAATATAGATACAAATTTTAATGCACTTAAACGTATTCAAACTCTTTTGAAATCAAATGAGCAAAAAAATATATAAATCATACTTATATAGAAGTTTTACCGGATATTCAAAGCAGTGTTATTGTTATTTCAAAATTGTTGTGTGCTTTTTTTAAGTTGAGGCAAAAATAAAGTCTTGAAAAACGCTTCTGTCTCTGCAGGTTTTTATTATTTTTAATACCGTGTAATAACTTTAGAGCGCAGATTTTAGCTGCTTTTTGTACAAACTTCCGTAATAATCAATATGAATCGGGATTTATATACAACATTGCACCAAATATGCATGAAATACAGCTATAATGTCATTCAGGATTTGTTTCTGAATCTTGCCGGCGGTAGGACTCTGCGGAAAACTGACATTTTGCACAAAATCAAAGATTTCTGCAAAAGCATTCAAACCACTTCAGGATGACAATTTTAGCCTTTTTAGTGTAAATTGCAATGTATCTCCATATTCATACTTGACCATGACTGTTGTTAATGGTATTTTATTTTACAGAAACAGAGTGTTGTTGTCTCTGATTGAAAAACGAAAGTCGTCACGGGCCTGTGGCACTCTGCCGACGAGAAGGTGACTAAATGTCACGTTCGAGGAGAGGAAGGTAGCG
>CALUTO010000004.1 GCA_944323735.1 Candidatus Gastranaerophilales bacterium
CATATTGTATTTATTTTTCAACGGTTGGCAGAGCAAGCTCTACCACAATCTAAAAGGTTTCCGGCTTCGCCTGCAACCAGGCTAACGTACACCTTGATAACAACAGAGCATCGTCTCCGTACGCTCAACTTGCATATATAAAATTAACATCAAAATAAGGCATGGTCAAGCAAAAATTTTAATTCAGGCGTATTATAGAAATAACTGTTATGCAATTGACTTTTTAGCAGATTTAGTCTATAAAATAATAGATGATAAGGAGGAGTGTAAATATGTCGAATGCGATTGATATCAATGACAATTCATTTAAAGAAGAGGTCATTGATTCTGACAGGCTAACAATTGTTGATTTCTGGGCACCGTGGTGCGGCCCGTGCAGAAAACTCGGCCCTGTTCTTGATGAAGTTGTTTCCGAATATTCAGAGAAAATAAAGGTTGTAAAACTCAACACAGATGAAAATCTGAAAACAGCAAAAGAGTTTTCAATCAGCGGTCTGCCGACACTTTTGATATTTAAAAACGGACAGCCGGTAGAACGTCTTGTCGGATTGCTTCCAAAGTCGTCTATTATTTCTAATATTGAAAAACATATAGGATAATTATTTATAATATAACAGGGCAGTGTTCGGGCTGCCCTGTTATAAAATTTGTGTCATTATGATTTATTTCCGCTATTCATGTATTCCTGAACATCCTTGACGTACTTGTTAACAAGATAGCGATAATTACTAAAAAATCCGAACTTTGGTGCTTTAGCGTGCGCCGCTTTATTTCCGTCAATTATTCTTGAACGTGCCGCTGCTTTTAAAAAGTCTTTTGTGTTGGGTTTATTACTGTATTTTTCAGCATCTTCTTTCACAGTATCTTCTGAAAAATAGTCATCATATTCCGGTATCCACACGGTTTTTGTGTATGTAACAACTTCATAGTCAGTATAGTGATAGTCCGGATTATCCGGATAACGATCATATTCTATTTTTTCCGTATACTCACGATCGACCCATTTTTTGAAACTTAAGTTTCTGGTATTCTGGCTAAAATGCGGCTGTATTAGCATTGATTACACCTCTGTTGTTATGATTTGTTACCTCTTTGTGTAAGTACCTGTTTGCCTGTCAATCTTGACATAAATCTATAGAATTTTCCCTTTATACCGGAATCTTCATAGTGTGCACGCTCTTTTTCCAAAATCTCTTCCTGAGAATGTTCTTTAATTGGCATGCCTATTGCAGCCCTGGCTGTGTATTCTCCGGCGACCGTACATGCCGCAGTAACAGCGGACATACCGAGCAGGCTGGCATGATATGCTTTTCTGAACGTACTGTTAAACAGGTCAATAAATATTGTTGCATAGAATATTCTTGAAAGTTCCTGCACAAAACGTTCTTTTGCTTTTTGTTTTGCTTTGGGTTTGTCATCACCGTTTGATTTCAGCATAACCATGTTGTAATTATCGGCAATCAGGAACCATATTGTAGCGACTTTTGATGTAAATCTTGTAAGATTTGAAAGTTCTGCATTAGACACACCGGACATTGACAATGAATTGAAAGAGCTTTTGAGCTTTTTGGAGAATTCACGCTTAAATATTTCGTCATCAACATCAACTTTAGGCAAAAGTTTATTTACGCAGTTCGACAATGCAGCTATACCGTTATCGTATTTTGGAAGTTTTGGTTTTTCAAATAATTTTCCGACAAGTCTTGTGACATAATAGGGGAATTTTATTGTATTCCACATAAATATAAAGGGTTCTTTCAGAAAATCAACGCCCTGCTTTATTAAATATTTATCTTTGTTTGCCAGTTTTATATTTTCAGACGCAGCGGCATGGCTTAAGGCATCGGTCATATTTTTACCAAGTTCCTTTAAGGCAGGTATGTTGGTTGAAACTAATTTCTGAGCGAGCTCCCTGTAGCCTGATTCAAAATAATACGCATCATTTAGTGTAAATACATTGTTAAACCTTCTTGTGTAACCGGGGCAGTTCTTTTTAACAAAGCTTCCGATTTCTGTGTAAAGTTTTAATATTTCTTCTTTATTATCGATACCGTCAGCAAAATTACTGCCCTTATAGAACATAGTCCTCAATTCATCTGCAAGTTCGGTTGAAAATTCGGAACCGACAGCTTCGGCAAAACTCTCAAAGCGCACCTTATACGCACTAAATCTGTCGTATTTTACAATTCTGCGCATATCATCCTCAAGACCGGCATTAACGAGTTTTCTGGCAAGTGCTGATTTTGCTTTGTCCTGAAGTTTAACATCTTCGACCAGATTGTTGATAAAGTTATATTTTGTATAGTCATCAGCAATATTTTTGTAAGTGTCTGCAAGCTGCGAGAAACCGTTGCGTTTTAATTTATCCAGAAGCATTTCAAAACGTTTTCTGGGAACAATAAATTCTTTTTCGGTAATCTTTTCATATATGCTGTTGCATTTTGCTTTTATCGGTTTTAAATAGTCCTCATAGAGCTTCAAGTCTTTTGTCGGATGTTTTACTTTTGCTTTTCCTGCGCGCCGGATTGAATAACCGGCTGTGATAATAAGTGCACTTGCAGCCAGTATTGTATTAAAGTTCAAAAGCGGTTTAAGCTCTTTCTTTTCAGCAATTGCCGGTTTAATATTATTCGCAGCATTAGAAATAGATTGTTCGAAACTTTTGAAGGTTTCAGTGTGCTGCATCGGAAAACCTGCAGCGTTCAAGACAGACGCAGAGTTAACTATAGAAACAGGTTTTAGCTCAGAAACTTCAGGCTTTGTTACATCAGCCTTAACAGGTGCAGAATTTTTCTTCTTATGCATTTTTTCGGCAGCTTTTTTCTTATGGAGCTCGTTTTGTTTTTTAGCATTTTCAGAGGAAATAAAAGTTATATTCTTACCGCTGCTAAGTCTGGAGAACATTTCGGTAAAGAGCACTGTAGCCCCGAGTGTGCCGACAATCCATGCCTTGCTTTTCTGGATATATTTTTGCAGCGCACCAAGTGTAATTAGCTGGATATATGCATTTATTGTAACTCTTTTAATTTCCTGATTAAAACGAATATTCTTTTCTTTTCTTGCAGCCTTCGGATCATTGTCACAGAGACTGGATAGATTATAGGCATCATTCGCAAGAAAAAATGCAGGAATATACCCTGAAACAATTCTGTTAAGCGAACGTTCATGTACGCTGTTATAATTACCTGTTTTCGGGCTGTACATTTTAGCCTGTCTGTTAAAAAGACCCAGATTTTTCAAATAACTGTCATCAAATCTGTGTTTGTCTGCAGTCTCTAGCAGCCCCTGCAATTCATGCAGACTGAGCTTTTTATTTTTTTTGTCTCTGTTTTTAGTGATAAATTTAGAATTAAGAATTTTATTTAAGAGCCTGCTGTTTTTAAAGATCTTTATTTTTTGCAGGTTTGTAATACCCCATTCTAAAATATTTGCCGGCATTTCCGTGAAAGGAAATTTTAAACCGTCCAGAATAAGTTTAACGGGAGTTTCTTCCTTAAACTGCACTAATTTTGCACCCGTTTCAGGGTTATTTGACAGTTGAATGTGTGATGAAATCCACGGGTCTTTTAAAAGACTTTTAAGGTGCGGAGTCTCTGAAGTGCCGAGTGTCGAGGTGATAACTTCCTGCACAGCTTTTAAATCAATTTTTTTCTTTGCAATTTTATACATAGAAAAAACGCCTTTAAAGGATAGATTATCTGACTTTCTCTCTAAAGGCGTTTTTTGAATATTTTGTGACGGGTATATTGTGTTCACACGTTTCTTTTTCTTAGTGAACTCTGACATCTCCTGTTGAATTGTTCCAAGATGGCTTAGTTTCATAGATACCCTAAATTCTCTATAGTATTTTTCTCACACACGACAAAAAATTTCAATCGTTTCTGACCAAAAATTTTACTTTATTTAATAAAAGTATATTGTCATAAACATTAAGTCTGAAAAAAAACTCTTTTGCTATTTTAAAGTATATTATGAACAATTATTAAGAGAATGTTACCTGTAATTCTGGAACTGAAGCGGTATATTGTAGCTGTCCTCTTTATCTTTGAGAAGCCTGATAGCAGCCTGCAAATCATCTTTACTTTTTCCGGAAACCCTGACCTGCTCACCCTGAATAGATGCCTGTATTTTCATTTTTGAGGCTTTTATATCAGCGACGATTTTTTTTGCAAGCTCCTGAGTTAAACCTTTTTTCAGCTTAAACATCTGTCGTACATTTCCACCGAGAGCGTTTTCCATTGGCTGCGGGTCTAAGATTTTCAGACTCAAATTTCTTTTTGACATTTTTGTATGTAAAATATCAAGTATATTTCGAAGCTTCATATCGTCAGTTGTGGTTATTGTAATAGACCTGTCAGCATCCAGCTCCACCTGCGAATTCGTATTTTTTAAATCAAACCTGCTGTTTAATTCTCTTTGCACCTGATCAACAGCATTTAAAAGCTCCTGCCTGTCAAATTCTGAAACAACATCGAAACTAAAATCTTTAGACATAATAACCCTCCTGTAAATTTATTTGTGTATTATAACAAATAGAAAAAAAGTTATCCACAGGAACACAGAATTTTTAGTTAAAATATTTTTTGTCTTTTAATTCATCAGGCATAAACTGCTGATATGCCTGCGGATTACTGTGTGTATAAATATATCCTTTGCCGAAACCGTACTTTTGAGCATCTTTGTAGTGAGAATCTCTAAGGTGCATGGGAGGAGGATAATCAAGCCCGCTCATAATATCGGCAAGAGCCGCATCAACAGCCATTATAGCCCTGTTGGATTTCGGAGCGTCAGCCACATATTCTACTGCCTGCGCAAGAGGAATTCTTCCTTCAGGCATGCCGACAAGCTCGACAGCACGGAATGCATTCATTGCGACCACTAAAGCCATTGGGTCAGCGTTACCGACATCCTCTGCCGCACAAACTATCAACCTTCTGGCGATAAATCTCGGATCCTCACCTCCTGAAATCATTTTTGCAAGCCAGTAAATTGCGCCGTTTTTGTCACTGCCTCTAAGACTCTTTTGAAAAGCCGAGGCACAGTCATAGTGCTCCTGCCTTGCATAACCTGTGCGCTTTTCCTGAGCAAGGCTTTCCAGTATTTCCATTGTAAGTATGCGTTTCTTTCCGTCAAATGCAGATGCAAAAAAAGCATTTTCTACTATGTTCAGCGCAAGTCGGGCATCTCCGTTTGCATATTTGACAATAAAATCAAGTATCTCGTGCTTCATATCAATTGCGCCGTATTTTGAGGAAAGATATATGAAACCTTTTGTGACAATATTTTTTATACTTTCATCATCTATAGGCTTGAGCATAACGACCTGCGCACGGGAGAGAAGTGCAGGCACAACCTGGAAAGAGGGATTTTCTGTAGTAGAGCCGATTAAAAAGAAAGTTCCGTTTTCAAGATAAGGAAGCAGTGCGTCCTGCTGGGTTTTACTGTATCTGTGTATTTCATCAATAAACAGTATTGTTTTTTTTGAATAACGAAGATTTTCTTTTGCACGCTCTACGCATTCTTTAATATCTTTTACACCCGAAGATACAGCACTCAATTCAATAAAATCAGAGCTTGTTTTCGTGGCAATAAGCCTTGCGAGCGTAGTTTTTCCGCAGCCCGGGGGACCCCAGAAAATACAGGAAAACAGTCTCCCTGACTTTAATAAATTTAAAAATGCAGCATTTTCACCCACAACCTGCGTCTGCCCGAGATATTCTTCAAGCGTTTTCGGACGCAGCAGCTCTGCAAGCGGCACCTGTTTATTGGCATTTTCCATTGCTTCAAATAAATCCATAAAAACATAATAATCTCTGCAAAATAATATGACAAGATATAAAATTACGTTATAATAATAAGCATGAAAAAGACTTATAAAACACTCTTATGCATATTTTTATCATCCCTCATCTGCAGCGGTGCTGGTTATAAAGGGAAACTCCCTGATATAAAAAGCGAATTTCAATTTATAACAAACGAAGCAAAAACATCCCGCCCTTTGTTTAATCATAATCATCAGGAAATCAAGGATTTGAAACTAGCTCCTGCTCCTGCGGATAATAAAACATACATTGATATAATTCTCAAAAAAGAGCCTGACAGCCCTTATCTGGACGATGTCCACGACGTAATTAAAATACTTGAAAAAATGCAGGACTGCATTGCCACTGATAACGGGGTACAGAGATTCAACGCTCTCGCCAGCTCGCTGATTGACAATGCCGACTTTATGCAGGCGAGATACAAGGACAAACCTGAGGAGCACTATGTCTCTTTCAAACGTATACTGCAGATTTCATCTCTGGCCCGCTCACTGGCCACATTGAGATGTGAAGCGCAGATATATGTAAAGTACCTGCCGTATCAAAATGAAGGTCAGGCTTACAGTAAAGAAAGCATACAAAACCAGATTGATTATTTTTCAAAAGAGCTGGAAGATGCGCTGAAAGTTCTCAGAACAGCGAGCTGAATGTTTGAGGCTTACGTAATTTATGAACTACACAAGCCCCTCTTTTATAGCCTTAACAGCTGCCTGTGTTCTGTCATCCACAACAAGTTTTTGTATAATATTGCACACATGAGCTTTTGCTGTGTGTTCGCTAATGGTTAATATACCGGCAATTTCAGAATTTGATTTTCCATCGACAACAAGTTTCAAAACCTCGTATTCACGCTCGGTAAGATTTGCATGCTGCGCCCTGAAGGAAGCACGGGAGTTCTGCTTCTGGGGAATAAAGCACGATGACTGCGTCCTGATAAGCGGAACAATTTGCGGATCCAGCCATATTGCACCGTCTTTTACGGATTTTATAATCATAACAAGAAGTTCGGTATTTATATCTTTTAGCACATAGGCGAATGCACCTGCGCTGAGAGCGTCCATGACTTCTTTTTCCGTACAGTGCGAGGTCAGCATAATAACCTTCTGATCAACGTTATTATTAAGTATTCTTTTGCAAGCCTCAATTCCATTTATATCAGGAAGCCCGACATCCATAAGAATAATATCCGGTCTTATCAGTTTTGCTTTTTCCACTGCTTCTTTGCCGTTCTCGGCCTCGGCAATAACTTTTATGTCTGTCATGTCCTCAAACAATGACTTCAAGCCCACTCTCAAAAGTTTATGATCTTCAACCATAAGGACTGAAATTGATTTTTTGTTAGCAATATTTTCCATGAACCATTCCTTTTCTCACTTTTACTGTATTAGCAATATAAAATAAGCGTCGTAAATACACATTACCGATTGATTGAAAAATAGCGCAATAAATTTTTGTTTTAAAAAGATAAGTTTAATTTATTACTATGCGATATATAACGATAATTTTTAACAGAAAAAATAAAAAAAATGCCCTGTAAAGGGCACTTTATTTATGGAGTATTACGTTATGAACATCTGTTTTTCTGTTTTAGACTACTTCTATTTTGTCTTTATCTGTCTCTGTGTTAATTGAATCATTACCGAGTCCGCTCTGTACGTAATTCAGGAAATCACTCAGCATAACGCCGACATCATAAGTGAAATAGCCGTTTGTTGATGAATTTCTGTCGAACATCAGAGTGTGCTCTCCCACAGCAGCTTTATTGGAATCATCGTCATCAGCACTTGTCGGAACGGTTTCTGTAAACTTTTCAATAACTGCATTTTTTGCGGCTTCTATTATTTTATTTACATTAGAGGCATCATAACTGTCTTTGAGTTTTTCCTGCAGGTTAGATTTAATTGATGCGCCCAGCGTATCCATGTGCTGCGTTGCCCGTTCAGTAAAATTCTTTTTTGCTGTTTCCAATCCGTCAGCCTTTGTACCGGCGGTTTGTGTTGCAAACTCGACAATGTCACCCTGAAAATAGAATACCATATCTGCATCAGTTATAATATCATTCACATCAAAAGCATTTACATAGTCCTCATGAGTTGCTTTATCAGTTGTATCAGGAGTTACATCAGGATTTTCAGAGGGCAGCGAGGGGGTAGAAGGTGTTGAAGGCTCAACAGTATCTGCAGTTTCATTGCCCTGTTTTTTGTCAACAATGACTTTTGCAGCATCTTTCATTTTTTCAGCTGTGTCGGCAGTCTTTTGAAGCGAGTCTACCAGATTCTGGGCAGCTGCATATGCATTTGCAGCAGATTGTGCAATTTGCTTCTGAGAGTCAGTAGCACCATCCTTTGCAGCAACAGCCTCAGCACGCTCCATTATTTTTTCGAGCCTGTTCATTCTGGCTTCTGCTTCTGCAAGCTGTGTCTTAACCTGATTATAAACATTAAGTGCACGCTCGTAAGCTGCCTGAGCTTCTTCAAGTGTTTCAGCACTTACCACATCATTGAAGATACTGCCTATTTCCTGAACATAGGCACCCATATCAGCAGGAAGCTTTTTAAGTGCTTCAATATTTTCTTTTATATTCTCCATAGTAGGTTCTGTTTCAGGGTCATCAGATTCTTCTGTTTTGTCTTCATTTTTGTCATTAATAACTTCGCTGATTTTATCAAAGAGGGTTTTAATGATATTTTGAAGCTGTTCAACTTTGTTTGTTAATTCTTCTATTACTTTTTCGTATTCATTTTTTTCTTCTTCTGTAATATTTCCGCCGGGGTTCGGAGCTGGTTTTTGCGGAGTAGTATCAGGAGTTTCTGTTGTATCATCTTCAACCGGAATATCGCTTTCTCCGGCATACATAACTGCTGCATTAAGATCACTGATGCCGGTTTTTGAAACCATTTTAGCTATTGCATCATATGCTTTGCCGTAAGATTTTTCAGCATTAACAAAGTCACCGGCCTTTTCATAGCGTTCAGCCTCTTTTATGTATTTCTGTGCATTTGTGTAATTTACATTTACCGCATATTTGGGGTCAATAGTTTTTACCAGCGGAATTTCCTCTGCACCGTTCATCATTTGTGCAAGAATATAGTCAGTTACGGCTTCACGTGCAGTTTTCGCTTCCTGCTGTGTCATATAGCCGTTTTCCGTAACAGACGCAAATATTTCTTTTAAGTCTGTCAGATTATTGGAGTCAATATCTTTTAATGTGTCTATATTTTGCTTACTGACCTGCATTTGCTCGGCATATTCATTTATTTTTTTCTCAGCAAATTTAATGAAGTCTTTTGTTACTTCTGCCATGATAAGAACATCCCTGTCTTTGTTAGTCTCTACGTATTTTTTACTGAAATCATTGATAGAGCCTGTAAGAAGGTTGAGCAATCTTGACATTTTGTTGCTGTCAAGGGGTATTCCGTCCTCCTGATAGTCCAAATTACAGATATATTCCATATACTGGTCAACAACAATGTTCATCTGCTTATTCAATTCGCTTCTGTTGTTGGATATAGCCTCTTCCATACCGGCATTTACGGCACTCTGATAGACTTTGTTCTCCTCATCTGTTATCTCGACGTAAACATAATCGTCATATTCAGCATCATTGCTCCTGTTTGCATAGCTCAATGCAGCACTATCAGCATTTGGACGTATAGCTGAATATGTGGATGCTGGTTGTATTACTGTAACTGCACTAAGGTCAACAACTTTCGTACTCTCTTTTTTTGTTGTCGGGTTTAACAGTGCCTCCATTTTTTTGTAAAATTCAACCATGTTCATACGCAATATCTCCTTATACTTTTTATTTATTAAATTTATCGGCATTTTTTTTATTTTCTTTAGAAAATCAGCATCAAAAATTTACAAAATTTAATATTTAAAAATATTGCATTATTAATATAATATCGATTAGATATATTACGATAATATTTTCAAAAAACAGATTTTATATCTAGTAGAAATATAACGATAAGATAATGATGCCTTCATTGCATTATCATTATATATCGTCACGAACATGAAACCTGATTATAAATTAGTATGAACAGTTTGCCTGTTTATCTGTAATAATTATAATTATGTTATGGACAATATTGAGTTTAGCATAACTGGTGACGGAACAACCGGTCTGTACAACAGCGCAGTAGGTGATGTGTATCACTCTGTATTCGGCGCAAAAACTGAAGCACTGGAAAAGTTTATAAGACCGCTTTTTTTAAGAAAAAATTTTTCAGAAAGAAAACAAATCAGGGTGCTTGATATTTGCTATGGCATCGGATATAACACAAAAGCACTTCTGAGCGAAATAATTAACCTGAATATTGATTTAAAAGTCAGTATTGAGATATTAGAAACAGACAAAATGCTGGTTTTACTTTCGCCTTTCATAAAAGACGGTTTTAATTTGCCGGTTGTTTCAAATGTTCTGTTAAAAAACCTGAAAAATTTGTATGAACCTGAATTTATGAATGTAATTCTGTCAGAACAAAACTATAAATTTTTTAGCCCGCTTATACGCCCTGTTTTAAAAAAATATCAAAACACTTGCTATGGTAATAACCATTCGAATTATATAAGCGGCTTTTTACATAATATATATTATCAAAACATATCGAACAGCAATAAAATTCACTCAAAATACGCTAAAGACGCATATTTTAAAATCACACCGTATATTGATGATGCAAGAAAAACTGTCGGGGCATTGAGTCCATGTTACGATATTATATTTTTAGATGCATTTACGCCCAAAAAACTTCCTACATTATGGACAGTGGATTTTTTCAAAAGACTGTATTATCTCATGAGTAGCTGCGGAATTCTTTTGACCTATTCAAATTCAGCCGCAGTAAGACACGCTTTTTGTGATGCAGGGTTTTATACGGGCAAACTATACGATAGACACCGCAGACACTGCGGTACTGTTGCTTCTAAAAATCAGGATTTAATACAGACCCCTCTGGGGGAATTTGACCTTGGTTTAATGCAAACGGGTGCCGGAGTATACTACAAGGACGTAAATCTTGACGCTGATGCATCAGAAATCATTGCAGATTGGGAATGCCGGAAAAAAATGCAAGGGCTGCAGTCAACTAGCAGTTATCTAAAACAATATAAAAACAAAAGGGAGGCAACATGTATGACATTGTAATATGCGGAGGAGGAACAGCAGGCTGCGCATGCGGATATGCGGCTGCAAAACTCGGGCTGAAAACGCTTATTATTGAGAAAAACATACACCTTGGCGGTTCAATCACCTCTGCTCTCGTTA
Source organism: Candidatus Gastranaerophilales bacterium (assembly GCA_944323735.1). Taxonomy (GTDB): domain Bacteria; phylum Cyanobacteriota; class Vampirovibrionia; order Gastranaerophilales; family Gastranaerophilaceae; genus CALUPY01. The sequence goes on from CALUTO010000004.1 coordinate 11,095, forward strand.
TTCCCTGTATGAAATCCGAAAAAAAAGATATAAACTGTGATTTCTATAACAATTTTGTGAAAAAAATGTCAGCATACAACGGCAATATCACCTATTGTGACGGAAACGACGGCTGGTTCAACCCGGAAATTGCAAAAATTGTGCTAGATGAAATGCTGACAGGTGCCGGATGCGATATTTTGTTTGATACAAATGTAGCAGATGTTTTTTGTGAAGAAAAATTAATAAAATCAATAAGAGTTTCTTCAAAAATGTTATCATTGTATATCGACTCGAAATATTATGTAGACTCAACAGGCGACGGAAATTTTTCTTTTCTTGCAAAAAATAAAATTCTTGAAAATTTTAAAAATTTTCAGCCTATGACATTAAGATTTCATGTATCAGGAGTAGACAGCGAAAAATTTTCAAACTGGATAACAGAATTTGACAAAAATCGTGACGTAACCACGGCCTGTACAGTAAATAACGAAATACATTTTTCAACGGCCTGTACATGGGATAGCAACAAAGACTGGGCATTACGGTGTATATTTGAAGAAGCAGCCGCTAAGGGAGACCTTAAAGAGGAGGATACTGCATATTTTCAGATGTTTACAGTGCCCGGAATGCCGGGAACAGTGTCTTTGAACTGTCCGAGGATTATTTGCAGCAAAGAGCCCGACCCTCTGAAGCCGGAAGATGTCTCAACAGCACTAATAACGGGAAGAAAGCAAATATGGCGGCTGTACAATTTTATGAAAAAGTATTTTCCCGGATTTGAAAACTCATTTATTTCAAATATAGCAGATATGCCGGGGATAAGAGTGTCCAGACGGGTACAGGGAAAAATTGTCTATACAAAAAAAGATATTTTATCAGGGAAATCTTATGAAAATCCTGTGCTCTGTGCGGATTACCCCATTGATATACATTCATATAAAAAAGACACCTCCGTGCTTGAGAAAGCAATGCAGCCGTACGAGCTGCCTATAGAAGCTCTTTGTGCAAGCGATTACAGCAATCTTTTTATTGCAGGAAGAAATTTATCTGCGGATTTTGAAGCACAGGCTGCGCTGAGAATACAAACCTCGTGCTTTTCTATGGGCGAAGCAGTGGCTAAGCATATTGCAAAACTAATGCAATAATCCGTTTCCGGACATGCAGCATGATTATTTTTGTGTTACATTGTTAATATGTTCACCGGAATTATTGAAGAAACAGGTAAAATCACTGCCGTAATAAAAGAAAACACTGCCGCATTACTTAAAATCAAGGCAGAAGTAGTTCTTTGTGAAACAAAAACAGGTGACAGTATTTCAGTAAACGGAGTTTGTCTTACTGTCACAGATATTTATGACACAGAATTTTGCGCATTTGTTTCGTACGAGACGCTTAAACATACAACATTAGGCAGCTTAAAAACAGGTGATGAAGTTAATCTTGAACGTGCACTCAGACTTTCCGACAGGCTCGGAGGTCATATAGTCAGCGGTCATGTTGATGCTGTTGCTGTATTTTGCGGGGAAAAAATAATTGGTGACGCTGCAGAATTGACATTTAGAGCACCGGAAGAGCAAATGCGCCAGATAGCGAAAAAGGGTTCTGTTGCTATTGACGGAGTTAGTCTTACTGTTGCAGATGTTTCTCAAGATTGTTTCAAAATCGCTGTAATCCCGCACACACTTGAAAATACCATTTTAAAAAACCTAAAAGCAGGCTGCTGTGTTAATCTTGAAACGGATATAATAAGCAAATATGTTGAAAAATATTTATCACCAGACCATAATAAAAGCAGGCTTGATATGAATTTTTTAAGAGAAAACGGATTTATATAAAAATGCTGAATACGAATATGGAAAATAAAAAAACAGACTTTGATACGATAGAAAGTGCCGTCGAAACAATAAAAAAAGGCGGAATGGTTATAGTTGCCGATGATGAAGGACGTGAAAACGAGGGCGACTTAATTTGTGCCGCAGAAAAAACCACTCCGGAGATGATAAACTTCATGATGAAAGAGGCACGGGGAATACTGTGCGTGCCGCTTACTCCTGATTGTGCAATGCAGCTCGGGCTTGATGAAATGGTAAAGCATAATACGGATATCAAAGGCACCGCCTTTACCCAGAGCGTTGATGCGGATCCAAAATTCGGGGTAACAACCGGCGTTTCAGCTTTTGACCGTGCAAAAACAATAGAAGTCATGGTTTCTGAGGGTGCCAAACCGTCAGACCTGCGCCGCCCCGGGCATGTGTTTCCTTTGATTGCGAAAACGGGCGGAGTACTCGAAAGAGTCGGTCACACAGAGGCTACTGTTGATTTGTGCAGACTTGCCGGTCTGAAAGAAATCGGAATATGCTGCGAGATAGTTAACGCTGACGGATCTATGGCCCGCAGAGATGACCTGAGAAAGTTTGCTGATAAATATAACATAAAATTTATTACGGTTGCTGATTTAATAGCATACCGTCTCAGAAATGAACGTCTCATGAAAAGAGAGGCAGAGGTCGATTTACCGACAGCATTCGGAGATTTCAGACTGATAGGTTACAGACATGTACTAAACGGACAGGAGCACGTTGCGCTGCTAAAAGACGACGGAAGCGATAAAATTCCGCTTGTGAGAATGCACAGTATATGTCTGACCGGAGACACGTTCCACAGTCTCAGATGTGATTGCAACAGCCAGCTTCAAAATTCAATGAAAATGATTAATGAATACGGCAAAGGTGCTGTTGTTTACCTTATGAATCAAGAGGGCAGGGGGATTGGAATTGTAAACAAAATAAAAGCTTACGCCCTGCAGGATAAGGGACAGGACACGGTTGAAGCCAATTTGTCCCTCGGATTTGCCTCAGATTTGCGTGATTACGGCGACGGGGCGCAAATACTGCTGGATTTGGGATTTAAAAGATTTAAACTGATTACAAATAACCCTAAAAAAATAGTCGGGCTCGAAGGATACGGGCTTGAAATAGCTGAGAGGATACAGGTGGAATCAGAGTTTACAAAATATAATAAACGTTATCTCTGTACAAAAGTCAATAAGATGCACCACCTTTTAAATACAGCCGGTATGGAGCAATAGGATGGCGAATATACTATTATATAAAGTGTGCGAATACACAGAGGAATATAAAAAGGTCTTTAGAGGCGTATATGAGGACTTTCGAAGCAAATCATTTACGGATTACAAATTTGAGCTTGAGCCTCTGCAATATGATGATTTTATAAGCTCACTGGATGAAGGGCTTATAAAATGCCTTATACTGCTCGAAGATGAAGTCCCGACAGCTTTTATGGTTTATACTACAGAAATCAGCGAGGCACTTGAACTCAATTTGATTCACTGTCTTGGTGATGAGGAAATAAACCTGAAAAGAAAGCTACTCATGGAGAAATATTTAGAGCTTAATAAAGACCTGCTTTCTGAAAAAGTGACTATCTATCCGATGCTTGGAAGTCAGGCAGGTTTTGTTGAAGAAATCACAAATTACGGATTTAAGCTCGTCGGTCTGGCTGTTGTCCGTTTTCTCTTTTCAAATAACTCATCAAAAAACATATTCAGAGCTTATACTCCGAAAGCACTGCCTTCAGGTTATAAAATCACAAAATGGAAAGATTCATACAAAAACAGCAGCATTAATATAATCAATGATGCCTTTAAACACGAATCAGACGCTCTTTTTGACACAAGATTTTTATCAAAAGAAGGCTGCAAGGATATTATTGACAAAATTACAGCAGGTATATACGGGGAATTTTTGCCTGATTGTACAAGTGTACTGCTTTATAAAAATGAACCGGCAGGAATATGCTTTGCAAATATTACAGGGGGTAAAATAGGCAATATTCCGCTTATCGGCATTTTACACAAGCACAGATATAAAGGTTTTGGCGAACTATTGCTGCACAACACACTAAAAAATGCTCTCGACAATTATTCCGAAACACTTACAGAGCTAAATGCAAGCACCGAAACTGACAATTATACTGCTATAAAAATGTACAGACGGCTTGGTTTTAAAGAAGATTATTGCTATCCTCAGGCATACAGACCTGTTGAACAAAAGGACTAGTCTATTCGCAGGTCGCAAAGTATTTGCCGTCGCTACGACTTATTTTTATATTTGCATTAAAAACTCTTGATAGATTACCTGAAGTAAGCACTTCGTCTATTTTTCCCGAAGAATAGATTGTACCGTTCAACATTAATGCTGCATGCGAAATTTCAGGGATTATTTCTGAAACGTCATGCGTTATTAATATAATTGATTTTGTTTTTGAAATCTTTTGTATTGTTTTAATAAAATCGGTTCGTGCTTTGATATCCAGTCCGCTCGTAGGCTCATCCAGAACAAAAATATGCGGGTTATGAATAAGACTTCTGCCCGCTATACAGCGTCTTAGCTGTCCGGTACTCATTTCACAGACTTTTTTGTTTTTTATTTGCAGTATATTTAAAAATTCCATAGTCTGATATGCAGCTTTTATTTCTTCGCCGCTAAATGAATGATGTTTAAATATACCGAGCGAACTGTGATATCCGCTTAGAACAACATCCAGTGCCGTTGCCAGGGGGCTTCTTTGCTCAAATTTGTTTTGCAGGTCATTAGTCACAATGCCGAGCAGTTTTTTAAGCTCAAAAATATCCCACCGCTCCTTTCCGAAAATTTTCTTCTGAAAAGTATAAGAAGCGTTCGGATAAAGGTCATTTGAAAAAAGTTTCAGCAGCGTTGACTTCCCGCTGCCGTTTGCACCCAGTATAACCCAGTTTTCACCAGGAAAAATTTTAAGATTGATACCATGCAGAGCAGTATACTGCCCGTATGAGACATATATATTTTCAAAATCTATGATTGGCTCCATGTCCACAATAAAAACCTTTTCAATACATCACAATATTGACAGCATCAACGGCTATTTAAACATTTCTTTTTCTGCAATTGCACAGATAATATGCCCGAGCATAATATGAGATTCCTGAATTTTAGGCGTCTCTTCAGACGGTACTTTAATACACAAATCAGATTTTTGTGCACCATGTGAATCTTTTGCGCCTGTTAGCAAAATTGTTTTAATTTTCAATTTTTTAGCAGCTTCCAGTGCCTTTATTATATTAGGAGAATTTCCTGAAGTGGATATCGCAAGGAAAATATCCTCCTCACACCCTAAAGCTTCAATTTGTCTTGAAAAAATGTTTAAAAAACCGTAATCATTGCCAGTTGCGGTCAATACCGAAGTATCCACGCTCAGCGCAACAGCAGGAAGAGCCGGTCTGTCAAAATAGAATCTGCATACAAACTCTGCTGCAATATGCTGTGCATCAGCAGCACTGCCGCCGTTTCCTGCAATAAGTAGTTTATGACCGGATTTCAGTGCACCGGCAATCATTTCAGCTGCAGTGAAGATTTTTTCAATGAGCGCATCATTGTTCATGATGCGCTCTTTAGTTTCTATTGAATCAGAAATATATTCTTTAATAAAATGCTTCATTTGTTATTTTTTCGTATTGAGAACTTTAATTACCTGATCTGATATGTCAGTCGCTCCATAGAATGCAGCTGTGCTGGGCATAATAAGGTCATAGTTTCCTGATTTGCCGACTGTTTGAATTGCTGCTTTTACGTCGACTTCAAGTCCTTTAAGTGCTTCAAGTTTAGCTTTCTGGATAGTTTCCATTTTTGTCTGCAGTTCTTTTCCGTATTTATCTTCCAGTGCTTTTCTCTCAGCATCTGTTTTTGCAGAAACAACTTTTTTCTGCGCATCCAGCATATAGACACGAATATCAGCTTCCTGCTTCTGGAAATTAGCATTCAGTGTTTTTGTTTTGCTGTAACCGTTAAGTATTTTGTCAACATCAACGGATGCGTATTTTCCTGCAGCAAATGCGGGAGCAGTAATAAGCATCATAGCCAGTAAAAGTACAAATTTTTTCATGTAAATACTCTCTTTCTTATTATGTCTCGAATAGAATAGCATATTTGATATGATTAGTAAATATTTTAACATTTTTCAACCGGTTACGCACTGAAATAAGAAGAAAAAGAAATATAACTAAACAAAATTTGCGTATAAAAATTTAATATGAATAATTGAATATGTCATGCTGTATATTAAATTCGGGCTTTTTAGGAGTAAATTTATATGAGTTGCCACGATGAACAGCTTTTTGCAATTTATCTTTTACTGGAACGTAAAATTGATAGCTGCCCGCTGCAAGAAAAAGCATTAGACCGGCAAGAATTGCTACTTTGTATATCCCGGGATGAATATATACATGTGTTTTTTTCTGCAGTTCAGCGGCTATGGATTTTGAAAAATCTTTTTTAAGTTTCTTTTTTGCTTTATTGAACGAATCTTTCATTTCTCTTTGAATAAAATATGTATTTCTCAACTCTTTGCGCGCAATTTTTGATTTCATAAGATATTTTCTAAATTCGTAACTCTCCGGCTGCTGAAGTTCATTATCAATGTAAGGAGAGAGGTTTTCAAGAAATTTTTCATGCTCACGAATGCTGAATGTTTCATTTTTCTGGCGTGACACAGCCATCTCCATTACTTTTCTGTAAGAATCTTTCAGGCTGTATATGAGCTGTTTTAGATACATATATTTCTGATAACATTCGGGGCAAAAAGCAAGATGCTCTTCCACAAACATCCTCTCATGATATGTTACTTTATTGTCTACATAAAGAGAGAGAAGTGATATAACTTTTTTGCATTCCGGGTTTGTTTCCATAAATTACTCCTTGTAATATACTATGCAATATATGATTTTAAATCCTCCTGCAGCTTGCTTCTTGCACGGGCAATGCGGGATTTTACAGTTCCAACATTTGTCTTTGTAATTTCTGCAATCTCTTCATAGCTCAATCCCTGAAACTCTCTCAAGACAATTGCCAGTCTGAATGCAGAGGGAAGCTTGTGAATAGAGCTTTCGATTACATCGCTGAGTTCATCACCGAGTGTATTTTCCTCAGGATTTTTTGATTTGCATGGCAGGTCAATTATTTTCGGGCAGGAGTCAATTTTTTCATCGTCACTTTTGTCTATAGGTATTGTCTGCGGCGCTCTGTTGCTTTTCCTTATATAATCGTAAAATACGTTTGTTACAATCTGATTCAGCCAGCTTTTAAATTTTTTTGGCTCTTTCAGGGATTTGATATTTCTGGCCATTTTAAGAAGAGCCTCCTGAGTCAAATCAAGTATGTCCTGACACTCACTGCTTAAATAGTAAAATGACGCATATACTGCACTCTGATTTCTTTTTATCAGTTCTTCCAGTGCCTCCGTATTGTCTTTTTGAGCAAGCTCTACCAGCTCCTCCGTTGCACATTTCTTGTACTGTTTTTTACTGAATAAATACACGTTTCACCTCTGTCATGAATTTGTGTCTGACTGAAAAGCAGTCTGCAAATCCTAATACAAAAGTAGAATAGGCATATAAAATTTAATATGCCCTGACATACGGATACAGGTGTCTAATAAATTGAAAGCATAAGTCTAATTTAAATGCAGCGGTGAAATGTTCATTGCCTGTATCAAAACACCGGCAAAAATGCTTATGGACAACAGTATCAGTATAATTTTTAATGTATCCTTCAGAGATGAATTTTTTTTCACAAGAACAAGAAGCCCCAGACCGGCTCCCGAACATAATCCGGCAATTGCCGAACCGAAGCTTATCGCACCTTTTACATACATAAGAGTGATTGCAATTGAAACAGCACAGTTCGGAATAAGCCCGACAATGGCAGCTGCAACAGGCTGCAATACACTATCAGCAAGGAAGAGCCTGCCTAAATTTTCTTCACCGCCGCATAGCATAATATAATAGTTGATTGCAAGAGTAACAAGCAAAATAAAAACAAATATGTTAGCACTGTGCTTCAACGGATGAATAATCAATTCTTTTTTGCTGTGTCCTGAAACATGGTGGTGGCAGCATCCTGTTTCTTCGACTTCGTTTTCTGACTCCATTTTTATCTGCTCGTCCGGATTTTCTGTATACTTATGCCTGCAGTCAATGATAAAGTCAATAAAATACCCGGCAGATATTGCAATAGTTATTTTAATAATGAGTACCGGCACAACAAGATAGATATAGGAAGGGTCAGAAAGCAGAACGGGCAAAGCTTCGTCAGATGTAGACAGGAATACAGCAATAAGCGTGCCTTTGGTTATTAATTTTTTTGTATAAAGAGTCGAAGCTATTACAGAAAAACCGCACTGCGGAAAAGAAGCGAGCAGACTGCCCGCTAACGGGCCCGCCTTTCCTGAATATTTTGCAATTGATTGCATTTTATCTGAATAATAAAATTCGATAAACTCAATTAAAAAGAAAATTACGATAAGAAACGGCAGCATGTGCACACTGTCGATTATTGCATCAAGAGTCCAGTCAGGCAGCGACAGCTTCCGGATTAAACTATCCGCAATAAAAAAGAATTTATCGTTAAGATTAACCATAAATTTGATTATATCAACAAGCATGCTCATTCTCCGTATGCATCAGATTTTTATACAAAAGCTCCACTATACGTTTGCTGGCAAGTCCGTCTCCGTATGGATTTATAGCTTCTGACATTTTTTTGTATTCGTCAGGGTTATGCAAAAGGTTTTCTGCTTCTCTTACAATCGTGTCCCTGTCTGTGCCGACAAGCTTAACAGTACCGTATTCAACAGCCTCCGGACGCTCTGTTGTCGTCCTGAGCACGAGAACCGGTTTGCCAAGCGATGGAGCTTCCTCCTGCACTCCGCCGGAGTCAGACATTATAATATATGATTTTTTCATCATTGCAGCAAACGGAGCATATTCCATAGGCGATGTGAGATGTATTCTTTCTTTTCCACCAAGGAGTTCATAGACAGGTTTTTGAACATTCGGATTTAAGTGTACCGGATAAACAACCTGTATATCCCTGTTTCTTTCAACCAGCTCCAGAACAGCCCTGCAAATGTTTCTAATCGGCTCACCGAAGTTTTCACGTCTGTGTGATGTCAAAAGTATGGTGCGCAAACTGCTGTCAAGGTTAATATCCGGAATTTCGCCGGAATGATTTTCAACTGTGTATAAAAGAGCATCTATTACTGTGTTGCCCGTTTTGTATATATGTTTTTCGGAAATTGCAGATTTTCTTAAGTTTTCGCACGACGTGTCAGTCGGAGCAAAATGATAAGTACAAACAGCATCTGCATAAACTCTGTTGATTTCCTCGGGGAATGGATAATACCTGTCAAAAGTCCTCAATCCCGCCTCAACATGCCCGACAGGAATTTTTGCATAAAATGCAGAGAGTGCCGCAGCCATAGAAGTAGTTGTATCACCGTGAACAAGTACTACATCAGGCTTTGCGCTATCGTATACATCTTTCATTTTCAAAAGGACATCGGCTGTAAGCGACCAGAGGTTCTGATTTTCTTTCATGATATCCAAATCAAAATCAGGATGTATATCAAACAATTGCAAAACCTGATCGAGCATCTGCCGGTGTTGTGCGGTAACACACACTATACTCTCAAATCTATCTGAATGTTTTTCCAGTTCTTTTACAAGCGGAGCCATTTTTATAGCCTCGGGTCTTGTTCCGAAAACAGTTAACACTCTGATTTTTGACATAATCTATCCTTTAATTATTATTTACTTATGAAAGTTGTGACTTTATTTCAGCGTCAATTTTTTTCAATACACTGTCAATATTCGATGCATCTTTTGCTGCACCCTGCGCAAAATTAGGTCTGCCGCCGCCTTTTCCTCCGCAGGCTGCTGCAATTTCAGCTACAATTTTGCCCGCATTTATACCTTTTTGGACAAAATTTTCAGAAATTTTTACCATTACAAACAATCCGTCTTTTTTGACTGAGACAAGAATAATGACAGAGTCCCCGAGCTTATCTGACAGCATTTCAACAGCAGATTTTACCATAGCAGGCTCAAAATCCTCTATTTTTGATATAAAGAATTTTCCGCCGTTAATGTCTTCTGCCTTAGTGATAAATGAGGCATATTTTGCCTTTGCAGCAAGCTCTTGCAGTTCGGAAATTTTCTTAGTCAATGCCCTGTTTTCTTCAACAAGTTTTTCAACACGTTCTTCGACCTCTGAAGGTTTTGATTTAAATCTGTGTGCAAGATTGTCAATTTCTCCGGCTTTTTGATTTAAATAGTTGAAGGCAGCATCCGAACAAACCGATTCAATTCTCCTTGAACCGGCAGAAATAGCGGATTCTGAAATGATTTTTGTGAGCCTGATTTCTGATGTATTATTCACATGAGTGCCGCCGCAGAGCTCTTTTGATACATCGCCGACTGATACAACACGCACTTTATCTCCGTATTTTTCACCGAATAATGCCATTGCACCGGTTTTTTGAGCTTCTTCAATTTCCATGACTTCGGTCTCTCTTTTAAGCCCATCGGAAATCCATTTATTCATGATTTCCTCAACCTGAGATATCTCTGATTTTGTCATGGCTCTGTTGAAAGAAAAGTCAAAGCGGGTTTTGTCCGGTTCAACCTGTGAGCCGGCCTGTTTTACTTCATTACCAAGAACTTTAATAAGTGCAGCCTGCAGCAGGTGTGCATTTGTATGGTGAGCAGTCACCTGTTTTCTGCGCCCTGCATCAATTGACGCTGTAACCGTTTCACCTGTTTTTACGAAGCCCTCGAGAATTTTTACCCTGTGTGCCCAGAGTTTATCGACTTTAAAGGTGTTCAAAACTTCTGCCCTGAAGTTTTCATTGTATATAACACCGGTGTCTCCTACCTGACCGCCGGCTTCTGCATAAAACGGAGTTTTATCAAGCACTATGTCCACCGTTTCACCCTCATCTGCACTGTCTGCTATTTTTGCATCAGAAACAAGTGCAACGATTTTTGAGTTACTTTCATTATCGGTATATCCGGTAAAAACAGTTTCTCCGTGTTCCTTTTCAATGTCAATATATACAAGGTCGTCTGTTAAAATAATCTTTTGCGCAGCAGCTTTTGCCCGTTCTTTTTGCTCTTTCATCTGCAGCGTAAAACCATCTTTGTCAACAGAAAGACCGTTTTCTTCTGCTATTTCGACAGTAAGCTCAAGCGGAAATCCATATGTGTCGTACAATTTAAATGCATCTTCACCGGAGATTATTGTGCCGGCAGATTTTGCATTCCGGATTATGTCCTCAAGCAGCTTTTGCCCTCTATCCAGAGTTTGTTTAAATTTTTCTTCTTCTTTTTTTATAATATCTATAATTTTCTTACGGTTTGCTTCAAGCTCGGGATAGGCCTCTTTGTAATTATCAACAACCACATCCACAAGTTTATAGAGAAAAGGAAGCTCAAGTCCCAGCATTTTTCCGTGTCTGAGCGCACGCCTTAATATCATTCGCAAAACATAGTTTCTGCCTTCATTACCAGGAACAATACCGTCTGATATCATAAATGTAACACAGCGGGCATGGTCTGTGATTATTCTCAAAGAAATGTCTGTTTTTTCATTTTCTTTATACTTTTTACCTGACATTTCGCAGACCTGATTTAATATAGGCGTCAATAAGTCCGTTTCAAAGGTGGAGGTTTTGCCCTGTACAACCATTGTTATACGCTCCAGTCCCATGCCTGTATCAACATTTTTCTTTTCAAGAGGAGTGTAATTTCCTTCTTTGTCTTTAAAAAGTTCCGTGAAAACGAGATTCCATATCTCAACCCATCTGTCGCACTCACATGTCGCAACAGAGCAGTTATCCGAACATTTCAGCTCTTCACCGAGATCATAATGAATTTCGGAACAAGGACCGCAAGAGCCTACATCAGAAACAGGGCCCCAGAAATTATCTTTTTTACCTTTTCTAAATATACGTTCTGGAGGAACGCCGACATCTTTTGTCCATATATCAAATGCCTCGTCATCTGTTTCGTAAATCGTAACATACAATCTGTTTTTATCCAGTTTCAGATAATTTGTAACAAAATCCCATGCCCAGGGGATTACATCTTTTTTGTAATAGTCGCCAAAGCTGAAATTTCCCAGCATTTCAAAAAATGTATGGTGCCTTGGAGTTCTGCCGACATTTTCAATATCTGAATCTTTTCCGCCGGCTCTGGCGCATTTCTGGCAGGTTGTAATTCTTTTGGGTTCATAAGGGCATTCCTCATATCCGAGAAAATAAGGAACAAACTGGAGCATGCCGGCAGTTGTGAGCAAAACTGTCGGATTGTCAGGCACGAGACTGGAGCTTGCAACTCTGGTTGACTGATGTTTTTCCTCAAAAAATTTCAGAAATGCTTCTCTTATTTGAGCACCTGTTAGTATATTATTTTTAACTGTTTCAGACATATTTAATTCCTCTAAGACTGTTTATAATAAAATTTTACTACAAAAAATTTGAATGTTTTGAATGTTTGACTGCCAAAACGCAAAATTATTTTAAAGTTTTCGGCATGGTAACCGGCGGTGCCTGTAAATACAGCGGTTTAAGCTTAGCCCAGCTGCAGTCGGAGATTTTAATTTTTTTATATGCGATATTATTTAATATAATGCCTAAATCATCACTAAAACCGGTATATAATTCAGAGCCGATATTTCTTTCTTTAAGGTATTTATGTACAGCTTCATCCGAGATAATACGGCAGTCTTTAAAGTTTTCCGCTTCTTCAGAATTAATAAGAGCCGGAGCTGTTAACTCATTGCCGTTTCTGTCATAAACAGCAAGATAGAACTGATTTTTTCTTGCATCAAGCATTACCGCCGTGTTTTTTTCCGGATGTCTAACAAGTTTTGAAAGTATTTCAAGCGATGAAACACCGGCAAGCGGGCAATCAAGCTGCTGTGCGATTACTCTGGCAACAGTAACACATGCTCTTATTCCGGTAAAGCTTCCGGGACCAGTATTTGTACCCAGAGCATCAATATCCTGCATTTTTAAACCGTATTTTTTAAGTATTTCGGCAATTGTAGAAATCAAAAACGCAGAGTGGTATTTTTCATCTCTGTTTTCAATAGTTCTTGATTCAAGTATTTTTCCGTCATCTGAGAGCGTTACATATGTTTTATTCAGACATGTATCAAATGTAAGGAGTTTCACTGTTTAAGCCCTTCTAAAATATCTATGTATTTTTCACTGTTTGTTGAAAATTCAAAACTACGTGTGTTGTCATCAATATAGTCTATTTTTATTTCAATTCGCCCGAACGGCAACTCAACGTCAGAAAACTGCGCCCATTCAACAAGCGTCAGCACACCGTCTTTTGAGTATTCAGTCAGTTCATCGGCAATTGTTTTCACACCCTCATTTTCCAGCCTGTACAAATCGAAATGATATACGGGAATGTCCCCTGAATGATATTCATTTATAATCACAAAACTGGGACTTGTGACCTTTTCTTTTACATTCATATATTTTGCACAAAATCTTGAAAAAGCAGTTTTACCAGCACCAATATCACCGTAAAGGCAAACAAATGCACCGTTTTTTCGCACAAGCCGGGCAAAATTTTTCGCAAGTTTTTCTGTTTCATCAAGATTGTGGACTGTTGTTTTAAAAATCTTTTTCATAAGAAAAGAATAACACAAACAATAATTACACAAATATTAGATATTTTACTCAGAAAGCATGGTCTGTTTCATGCTGACACCAAGCAGAAGCCCTGATATAAGATAAGTCATCCATGCAAAGAAATAGTTTTTCTTCAGAGGCGCAAGATTAATTTTATTGCCGTAAACCTGCTTTGCAGCTTTTGCAGCATTTATTCCACGTATGGAGGCAATCCCTTCTTCAATAATCGTCGGCAAAAACGCAGCAAAACCGATTTTTCCGGCATGCCGCTCAATAAATGTTTTTCCATCCTCCTGACTTTTTGGAAGCAGTCCGTTTGTTAAAAGCAGAGCTGTGGGCAGGCTTGCAAGTTTATATCTGGAGTTTTGAAGAAAGCGCATAAATTTGCCTTTGCTCGCATTTACTCCGTGTCCGATTTCATGGAGTATCAAATAGGGTTTTGATTTCGGGGCTACAGCAAGGTTTAAATTACTGCTGAAAAATGCATTTGCACCTTTTGCTACCTGATTAAATGCATTAGGCGCATTATACCGGCTTTCAAAAATATGTTTGTTTGCCTCATCTACATAACCAAGCGTGATTTTCAGATTATTTTTTTCTGCCATGTCACGGGCGATATTTCTTACTATATTATTATCAGCAAATGATTTGCCCTGCATTAGTTTAGCAGAACACCACTGTGAAAGCGTCTGCAGAGACATTGCAATAATCTGCAGCAGTGCTGCACTGCCGAGAGTTTTTGCAGCACTGTCCACAGCAGAAGGAGCAGCGTAACCGCCGCCGTAGTAGGGATTATTTTTGAACGCCGGCGTATAAGTGCTGCAATTTAAATTATAATTTGTTCCTAAACCAATCATGTTCTATTTTTTACTTCAATCCGCTTTTACACATGTATAATAAACCTGTTTATCAACAAAATTTGCTTTTTTTATATAATTTTATAACAAATTGTATAAAAAGTTTAAATTAGAAAAACTTACAATAACCTGTACGGTATTTTTATGCTAAACTTTTGTGAGTGGATAACTAAATATTTTGGAATTATATAATGAAAATATCAGCAAAAAATCTTGTAAAGATATACGGAGACAGGACTGTAGTAAATGACATCAGCTTTGAGGTAAACAAAGGAGAAGTTGTCGGTTTGCTCGGCCCTAACGGCGCAGGAAAAACAACAACTTTCTATATGGTAGTCGGACTGGTAAAGCCTAATGGCGGACAGGTTTTTCTCGGTGACAAAGACCTCACAAATGTACCCATGAATGTTCGTGCAAAAGAAGGAATAGGCTATCTGCCGCAGGAAGCATCTATTTTCAGAAAACTATCCGTTGAAGATAACATAAAACTTGTTCTCGAAATGAATGACAAGTTAAATCCGGAGGAAAAGAAACAAAAACTGGAGGATTTACTTAATGAATTCGGCATGACACGGCACAGAAAATCCAGTGCAGTTTCTTTGTCCGGCGGAGAAAGAAGAAGAGTAGAGCTTGCACGTGCGCTTGCTGCAAGTCCGGAATTTATATTACTGGATGAGCCCTTTACCGGTATTGACCCGATTGCAATCGGAGAAATTAAAGATAACATCAGAAAACTTTCAGAGGAAAAAGGTCTGGGGGTTCTGATTACCGATCACAACCCGAAAGCAACGCTTTCTATCACGGACAGAGCGTATGTTATATTTGACGGAAAAATAAAAATTCAGGGAAGAAGTGAGGATGTTGCTGTTGATCCTACGGCAAAAGAATTTTATTTAGGAAAGGATTTCACTCTGTAATGAGCTTTGGGGTAAAGATTTTTGACAGATATATTACAAAACAGGTTTTTGCAGCAACACTTGTTTGTATAGTGCTATTTGTTGTAATTTGGATTGCTCCTGAAACTCTGTTAAAGGTGATTAAAAGAACACTCGCAGGGATATACACTCCGTGGGTCGGAATTCAGCTTTTAATCAATGAAATCCCGAAAATTGTAGGAAAAGCATTGCCTGTCGGATTACTGCTCGGTACTTTATTTACATTCGATAAACTGAGTAAAGACTTTGAACTGACTATATTGAGGGGCATAGGGCTTACCTTCTGGAGAATAGTGACTCCTATTATTGCACTGAGCGTCATTTTTACCGTCATTTGCTTTTCATTGTATAACACGCTTATTCCCCAGAGCGAGAAGAAAATACTTGCTCTTAAAAATGAATCATATCAAACTCATTTTGTTTTTACGATAAAAAACAAAAAAAATGACCGAATGGAACGGATACTCGTTGTCCCGAGATATCACAACAATCAAATAAGCAACCCCATAGTACTAAACTTTAACGAAAACCAGTACACAGATACAAGCGTACTGAACAACGTGCTTATGGCAGATTATGCTGTATACAAAAACAATCAGTGGTGGGTATATAACGTAAAAAAATATCAGCTCACGGAAGATGGTGTTTTTAAAAGCATAAGCAATTATCATACACAAAGGGTTCTGGACGGAGAAAAAGCTGATACTGCATACAAACTTATGAAGTATTCAGTCAAACGTGACAGAGAAATGAATAATTCTGAAATTACAGAATACATAAGGCTTTTAAAACAGGAAGGTCTCAAAGACGAGTACCGTTTTATGCTGAATAAATATCTTCAAAGATACTTCCACTCTATTATCTGCATACTGTTTGCCGTGCTGGGCTGCCTTCTCGGGTTTAGCCAGCCTAGAGAACAGAGACTCGTCGGATTTACTATTGGATTATCAATAGTGTTCGGATATTATATTACTCTGCCGTTCTTTGATATGTGTGCAGAAAAAGGACTGCTGAGCCCGTATATTACATCAACAATCCAGCCTGTAGTGATTATAATTGCCATATTAGTATTTAAGAGAATAAAGGATCTTTGATATGTTTACAAAACGAACAGTTTCGATATTGCTTCTTCTGGCAATGTCGGTTGGTTCTTCATATGCTGTTTCTTCTGCAACCATTGAAGAACAGCAGCAATATTTCGGAATACCGGAACCTGCCTTCGAGGTGGTAAAAAAACCTCCGACTGCGCCGAGAAGAATTGAAATTGAAAATAAAAACGGTCTGTATATTATAAGAATACCGTATGAAAAAATAAATCTAATCAGACCACACGTAACAAAACTTCTGACATTTAATAAAAGCGTGTACGATGCACTGAATGTTGAGCTTGTTGTAAACGGAGGATACTTCGATGCCAACAATAAGCGCACGGTATCATATGTTGTTATTGACGGCGAAACCGTACTTGACCCCACAAAAAATCAGTCTCTTATGAACAGTCCGTCTCTTGCTGCGCATCTTGATGAAATTTTGGACAGAACAGAATTCAGAGTACTGGATTGCGGCGGAGAGATGAAATTCGATATCCAGAAACATTCGGCACCGGCAAGCAAAAAACGGTTTGACAGGTGCAAAATTGTCCACTCAATTCAAGCCGGCCCCGAGCTTTATCCTAACCTGCGAATGGAGGAGGAGTATTTTGTGGCTAAAGACGGGGATAAAGTTGTGCGAGATTCAATAACTGCACTGAAAAAATGTGCAAGAACCGCAATCGGAATTAAAGGAAAAGATTTGTATCTGATAATTGCCACGGTAAAACACAAAGTGACACTGCCGGAACTTTCGAAAATCTGTGCTGATTTGAATTTGGATAAAGCTATGAACTTCGACGGAGGCGGCTCTACTTCCCTAAATTTTAAAGGCACGGATAATATGGCTTATAAAAATTTTGAAATTATTTCAGATAAGAAAAAAAGTGCAAGAAAACTCAAATCCTTTCTAATAATAAACTAGTTCAATTTAAAACAAAAAAGAAACGGTACATTTTTTAAGTACCGTTTCTTTTTATAAAATTTTACAAATAATTTATTAATAACGATAATGTGCAAAAGCCTTGTTAGCTTCAGCCATTTTGTGAGTGTCTTCACGCTTTTTGCAGGCAGCACCGTTACCGTTTGAAGCATCAATGATTTCAGCAGAAAGTTTTTCTTCCATGCATTTTCCGTGTCTTTTCTTTGCTGCATCAATCATCCATATAGCACCAAGACCTCTGCCTCTGTCAGGTTTAACTTCAACAGGAACCTGATAAGTAGAACCGCCGATTCTTCTTGCTTTAACTTCAAGAAGCGGTGTCGTATTGGTCATTGCTTTGTTATATACTTCAATAGGATCCTGATTTGTTTTTTCCTGAATGAGCTTCATAGTGTCATAAAAAATTCTTTCTGCAATAGATTTTTTACCACGTCTCATGAG
This sequence comes from Candidatus Gastranaerophilales bacterium, assembly GCA_944323735.1. Classification (GTDB taxonomy): domain Bacteria; phylum Cyanobacteriota; class Vampirovibrionia; order Gastranaerophilales; family Gastranaerophilaceae; genus CALUPY01. The sequence goes on from CALUTO010000004.1 coordinate 28,880, forward strand.
TCTGTTGATAAATTTTGCTATATCCACGCTGTTATATACTGCATCAGGCGCAGGTATTCTTTTTGGCGGTTTATTTCTTCTAGACATTATTATATTTCCTTTACAATTTTCTAAACATATTTATATTTACTGAATGTTAAAATAAAAACCTTTACAACCACGTGTAAAATAATACTTTAAACAGATATCAGTTTATTAGTTTATTTTTTCTTAGCTTTTTTAGCACCGTATTTTGAACGGGCCTGTGCTCTGTTAGCAACACCTGCTGTATCAAGAGTACCTCTGATAATGTGATATCTGACACCGGGAAGATCTTTTACCCTGCCGCCTCTGATAAGCACAACAGAGTGTTCCTGAAGGTTATGACCGATACCGGGTATGTAAGCTGAAACTTCATACTGGTTAGTGAGTCTGACCCTTGCAACCTTTCTCAATGCAGAGTTAGGTTTTTTAGGTGTAGTTGTGTAAACTCTGGTACATACACCTCTTCTCTGCGGACACTCGGTCAAAGCCGGTGATTTTGTTTTATATGTAAGTTTTTTTCTTTCTTTTCTTACCAATTGTGCAATAGTTGGCATGTTATCTCCTTTGTAAATTATATAATAAATTTGCGGAAGACGTGGCAACGGGCTCTCCGCCGGCCATACAAACAGCTAAAAGGATGTTCAGCACACATCGTATTTAACCGCATGTACAATAATAATAAAACTACAAGCAAAACCGGCTGTCAATGTATTATTAATAATTTTTAATTGTATATTTTTCATGTTATTATGTAAAAACCCGGGAAAAGAAATTGAACAATTTTTTTTTAATTACGTTATAATACATGTACAGTGAAGTTATCGGAGGTAAGAGAATTGATGAAAAAGCTAGTATTTTCAGCTGTTTTAGGATTATCCATAATGTTTTTATCGGCAGGCATGGAAAGCAATTCATTTAGTGCTTGTGCTGCCTCTCAGCCTCTTCAGGGCAAAGTGGTAATGGTTCCGTCAGGAACTTCAATTCCTGCTATGACAACCATTCAGCTTTCATCCTCGCAGCTGTCGCTCGGACAGGGCGTTTCCTTTTCAATACCGCAAAATTTCTATTACAACAATACATTGATAGCACCGTCAGGAAGTACGGTAAACGGTACTGTTATTCAGGTTAAAAAAGCAGGAAGAGCAGGTATTAACGGCCAGCTAATGTTAAAATTCACTAACATACTGACTCCTTTCGGACAGATGATACCGATTTCCGGTAAAATACAAACAGAAGACGGCACAGGACTCCTTGTCGGCGGTACAAAAATGGATACAGCTAAAGAATATGCAAAAGATATTGCAGTAGGAACTGCTGTAGGCGCAGTGGGAGGAACAGTAATGGGGCCGCTTTCCGGAGGGAAGGTCGGCAAGGGAGCCGCTTTTGGTACTGCAGTCGGTGCAGTTGCAGGTCTTGGCAAATCACTGTGGGATAAGGGCGAAGATGTAGAAATCACACCCGGAACACAAATAAATATTGTTATTGACCAGCCTGCGACCGTTACCCCCGTGCAGAACAGCTATTAAAATTAATACCGGTACCGGCTGTCAAGTTTGGGATGACGGCCGGACTAATACCGGTTATGAACAACAAATAAGCCAATCAGCTAATTTGTTTTAAAGCCGGCTTTCTGCTAGACTATGACCAAAATAAGATTTGGGGAAAAAATGACTATATTAGGAAATAACCCGTTTTTAGAACAGGAAACAGAAGAAGAAAACAACAGCAAACGTTTTACGCATGCTCTTTACAAAAAAGAACCGGATGAAATACCGTTAAAAACTTGTGTTTTTATATCCGCAATGCTGCATCCGGTTACAATAGGCGTAATCTGGCTTATTATATTTATACTCGCACTTCTGGGTGTGAATTTTGCCCTTTTCCATAAGCCTGAGCCCAAACCCAAAGATATTGAATTTGTACTTGTGCAGAATACAGCAGAGCCAATAAACAAGAATACAAAATACAGGGCTGACAGAAATTCCAGAGCCGGCGGCATTCATGATCCGAAACGTCCGGTTTCTCTGCCTGTATCGTCCCCTTCACCGGCACCGAAAGCTGCATCGTCCACTCAGGGCAAACCGGCACAGAAAAAAAGAGTGCAGCAGAGAACTCAACCGCAAAAAACCGTGCAAACGCCGAAAAAGCAGCAGCAAAAACCTGCACAAAAGGCACCTACTCCATCTAAAAAACAGGTGACCATGCCATGGGAAGCACCAAAAATTGAAAAACCCGTCCCTAAACCGCAGCCTCAAAAACAACAGGGAACAACACAATCAACTGTCACACAGCCTGCACCCAGACCGGCTCTAAAACCTGCTGCACCCAAAACAGTTCAAAGACCCAAAGGTTCATTTAACATGCCCGTACCTAAAACAACAGCTCCGAAAGTAACAGGCCCGACAGGCGGCCCTGTTACCGGCTCACCCTCCGGCGGCCGTGCTTCGGGCACTGCTGGCGGCGGAAGGTTTTCACCCTCTCCGAGCTTTTCACCGGCAGGTTCAGGAAGCTCTGCAGGTGCTAAACGTTCCGGAACAGGAAGAGGCGGTGCTGGCGGCGGCAGTATAGGAAACCCCGGCCCCGGCAACCCTAAAGGAGCACCAGGCATTGATGCGCTAAAAGAACCTGATTTTGGCCCGTACATGCGTGAACTCCAGAGAAGAATAAAAATGAACTGGGATCCGCCGAAGGGAAATGAAAGCAAACGTGTCGTACTGATGTTTAAAATCGCAAGAGACGGCAGATTGTTATCAAACAGAGTCATAAAATCATCGGGACTGCCGGCAGCAGACAGTGCTGCAAAGCATGCAGTAGAACTCACGGCACCGTTTAAACCGCTGCCTCCGGAATACAGAGGCGACAGCGTGGATATACAGTTTACATTTGACTACAATGTATTCGGTGCTTCAATGTACTAAATACCGGCAGACAAAAATTCACAAGCAAAGACAAAACAATCAAAATAAAGAGAAAGAGGAAAACTATGGAACTACTTTTGAACGCAATGATAGAGGATATTTGGATTATCGCACCTATCCTGATATGTTCATTTTTAACAATCGGAGTTGCAATAAACCGCTTCAATTACTACGGCAACAATAAAAGAGATGTAGTACAATTCATTCCGAAAATTCAAAAAGAACTTGCACGCAATAATCTTGACGGCGCACAGAACTTAAGCGTTCAACTGGGCGGAATTATCGGAGAAGTGACAGAAGAGGCCGTAAGAATTTTTTCAGAACAAAGGAGCGGATTTTCCCGTTCGTTTGACATTGCAGCAAGCCTTGCAACAAGAAAACTGGAAAGTCATTTGACTATTCTCGGTACAATAGGCGGTGTGTGCCCGTTCCTCGGTTTGTTCGGCACAGTAGTCAGAATTCTGTACACATTTCAGGATTTGGCCGTTCAGGGAAACCAGTCGGCTGCAGTTGCATCAGGTATTGCTTCTGCACTTATCGCTACAGCTCTCGGTCTTGGTGTAGCAATTGTTGCAGTAATTTTCTACAATTATTTCCAGTCAACTGTTAAAAGATTTGAAGATGATTTCCAGCTCATAAAACTTCTTTTCTTAAGCTTTGTCGACAGTGAAGATGACGTTACGCTGCAGCAGCAGACAAATATTGCCCTGTAAGTATCAGCGTCCGTAAAATCATAAGGATTAAATCATGGCTTTCAAAACATCTAAAGGAAAAGAAGCACTTTTTACTGAAATAAACATAACACCGCTGACAGATATATTTCTTGTGCTGCTTATAATTATGATGGTCATTGCACCGACATTTCAGTCAATTGACAACAATATAAAAGTTCCGGAAATCAACAGCGGACTGTCTGTTGAGGAAAAAGACGCAGTTGTTTCTCTCACGAAAGACGGTTCTCTGTTTGTAAACGGAAAGAAGATTTCGGAGGAACAGCTTGTGCCTGAGCTTCTCGCACTGAAGCCCTCGCTTGAAAAAAAAGAGATAGTCGTAAAGGCCGATGAAAGTGCAAAGAGCAAAGAAATCATGAAAATAATGCAGGCTGCGCAAACAGCTGAATATGAAAAATTAATAGTCGCAGGGGAGCCTCTTTCAAAAAAAGAACAAAAAGATCTTGCGAGCCAACAGACACAACAGCCTGAATTACCTGATGAGGAATAAAACGATGTCAAGAGAAAGAAATACATTTAATGAAATAAATATAACACCGCTTACAGACATATTTCTTGTACTTCTTATAATCATGATGGTCATTGCTCCGCTTCTTGACCAGCAGGGGCTGAATCTGTCTGTTCCGAATAATGTTGAAGCAGAAGAAATAAAAGACAGCAAGCTGTTAAATATTACGGTAACAAACGATGACCGGTTTTTCCTCGGAGAAAATGAAATCCGGCCAGAAAAACTTGAAGCACTGATAAAAGACAGTGCAAAAGATTTTCCGGACGGTCTTCTTATACTTGCACAGCCGGAATCTTCACACGGGGCTGTTGTTAAAGTAATGGATTCTGCCAGAAATGCCGGAATAACAAATGTTTCAATCACTGAGTCATAAATTATAAAATACAACTTGACCGCAATGCAAAATTTTACTACTCTATTTATATGAAAAGAATACATCAACTATCCCGCCAGCTTATAAACCAGATAGCTGCAGGCGAAGTTATTGAACGTCCTGCATCAGTAGTAAAAGAGCTTGTCGAAAATGCACTGGATGCAAAAGCTTCAAAAATTGAAATAGAGATTTCAAATGACTGTCGAAATATCCGTGTTGCCGATAATGGTTCGGGTATTCATCCTGATGACATAGAGCTCGCATTTACAAAACATGCAACAAGCAAAATTGAAACACAGGACGACCTTTTTAAAATAAGCTCACTCGGCTTCAGGGGAGAAGCACTTGCGAGTATAATTTCCATAGCAAAAGTTACCTGTACAACAAGAACAAAAAATCTCGAGACAGGCACAAAGGTGGAATGTGAAGAGTCACGGGTAAAAAGAGCACCTTGCGGCTGTTCACAGGGCACAACGATGGAAGTAAAAGACCTGTTTTACAATGTTCCTGTGCGGCAGAAATTTCTCAAATCGGAAAGGGTAGAGCTGTCGTATATAACAGAAGTTGTGCAAAGTACGGCTATCGCAAACCCGTCTGTCTCTTTTACCCTAAAAAACGGAAACAGCATTCCTGTGCAAACATCAGGAAGCGGCGATTTGTTGTGCACACTCACAGAGATTTACTCAAACACAATTGCAGGGGAACTTAAAAAAATTGAAAAAACAGATGAAACAGAACATATAGAAATTTCCGGTTACTCATCTACTCCGGATTTTACACGCTCGTCCAAAAAATCAATATACATTTTTGTAAATAACCGTGTGGTAAAGTGTCCTGTCATCCTAAAAGCAATAGACACCGCATACAAAAATATGCTGCCCCAGGGCAAGTATCCGTTTGCGTGCATAAATTTATCAATACCGGCCGCTGATGTGGATGTTAATGTACACCCGACAAAGCGTGAAGTAAGATATAAAAATCCTAATCTGATATTTAACTTTGTTTACAGTGCACTAATTTCAGCACTGGACGTTTTTCAGCAGCCTGACATTTCTAAGCTGTACAATGCAGAATTACCGCAATATAAGCCACTTGAAAAAAAAATCTTTTCAGATTATACTGAAAAAGCAAAGACGTCCGACGTCATATTGCAAAAAGGTGTACTGCCACGTACATTCTATAACAACGTTAATAATAACAGTAGTTATAGCAACTCTGAAAAACAGTCACAGCTATTATGCAGTACACCTGCTTTCTTTAAAAAAACAAATTCGATAAAAAACGCTGATACAATACATGAAGGTTCAAATGAAGTTTCTGATTTTACCATTCTCGGTCAGTATTTGAATACATATATTATTTTCGAAGAAAACAGAACTCTAAATATTGTAGACCAGCATATCGCTGATGAACGCTACATTTTTGAACAATTAAAGCAGCAGCTTGAAATAGAAAATGTTCCCTCACAACTATTAATAGTTTCTGATGTAATAAAACTTGAGCCCAATGATGCGGCAATTCTCGTCGAAAACAAAGAAAAGCTGGAAAAATACGGCTATGGCATTGAACAAATTTCTGACACAGAAATCACTTTTAGAAAAGTGCCGCAGGTTATATCTCATTTTAAGCCGCAGGAAATCATTTCCGACCTGATAGAAAATTTACACGGCAGCTTAAACAATCTTGAAGAAAAAATGCTTGTCACAATGTCGTGCAAAGCAGCGATTAAAGCAGGACAGGAATTAAATTTATGGCAGATGGAAGAGCTTATAAAGAAATGGAAAACAACAAAAAATCCGTATACCTGCCCGCACGGACGCCCTATACTCCACACAATGAATGAATCGGAAATTGCTTCATTTTTCCACAGAACACCTGCTGCACAGAATGCATAAAAGAATAAATTTAGTTTTTACACAGTTCATCATAATTTTCCCGTGCATAACTGTACAGTTCAGCCAGAGCCGTTTCAAGTTTTTTTCTGTACACCTCGAGCTCTTCTTTCGAACAGTCAGCCGGAACATATATCGGCTCTCCGTAAACAGCTATTGTTTTAACAGCGAAAAGCGGAAATCTGAATTCATCCCATGTATTAAACTTCAAGAGCAATTTTGACGGAGAATACCATGTCATTGGAATTATAGGTGCCTGTGTAAGTTTTGCAATATTTATAACACCGTCTTTTACAACACCTTTCGGACCTCTGGGGCCGTCAATTGTGATTGCTGCACACTCACCCTGTTCCAGTTTCTCAATAAGTTCCAGAGTTGCACCGGCTCCTCTTCTGTGACTGGAGCCTCTGACTACTTTTATTCCAACATACTCGCTTGCAACAGCTATTATATCCCCGTCATTTGACTTACTGATGAGTGCATTGACCTGTCCTCTGTCGGGTATTGCATAAAGCCCGCACTGATGGGCATGCCAGAGTGCAAAAATAGCAGGCTTTTCTTTCGGGTAATTTATATTTTTTGCATTATAAAAATAGCTCTCAAATTTGAACAATTTTTTCACAATCCAGCATAAAACCGGAATATATAACTTTTTATCCACCTTAATCATAATATTTATAATATTATAAAAACTTTTTGTTTACAAATGTTGTGAAAAATTAAGCAGACACTTGATATAAAAATATGTTTTTTATAAAATCGTAATATATCGTAAATTAATAGTAAGGAAATATGACAATGAACCCATTAGTAAAAGAATTAGGAACACAATACCTCAGGGATAATCTTCCGGAACTCAACCCCGGAGACACTGTTAAAGTTTTCGTAAGAATATCTGAAGGCGGAAAAGAAAGAACACAGGCTTTTGAAGGCATCATCATCAAAAAAAGAGGTTCCGGTGTCGGCAAAACAATTACAGTCAGAAAAACGTTTCAGGGCGTTGGTGTTGAACGTGTTTTCCCTGTTAACTCACCCCGTATTGAAAAAATCAATGTTTTAAGAAGAGGTGACGTTAGAAGAGCCAAGCTCTATTACCTCAGAGAACGTTCAGGTAAAGCTACACGTATTAAAGAAAAAATTGAAAAAAGATAGTTCTTTTTATTCAAAACAAAATTTGTAAATAAAGCGGTCAATTTCCTTAAAATGCCGCTTTATTTTTTAGGAAGGTTTATTATGAAGCACATTCACTGGTTCCCCGGACACATTGCAAAAGCCCAAAAACAGTTAAAGGATATGCTGGGTCTTGTAGATGTTGTAATAGAGGTAATAGATGCAAGAATCCCGCTAAGCTCAGGCTATCCTGAAATAGAAAAACTTCTGGGTAAAAAGCCAAGACTCATTCTTCTTAACAAATCAGATCTTGCAGACGAAAAAAAGCTTGATTACTGGAAAAACAGATTTGAAAAATCAACAGGCTATCCTGTTTTAAAGACATGTGCCGCCAAAAATACGGATATCAGTGCTATTGAAAACAAAATTGCCGAGCTGGGTAAAGAAAAAATAGAAGCACTTGTCAGAAAAGGACTTCAACCCAGACCCGTGCGTGTTGTTGTGGTAGGAATGCCTAATGTTGGAAAATCAAGCATTATAAATAAGCTAATCAAAAAAGCAAAAACAAAAGTCGGGGCAAAAGCCGGTGTAACGAAAACACAACAATGGGTTAGAGTTAATCCGAAAATTGATTTGCTTGACACACCCGGAATCATTCCGATGAAACAGGAAAACCAGCAAACAGCAATAAAACTTGCCATGGTAAATTCCGTCAGTGAAAATGCCTATGAAAACGAAGATGCGGCAAGAGAACTGTTAAAAATTCTTGAGAAAAAATATAAACAAAATATAACAGATTACTATAATCTTGAGGAAAACACGGAAATCTCACTGGAAAATATTGCACTAAAACGCAACTGGCTCGCAAAAGAGGGAAAACCTGATGTTACAAAGGCCGCAGTGATGGTGCTCACAGATTTCAGAACAGGAAAGACAGGAAGATTTACACTCGATGACGAAGAATAGCAGCTTGTTTGACTTTGATAAACAGTACGGTGAATATATAACAGGAACTGATGAAGCGGGAAGAGGCCCCGGAGCAGGGCCGGTTTACGCTGCTGCCGTTTGTTTTAGGGAAATCAATGAATCTGTTTTAAAAAAACTTGAATTGTTAAATGACTCCAAAAAGCTTTCTGAAAAATGCAGAGAAGAACTGTTTGAAATTATAACAAACTGTTCTGTCTACTCAATACAGTATTCAAGCGTGGAGGATATCGAGAAAAAAAATATCCTAAATGCATCTTTAGATGCAATGAAAAGAGCCTGCGAGGAGGTTTCTCAAAAAACCGGCAAAAAGAGTAATATAATACTTGTAGACGGCAATAAAAAAATAAAAAACTATACTGCACAACAGATTACCGTGATAAAAGGAGACTCAAAATCCGCTGCAATTGCGGCAGCCAGTATTCTTGCAAAGGTATCAAGAGACAGGTTTATGTATGAATTGGACAAAAAATTTCCCCAGTATAACTGGGCAAAAAACAAAGGTTATCTCACTGCAGAACACATTGAAGCAATAAAAAACAACGGTATTACAGTCTGGCACAGAAAAAAATTTCTGAGGAATATATTGCAAGAAGAGCAAAAACAGCTTAGTCTCCTGTAGCTTTTTATTCCACAACTATTTCCTGTTCGTTTTTATACACAACAAACCCGCTTTTTGTTTTCAACGGACGCTTTATATACTTCCTTTGTGTATAAATTACAGATGTTTTTGAAGAATTTTTTGCACTCGAATATTTTTTTGCAAGCATGGCAGCTTTCAAAAGAGTATCATTATCAGGCAGTTTTTTATCTGTTTTCATTAAAACATGGCTGCCCGGGGCATTAAGAACATGAAACCACAAATCAGCAGGTGCAGAAAGTTTTGAATAAATATAATCATTCTGTTTGTTATTTTTTCCGACATATACCCTGTAGCCGTTAATCTCTTCAGAGTAAATTTTAACATCGCTGTTATGATTAATTTTTTTTGAAAATGATTCATCAGGCATGATTTCCTGTTTTATATCAACCAAATCCTGATAGGACTGCGCATCTTCAATACTATATAAAAGTTCATAATAGTATTCAAGATTTGTCTTTGTTTCTGTAATAAATTTTTCGGCAATTTCACACGTTTTTTTAGCCTTGTTGTAGAGTTTATAGTAATCAGCAGCATTTTCTGCCGCAGTTTTTGAGTCATCCATTTCTATCTCAATATCTCTGCCTGTATTATAATCCGTTAAAACAACAGGGCTTTTAAAATTTTTAAGTTTATAAATATTTGCGGTTATAATATCAGCTTTTCTTCTCAAATCCACAGACTTTTTCGATTTTTCAATCTGCTGCATCCGGATTTTAAGTGCAGTTTCTAATCTGTCTGTTTCTTTTTTAACACGGTTTTTTAGTTCATTTGAGAGATTTTTAAAATTTTCAATTTCTGCCGCATTCGCATAGTAGTCATCGATTAGACTATTTACACATTTATACACGGTGTCCAATCGAATAACGGGCGAATAATGCAATTTATCAGCAGACATAGTGTAGACAGGAGCCCTGTTCTCAAGAAATCCGTGCAGTGCGATGTATAATTTTTGCAGACTCAGTTGAGATGTGTCATTAATGCCCTCATTTTTGCAAATTTCTTCAACAATAATCTGCGGAAGCGCAAGAAAATTTTCATTTATAATATTTTTCAATGATTTTTTGTCTAAATTCTGTTTAATTATTTTTTCAAATTTTGCATATTTCGTTAACAATAAATTATTTTTATTTTGCTTAGGCGGATAAATATAAGGAAGCCCGCCCGAGAGTTCACGTTCTTTGCTTTTTTCCGAACCAATATTATGTGCACAGCCGATAATGATATTGTTATCCGTATTATAAAGTACAATATTACTGTGCTTGCCCATAAGCTCTACCGCAAGACATTCATCAATAATGTCGCCAATTTCATTATAGTTCTCAAAATAAATCTCAATTATACGCTCATTTTCAGGTTTATTAACCCGTATAATTCTGGCACCCTCCATGTGTTTTCTTAAGAGCATACAAAACATCGGCGGGTGATGTGGCTGCTGAAGCCGTCTTTTCTCTTCATTTTCTTTACTCATCAAACAAATATGTGCAAAATTAGGATTTATATTTATATACAATTTTGCACTTTCACTGTTTTTGCGAAGAATAAGAACTATCTCCTTTCTGGTAGGCTGCCGGATTTTTTGCACCCTGCAGCCGGTCAGAAATTCTGCATTTTCATTCACGAAAGCATCTAAAATTTTTGAGTCAACATTAATCATGATTAATTTATAAAACACACACTGTATTTCGTCAACAAAAACAGTCGTAACTAATCAGCATTATTTGAATTGCGTTTTAGCTCATAAATTTTTATCTTTTCATCAGAATTCTTTAGCCTGATAACACCGGCATATTCAGTTTCAGGAGGGACATCAAGGTCATCAAGCGCAAATTCTGTAATAACAACGTTTTTATCAAATTCCGAGCAAATGCTCTCCAGTCTCTCAACAATATCGACTGTTTCACCCAGAAGAGTGAAATCAGACAATGATTTTGAGCCGATTTGACCGATGATTGCGTTTCCGGTATTTATTGAAATCTTAACTTTTACATATAAATCCGTATTTTCGCTGTCTTCTTCCTCTGTCATTTTTTCCCGCAAACCGTCAGAGAATTTTTTTATTTCATCCTCAATCTCAACTGCGGCTTTTATAGCATTCTCTGTATCTTTTCGGGAGTGTATAGGATAGCCCCAGTATACAAGCACAGAATTTCCGACAAATCTGTTTATTGTTCCGTTGTATTTAAATATAACGGATTCGATTATATTAAACGCCTTATTGATGATATTAACATAGTTTTCCGGTGATATTGTATCCGTAACCTGCACATTGTTAAAAATACTGCACGACATCACGGTAACTTTCTGAACAGAAGATTTTAAGTTAAGCCGGTGCGGCTTGTTCATAATCTGCTTCAGCACCCGTTCCGATACAAGATTTCCGAAGATTTTTTCAATTTTTTTCCTCTTTTTTAACTCATGATGAACCTTCAAATAATAAGTCAAAACAAACGAAACAAGAAGGCAATACAAAGGCACCGCCATGTATATAAGGAGATGAAATCGGGGATGGCAGAACAAAAGTATGCCTAAACCGCAGTATATCAGAATAATAAACAGCCCGTTTGTGAAGGCAAGCAGCAGGTTTGTTGAAATAATTATGGAAAACACAATTGCTGCACAAAAAACTGCGGTCAATATTATACTTTTCGGCATTGATAAATATTTTGCAAATTTTCTTTTATGTATTTTTGAAATATTAGAATCATTTATATAGTTGTCAATTATAGTCGCCTTTATTTCAGCGTCCGTCATATCCTTGTCAACAGGAGTATTGTGTGTTTCTGTGCTCATTTGAGTCTGGGCAATCAAAACTATTTTATCTTTGAACATTGAAAGAGGATATCTTTCACCGCCATAAACAAAATAATTATCGCCACGTGCCATGCTGAGCATAAGAGAATTTATCGGTATATCAGGATAGGTGCCGTTTTGTCCATGCCAGTTAATAAGGGCATGTCCCTGATTATCCAGAAGAATTCTGTGATTTCCGGCCTTTAAAACATTATTTTCAATAACAACTTCATCCAGCGGCCCTATTTGCTTTAATAAAACTGCAAAAGCCAGAGAGGGAATGTAATATTCTTTGTTACCCTTTAAAAGCTTATATACAGGCTGTGAATAACGTATATTATCAGTTTTTTTACTCAACGGCAGATTCGTCACAGCCATCGTAGTATTTTGTGTATAAATATCAGGTATGGGCGTGTGTGAAAAATAAGAAATATTGTTAGCAAGGTTCGGGTCATCAATATGAACAGCAAGCGATTCTTTTACAGGAGAAAAAGGATTGTCAAAATTGTCCAGAATACTGGCAGGCACGACATTATTTGCAGAAACATACGGCGTTCTTAATGCTGTAGCCAGAATAATGTTGTCATATGAAGAAAGTGTTTTTGAAAGCTTCATATCAGGAGAATACCGGCTAAGAGCAATATCTTCATAGTTTGAAAAATTAATATCAACAATAACAGTTTCCGGCTCCTGTTTTTCAATAAAATCGATAAACTCCGCCCAAACAGCCCTTGACCACGGCCAGTTTAAAAGATTCAACTCTGAGGAATGGGCAGCACTATATCTGGAAAGATCATTAACTGACACAATAATTATATCATCGCTTGCCTGCGGAAATTTTTCAGAAAAGAGACCTTTGTCAGTGTTTATTGAACTTCTCAAATCTGTAAGCTGCTGTTCTGCATATGAAAAAATATCATTAAAAACATAAACAAAAAGCGAAGCCAGCAAGATTAGCAAAATAGTTATTACAATTTTTAATTTATTAATTTTTTTTTCAAACAGCATAATTGTAAACTCTTTAACTCCGTAAACTTATTTGTCTATTATAATAGCTATCCTGATTTTTGACAATTTATTAAACAATAAATTGTCAGGCTTTAGTGTTTTTTGAATTACAAAAATTAAGAATAAGTTTATATAATAAAATGCGAAAAATTAATAGTTAAAATTCAGGAATTTTTTGTATCAATAGCCGGCTGTGCATTGAATTTAACAAGCAGCGTTCTGTGCTTAATGTCAAAAATCTGGGAAAGCGAAAGCGCAGAAAGAGCAGCACCGGCTGCAGCACACAACACGGTAGATAGAGCCTGAACTGCACCCGAGGCATTTTTTGAAGCAAGAGCACCGAGTATCCCGCCTGCCGCAGTGCCTGAAATCATAGCTGCTTTTGTTTTCTTTTTCCAGCTAATACTTTCTTTTTGTAATTCAGAGCTGAACTCGTCAAATTTATCGTTTTCTACTGTATAACTGTGCTTTGACTGCTTTTTCCAAAGTGAATCCTGAACTGTAATAATTTTTAAATTACCGCACGTATTTACGCTCTGAACCTGCATTTCCTTTCCTCCGGTGTTTTTAAATCAAAAAAAACGTGATAAAAAATTTTTGCCGTTATAAAGTGTAAAATTTACAATGTTTAACAAAAAATACTACTGAGTCTGAAGTTCTGGCACCTGTCCGGACTGTTCCTGTTTCACAGCTTCCTCTTTTTGTTTTGCATCTTTATACATCTGAAAAATAGAATTGAGCTGCTGTATAGTCTCATTCTGCTGAATTTTTTGAACAGTTTCAGACTGCTGTATTTGATTTTTGATATCTTCTTTAACAGCTTCTTTTGTTATAACAGGTTTTTCTTCTCCGGCAGTTTGAGCAGGCTTGAGTGCCTCAAGCAAGGAAGTCTTTCCTGACTGCATATCGTCAGCGGAGTTCAGCCACTGAAAAGATTTCACTGCAGCAGGCGGATTCATAAGATTTCCGTTCAAAACAACTTTAAATGACTTTGTACCCTCTTTTGCAGGGGTCAAATCCGGTATTTTCTCCAGTAAAGCAGCACTGGACTGTATATTATAGTTATTCATGGCACCCGAAATAGCATTACCGAGTTTCGGAATAAGAGAAACAATATTTTCAACAGATAACTCTGCCACAGGCCCGAGTGCAGCTACAACATCAGGCGACAGTGTACCCAGTATCTCAAACTTTGCATCACTGTTTATAAGATTCATTGTACCTGAAATATTCAAAGCCATTTCCTGACCTGAAGACTTGATATAAGAAATATTTGCATTTCCTCCGCTAAAGGTCATATCACCGTTTAAATAAGAAAATTTACCTGTATTGTACGGGCCGAGTGCTGCTACAAGAGACCCGAGCTGGGTATTTACAAAACTCTGCGACAGAAGATTGTCTGCTCTTAAAAATGTTTCTATTCTTCCCAGACTGCCCATCTGCCCGTCAGTTATTTTAAAGTCAGCCCTGCCTTTCAGAGTTTTCATCTGCTCATTATATTCAGCACCCTTTAGAGAAACATCTGCATTTAAATCCAGTGTCCCCATTAGCTGTCCCTTTATGTTCATAAAAGCACTAACAGCAGAATCAGCATCAATACCTTTTCCTTTTACTTTTGCTTTAGCAAGGAGAGTAACTATATCATAGCTGACATCACCTTCAAGTGTACCGTTGTATGCACCGGCCTTAAGTCCGTTCAGGTAGAGTACATCATTTTCCATTGTAAATTTTGAAGAAATAGAGTTTGCCGCAATAGTACCCATTGTAAATTTGTCAATTGTCCCCTCGCCGCTCAATATTTTTACAGGATACACAGGACGTTTCACCGCAGCGGCGGATGTTGGTCCCGATTGAGGAAATCTTTCTGCGATTTTAAAGATTTTATCTGCATCAACGTGCGGAGACGTGACAGAAATTTTATTTATCACAAATATGTTTCCAAAATTCAAAGGCGCATCAGCAGAAATATTAAAAACAGAACCGTTAAGGCTCAACTCCTGAATATCTGCATTCAATTTTCCCTGATTAAAATTCAAATCAACTGACTGTACTTTTGTAAGCAAATCAGGGAGCCCGATTGCGGAAATTTTGGCAAAACCGTCAATTTTTGGTGCACATACACAGCCCCCTATATTAAGATGACCTCTTGTTTTAAAAGAAGCGGTAGGCATTGATGGAAGCGACATCAATAGCGGATCCGCAATATTTACGGACAATTTAAGTTCGGGTGTTTTGGAAAGTCCGGAAACTATTCCGTCAATACCGGCCAGTTTTAAAGCCCCGTGCAGATTCTTTTTTACATCTTTTGTGAATGATGAAGCAAGAGCATAAAGCCCTATATCAGATATATTAATCACATCATTTGCATAAATCAATGATGCTGAAACCATTGACGGCTTATCAAGGAGTTTTTGAACGGTAACAGGCGCAAAATAATTAGCAGCATCGGATTTTACCTGTGCATCTATTGATATAGCCTTTAAGTCTCCAGTTACTGCAGCTATGAGAGGCAGTTTGCCTTTTGCTGAAACAAAATTTTTCATTTCCGCAGGCAGCATGTTTTTTAAATCAGAAGCATTCAGAGTTCCGTCTATGATTATATTAATCAATGCTTTTTCCATATAATTTTTAACATCACCGGAAATATTTACCGAAGAACCGTCCAAAAGAATATCAAAAGGTCTGATATTTATGTCATTCGGGTCTATTTCTATATTGATTTCTGGAACATTCATTCGCATCTGCGGATTGAGCATCGTTGCTTTTGTTCCGGTCAGCGTTACCAGCCCGCTAAAGCTGTCTGATTTTGCTTTTATATCAATATTTGTGTTCTGGTTGCTTAAAATTATTCCGTTAATTTTGTCTTTTAGTTTTAAATTGTCAAGATTAAGAGCTATTACCGGCTGTATATCCTCAAGTTTACCTTTTATTTCTGCATTTAATCTTACAGTTCCGCTCTGTAAATCATAAATTTTTTTAATATCAACAGGAGCAAAAACCGTATAAAGACTGTTAAGAGGAATTACTTCTGAATTCAGTGTTATATCTGCAACAGATTTAGAGTTGACAGTACCCGTTGCATTAAGCAGCGCACCGTTAATTTTCGCAGCAGCTTTTTTGATATTTACATTGTTGTCAGAAAAGTCTATATCAGCAATTATGTCCTTAATATTCACATTCAATCCGCTATAGGAAAGTGAACCCGACGGAATTTTAAAATAACCGTTTGACTCAAAATTTTTCAAGTCTGTTTTCAAACTAAAATCTGACTGTATATATCCCTGAGCATTCATTTTTGATAAATCACTCGGAATATTAAAAGACTCAAAAATTGCATTTACAAATTTCAAAATATTTGAAAAACTGAGCTTTTCTGTTTTTACGTTTAAATCTACTGCGGTTTTTCTGCCATGAGTAATATTAGCTTTTATATCCGCTTTTTCATCAGTACTGATGTTGATATCAGATTCTGCAAGTATTTTATTGCCGTCAAAATTCAAATGAAGATAGCTTTGCGGAAGTTTTTCTTTTCCAATATTTACACTAAAATCATCAATATTTGCAAAACCGTTCAAACTTAAGGTTTTATCAAGCGCACGCTTGATTTTTAAATCCGCATTCAGATTACCTTTTATATCATACTTTATAAGTTCATTTACAATATCATACTTTACAGGCTCACTTTTTTGGGCAGACTGTGACTGCCGGATTTCAGGCATTATACTGTCGATTTTAACATTATAATTTATATTATCTTTGTCGTTAAAAAGTACTCTCCCGTCAGTCTTTACACGAAAATGTCTGTTTAATACGGTTTTGTCAATAACACACTGCGAGCCGGAAACTTTTATACTGTTACCCGATTTAGTATCTTTAAGAAGTACATTATAGCCGTCAACGACGATTTTTGGCATTTTTTCGGATATTTTTACAGGCATTGAAGCCGCTTTTTCATCTGTTTCAGAAGCCGGTATTTCTTTTTCCAGATATTTTATTATATCAAATTCGCCCTCTGTCATACCAATCTCAACTGACGGATTTTTTAGTGCTACAGCATCCAGTTCGAGTGTTTTAAAGAGAAGCGGCACCAATTTTATTCTGATGAGTACTCCGTCTGCTGACGCAATTTTTTCACCGTCAGGATAAGCAGCATTTAATCCTGATATTTTTACGCCGGCAGCAAGATTGGGGGTTGTCACAATTTTTATATTTTCTGCATCTATGTTTATTTTTGCTGCATCAAAAACAATTTTTTGAATATCCTTTTTGTAATTGTTCAAATTAACAGCATTCGGAAGAACAAAAAGAAATGCAGTATATAAAGCTGCAATTACAAAAACAACGGAAATACCCGCAATTATATATTTTTTCATAACCTTCTCCGTATAATTAAGCCAGTATAATAATTATACTTTAGCATTACATTTGAAAAAATCAATACTGTAAATTTATACAACAAAATACCCGGAATAAAGCAGATGCAGAAAAGAAGGAATGCAATAAAAAAAGACGGGACTGTTTGACAAAATGGCTCAAATCATTATCATGAAATCATGATTAGATTTCTTTTTATATTATTACTATTTTTGTTTGCACCAAATTTTGCGTCTGCAGATGATGCAGATTTCTGGGATGAGCCGGTAAAAATTGATAATGCTGCAAAAACACAGGAAAAAGCCGTTACAGATCAGGAATTTAATAAAGTTTTGAATTTTTTCAAGAAAAAACAAACAAAAAAAGAAGAAAAGAAAAAGAAAAAAATGGGCGCACCTGCAAATCCTGATATAGAGAACCAGCCGGATATGAAAATTTTAAACAATCTGTATGACAGCTATCCGACCCTGATGATTCCGGTTACACTCATTACACGGGACGGACAAATGATTGAACCCGGCTACTACCGTATTATGTCGGTTAAAAAACCCGAACAGTGCTATATAAACTTTTATCAGGGAAATTCACTGATTGCAAAAGTAAAAGCAAATGAGACAGAAAACGATTACGCACAAAAAACCCTGAATTACGTCAAATTATTAACTAAAGACAACGAAAAACAGGCAAAAATCATTTATGGGGATCTTGACTGCAATCTCGAAACAACAGTAAATATAAAATAATGTTTAAACAGCACTAAGAACTTTATCAAAAGCCTTTGTAAAAATTTCCGGAAGCCTGCGAAACATCTTGTTTTTTTCTGTATCAACCGCAACACAGGTAACTGTCCCGACAATATTTACCACACCCGTGTCTTTGTTTTTTAATGTCTGCTTAAAAACTATAGCACTCGGACGCATTTCTTCAATTTCCGTTTCTAAAATTAGCCTGTCATCCAGTTTTGCAGACTGCTTGTATTTAATATTAAGCTCAACGAGAGGAAGAAGAATCCCGTTTTCCATAAGTTTTTTTAAATCAATGCCGAGAACTCTGTCTGTATATTCAACTCTTGCAGCCTCAAGCCATCTTAAGTATGCACCGTGCCATACAACCCCGTATGAATCCGTGTCTGCATAGTATACTCTGATTTCATTTGTGTACTTCATATTCCACCTGCCGGTCAATTTAGTCTGCTTCACTTACTAAGTTTATATTTAATTATAATATAAATAAATAAAAAATTTTGTAATATTCAGAAGTTATATGGAATTTTTCACCGGATATTAAAAAAAACAGTCATAATGTCACTTTGCGTCTGTTCAAAATCCTGAATTTTACAGCACTGAAACAATCTCTTGCCGGTGATTTCCGGTATTTATATTAAAATCCCAATACATATATCCTCTAATTTTTACAATTTGCACAAGAGTTTGTTCGTGCTAAAATATAGTAGCAAAGAGACAATTATGGGGTGGCAGATTTGAGTCAACAGAATTTATTTGAAGATGGAAAGATAGTACCGGTAAATATTAGAGATGAAATGAAACGCTCTTATATTGATTATGCAATGTCCGTAATCGTTGGACGTGCACTTCCCGATGTAAGAGACGGTCTGAAGCCGGTGCACAGACGTATATTATTTGCAATGAACGAACTGGGCATGACCCCTGATAAACCGTTCAAAAAAAGTGCGAGAATCGTCGGTGAAGTTCTCGGTAAATATCACCCGCACGGCGATTCGGCAGTATATGAATCACTGGTACGTATGGCACAGCCTTTTGCGACAAGGTATCTGACCATTGACGGTCATGGAAACTTCGGTTCGGTAGACGGCGACTCTGCAGCTGCAATGAGGTATACAGAAGCAAGAATGCACAAAATAACGACCTCTATGCTTGCGGATATTGACTGTGAAACAGTTGATTTTACCCCGAACTTTGACGGTTCGCTTGAAGAACCTTCTGTTTTGCCGGTCAGACTGCCCATGCTGCTATTAAACGGTGTTTCTGGTATTGCTGTCGGCATGGCAACAAACATCCCTCCGCACAACTTAAGAGAAATTGTGGATGGAACAATTGCACTAATTGATAATCCTGATATAACAGTCGAAGGATTGATGCAATATATTAAAGGGCCCGATTTCCCTACAGCAGCAACAATAGTCGGGCTTCAGGATATTAAACAGGCATACACAACAGGAAGAGGCTCCATAAAGATGCAGGCTGTTGCTGCCTTTGAAGAAATCCCCGGCGGAAACGGCAGACAGGCGAGAACAGCGATTATCGTTACCGAAATACCCTATCAGGTTAACAAAGCACAGCTTATTGAAAAAATTGCAGAGCTTGTCAGAGACAAAAAAATCGACGGCATTTCCGATTTGAGAGATGAATCTGACAGAGACGGCATGCGTATTGTAATAGAGCTGAAGCGGGATGCAAAACCGGAAGTCGTAAAAAACAATCTTTTCAAATTCACCCAGCTGAGAACAACATTCGGAGTGAACATGCTGGCTCTTGTCGGGAAACAGCCAAGATTAATGAACCTTTACGAAGTTCTAAACGAATTTGTTGAACACAGAGTTGAGATAGTCACAAGAAGAACAATTTTTTTCCTGAAAAAAGCAAAAATCAGAGCACATATTCTGGCAGGTTTGCTCATTGCACTCGGACATCTTGATGAAGTCATTGAACTCATTAAAAAATCAAAAACTACCGATGAGGCTCGTGTGGGCTTGATGTCCAGATTCGGACTGGACGCTGACCAGGCTAATGCAATCCTCGAAATGCAATTGAGAAGATTAACCGGATTAGAACAGGATAAAATTAAAGCAGAGTACGAAGAATTACAGAAGAAAATTGCAGAGTATGAAGCTATTCTTGCTGACAGACAAAAAGTTCTCAATCTGATTAAAGATGAACTGCGTGAGGACAAAGAAAAATACGGTGATGACAGAAGAACACAAATCGTGCCCGAAGCTGATGAAATGACAATTGAAGATTTAACTCCGAATGTTCCGATGGCTGTATTCATTACACGTCAGGGCTACCTGAAACGTATTTCTTTAGACACATTTGAACGACAGAACCGTGCAACAAGAGGTAAAGGCGGTATAAAAACAAAAGAAGACGATGACGTGGATCAATTCTTTACGGCAATGATGCATGATAAAGTGCTCTTCTTCAGCTCAAAAGGTACTGTTTACAGTCTGAATGTCTATGACTTTCCGGAAGGGCAAAGACAGGCAAAAGGTCTGCCTATCATTAATGTACTCCCGATTGAGCAGGATGAACAAATTACGGCAGTCGTTCCCGTCAGTGACTTCAAGTCAGCAACAAACCTCATTATGCTTACGCAGAAAGGCTATATCAAACGCATCAGCCTCGACAATTTCGAAAATATCAGAAGAAGCGGCATAATTGCAATAGGACTGGAGGAAGGCGACAGACTCTGCTGGGTAAAACAGGCTGCTGACAATGATGAAGTCATTATAGGAACAAGCTGCGGTATGGCAATAAGATTCCCGATAAATGACCTCAGACCGCTCGGAAGAAGTGCAAGAGGAGTAAATTCAATGAAGCTCAGAGCACAGGACAGCATAATCGGCTGCGATATCGTTCCGAGAAACTATGATGCAGATTTGCTTGTTGTAACATCTGACGGGTTCGGAAAACGCTCTAAACTTTCTGAATTCAGACCCCAGAACAGAGGCGGCATCGGACTGATAGCAACAAAATTCAAAACATCAACATCGAGACTTGTCGCACTTACAATTGTTGAAGAAAGCGACGAAATCATGGTTGTTACCGCCAACGGAGTTGTCTCCAGAATCAAAGCCGACTGCATCTCACGTCAGGGCAGACCTGCAACAGGTGTAAAAATCCAGAATTTATCCGAAGGTGATACAGTATGCACGGTTAACAAAATTGTAAACCCTGATGAAGATGACGATAGTGCTCAGTGCCCGTCTGAGGAACTGAATACTGATATTCAACAGCAGAGCATACTTGACGTAAACAACAATATAGAAGAAAATAATGATAGCAACTAAGGAAAATATAAGAAAGGTTTATTATGAAAAGAATTAAATTATTTGAAAAACATCTTGCAGAAAAAAGAGCGGTAAAAATCATTGCAGGCATAGACAATTTTGATATCGACAGAGTTAAAAGCGTGGTTATCGCTGCTGAAAAGGCCGGAGCAAGTGCTGTGGACGTTGCTGCAGATAAAACTATCATAGAAATGGCTAAAGAAAACACTACTCTGCCGGTTTTTGTTTCATCAATAGTACCTGAAGATTTGGCTGCTGCAGTTAAAGCCGGTGCCGACGCAATTGAAGTCGGAAACTTTGATGCTCTCTACAAAAAAGGTATGAGAATGTCAGCAATGGAAATATTGGATATTGTAAAAGAGACCCTTGAATTAATCGGAAATGCAAACATATTCAAATGTGTAACAGTTCCCGGACATATTGATGTAACAGAGCAGATTGAACTCGCAAAAGCACTTGAAGAAATCGGAATTGACCTTATCCAGACAGAAGGTGCTGCCATTGCAAATGCCAGCAGTGCCGGCGCAAGAGGTCTGCTTGAAACAGCACAGGTTTCAATAGCAAACACAATTGAACTCGTCAGAAATGTTGATATTCCGGTAATGACAGCTTCAGGAATAACCACAACAACTGCAGCAATGGCATTTGCCGCCGGTGCCAGTGCAATCGGCGTTGGCTCCTGCATCAACAAACTCAATTCTGAAATAGAAATGATTGCAATGGCAAGAGCAATTGTAGAATGTGCACCAAAAACAGCTTCAGAAAAAGTTGAAATCAATGCATAAAAACATACATCATAATTATAAATAAAAATAAGAACTTAAAAACGCCCGCATCGGGCGTTTTTATTTATTTACTGTGTACACACAAAAAAAAAGACCGAAAAAACGGTCTAAATAAATAGTTTACGAGTGAGAGTGGAATATGCACAGTCTTATATTATTAAAATGTATAAATTTCTTGAACTCTCCACTTGTCTAAAAGTTTTTATCAAATAGGATATAAATAGAGGATGAAATTGAGGAGACAGAGGATATGATGATAATTTTATTTCTTGCATCATTTTTTATGGTATTTTGCTCATCTTTCCTCCTGTGCTCAATATTCGAAAAAAAAAGTTTTTCAACATGTTTTATTTGTACGCTTCTGGCTGCATTTGCACAGATAGTTGTCACATTTGAAATCCTGTCTGTTTTTAACGCAATATCATTTCAGGGTGTACTGATTTTTAATATAGTGTTTTTTACAGCAATTCTTACAGCATGGCTGAAAAAAGGCAAAACATTACCAAAACCGCAATTAAAAAGATTTTTTGTTCGTGTATTTCATGCACTGAAAAAAGACAAATTCTTAATGCTAATGGCAGCAGGCTTTGTGTTTTTTGTCTGTACGGCAATTATACTCTGTATTCTTGTGCCGGTAAATTCGTATGACGCAATGTCATACCACCTCAACAGAGTTCCCTTCTGGATTTCGCAGGGCAGCCTTAATCACTTTGAAATAGCCGATGATAGAAACCTTGTAATGCCGGTTAATTCAGAAATTCTATACATGTGGGTCATGACATTTGTAAAAAATGACTACGGACTCACTTTTGTTTCATTCACAGGCTTCATTGCTTCTGTGTTTTCTCTTTACAAAATACTTGATTTATTCGGCTTCAGCGAACGTAAAAAGCTATGGAGCGTTTTTATTCTGAGCTCATTTTCTTCTGTAATTGCAGAGGCTTCAAGCTATGAAACAGATATTGTAATCGGGGGGCTGGTGCTTTCAGGAATATACCTTTATCTCAACGCTCTGAAGAAAAGAAACAACTCTCAAATATACTTCTCATCACTGGCTTTTGCTCTCGCCTTCGGAACAAAGACTCCGGCATTAATTGCGTTTCCGGGATGTTTCCTGCTTCTTATATATTTTTCAATACTAAAATATAAAAAAGAATGGTTCAAACCGATAACAGCATTTTGCCTGCTACTTGTTCTGAATTTCTTAATATTTTCGAGCTATAACTACATTCTAAACTTTATAAACTACGGAAACTTTTTTGCCACCGATTCTTCCAGAATAATACACAGCTTCTGGGGCGGCCCCAAAGCGTATATTGCCAATTTTATCCGGTACATATTTATGCTGTTTGACTTTTCCGGCTTCAGATACAGTGAATATATCGGTCAGTATATTAATACGGCAAAATTCTTTATTCTTCATTTTCTAAACATTGATCCTAACCTTGGGGTCACCATGTCGGATGGCAATGTAGTAAACAATAAGCTTATGGATCCGGTTGTGGGAGCAGGTATACTTGGATTTTTGCTGTTTTTACCGTGCGCACTAACATGTATACTTCTTACAATTAAAAAAGAAAAACCGCAAAAGTATAAGCAGCTCATTCCGTTCGGACTGTTATTCTGGATAAATCTGCTGGTAATGTCGGGGACTCTCGGATATATGGTGTTCAGTGTAAGATTTATCGGATTTTTCATAATACTCTCCTCTCCGGTACTGGCTTTATCATACATAAAAAAAACAAATATTATAAAAGTAATTGTACTGTTTTTCTCACTTTCATATCTGTTTTTAATAAGTACACACCTTGCTGCCCGCTCGCTAAAATCAACTGTCAGAGCGTACAAAGAAGCATCAAGTATAACGGAAGCAAGAAACAGGATTTCCTGCTCCATATACAGAGGATACAACGGGAAAATGCCTTTTTGTACGGTACGGGACTATATGAAAGAAGAATTTCCAAAAGGCTCAAAAATAGGAATATTTCCCTCCAGCGACACACGTACTTACCATATGAAAATGCTCGATTTTCAAGGATATAAAACTGATTTTCTGCTTTATGAAAATATAGATAAACACAGACTTCAAGATTATGACTACCTTGTACTGACAGATTTATACCAGACAAGTACGGTTGTTCTTCATCCACAAAACGCATACAAAGGACTCTATGCCGTTCACAAAACAAATGTCGTATTCAGTCAGGATACACCGGTAAAATGTTTTTATGTATCAAATAAACGAACGCCTATTTTCGGGAAGGACAGGAGCATTCCTGTTGAAACAGTCTGCTATGCTTCAGATGATTTTTTTGAAAAAAACGGTTTTAAAATCAAAAAAATGCTTATGTTTAAATCAGCACACAACGAAAACCGTAATGTTGTAACAATATACGAAAGAAAAAATTAATAGAGTGTTTAAGGACAGACAGTATATTTTCCACCGGCAGTCTGCATTATAAGACCGCTTAATTCCATTCCGGTCAAAATAGTAATCAGCTCGGCATATTCGATATTTTTTTTAGAAAGTATGTCATCCAAATCACAATCTCCTGCAGAAATTATCTCAAATATTTCTTTTTCAATGCCGTCAATCTGAAAGGATTCCTGCTCCTGCTGCTTTTGGAAAGTCCAGCCCATAGTGTCAAGAATGTCCTGAGTGTCTGTCACCAGAGCCGCACCATTTTTCAAAAGTTTATAAATCCCTTCAGTATTTGGATTGGTAATTTGCCCGGGCATGCACATAAGCTCTCTGTTTTGCTCAAGACAAAGGTTTGCAGTTATTATCGCACCGCTTTTTAGTGCAGCCTCGGCTACCAGTGTGCCACGTGACAAACCGCTCACAATTCTGTTTCTGTGAGGGAAATGCCATGTAATCGGACGCTCAGTCGGCCAGTACTCGGAAAAAATAACACCTGAATGCTCTTCGATTTTCCTGTACAGGTCTCTGTTAGATGCAGGATAAACAAAATCAAAACCGCTGCCTATCACTCCAATTGTAGACAGATTATTATTTACAGCAGCCTTATGCGCGCAGGTATCAATTCCGGCAGCAAGTCCTGATACAATACAAACATCAGTATTTTTTAAGCCGGATATTATTTTTGCAAGATTTAATTTTGCACTCTCACTGGCTTTTCTTGAACCTACAACAGAAAGTGTACGATTAAAATTACATCTGGACAAATCACCTTTATAAAAAAGCGTCATAGGCGGGTTTGGTATTTGTTTAAGAAGTGCAGGATAGTCTGGGTCAGTGTAATTGATGAATTTAATACCTTTATTCAAAATAAAATCAAGCCGTTCTTCAGGTACAATATTTTTCCGTGCACTGATAAAATAATCTATCTGCTTTCTGGTAAGATTTTCAATAAGATAGAGCTCATCCGGAGCAGCACACCACGCAGCTTTCGGGGAGCCGAAATAATCGAACACCATTTTTATAAAAACACTTCCTAACTGTTCAATATAAGCAAAAGATAGCCAGTATTCTGCAAGGTTTTCCATCTTTACCTCAATTAAGAATTTTCACGGAAAGTATTAATGTCAATGACCTTGTTTACTTCTTGCGGAAGATAATACGGACATGCATTCCACAGTATTGTGTCCATGGGTTCTTCTGACATTTTTTGCACAACAAGCCTGTTGCAAAAACCTTTTACCATATTTGTCGAACCGTCCAGATTTAGATTAAAGTAACCGCAGGATTGACAAATTTTGAGCCTGAAGCCATGTTCATTCAGCTTATCCGATATATCTTTTATTGCATCCAGCATTCTAATATGAGATGCGGATGAATATTTTTTCTTTTTAAATCTGAACACAGCTTTGACCAGTCCGTTTTCTGAGACAAGATCAAGTTTGCACTGCAGATTATTTCTGCCGTCAGTAACCTGAACAGGAACTGTGGACATTTCAAACGAGGACTTTTTCTGTTGTTTTTTTAGAACTTTATTCGTCACAGCACGCATAAGAGGAATGTTTATAAAAAGTATAAACAAAGAATAAAAAGGATAAAGCATAGTATATGCAGCCGATTTTCTGTTAAATTTTGCAGTAAAGAACGATGCCAGAAAGACCGCTGCCATAATCACACCGCACGCAATTACCACTGAAAAATCAATAATAAAGTAATAATTATATGTAAAAATAAACAGAATTGCGTATATTAAAAGCAAAAGCCAGAAATTAGGCGCAAGCATGTTCATAATAAATTCAAGAAATTTTAAATTTGATTTTGGCAGCAATTTCAGGCAGTGCCAGAAAAGACCGAGTTTGAAAGTAACAGAAGGCTTTTTGTCTTTGTAATTTGAAATTGAAGTAAAGGTTTTTACTGTCGGATAATATTTGGGAATAAAATTGTTGCGAACAAGAAGAGTTGTGTATTTTAAATCGCTGTTGTTGTCCTGAAAATCAACGCATTTGATTTTTTCCAGAACCTCCTGTTTTATAACAAATATATCCGAATCAACAACTGTTGCCAGTCCGAGAAGGGAACGTGCGGTATTGAAAATTCTGCTCATATAATTATGATAAGAAGCCTGAATACAATTTTTGATATTTTTTGTTTTTACAGCATATTCAGTAGAACCGACTATTATTTTTTCATCATACAAAGCTGCGTTAACAGACAGCAGAAAATTTTCATCAACATAACGGTCAGCACTCAAAAACACAAAAGCATCAATATTCTGAAACGAAAGCAGCCTCTCGAGCAGCCACGAAACAGCCTCATCTTTCCCGACAGGAGCCTCATCGCCTACTCTCCAGATTTTTGCACCTCCGACAAATTCAAGAATATTTGACGAATTGTCAATACAGTTGTCAAGAATTATATGTGTCTGGTAGTTTTCCTTCGGATAATTTTGTTTGTTCAAAGACTCAAGAAGCGGAACAATTGTAGCTTCATCATTTCTTGCATAAATAACAAGAACAATATTATTAGGCAGCGACGACTGCTGGAATTTTTGTTTCATAACAAAACGTCTGGACTTGCTGCTCATAAAAACACAAAGCCCGTAATAAACCATAAACACTGCCATGTATACAAACAAAAATAAGAGAATATTAATTAATAACTGTATCATTTATCTGCCTCTGATTACAAAATGGGGTATATCTGAATTTTAAAAAAAACATAATAAAAAATCCAGTCTGTCGAAAAAAGTCATATTTTTAGAGTAAAATATTATATAAATTTTTCGGGTTTTTCCGGAATTTCCTGACCGGAACTACGTGAAATACCGGCTACTTTAACCTTCTCTGTCATGATAAATTTAATATTTTCATCATTTATCATCTCACCCGGCAAAATAAGAGGTATCCCCGGCGGATAAGGCAGGATTACTTCGCTGCAGATTCTACCGGCCGCTTTTTCTGTATCAATATACTCGGAGGGATGAAAATATGCCTCTCTTGGTGTATAAATCATGGAAGGAAGTGCTATTGCAGTTTTTTCACACAAGAAATCAGCATCAATATCCATTGCTGACATTTCACGCAGTGCCTGAAGAAGTGCCTCAAATTTTTTCTTTGAAGTTCCAATACCAGTTAAAAAGAGCAGCGAATTATCGTTAGAAAACTCTTCCTCAATTTTAAAATCCTCATTTAAAATTTTAGCCACAGCGAGCGCAGGAATACCCGCGACACGGAGCAGTATTTTAGATTTGTCGCAAAATCCCGAATACACTTCAACATTCTCAAGCACAGAAACTTTAGTAATAAAATCCTCTACCATATCATACAGTTTACGGATTTCCGCTTTACCATTCCGGGAAAAAAGAAATTCAACCGTAGCTTCTACAGCCGCCATTAAAGGATAAGAAGGAGACGTTGTTGTGATAAGGTTTAATGCATCCTGAATATCCTGAGGATTAACCTTTGAACTTTTCGCAATATGAAGAAGTGCGCAGGGATTGGGAGCTCCGGCTGTTTTATGCAGTGAATGAACCGATATGTCGGCACCGGAGACGATAGCAGGCGCATATCCGGTATAGTCTCTTGAAAAATTGCACAAAGCACCATGCGCCTCATCTACAATAAGTATTGCACCGTATTTTTTTGTTATCTCCGATATCTGGGGAATACTGGAGAATATTCCCTCATAGGTCGGACTGGTAATAATAACAGCCTTTATAAGCGGATTGGACTTAAGATGACGCTCTATGATTTCAGGCGAAACAGATTTAAAAATATCCCATTTTTCATCTTTCTCCGGCAAAAACCAAACAGGACGGGCACCCGTCAGAACCAGTCCGTTATAAACCGAAACATGGCAGTTTCTTGCTATCAAAACTTCATCATTCTGCTGCAGCACAGCAAGCATAGCTGCAACGATTCCCGAAGTCGATCCGTTTGTTAATATAAATGAACTTTTGGAAGTGTAAATTTTTGAGATATTTTGCTGTAATTCTTTTAATACACCGTCCGGCGCACGCAAATTGTCAAAGCCTTCTGTTTCTGAATAATCACATTCATAAAACTTTCTGCCGAGAATTTTTTCAGCATCGGGACACACAAAATCACCCTGTGAATGACTGGGTGTGGTAAAGTTAAAACACTTTTTGTTAAATTTTTTATTGTAATTAATTTTTCTGATTAAACTCATATTTTTTTGTTGTAAAATATTTTTGATTAGTATTACAAAAGGAATTATGCCATAAATACGACAGAAGCGCAAAAAAGAATAAAAGATTTAACAAAAGAAATTATTCTTCACAACAAAAACTACTATGAGCTGGACGCACCAACGATTTCCGACGTTGAATACGACAGACTGTTCAAAGAACTTTCACGGCTGGAAAAAGAATTTCCGCAGTTCAGAGAAAAAAACTCTCCGACAGCGAAAGTCGGCAGCACAATCTCAAAAAAATTTGAAAATTATACACACAAAACAAGGCTCTACAGTCTTGACAATACATACTCATACGAAGAACTCGAAAAATGGTACGAAAAAATCAAATCCGAATTTTCACCGGACAAAGATTTGGAAGTGGTATGCGAACTTAAAATTGACGGACTTGCAATAGCCCTGACATACGAAAATTCCGGACTTAAAGTCGGAGCAACCAGAGGCGATGGAGTAACCGGAGAAAACATTACACAAAATCTGAGAACCATAAAAACGATTCCCGAACACCTGAATAAAGACGGAATTTCACTAGAAGCAAGGGGCGAAATATACATGCCGAAAAGTGCATTTCTGGAGCTGAACAAACGCCAGTCAGAAATGAACCAGAAACTTTTTGCAAATCCCAGAAACGCAGCCGCCGGCTCACTAAGGCAGCAAAACCCGCAGATTACCGCACAGCGGGAGCTTGCCATGTTTACTTATGCAGGTATATTGACCAATCCGGAGATAAAAACACATGAACAAACACTTTTATATTTAAAAGACATGGGATTTAATCTGAATCCTAATTTTAAAAAATGCAAAAATATTCAAGAAGCAATAAATTACTGCAAATACTGGGATAAAGAGAGATATAATCTCGACTACGCAACAGACGGAGTCGTAATTAAAATAAACAATCTGGCAGTGCAAAATGAACTGGGATTTACATCACGTGCACCGAGATGGGCAACAGCGTTTAAATTTCCGCCTGAAGAAATGTCAACAAAATTACTCGATATAGAAATTAATGTCGGCAGAACAGGTGCAGTTACTCCTGTTGCGGTACTCGAGCCCGTATTTCTTTCAGGCTCGACCGTACAGCGTGCGACTTTGCACAACTTTGATGAAATAAAAAGACTGGATATAAATATAGGGGACAGAGTTTTAATAAAAAAAGCAGCTGAAATCATCCCGAAAGTCATTACTGTATTGGAAAAAGGCACAGAAAACACAGGAACTTTCGAACCGCCCGAAAAATGCCCGTTCTGCAATACAAAGCTTGTTCCTGCAGAAGGAGAAGTGAATTTATACTGCCCGAATACGTACGGCTGCCCGGCACAACTGAAAGGAAGAATAGAATACTGGGCATCGAAAGACTGCATGGATATTGACGGACTGGGCGGAAGCATTGTTGCTCAGCTTGTTGACAAAAATCTGGTAAAAAGCCCGGCAGACCTGTATACCCTGACAGTAGACGATTTAATGGGGCTTGATTTATTTGCGGAAAAATCCGCCCAAAACTTATACAATGCAATCCGGTCATCAAAAACACCCGAATTATCAAGATTTATAAATGCACTTGGAATAAGACATGCAGGAAAAGAAATGTCTGAACTTCTTGCCAAAAAGTTTAAAACCCTGAACAACTTAAAAATTGCAAAAATGCAGGATATAATGGATATTGAAGGCGCAGGCGAAAAGATAGCATTAAGCGTTCTTGATTTTTTCAAAAATTCATACAATAATGAATTATTACAAAAGTTGGAAGCAAATTCAGTTATCCCGAAAACTATCGATGACAGCACAAGTAAAGACAATTTTGCAGGGCTTGCTTTTGTAATAACCGGCACACTATCCGCCCCGAGGGACAATTTTGAAAAAATAATCAAACAGCACGGAGGAAAAGTATCATCATCAGTCAGCAAAAAAACAGCATACGTTCTTGTTGGAGAATCACCGGGCTCAAAATTTGACAAAGCAAAAACACTGGGAATAAAAATAATTAACGAAAAAGACTTTTATGACTTACTTGGAGAATCTTAATGAACAAACGTTTTAATATAATACAGCTTTCAGGACTAAAGGGAATATTTTTTATCGTATTTTTAATCGGCTGCGCAATTGCCGGTTTTCTGGTATTCCCGGGATGGGTCTGCATGCTTGTCTGGAACTATGCAATGTCCCATTTCCTCGATATGCCGTCTATGACTATATTGCACGGAATAATTCTCTGGTGTATAATTGCACTTATTACTTTCCAGCTGAACAAAAAAGATTTCGGAATTTCTTTTAAAAGCGTCTCCGGAGACGAAGAAAGAATAAATAATATAATTGAAGAACGCAAAAAAGAAGAAAGACTCAGACGTGCTGCAATTTCTGAACTCCGGAGTATCGACGAAATCACAAAAATCTACGAAAAAAATAACCAAAAAGAAGATGATATGAAAAACAGGAGCTCAAAATGAAAAAAATTATTCTGTTGTTAACTCTGGCCTTATTATCAATGCCTGTACTTAAATCAGAAGCGATTACAGTAACAGAGAAAGATCACGGATTTATATCAGTAACAGTCTCCGCAGCAAAAGAAATTGAGCCGGACACGGCATCAGTATCCTTTTCCGTAGAAACAACAGCTCCTACCGCACAGGCCGCAGTAAATGAAAATAACACAAAAACAGAAAAGCTTATTTCAGCCCTGAAACCTCTCATTTCGCTAGACAAAAGTGATACAATCTCGACAGCCAGCATAGAAGTAAAACCTGTTTATACAACCGATAAAAAAGGCAACAAAACATTCAAGCATTACAAAATGGAAAACACAATTATTGTTAAAATAAAAGACATCAGCAAAGTTTCCAAACTCATCGACTGCGCTGTTGAAAATCACGCAACCAGAGTTGAGGACATCAAATATTACATAGAAAATGATGACCTTTACTCGGCAGCACTGATAAAAGAAGCAGCACAAAAAGCAGAATCAAATGCTGACATGACAGCAAAATCGCTTGACAAAAAGCTTTGCGGGGTAAAAAGGATTTTTGTTAACTGCGTGCAAAACAGAGCTTCTGCCGCATACGGTGCAAATCTCGTAAAAAGCACACCGGTGCAACCTCAAAAAGTCAACATGGAAGTTTATGTTAACGCTGATTTTTACGTTAAATAATATTTAACACAAAAGCCGTGCCTGTTAAAAGAACAGCACGGCTGATAAAATACGCAAAAATATGATTGAACCGAAAAGAACACTTAAAAATTTAAAAATTTATGAAACCGACCTGTATCCTGAAGAATGGACAATGAAACTGGACTCGAATGAGAATTACATCGGTCCTTCAAAAAAAGTCTTTGAAGCACTGAAAAATCTTTCCGCTGATGACATTTCGCACTATCCATATTACGGAGAAATCATTGAGCAGCTCTCAAAAAAATATACACTCAGCAATAAGTCGATAGTTCTGACCAACGGTGCAGACGAAGCTATATCTGCTGTAATAGGGACATACGCAGAGCCTTTTGACTCAATTGTCACTGTTACACCTTCATTTTCAATGCCGGGGATATACGCACAGCAGCACGGCTGCGAATACATTGAAATTGAATATGAGAAAAAATACGTTTTCCCTTT
Organism: Candidatus Gastranaerophilales bacterium; assembly: GCA_944323735.1. Lineage (GTDB taxonomy): Bacteria > Cyanobacteriota > Vampirovibrionia > Gastranaerophilales > Gastranaerophilaceae > CALUPY01. The sequence continues at coordinate 61,306 of CALUTO010000004.1, forward strand.
TGAAAAGCTTGTAAAATCAATACAAAACAATACAAAAATTATCTATCTTACAACCCCGAACAATCCTACCGGAAATATCATTCCGGTTGAACAAATAAAATATATACTCGAACATTTCAAAGATAAACTTGTTGCAGTTGATGAAACCTACGGCACATTTGCTGAATACTCCTGCATACCGCTTACAAAAGATTACAACAATCTTATAGTTATAAAATCAATGTCAAAAGACTACGGACTCGCAGGACTGAGACTTGGTTTTCTTGTGTCAGCCCCCGAAAATATAGCTAATGTAAAAAAGATACTCAGCCCCTACAACGTAAATCAGGCTGCAGTAAAAGCAGCAGCTGCTGCACTTTCTGACAACAAGCATTTGGATTACATAAAATCCGAAATCAACAAATCAAAAGAATTCTTAACAAAAGAACTGAAAAAAATCGGGGCAGTTGTATATGAATCACACGCAAATTTTATTCTTGCAGAATTTGGTGAAAAAACAGACTACGTATACTCAACATTGCTCAAAAACAGAATAATCGTAAAAAAAATGGACAGTTTAAAAGCCCTCAGAATCACACTTCCTACACTCGAAGCCGCAAAAAAAATCACACATCTGATTGTTGCGAAGGACATAATTGTTTTTGACATGGACGGAGTGCTTGTTGACGTTGAAAATTCGTACAGACTTGCAATTGCAGAGACATATAAATTCTTCACAAAACACAGCATATCTCCGGCAGACATACAGAATGCAAAAAATGAAGGCGGACTGAACAATGACTGGGATTTAACATACCATTTGCTAAAAGCGGCAGGCACATGGGTACCTTATGACGATATTGTCGAAAAATTCCAGCAGATGTACTGGAATAACGGAAATGGCTGTATCAACAATGAAACACTCCTTGTTGATCCAATGCTTTTGAAAATGCTTTCAGAACGATATATTCTTGCGGTTTTTACCGGCCGCCCCAGAGCAGAAGCGGAGTTTACACTGAATAAATTCGATATAATGAAATATTTTTCAAAAGTGATAACAATGAACGACCTCCCGCAAAAACGTCAGAAGCCGGATACACTCGGACTTGAAATGATTAAAAACTCTGTTTATGCAGGAAAAATGATGTATGCAGGAGACACAATAGACGACATGAAATGCGCAAAGGATTTCAGGATAACGGGCTTCGGGGTCGCAAAAACAAAAGAACAGGCAGAGCTGCTGCTGAAAAACGGCGCAAAATATGTTATAAATAGTATAAATCAGCTTGGAGAATTTATCAGATGAAGAACAGTGAAATCAAAAGAAATACAAAAGAAACAGAAATAGAAGTAAAATTATGCCCCGCTGAAAGCCCTGAATACGAAATAAATTGCGACTGCAAATTTTTTAAACACATGCTTGAACAATTTGCATATCACTCCGGCTTTAGCTTAAAGTTAAAGGCAAAATCTCTTGACGGTGATTTACATCATCTGGTTGAAGATACAGCAATTGCACTTGGCAAAGCTTTTTCAGAAGCACTTTCAGACAAAACGGGCATTACCCGCTACGGACAGTGCATATTGCCGATGGACGATGCGCTTGTACTCTGTGCAGTGGATATATCCGGCAGGGCATGGTCAGTGACAGAGCTTGATTTAAAAGATGCAAGAGTTTCTGATTTTGAAACAATACTCATACCGCATTTTTTCACCAGCTTTGCGCAAAACGCAGGCATAACACTGCATATTAAACAGCTTTCAGGAAAAGATACACATCATATTATTGAAGCAGCTTTTAAAGCCTTTGCAAGAGCCGTAAAACAGGCTGTTGCAAAGACAGAATCACAGACTGTTCCTTCTACTAAAGGCTGCTTATAAAAACGACCGGAAATATTAAATTGCACAACTTATAAATCATCACTTTTTTTACTGCGTTTTTTCTTCTTTTTGTTGGCAATATCCCGTTTTGCATTGTCAATAGACAGTTTTGCAACAGGTTTCCTTTCCATTCTGTCGCTAAAAACGAGCCAGTGTTTTCTTTTTACATTATCAACGGCAAAAGATATTTTTCCCGTAACTCTGTCACCGGGATTGATTTTTGAGAACATCAGCCCCGTATCGCCGAATACAGACGGATAAAACACAGCATTCATATCATTCATCAGTGCAATATCAAAGCCCGTAAAATATTTGTCCGTAAGGTTTGTGATTACAAGCGATATTGTTATGGTATTTTCAACACCGAACGGGTCTTTTTCAATTGCAATATTAGTAATTTTTACATTCAGACCGTCGTATTTAATTTCCTCCTGTCTCAGTGCCTCTTCCGTAAACACCGGAAGCTGTACAGAACTGGAAACTTTTACTCTGATTTCATCCCCCGGAGAGATTAAAACATCTTTCCCTTTACGATACAATGCCATTCCCAGCCCTACGACTCCGCCTACAGCAGCACCTCCGGCAAGCGTAGTGCCGTTACTGGATATTGCAGCGGGAAGCCCGAAAAGGTTCAAAGCAACAAGCCCGCCTACAACTCCGCCTGCTGCCGTATAACCTATGTTTTGTGCAACAACTTTTCCGGTTCCGAGAACAGGGTTCATCTTTGTGGACATTTTCCCCTCTATAGGAATCTCCCGTCCGTCAGGCGTCACCAGATAGTCAAAACTCACCTCTATCCAGCCGTCACGTCCAAGCCGCTTAGATGACTGAATTTCACGAACAGTACCGTGTGCAATAGTGCCCGCAGGGAGGATTACGCCCTTGTCACCTGTAACCTCGCTTGAAATTTCAGCGAAAAATTCATCACCCTCTTCTGTATAGCCGGAGCTTAACACCTGCGACACAGTCATTTTTATCACATCTTTTGAGTCTAATGAATCAACTTCACCGGTAAAAAGATTTTCATTTTCTTTATGCATTTTATCCGTATATTCAGCATGTCCTTGAAACGTCTCCTCCGCAAACGCTGCGACTGAAAAATTCATAAAGCTGAATGCCAGAAGCAGGATATATACTAATATCTTTTTCATAGTAATATATTTTACATCATATTTTACTTATTTCAAACTTTTTAATAAGACTGTCAATATTGCACGTTTTCCTGAATCACTATGTATAAAAATGCACTAATATTTTATATTTATACAGAGCTTTAATGTTGTGAACATCAGCGATTATTGAATTCGTATACAATTCTGTGAAAAATAACACACAGTAATGATAATATTTAATTTACAAATTTTTTTTACAATTTATTTTTTTTTACGGAATATGCAAAACTTGTGTGTTATAAAGTTATAAAGAGGGGAGTGTCGAATGAAGAAAATCTTATTTATTCTTTTTCTGGCAATTGCACAATTTTCCTGCAGTGCAGCTGAAATCGGCATGGAACCGGTAAAGAAAAATTCGCTGAAACTCGACCCGAAAGTTGTTCATGACGAAAAGTCACTTGCACTTGATGAAAAATCCGCAAAAGAAGGGTTAATAAATTTACAACAGCAGAAAGACCTCGAAGACATAGAAAATCTATGGCAGGCAACGCTGGATAACAGCAGCCTTATAAAATTCGCCATGAAAAAACTCTCAGTGCCGGAAAGCCAGCGGCGTATTCACTCGTCTGTTATGGCAAAATCACTGTCAGCACTCGTGAACGGTGCATCCTTTATTCCCGGATTTATGGGTGCAAACTACATGCTTCAGTCTGCATCATACGCAACCGGACAGCTAGCAAATAACTACATTAACAGACATAACAATCCAAAGGAAATGCCGCTTACCGATACGGAGCTCATTGAACTCGCAGGCATGATAGAATCGCTGCAGGATTCTATTATAAATTCCTATTACAACTACAAAGCCGTGCTAAATCAAATAAAAGACACAAGGCAGCGGCTTGTTCTTTACAACAAAAACTATAACACAGCAATAAAAAACGGGGATAAAATGGAGATTATTGTCTCTTCTGCAATGTACGACGACCTGCTCTTTGAAGAATCCATACTAATTGAACAGGCAAAAAAATACGAAATGGATTTGCAAAGACTGGCGGGCAAAAAAGCTGTTGAAAATCTGAATCTTTACCAGTACGCATTTAAAAACGAATTGTTTGCAATACCGGCACAAAATATAAAAACACCGCCGACAGGCGCACTACAGACCGCAGCAAACACGGAAAAGAAACAAAATATAAAACAGAAACCGGCACAGAAAACGCCCCTTCCGGCAAAACCGCCAACAGGAGGCAAACAGTCATGAAAAAAATAATTTTACTGTTATGCATGATGCTCGCCCCGATTCAAACAGGGGCAATTACTCTGGATGAACTTACTGCGCCTGCGGCGCAGTCCCAGCGGCTGGGAACGGAAGATGTACCGGAAAAAGTATTTAAAATAGTTGAAACAAAAAAAGAAAACGAAATTAAAGCCAGACTGGAGCACAATGCAGAAATTATAAAAGACATTACATATGCGGATTTGAGCCTGAATAAAATTTCAAAAGAAATAATATCGGAAACAGAGATTGATCAGACACAGACTCTCGAGGATATTAAATATCTCTGGGTTGGTGCTGCACAGAACAGCGAGACCGTTAAATTTATTATATACAAGCTTTCTAATCCGGATGAAGATAAACCGAACCCGGGTATTGTGAAAAAAATTATACAGCCGCTGGCAACAGTAGGAAGCATGGCCGGAATAGGAATGGGCAATCCTGTCGCAGCACTTTCAACAATTATGGGCAGTACAATGCTCGGTCAGCTTTCTGTTGATAACAAAGACCTGAACTACAGGTTTTCTAAAGTTAACGATGCTGACATGGTTGTGTTAATCAGAAAAATTGAAGAGCTGCAAAGAAAAATCGTAAACTACTATTTTGATTACATCAGTGCAAGGAAATCACTGATTCAGGCGGACAATATTGTCGCAAAAAGACAGAAAATGTTTTCAGAATCAGGTGATTTGTCAAAGGATCAGACAATAATGATAGATGCATACTACAGAGCAGCTCTTCAGACACAAAGCAAAGTTATGGCGGACTATCTCTCGAAAAGAGCGGCACTGGAGCAGATTGTCGGAGTTGAAACACTGGCGGCGTTTGAAGAAATGCTTGCCAAAAGGGATGCAAAATAAATACATAACCCGGGACTTATATACAGTTCAGAGTGATAATTTTAGACTTCTTAGTGTAAGCTGTGATATAAATCTCCGGAATTGATACATGTAAACTTTTTATGTTTTTTGTATAATAAACTCTGTGAAATTGTGGAAAGGTTTGCACTATGCAGGACATAATACACTCATTTTTTATATATTTTTCCAAACTGTTTGTTACGCTTGACGGAATAGGACTTGCCCCGGTTTATATAGCTCTTGCCGGCAATGCACCGAGAAGATGGAAAAATATAATGATCAATAAAAGCATAATCATTGCTTTTTTCATTCTTCTTTTCTTTGGTTTTACCGGCTCTTTAATACTGGATATGCTTGGTATCAGTCTGAATGCGCTGAGAATTGCCGGAGGTATATTATTGCTGCTGATGGCAATTGACCTTGTACTCGCAAACCCTACTCCCGGCATGACTTCAGAGAATAAAGAAGAACGCAGAGAATCGATGAAAAGAACTGACATATCAGTATTTCCGCTCGCTATTCCGCTTCTGTCCGGCCCTGCAACAATCACAATGCTCACTATATGCATGAAAAGCTCGCAGGGTAGCGTTTTACACCAGTCGCTCATAGTACTGGCACTGGCGGTGAATCTTTTTGTCTGCTGGCTTATTTTAAAATTTGCAAACAAAGTAAGTAAACTGCTCGGAAAAACAGGTATTAGTGTAATAAACAGAATATTCGGCATATTATTAACGGCACTGTCATGCCAGTTTTTCATTGACGGCATAATTGACATAGTAAAAAATTTGAAATAATACGGGACTTTAATAAATGCAAAACAAAGAAATCATCGAACGAATAAATAAACTAAAAAAAGAAAAAAATGCAATAATTCTTGCGCATACATACCAGAATATTGAAATAGACGAAGTTGCCGACTACACAGGTGATTCGCTTTACCTGAGCAGAATGGCTGCAAAAACAGATGCAGATATTATTGTGTTTGCCGGTGTATATTTTATGGCAGAAACAGCAAAAATTCTTTCTCCCGAAAAAAAGGTGCTGCTTCCGAACACAAAATCAGGGTGTCTTATGGCTGATATGATTAATCTCAAACAGCTAAGAGAGTTTAAAAACACGCATCCGGACATACCTGTCGTTTGCTATATTAATTCAACAGCAGAGGTAAAATCCGAATCCGATATCTGCTGCACAAGCGCAAATGCCGTTGATGTAGTAAGAGCTCTCGGGGCAAAAGAAGTGTTATTCGTTCCGGACACACATTTAGGAACATATGTGGGCCGGCAGCTTAAAAATGTGCGTGTAATCACCTATCCGGGACACTGTCCGACCCATGACAGAATAACGCCAGCGGATATAACAGAGATGAAGCAAAAACATCCGCAGGCAAAAGTGCTTGCACATCCTGAATGCAAAAGTGAAGTTCTTGAACTGGCTGATTTTGTCGGCTCAACTACAGCAATAATGAAGCACGCTTCTGAAAGCCGTAGCAAATCTTTTATTATAGTCACGGAAAAAGGTGTTGTTGACAGACTCAAAAGAGATTATCCGGATAAAGAATTTTTACCCGTTTCAGACAGAGCAATCTGTCCGAGCATGAAATTGAATACACTTGATGATATATTAAATGTACTTGAAAATGATTTAAATGAAATTCATGTTGATTCAGGAATCGCAAAAAAAGCTTTCAAAACAATTGAGCGTATGATTAAGCTATAGAATATTCACTATAAAAGCGGAATGAGAGTTTACCAAAAAGCGGTTTTAAGTAAAAAACCGCTTTTGCTTTTAACCGGCAGTTTGATTACATCTGGACAGGCAGATTGAATTTCAGATTAGCAAGTGTAACATAAGGATTTTGAGGTCTGCCTTTAAAAGATATATCCCGTTTTAACAAATCATTTCCGTTAAAGTCTTTAACCCGCAGAAGCACGAGCCCGTATGAGCCTATGCAAATTTTAGAACCGTCTTTTTTCACAATCTCCCTGCCATTATCACTGACAACATATCTTTCTGCAGGATTTAGAGCATTATAGTATTCGGTACCCTTCGGAAGCCCGAGAGGGAGTCCGTATGGAGCAGCTCCATGCTGTTCAAGACTTATACAATCAATATATCTGGTTTTATCGGTAGCTGTAGTTTGTTCTCCGTAGCCGGAATTGTGCAATACACAAACAGCATCAGTTTTGTCATTATACCTGTAGAAGGCTGCAGCAACATTGCCGTCTGAGCTTGCGTTATGAGTCTGCGGAGCAAGGGGAACAAGCGAACCGTTCACAAGCGGTGATGCTGCGGGCTGGTTTCTGATATTAAAAATATCCCCGATTTCTCTGCGCTTATTTTTCAGCCACTCGTAATCTTTATCAGAAAGCCATTCCCAGTGAATACGGTTTCTGTTCTGCTGTTTTTCATTTTTTGAGGGAGTTTCCCAGCCGGTTTCACCCATCTCATCTCCGATATAGTTTGTCGGAACACCGGGCATGACGGTAAACATAAACAACATTGCTTTGTAGACATCCATTGCGGGAAGAATTATATCTTTAAACGCTGCAACTTTAATTTTTTTAGCTTCATTTGGATGAGCACTGATGTAATCTTTGAACAGAGGGCTTGCGTTTTTGGCCTCCTCTATAACATCATCTAAATTTATATCAAAAGGAGCTGCGCCAAAATTTTCAGCGTCATAAGTCCGCAATTTCCCGTCTTTTTCAGTGTAAACACCGGAGGCTAAGCGAATCACTGCATCTCTAATCGCTGCTTTACAATCATTGGGCAAATCCGCACAATCCTGCAAATGACCTCTTTCAAGCAAAGCCTCCTGCATTGCTTCTGCCTTATCATCTTTAAATTTCAAAGCATTTAATGCAAGCATATGAAGAACTCTCGGTTTATCATGGTTTCCGACAAAAAGGTGTGAAAAGTTTATATTATCAAGAAAACCGGAGTATAACATAGCATATTCGCCATTATTGTATAAAATTTTCTGGACAAGTTCATCCATATTATTCGTTCTTTGTCCGAATTCGCCGCCGGCTTCGCTTATAACGCTGTATGCACGAAACGGGCTGGAGTGAAGATGCTGATAGTTGGACTGGGTTGTAAAACCGCCTTTTCCAATGAACTCAACCTCTTTTTGCATCCAGTTCCAGTCACCGGCAATATCTCTGGTAAGTTCACCGATATTGTATTTTTTTGGATTGTACATATATACACCGTCATTAAATTTCTGCCAGAATTTTGTAGTTTTTGACATGGCTTCATTTGATGACATAAGATTTCGTTCAACAGAATCCCAGTCTCCGACATCCTTTGCTGCGTCTATACGCCAGTCCAAACCGGACTCTGATTTTTCCATTAACAGTTTAGCAACATTTATAGTATCTGAATCAAGGTTTTTTAAACGTTTATATAAATACTCAACAAGGAATGAACGCTTTTTCTCCGTAATATTGCCAAGTCCTTCATCAAGTTTTTGCAAAAGCTTTTCTGCTGTGGATTTCGGAGAATCTTCAAATTGAAGATTCAAAGATTCCAGAGAAATTTCACGCAGATTTTTTATATCATAAGTAAAAAATCCGTCCTGTTCTTTAAATCTCAAAGCAGGAGCCAGTGCAGAAATGACAAGAAATCTTGCAATATCCGGTGCAATTAATGCATAGATTTCTTTTCCGTCCTGTGTCAAATTACCCTTCTCATCAAACAGTATTCCGTCAAACTTATCCTCATCGTCAAGCATATGCATTATTTCATTAGCTTTAACAGACATTTTCCCTGCAATAATACTGTCAGCTTTTTTATACACCTCTCTGTAATCAGCAGGCATAAGAGAATAATATTTTTCCCCGTCTTTATACATTTCATATCTTGATTTTCCGACATACTCCTCCGTAACCGCAAGATTTTTTATATACGGATAAGCAAAGACTGTTGAAAGATCAGGTGCAAATTCAATAGATTCAAACGGAAAAGACATAATTCCGTCAGTTATATTTTCAGGCATAACAGCAGTTGAGAGCTTATAATCCCTTTTTCCGTCTGTATTAAATTTTAGTATATTTTCAAGCGGTGTTGCTCCGTCTGCCCCTTTTTCAAGTGCAAGTTTAGAAAATTCAGGAATTTTGTTTTCCCATATAAGCTGCTTTATTGCATCAGAATATGAAACCTCTGTTCCCTCAAGAGATTTTATTGCTTTTACTGTTTCATCATTTAGTTTTTTTTCATTTATAAAAGTCTCTACCGCCTTTTCATAGGCATCACCGTCAGTTATTTTTGCATAAATCAAATCGGCTTTTTCTTTGGGGATTTTATCCTCCCATATAAGCTCTTCGACAGCTGTTTTATAATCTTTACCTTCATCTGTTTTTGCTTTTATAAAATCCCTCAGAATTTTATAAAGTTTTTCCTCCTGTATCAATGAATTTACTGCATTTTCAAATGCTTTTGATTTTAATTCGTTTTCGGTTTTTTCACTGATTTTATTATCATAGATAAGAGAAACTGCAGCATCTTTTAGTGTTTTTGGATGTGAAATTTTTTCGGCAAGCTGGTTTGCTGTATACTCAAGAAGCAGTCTCTGAACTTCATATGTCCAGTATTTTCCGACCTGTACAATATCCGACTGGGTTTGATATTGACCGGCTATCATTTTTTCTACTTTTTCCGTATTTCCTGCAGCCTCATCTGCAACAAGAGCGGACTCGGGCAGCATAAAACGTCTTTTCGCAATATCTGTATTTCCTACCCATAGTGCAGCACCGCCGTCTTTATTAGCGGGAACTATTTCATAATTTTTCCAGGACATCAAAAAGTCTTTTGGTGCACCTGTTTTGGAGTGTTTATATTTATTGTAATTACGCTCTACTTCAGTTGGAGAAACTCTGAAATACATTGCAGGGGTGCTGTCTTTTTTTTCGTAATACTTTCTTTTGTCAGCAGGCATTTTTCTTCCGTAGACGTTAAATGGTTTATCAGAATTCAGCTGCTCTTCCAGCACCATTTCATCGTTAAATATTTGAACATATGTAGGTTTTGCCGGATTAAAATCAGGATTTTTTACCATTTCTCTGTCATCAAAACCGCCGTTTTGATTTTTTTCAAACACCACTTTGTAAGGTGCGTTAATAAGTGCAGCTTTTATATGTTTGTCCAGCTCTTTAGAACGTGGTCTTATACCAAGAGACAACTTTTCATTATCCAGATTTTTTGTTTCAAACTGATAAACAAACGGAGACTCATTTCTCCATGTTATAATGTCTCCGATATGAATTCCCTGCAGCCCTTCATTTACATACGCACCGTCATTGACCCAGTGCATACCGTTTTTGTTAATATCAAGCATTAGAGCTTTAAAATCATTCAATGTTCCCAGATTTTCAGTAACCTGATAGGGATTTTCCGTCCAGTAGCCATGGCTTGACACATTGCTGCCGCCTGTTATCGGGCATGCAAGAATACCCCTTGCCCCGAATTCTTTAAGTTTTGGCAGTTTTTCTCTTATACCGTTTATTGTACCGCCCAGATGATTAAACGGAGTTCTCCGGACATTACTATAGTTTTTAGCAACAGACATTTCCACTTCTTCAGGAATAACACCGTTTTGTGACAAAATTTCACGTGTATTTGCATTAAATGAATCCGGGAAAATGTGAACCATCTGGCGGGGAACAGAATGTCCCGGATGATTGACAGGAACAGCCATATTGTACTGTGTATTCCTGTTAATGTTATTTACTCCGTTAAACAGTGTGTAGTCATGATATACTTTTCCGTTTACTTTAAATCTGTATCCCAGTAAATAATCTTTTGTTAAGGGCAAATCATTCTTTGTCACAGTAATAGATGCAAAACCTTCGGGCATGTCTTTTATAATAGGTTCGGTTTGAAGCTGGCGGAAAGTTCCGTCACCGGCATAATAAAACGGCATCAACTCAATCTGTGTACCTTTTGGCGCATTCGGCAGGTTGATTTTATAAACTTTCTCCCCTTTTGAGTCACTTGTTAAAACATGATGTCCAAAACTTGGTTTTGACGACTTTTTTTGCTGCCTGCGGGCAGTATTGTTTGATGAGTGTTCCCCGAAAATCTTCAGCATGACTATCCCTTTTACACACTTTAAGTACTTACAATTATAGTAAAAAAGAAAATAAAAAAACTTGCTAGAAAAATTAATAAAATTACAAACATTGTTACAATTTTTTATATTGAAACAATGAAAGGAGGACTTATTTAAAAAAAACCAAAAGCATGACTCTATATATTTTTATTCACGAGTGCACCTGAAATACCTGACATATTTTTTAGAGCCATTGCAGCATCCTCCGGAGAAATCGTGCTGACAACCCTGTCATCTTCGCATATTTCTATCATTCCTCCGGCATTAAAACGGAAATTGTACTTTGAAAGCTCTTCATCAGACGGATTTTCATTTTTTTGCTCATTTTTTTCTTTTTTATTATCTTCATTCTGCTCAGCATCTTCACCGTCATCGTCATCTGTTTTATCTTTTATTAGCACCATTCTGCCGTTAAACGCTGCGTCGGGATCTTTTCTGCCGGCTTTCTGTTTTCTTGAGACACCATCCATGTCAACAATTTCATCGTCTGTTCCCTGACGTGCCACAACATCAGCCTCCTGCGAAAGCTGCTGCGAGCTTTTGTTTCTGTTGACACCCGTTAAATTCGACATTGATAATCCGTCTAATCCCATATATTTATCATCTCTTTATACTATACAAAACTATATTATATTTATGATATTATACCATAAGTATAGTAATTAGTTTTAGGATGAAAATAGTGAGCAGTTACAAAAATTTAGTTGATACGATTTTAACAGCACCTTTTTGGGTTCAGGAAGCACTTTTTATGGATGTATTAAGTTCTTTTGAAGAAAAACTGGATCTAAAAACAAACATAAAAGCAGAAGATATCTACACCCTGTACGTACCTGAGCTGACGTATAAAGGGAACAGGGAATGCGAAACAAGAGAGCACGGTCACGAACCGAATTTATATAAATTTATGCAGTCAGCAATGTTGAAAAAGAGAATTGTAGATATTACGATAGACAATTTCTGGACGCTCAACGAAACGTCAAAAATGGTCAGTGAGTGTATAAAAAATGAGTACATTAAGCCGACAGACAATGACGTAATAAATGCTTCAATTTATTACATGAGCGGAGAAATAAGACTCGGCGAGTATGCAAAACGGGCAAAATACATTGATGTAGTCCAGCTGGATCAGGCTATGCGCCGGCAAAAGGAAATAAACCAGTCAACCGGAAACAATACGCCGATTGGCGAAGTGCTGATACAAATGGGATTTTTATCAAAAGAAGCAATAGCCAGAATTATCCTGATAAAAGATGACTGCAAAAAAAGATTTATAGTAAACACAGAACAATCATTACAACAACCGGCAAATGATATTAGCCAGAGCAGGGTAAACATTGAAATGCAGCAGATGAAAATGGAACTTAACAGATATGCTCAGGAAAATAAAATTTTAAAAGATAAGCTAAGAGCAATTTTCAATCTCCAGAACAAGAAGAAATAATGCAGATTAATTTTCATCCACAGGTGCTTCTTACACAAACAAGAAACGGACTCACAGAACTCGAGTTTTCAGGTTTTATTGTTTTTTGCGGAAAAAACAAAAACATAAAAACAATCGGTACAACAAACAGGTACCCGTTCTTTCAGCGTTCCTGCGCAAAACCTATGCAGGCCTCTTTGATAGCTGATTTTGATACAAAAAATTACTATTCACTGACTCCGGAAGAAATAGCCGTATGCTGCGGTTCGCACACAGGAGAACCTGTTCACCTTGAACTGCTTAGACGCCTTTTAAACAAAGCAGGGCTTAGCGAAAATGACTTAAAATGTCCGGCGGTCCCTCCACTAAATAAAGAAGAGCAAAAAAAATTTACAGATTATTCCCCCCTGCACAACAATTGCTCGGGAAAACACACTCTGATGCTTCTTTTGTGCAAACAAAACGGCTGGAGCACAGATAACTATCTTGATTTTAATCATCCGCTGCAAAAACTGGTATACAACAGAATACAGGAATTATGTGAAACAGACTCACAGCTTCCGGCAACAAGAGACGGGTGCGGTGCTCCAAACTGGGCGCTCCCTCTTGAAGAACAAACAAAGGGTTTTTTAAATCTTTTTTGCGCTGAAAAATATTCGATAATAAAAGATGCATTTCTGAAACACCCTTACCTGATAGGTGGACATGACAGACAGGATACAGACATAATTACTCATACACATGGTATTTGCGCAAAAGCCGGTGCAGGCGGTCTGCTGTCGATATGCAATCTAAATACAGCCGAAGCGGTTACAATAAAGCTTATTGATGCCGACATGAAAGCCAGAATACTTGTTGCAATTGAATTACTAAAACAACTAAACTGGGCTGATAAAAACTCCATAAATAATCTCCTTAATATTTATTCTAATATAGTGACAGCTGAAAACGGCGAATATGTCGGCAGATACGAAGTGCAATTCCAAATTTAGCCATTAATCAGGCGAAGGTTTTGAATGTTTCTTCAATGTTTTTATCAATAACTTTTTTTATTGACTCCATTTCTGTTTCAATTGCTTTTTGCTCATTTTTCAGCTGGTTTAAACGCATGTCAAACTGTTTGTCCTGATTTTCAAGAAGTGCAACTTTTGACTCATATTCGGCAAGTCCTTCATTCATTTCATCATCATCAATGCCCTGATAAATATAAGCGTTGCCGTCAACAGAAACGTCTGTCCACTGACCGTTGGCAAAAAGATTTGGCTCCTGCATTCTCCAGTTGCATGCAAACAGCTGCTCCTCAAAATAATCTGCCTGCGTACAATTTGTATCGATTACATAATCAGCTTCAGTCTTGCCGTCAGGCAGCGGGTCAGGAAGCGCAGGCACTACCATTCGTCCGGTCTGGTCAACGACTCTCATTCCAAGACCGCCGTCTGCAGGCTGCGCAGTGACAGTTTGATATGTAAGTCTGGGAAGATTGCTTGTATTTCCGGCAATACCGTCTTTGGCATAGTAAAGATGCTTTGTATTCATCTTTTCATTCCAGAGTTTTGCCTCACTTTCAATCTCATTTGCCAGCATCATTTTAGCCTGCGTAGTCTGCTGCGCTTCGAATTCAACATTGCTCTTGCGTGCGGTTAGCTGTAAATATCTTGCTTGTGATGCGGACAATCCCATATTTGCTGATACTCCTTATCTATTTTGTTAATCGGCATTATTTCAATAAATCTTTAATATAAAGAATAAAAATTTTACAAATATTTACAAAAATTCTGTAAAGCTTTTTATTACTTCCTTGTTTTTAATGTATAATTAGGATATACAAATAGTCTACGGAGAGGCACGAAACAAAGTGAATATTACAGATATACTGAAAAAGACAGCAAAAGAACAAAGAGATGCACTGCTGAAAAAAGAAATATCATCACTGGAGCTGGTTAATGCCACATATGAAAATATTGAAAAATACGATAAAACAATAGGCGCATACAATTCGCTATGCAAAGAACAGGCACTAGAGACAGCAAAAACAGTCGACGAAAAAATTGCAAAAGGAGAAGAAATTCCGCTTCTTGCAGGGATACCGCTTGCACTCAAGGACAATATAAACTACAAAGGCTATAAAACAACCGCCTCAAGCAAAATTCTTGAAAATTTTGTATCACCGTATGACGCAACTGTTACGGAAAAGCTGAAAGAAAATCTTATTCCGGTAATAGGGAAAGCAAATCTTGACGAATTTGCAATGGGTTCATCTAATGAAAACTCAGCCTTCAAGCCTGTCAGAAACCCGTGGAACGTTAACAAAGTTCCGGGCGGCAGCTCCGGAGGCTCGGCTGCAGCAGTAGCAAGTTACGAAGCTACGCTTGCACTCGGCTCAGATACAGGCGGAAGTATAAGACTTCCTGCATCATTCTGCGGTATTGTCGGGCTTAAACCGACATACGGAAGAGTTTCCCGCTACGGATTAATAGCTTTTGCTTCATCACTTGATCAGATTGGACCATTCGGTCGCTCGGTCGAAGATGTTGCAATGCTGTTAGAAGCAATAAGCGGATACGACAGATGGGATTCAACATCTCTGAATCTGCCTGTACCAAAATACAGCAAAAATCTCGACAAAGACATAAAAGGACTTAAAATCGGATATATAAAAGAACTTTTTGCAGAAGGCATTGATGAGGATGTAAAAAAAGCTGTTGAAGCAGCAATTGACACATACAAACAACTGGGTGCGGAAATTGTAGAAATTTCACTACCGCTTCTGAAATATTCCATAGGCGTCTACTATATCATTGCAACAGCCGAAGCCAGCTCAAATCTGGCACGTTTTGACGGCGTAAAATACGGACACAGAACAGAAAATGCAAAAAACCTTCTTGAAATGTACACAAAAACAAGAGCAGAAGGTTTCGGCGATGAAGTAAAAAGACGTATTATGCTTGGAACATATGCACTCAGCTCAGGCTATTATGACGCTTATTACAAAAAAGCCCAGCAAATCAGACAGCTCATAAAACAGGACTTTGACAGAGCTTTTGAGAAAGCAGATATACTACTTTCTCCCACCTGTCCGAATACCGCTTTTGACATTGGTTCAAAAATTGAAGACCCTCTTAGCATGTATCTGACAGATATAGGAACAATCAGTGCAAACCTTGCAGGCATACCCGGTATGAGTCTGCCATGCGGTTTTGATAAAGAAGGTATGCCGGTAGGTTTACAGCTGCTGTCTCCTGCATTGACAGAAGAAAAGCTCTTAAACGCAGCATACAAATTTGAACAATCAACTGATTACCACAAAAAAAGCGCAAATTTAGTATAAAAACGGTAAGTTTAGTGTAACTTAGGAGAAAAAACGTGAAAAAATTTTTAGTTTTATGCGGAATGCTTTTATGTATTTCATCTACTGCAGCAATAGCAGGTCCGTCAGAAGGCGGAATGTATTACAATGACGGTCTCGATTACTATGCAAAAGGCGAATACCAGAAGGCAATAGACTCGTTTAAAGAAGCAGTTGCAAAAGACCCGGATCTTGTTGACGGATATTACAACCTTGGCTCGCTCTTTGAATACCTTAAAAGCTATCAGACTGCAATTATCTACTATACAAAGGTCACACAGCTTGCGCCGGATGACATGGAAACAGTATTGAAACTTGCTGAAGTTTACAACAAAACAGGCAGCTACGATAAAGCAATGCTATACGCTGACAAAATTCCGGCAACAAGCGAATACGCCCAGCAGGCAGCAAAATTAAAAACCCAAATACAATCAAACCTGCAAAAAGCACAGGCAAAACAAATTGCCTCGGCAACATCAACAGCTAAAGAAGCAAACAAAACAGTAATCAACCGTTTTTCAGGCCCGACCGGAGTCGCTATGGACTCGAAAGGAAATCTTTATGTAGCAAGCTACTCTGACAACAGCATCTATAAAGTTATGCCGAACGGTCAAACACAATTATATACAAAAAGTCCTATGATTAACGGGCCTATCGGTCTTGCCGTTGATTCCCAGGATAACCTTTATGTTGCAAATTACAACAAAAACAATATTCTAAAAATCAACAAAGCAGGGCAAATTGTTATATTTATGAACAGGATAACAAATCCATATTACCTGCTGATAAAAGGCAACAATATGTACATATCAGAACAGGGTAATAACACTGTAATAAAATATCGTTTGTATTAAAATACAAAATCCCCCTGTGCAATGCAGCAGGGGGATTATTTTTAAAAACTTGCAGCTCGGCAAAGCGGGAGGACAAATCAAAGGAAAATGCAAAGAAAACTTCTTATTGTTGATGATGACAATGAAATCAGAGAACTTTTGGAATTTGATCTGGCGCAAAGCGGCTATCATGTGGATACCGCATCTGACGGCATGGAAGGACTGAACAAAGCACTCAATAACTACTACGATATTGTCCTGCTTGATGTTATGATGCCAAAAATGAACGGTTACGATGTATGCAAAAATATAAGAAAGACAAAACCCGATTTACCGGTTCTCCTTTTAACAGCAAAAGGCACTATTGACGACAAAACACAGGGATTTGACTGCGGTGCCGATGATTATCTGGTAAAGCCTTTTGATATTCAGGAAGTTCTGCTCAGGGTCAGAGCACTATTGCGGAGAAATGCGGATAAAAATGTAGAACCGCAGCTAAAAAATGAAATACTAAAAGTCGGAGATATTGAACTATTTCCCGAGTCGCTTGAAACATTAATTGTTGACAAAAAAATAAAACTTACGCCGACCGAATTCGAAATTTTATACTGTCTTATGCAGCATTTTAATAACCCGGTCACACTGGCTACACTTCTTGATGAAGTATGGGGATATGATTCAGACGAAGATGTCAGAATGGTAAGAGTCCACGTCGGAGGACTTAGACAAAAAATCGAACAGGACACTAAAAATCCTAAATATCTGCACACTGTTACGAACGTCGGATACAAACTCACTCCCTTTAGCGAAGAGGTTGAATGAAAAAAGTCAGAATAATTAAAAGATTTAAAATTGTCGAGCAGATTATTGCGGTAATTCTTCTTGCCGTGCTTGCACCAATGATAGTAAGTGCAATAATTATAAACAATGTAAACCAGCATGCTGTCAGAAATGAACTGCAGTACTCGGCATTAACAATCTCTGAATCAATTGCATCAAATATAAAAACATTTCTCGCCTCGGGTAGTGATGAAATAGACGAAATTGTACTCGCACTAAAGTACATAAAAACAGACTATGCAAAAGACGTGTATTTGAAAGACCTGATACTGCACTCAAATATCTTTGATTCGATTGATGTCAAAGAAATGAAGCAAGATATCGGTTTTGGAAAGTCAGATGAAATAATATATCTTGACGAGCATGGTCAATCAATGAAAATGCTCAAAAAAATAAACGACAAAATCTATCTGGATGCGAATATAAACCTGAACCAGTTTAAAAACAAAGTTTTCAATATTTTTAAAGAGGATGACAGACAGATATATCTGCTCAACAAAGACAAAAAGCTTATTGCTGCTCACAACTACGACGAAAAGGATTTTAACAGAGTTACTTATGCGCTTCCACGGGAGCTGAAAAGCGACGATTCTGTCATATTCGGAAAAGTCAAAAACCAGCCGCTCGCATATTTTAAAATGGAAAAGCCGGAAATGATAATTATTGTAAACACGACCCACTGGATTACAAAAACAACAATTAATACGGCAAGATATAAAATTCTGGCAGCATTATTTCTCTCTGCACTCTTCATCATTTCGGTTGTAGGGCTTTATACTTACTACCTGTACATAAATATCAGACAGCTGTTCAAAGCTATCATGGCACTGTCAATGGGCAACTACAACAGAAAAATCAGGCTTTTGACAAGCGTATTTACACCCTACGAAATCATCTTTCTCGCAGATGAATTTAACAAGATGATAGACGAAATTAATATGTCATACCGTGAACTCAAACACAAAAATAAAGAGCTGAAAAAGCTCGATGAATTCAGGGCAAACCTCGTAGACGCAGTTAGCCATGAATTCAGAACGCCGCTCACAAGCATAAAAGGCTACACCTCAAGGCTTCTGAGACAGGATATAAAACTCGATGAAGAAACAAAACAAAAATCACTAAAAATTATAAAAAACCAGACAGAAAGATTAAGCAGAATGGTAGAAGATTTGCTTGTAATCCCCGACATTGAAGGTGCAAGACTGAAACTAAACAAAGAACCTGTAAACCTGCTCGAATCGCTAAATGACTCACTTCTTTCAGTAAAAAACCATGAAACAAGGGTACTAAATATAGATATCCCGCATGACTTTCCGCTGGTTCTTGCAGACAATGACAGGCTGGAACAAATACTTATAAATCTGATAGACAATGCAATTAAATATTCACATGAGAACACACCGGTAAGTATTGCGTCTGCAGTCGAAGGGACAAAAGCAGTCATTAAAGTAACAAACTGTTCTGAATATATACCTCAGGAAGTTTTAAACAAACTGTTCGGAAAATTTATCAGAGTTGACGATAAAACAACCCGAACAACAAGAGGCACCGGGCTCGGGCTGTTTATAGTCAAAGGACTTGTACTTGCAATGGGGGGAAGTATTGAACTGATATCACTACCCTCTGGCGAGTTCAGTGTTGTTGTAAAACTGCCGCTTGCATAGAAATAGAAAAATTTTTAAATAAATAAAAAAGCACCTGAATATCAGGTACTTTTTTTATAAATTCTGACTGTCTAGTCCAGATAAAATGCAGTGATAACTTTATGCGATTCCTCTGCATATTCAATAGCTTTATGCAGAGTATTTGAAGTATGCGAGAGAAAACAGATGAGCTGCTGACATTCATCTATGATTTCCCTGTTGCAAATACGGCTGGCATCAGCAAGCGTCATCATGGCTCTGTCTGCGTGTTCTACAATATTCGGCACGCCGATAAGCTGATCCTGAACATCAGAAGGCTGCTGACCTATTGTCTGAGGCAAAATTACCTTCAAATTTTTTGGTTCGGTTTTCATAGCACCACGGATTGCTGCTGCATTCGTACCGCTGGAGCCGCCGCTTGTGATTATAGTATTACCAAGCCCGACAAGCGCAGAAGAAAGAGTCTCTATTATCTGCTGGTGAGTAATAGGAAGGTTTCTGCTTCCGATTATAGCAATGCGTTTAGCCGACTGTTGAATAGTCGCAAGCTCCATTGCCAGCTGGTCAACTGTATTTACTTTATCTTCAGGAATTGTATCCAGATCATCTGTCGGTACCATTATGGTAGGCTGCTGGTTTTCTTTGTTATCTTCTGACATTCATCTACCCTATTATCTAATACTTAACTTTTCTTTATTTTACTAAAAAAAATGTTTCGACTATTATAATATCATAAATTATCAAATTTTCAAATTTTTATAATGAAAAAGGCACAAATGAAAAATATATTAGAGGGTTTAAATACAAAACAGCGTGAAGCTGTAGAGGAGAAAGAGGGCACACTGCTTGTTTTAGCCGGAGCAGGAAGCGGAAAGACGAAAGTTCTGACAAGCAGAATTGTCAATCTCGTAAATTCCGGAGTTAACCCGTATAAGATACTGGCTGTAACCTTTACAAATAAAGCCGCAAAGGAAATGAAAGAAAGACTTTCGAAAATGCTCGGCGAAGATGTTGTAAAAAAAATGTGGGTCGGCACGTTTCACAATATATGCGGACGTATCCTAAGATTTGACCTCGAAAATTACAAATCTGAAGACGGCAAAGTCTGGAATAACAACTACGTAATCTATGATGAAGCAGATTCCATGGCTTTGATTAAAGGTGCAATTAAAAAACTAAACCTCGATGAAAAAATGTATCAGCCCAAACTTGTGAAAGCGGCAATAAGCAACGCAAAAAGCAAAATGCAGGACTCCTACACTTTTTCGACAAAAGCACGTGATTATCGGACACAAAAAATAGCAGAAATATACGACGACTATGAAAAACAGCTCTATGCAAACAATGCAATAGACTTTGACGACATGCTGCTTTTGACGGTAAACCTTTTAAACACAAATGAAGAGGTAAGAAAAAAATATTTTGAACGCTTTACCCACATACTCGTTGACGAGTTTCAAGACACGAACATAAGCCAGTACAGACTTATTAAAAATATTTATACAAATAATCTCACAGAAGGAGAATTATCAGGCAGAAGCCTCTGTGTTGTCGGTGATGTTGACCAGTCAATATACAGCTGGCGTGGTGCTGATTACAAAATCATATTGAATTTTCAGGTAGATTTTAAAAATGCAAAACTTATAAAACTTGAACAGAACTACCGCTCCGTTGAAACAATACTTAACGCAGCAAATGCAATTATTGTAAACAATACAGAGCGTGTCAGCAAAAACCTTTATTCAACAAAAGGCACGGGTGAAAAAATAGAAATTTATGAAGCAGCTGATGAAAGCAGCGAAGCCAACTTTATCGCCTCAAAAATCAGAACAGGAGCCTCTAAGCTTAGCGACTATGCGGTTTTGTACCGGACAAACTCCCAATCAAGGCCTATTGAAGAAGCACTGATTTCTCAGGGTATTCAATATAAAATGGTAGGCGGATTGAAATTTTATGACAGAAAAGAGATTAAAGATCTTATTGCTTACCTTAAACTCTTATACAATCCGGACGATTCACAAAGCTTGAAAAGGATAATAAACGTACCAAAACGCTCAATCGGTGATACAACAATGAACAAAGTACAGGAGCTTGCAGGCTCGCTCGACTGTTCATATTTTGCAATTATCAGCCACATTGACGATTACGATGACTTTAGCGCAAAAATAAAAACAAAATTCAATGACTTTCTTGAGCTTTATTCAAGACTTTCACTGCGAAAAAACGTCCTTCCTCTTCCTGAATTTATTGCAGAACTTCTCGAAGAATCAGGTTATTTAAGAGAATTGCAGGAAGAAGACACTGACGAAGCAAGAGCCAGAATAGACAACCTGCAGGAGCTTATTAACGTAGCAAGAGAATTTGAACCGACCGAAGAGGATAATGTTCTGGGAGAATTTCTTGCACAGGTCGCACTGGTTAGTGATTTGGATGAAACAACAGACGAGGACAATGCCGTAACCCTTATGACTCTTCATGCTGCAAAAGGTCTCGAGTTCAAAAATGTTTTTCTTGCAGGACTGGAAGAAGGAATATTCCCCCACAGCCGCTCCCTGAACAGTAATACAGAAATGGAAGAAGAAAGACGACTGATGTATGTAGGCGTAACAAGGGCAGAAGAACGCCTTTGCATTTCATATGCAAAACGCAGACAAATGTGGGGTGAAACAAGATATTATCAGCCAAGCCGGTTTTTATCGGAAATTCCCGAAAATTTGACTATTAAAAACGCAACTGCAGGGGAATACAGAAGCAGCGCAACCTTCAAAAGTGCCGTTGAAAAACTCAAAACTGACAAATCAGGATATGTTCAAAAGACCAACAGCTTTGGCTCAGGCTTTGTTGCGCCGCCATCAGGCAATACAACAAAAGTAGTCAGGAAACCGCCCTCAAATCCGCACAGACAACCTGTTATCATAAAAAGTGAAAAAAATAAAGCTAGTGACGAAGAAAGAGTAAAAAGTATTCTCGAGGACAACCCGATAAAACGCAAACTTGAAGAAAAACGAAAAAGAGAAGCGGCGCAAAACGGTGTTTCAGCAGGCAGCTTTTCTGTAGGAGACAGGGTTTTTCATGAAAAATTCGGAATAGGCAATATTTCAGAGATAAAACAAATCGGCTCTGCCTCAATGTATGTAATTGATTTCGGGAAGCAGGGAAAAAAGGCAGTCGATGCACTATATGCCAATCTTAAAAAATTCTAAAACTGATTTATAAAAAGACGCAAACGAAAATTCAAATCATATATTTAGCCTGAATTGTGATATAATAAATATATGAAAAAGATATTTCTCCTGTGTGTATTATTACTGTTTATAAAACAAACTGCAGCTGCTGCCGGATATGACGGATGCACACGACTTTTAAATGACCAGAAATATAAAAATGCAGTAAAGTGCTACTCCTCATTTTTCAGCAAATACAGAATGAACCCCCACTACAGACTTGTATACGGAGTTGCACTTTGTAACGCAAGACTCTACAGCGCAGCATTTGAAAATTTTAATTATGTAATAAAAAGGCTTCCCCCGGGCGGATACGCAGACTATGCCCTCCAATATAAAAAATACTGTGCAGCAAAGCGTAATCAGGAGCGCATAATGGCCGCCTCTGACAAAGATGAAGAATATCTTGCTGATTTGAACACAATCGCCGTATGGAGAAAAAGACCTGTAAATTACTGGATACAGGACAGTATTTATTATGAACTTACAAAAGAAGCCTTCAGAGAATGGGAGCGGGAAACAGCATACGCAATCAAATTCAGAAAAGTTAACAGACCCGAATACGCAGACATAAAGGTCTATTTTGTAAATATTTTGCCCTGCAACATTCTCGGGGTAACACAAAACAAAACTGCATATGTCGGAGGCAAAAGAGTCATTCAATCATCAGTTATCAAAATTCTTTCAAAAACGCCCTCCGGCACCAACAGAAACAGACTGCAGGTCTATCCGGTACTGCTTCACGAAATTGCCCATGCAATAGGGCTGGAAGGGCACAGCAAAAGTAAACAAGACATACTGTATCACAATACAGACTACTACAACCAGTCTCTATCAGACCGTGACATTGAATCAATCAGAAAAATCTACAAAAGGTAAAGATTTGTTGATTTATTAAAGTTTTTAATTAAAATGCCGATATATAATATGTAAGTTACCAACAGGGAGCATGTGCGTATGGAAAACAACCGGCCGGACAATCAGCGGGATGAAGATTTAAAAAAGCTTATGGATGTGCTTGATGAATGCATTGAGCAGGTGGACAAACTTTATTATGCAATGAAGATGAAAGAAATGCTTTCATTGTCCAACAACAACTAATATTTTTTTATAATTTTTTAAACCGCAAACTTGAAATTTTTTATTTGATAGTTAAATGTTACGAAATATTTGTTAATATTTGTAAAGTATTAAAATCCTTGCTACACAAGGCTATTTGCTTTTTTTTGTTTTCAGGAAAGCAATTTTTTACACTATATTTTTTTTATTAATATACGAACGAGGAAATTGTCTCTTTACGTACAACCACAATTTACAAAAAGGAATAGGGGATTTAGACATGAGCTATGGAATGAATTTTGGAATGCCGTTTATGAACTTTAATATGATGACGCCTATGAATTTTTTAGGAAATGGTAATCATATGGATAACTGGCAGTATAGCTTTTTTGCAGGCCCCGGAAAAAGTTCTGTATCTTATCCTGTTGATACATTGAGTTTTCAAAACGACATGGCACTGAGAAGCTTTGTGGACAGTACCTATAATATGGTTCCGCAGATTCAAACATTTTACACAAATGCAATGAAAAAACTGCAGGACATTTATGCGCAATTCTACGCAGAAATGCAATCAAAAATTAAACAGGAGCCGCCGGCTGAAGAAGCACCGGAAACGCCTGAAACAGAAGATGATGCTAACATCGATCCGACACATGACGATGAAAAGGCGGAAGTTGTTGAAGAAACCGTAGTACCGGTCGAAACAGAAGAACCTGAAAAAACGGCAGAAGAGGAACCTGCAAAAACAGAAACAGTTGAAGAACCTGAGAAAACAGAAGAACCGGACAAACCGGAAGAAACTGACCCAAATACCGGCAACGACAAATCATACAGAGGCTCTCTTGAAGACAAATCAACATTTGATGAACAAAATGAAAAACTTGCCCAAAGTTTATATAAAGCAATGCACGGCCCTGCAACAAAAGATAAACTGTTCAATGATACACTTCAAGACATAGATGAGAAAAATGTTGTCGAAGTAATGGAAGCATATAAAGAGAATTATGCACCGTCAATGAAATCCTTCGGCTTCTTCGGAGATTCGGATTATAACCTTATTGACTCAATAGTTGATGATTTTAGCGGTAAAGAACTGGATAAACACATCAAATATATTGGAGGACTTCTCATTAATAGAGCAAAAGCTCTCACTGATAAAAAAGATGAAAATGGCAATGTTATAGAGAATCCGAAAGTACAGGAATTCAGAAAACTCATTGAAAGCTACGTACTCGGACTGGATGATGATTCAAAAGAAGATATCGACTATAAATTTGAAGACTTCAAAGACTGGATAAGAGAACTTGAAGGAACGCAGAATAAAAGAATAATAATGGACACAAACGCACATACAACAGCATAAAAAAAGATTTCTAATAATTTATTCCTCGGTTTTTTTAATAGGTATGGTAGGTTTTGGGCGCAATTCAAAATGCGCTCTTTCTTTTTGCAAAAACGAAAAGGGGTTCAATCTGAACCCCTTTTCCAAAAACAATTTTTATTAATTGCTTTTATTTTTCTATTAACGATACCCCTGTCATTTCTGCAGGTTTATCAATACCGAGAATATCCAGTACAGTCGGAGCAACGTCACACAGCGCACCCGAAGATTTTAACGCTCTTACCTCTTTGTCGTTAATAACAAGGAAGGGAACAGGGTTTGTTGTATGAGCAGTGAAAGGTTTGTGTGTAACAGGATCCTCCATGCATTCCGCATTTCCGTGATCTGCGGTCAAAAGCATTACTACTCCGTTTTCTTTAGCTTTTTCTGCAATTTTACCGACACATTTATCAACAGTTTCAATAGCTTTTACGGCTGCCTCAAAAACTCCTGTGTGTCCGACCATATCAGGATTTGCGAAATTTACGAGGATAAATCCGTATTCAGGATTATCAAGTGCTTTAAGAACATTTTCACATACCTCAACAGCACTCATTTCAGGCTGCAAATCGTAGGTAGCCACCTTTGGAGAAGCAACAAGCACTCTTGTTTCGAGCTTGTTAGGTTCTTCAACACCGCCGTTAAAGAAAAATGTAACATGAGCATATTTTTCTGTTTCAGCAGTTCTGAACTGTTTAATTCCATGTTTGTCCAGAACATCTCCGAGGATATTTGTAAGAGTTTCGGGCTTAAACGCTACAGGCAGAGGGAATGTCTCGTCATACTGCGTAAAGCATACATAGAATAAATTTTTTCTTACAGCTTTTCTTTGAAAACCGTCAAATTTTTCAAAAGTCATTGCCCGTGTTATTTCACGTGCTCTGTCCGGTCTGAAATTAAAGAAAATTATCGCATCATTATCGTGTATTCTCGTTTCCTCACCGCCAATAACTGTAGGAACAACGAATTCATCAGTCACACCTGCATCGTAGGACGCTTTTATTGCCTCTGCCGATGAAGCAGCCCTGTTTCCTTCACCGAGCAGCAGCGCATTGTAAGCTTTTTCTACTCTGTCCCAGCGGTTGTCTCTGTCCATTGCATAGTATCTGCCCGAAATTGTGGCAACCGGAGGAAGATTATATTTTTTCAACTCATCTTCAACCTGAGCAAGAAATCCGGCTGCACTCTGCGGCGGAGTATCTCTACCATCCAGAAAAGCATGCACGTATACTTTTTTCAGTCCGCTATCAGCAGCGAGTTTAATCAATGCAAAAATGTGATTTAATGAGCTGTGCACCCCGCCCGTACTCACAAGACCGTATAAATGCAAAGCTGAATCATACTTTTTCACATGATTTATTGCATTTAAAAACTCTTCATTTTTGAAGAAGGTTCCTTCTTTAATCGATTTATTAATTCTGGTCAATTCCTGATAAACTATGCGGCCTGCACCAAGGTTCAAATGACCGACCTCGGAGTTGCCCATTTGACCTTCAGGAAGTCCCACATGCTCGCCGTCGGCAAAAATCTGTGTATATTTTTCTTCTTTTTTCAATCTGTCAAAATTCGGAGTTGCAGCTGTTTTTGTAGCATCAGCAATGCTGTCCTTGCTGATACCCCAACCGTCCATTATACATAATAATACTCTGTTTTTCATATTTTCTCCCCTTTTTATTATCTTTTATTTAATTATCTACGCTGAATAAAAAAGTTAAACACCTTATATACAACTTACATGTATACAGGATTACAGGTCTTTTATTTTATACAAATCTTTGCCGCCTACAGCCTTGTAAACATTTATCGAAGAAATAAGAAGATTTATTTTTCCGCTGACCACTTCTTTTTCAGTCATAAGTTTTGCCTGCGTACCATAAAGCACTTCAAGGTTTGAAGAAGCACCGATTTCTGATTTTCTGGTCAATAAATCAAACATTTCATTTTGATATTTCAGCCTGTCAACCTCCTCAGCATAAGATTTTGCAGCAGCATGCGCCATGCTGAGACTGTCGTTCACCTCCTGAAAGGAAGTCAGAATTGCTTTCTGATAAGCCTGTAATGCTTCATCATATTCTAATTTTTTCAGCTTTAAAACAGCGAATTTTCTTCCGCCCGTGAACAAATCGAACTGAGGCAAGATACCTGCTGCAGCCATCTGTGCCGGTGAACTGAAAAGGTTGCTGAACTGATATGCATTAAACCCGAGCTGTCCGAAAATAACAAACTTCGGCAGGAATTCACGGCGTGCGACTTTTACATTATACCCCGCACGCTTAATGTTTGCTTCTGCTCTTTGATAATCAGGACGGTTTTCTATTACTCCTGATTCAAAACTTTCAGGCAGCCCTGCAGGTATACTGACTGATTCATAATCACTTCGTTTTACCTCTTCATTTGCACCCATTGCAAGATATGCTCTCATCTGGTTAATTAAAAGAGACTGCCTGTCCACGAGTGTATTAAATTCTTCTTTCAAATAAGTCAGTGCTTTTCTTTCATTAAGCAAATCTGTTTTTGAACACAGACCGTTTTTATACTTTATTTCAGTTTTATTAACAATTTTTTCCTGTATATCAACAATCTGTTTTTGTAATTCAAGCATCTTATCAATTCTTATTAAATTAAAATAATCAGCGGCAAAGGCAGATGTGAGCATAATATAGCTGGCACGTTCATCCTGTCTGACCATCTCCAGATGTTTTTCTGCACTTTTTGTTCTAAATCTGTTTGTTCCCCAGATATCTATTTCATAAGTCATGGTAAGTGGCAGCTGCAGTTCGCTCTGTTTAAAACTCGGTATTGTCATCTGCCCGAAATAGAGGTCGCTTGACTTAAAATTCCTGTTAAGCTGACCGTCAAAACTCAACTGCGGAAGCTCATTTGCAAATGATATTTTGACAATCTTTTCGCCCTCCCGAACCTTTAGAGCAGCAATTTTTAAATCGGGATTTTTTTCATAAAGTCTGCTTTGATATTCAGTTAGCACGGGGTCGTTATACCTTTCCCACCAGCTGAGGTTAATGTAGTGTATTTCCTGTTCCGGCTGAGTCTCTTTCTTTTTTGCAATAGCCGACGGACTCAATATCACCAGAATAATAAATCCGATAATAATCTTTTTCATAATGTTTCGTCCCGATGTTTGTCTAGTGTCTGTTTTACTGCGGCTGTAATCAAACCTTTAAATAAAAATTAATTTAAAAAGTTTTTGTTGCCTTTTTTGTTTTTGTGTTATTATGATAACACAAAAAGATTTTAATACAAGAAAAATAAAAAATTATTTTAATGGTTGGAGGTGCAAACCTCTAAAAAGGTTTGCAGGAAAGACCGGAACACTATGCCGAAAAATTTCTTAAACAAAAGAGTCTTATTTAACCTCATGGTTGCAGGACTTTTATCTAAAGTCGCAACCTTAAGGCTCTTTGCGCAAAAAAAATTCGTAATCACGCCGGAGCAGTATTACATACTCTCGCTTCTCGTCTCATCGGGCCCCCTCTATCAGCGGCAAATATGCGAACAAAGCTACAAGGACCGGCCGAACATGACCAGACTAATAAATATACTTGAAAAACAAGGACTGGTGAAAAGAGTTCCGGACATAAACAAACGTAAAGTATATAAAATATTTATGACAGAAAAAGGACAGGAAGTGTACTCTAATATAAAACCATACATGCTGTCTTTACGGGATGAAGCAGTAAAAGATATATCGATTGAGGACATAGAAACATGCATAAAAGTCCTTGATAAGATGAAAGACAATCTGCAATCTCATGCAAAACTACAAATCTAGCAACGGGAGAAAATTATGAACACTAACGAAACAGAAAAAAATACAGACGAATTAAAAAACATAACCAAAAATGAGGATGATACCAGACCGAGTTATATGAAAAAAAGAGTAATTGTGCCAACAATATCGGCAATTGTTTTTGTCATACTCGGTATCTATTTTGCAATCCATTCCATACACTTTCAGTCTACAGACGATGCATTTGTGGAAGGACACATAATATCAATTGCACCGAGGGTATCCGGTCAGGTCAAAGAACTGCTCATAACAGATAACCAGCCGGTCAAAAAAGGAGAGCTTCTGCTTGTTATTGACCCGAATGACTATGAAGCCGTCTTAAAACAAAAAGAAGCCCGTCTTGAAGAAGCAAAAGCATCTTTAAATATTTCAGACACACAGATTAATCAGGCCGAATCGAACTTAAGCCAGACTTCGCAGGACATACACGCAACACGCTCAAAACTTGATTTTGCACAAAAGGACTACAAAAGATATTCTGAAATGTATAAAGAGGGCATTTCCTCAAAACAGGAATATGACTCCAGCAAAACAGCATTGACTGTTGCAAAATCAAACCACAAAGCAGCAATGGACAGAGAAAGTGCTGCTCATTCTGCACTGCAATCCGCAAAAGCAAAAAAAGATGCAACCGCAGCTGAAATAAAAAGACTCGAAGCAGAAGTCGAAGAAGCAAAACTCAATCTCTCTTATACAAAAATCTATGCGCCCGAGGACGGAAATGTTACCTCCAGAACTGTTGAACAGGGAAATTATGTCCAGATAGCACAGCCGCTTTTTGCAATAGTACCACAGAACGTCTGGGTAGTTGCAAACTTTAAAGAAACACAGGTAGCAAATATGAAAAAAGGCCAGCCGGTAACAATAAAAGTAGACACTTACAAAGGCAAAAAATTCAAAGGGAAAGTAGACAGCATACAAAGAGCAACAGGGGCAAAATCCAGCCTTTTCCCGCCTGAGAATGCCGTCGGCAGCTACGTAAAAATTGTACAGCGTGTACCGGTAAAAATTCTGTTCACGGAGGATATTACAAACTATAACATTGTACCGGGCATGTCGGTTGTTCCGGAGGTCAAAGTAAAATAAGAGGTTGAAATGTCTGTAAATTCCGTAACAGTAAAACCCAAAGAAACACCTCTGTGGCTTATTGCTTTTACAATACTGCTGCCGACGTCTTTTGCAATGCTTGCGACATCTGCAACGAATGTTGCAATCCCGCACATAGCCGGTTTTTTCGGCTCAACGCTCGATGAAGCAAACTGGGTCATTACAAGTTACATGATTGCCAATGCGATTTTAATTCCGTTGACAGGCTGGCTGGAAAACCTTCTCGGAAGAAATAAGTTTTTAAAACTATTTATCGCACTTTTCACCTTCGGCTCAATAATCTGTGCATTCGCACACAGTTTGAATATGATGGTGCTGGGAAGGCTTGTGCAGGGTATCGGAGGCGGGCCTATGATGCCAATATCGCAGGCCATTTTGATTGCAGCATTTCCTTTTGAAAAAAGAGGACAGGCAATGGCACTTTTTGCGTTTGCAGTTATGGTTTTTTCAATTATGGGGCCGACTTTCGGAGGATATATCGTTGACAACCTTTCATGGCAGTGGATTTACCTTGTTAATATTCCGGTCGGAATTTTTTCAATAATACTAATACACTGCAACGTTAAGGATCAGGAGAACAGAGTTATACCTAAAAAAGTCGATATAGTAGGACTCATCTCTCTGACTATCTGGCTTTTAACAATGCAGGTGGTACTCGACAAAGGACAGCAGTATGACTGGTTCGGAACTCCGTGGGTTTGCATATTAACCGCTATATCGGTATTTTCGTTTATCTTCTTTATTGTATGGGAGCTGGAATGCGACAGTGAAACAGCAGTCGTTAACCTGCGTGTGTTTAAAGATAAAAACTTTTTTATCGGCACTGTGCTCGGTTCATCGGTAAACATGATTATTTACGTAACAATAGTACTTCTGCCGCAATTTTTACAGCGTATGATGGGATATACGGCAACCCTCGGCGGCATGTCACTGGCACCACGTGTACTGTCGTGCATAGTCATGCTTGTGCTTATAGGACCGATGGTAGAGAAAATAGATAACAGAATACTCGTTTCTACCGGCTTCTTATTTCTTGCTATTTCAACAATAATGTACGCTAACCTCAATCTGTCCATCTCTTTTGGTTATGTCATCATCCCGAACATACTTATGGGAATAGGAGTAATCATGACATTCATTCCGATTTCGGGACTGGTGCTTGCGACACTTCCGAAAAGCGAACTATCAAATGGTGCAGGGCTTCACAGTCTGGCAAAATGCGTTACTACCGCATTTGTAATCTCTCTTTCTTCAACTCTGGTAGCGAGACTTTCTCAGGTACACCAGACATACCTTGTAGAAAATGTCTCTCCGTTTAATCCTATATTCCAGCAGCGTGTCTCAGCACTTGCACATAAATTCATGTCAGGATACTCTGTCTTTGCAAACCACAAAGCTCAGGCAATGATGTATCTCAGCCTTCAGGAGCAATCAAGACTTATGGCATACGTAGATGTTTTTGAAATATTTGCGCTCATAGCTTTCTTCCTCATACCATGGGCTTTTTTCCTCAAAATAAAAAAACATAACTAAAAAAACGGCTGCGATTACATGCAGCCGTTGTCCTGGATTGTGTATGATGAGGGAGTGATTTGGAATAAAGAGTTTATTAATTAAGTTTTTCGATTAACAATATATTATGTTATCATAATAACATAATGTTATCATAATAACAAGTATTAACAAAAATTTAATTTCTCACAGCAAAAACAATACAGGAAACAAAGACACCTGCAAGCAGAATTTTTTGTTTGTATACAATACTAATTAATTAACATGCAGTCACCATAGCTGTAAAACTTATACTTTTCTCTCACAGCCTCTTCATAAGCCCGAAAAGTAAAATCCTTGCCTGCAAAAGCAGACACCAGCATAATCAATGTTGATTTAGGCAGGTGGAAATTTGTTATTAGCCGGTCAACCGCACGAAACTTAAATCCGGGATATATAAACAGCGAAGAATCGTCAATAACTTCAAGAATTTCATCGAATTTTTTCATGCACGTTTCGAGCGTTCTAACTGTTGTAGTACCGACAGCGGTAATTTTTTTGCCGGCTCTTCTCGCATTTGTAATTATTTCTGCCGTCTCTTTAGAAATTTCATACTCTTCCGATTCCATTTTGTGATCAAGAATATTCTCTGTTTTAACAGGTCTGAAAGTACCGAGTCCGACATTAAGAGTTACATAACAAATTTGAACACCTTTATTTTTGAGTTTTTGCAGTATTTCTTCAGTAAAATGCAATCCCGCTGTCGGAGCAGCGACAGACCCCCTTCTCTGTGCATAAACAGTCTGATACCGCTCATAATCGAGCTCTTTTAATCGGTCATCTGTCATGCTTCGTTCTATGTAAGGAGGAAGCGGTATTTTCCCAACCCTGTCAAGTATTTCATAAAAATTCCCGTCATAAAACATTTCGACCAGCCATTTTCCCTGATCTTCACGTGTAAGCACCTTTAAAGAAAGTTCATCGGATATTTTTATAATCATATCCTCTCTTACCCGTTTCGACGGATTCAAGAGCACCTGCCACGTTTTTCCTGCAATTTGCTTCAAAAGAAAGACTTCAAGCAATGCTCCGGTTTCTTTATGACCGTACATTCGTGCAGGTATAACCCTTGTATTATTAAGAACCATGACATCATTTTCATTAAAATAATCGGTTATATCATAAAAATGCCTGTGTTCTATTGTTTCAGAGCGTCTGTCCAGCACCATCATCCTCGCATCTTCTCGCTTTTCAGACGGCGTTTGCGCAATAAGCTCTGCCGGCAGACTGTAATCAAATTCTGATATTGGAATAAATTTTTCTTTAAGTTCTTTCATATTTTGCTCCGACAAATATGTTTAAAACAGCTGCATTTCTATTACTTTTTCAGCAAGTCTCACAGTATTCAAAGCTGCCCCGATTCTGATATTGTCAGCTACACACCAGAGAGCAATACCGTTGTCAAACACTAAATCTTTTCTGATTCTGCCGACATACACAGGATTTTTTCCGGCTGCATCTCTCGGGGTCGGATATACATAATTGTCTATGTCATCCATAACCTCTACCCCCCACGCTTGCTCTAAAATCTCACGTGCTTTCCGTGGGGTGATTTCTTTTTCAAACTCAATATTTACTGCCTCCGAATGTCCGTGAAAAACAGGAACACGAACAGCTGTGCAGGCTATTTTTGTATCTTCGTCAAGATGAAGAATTTTTTTTGTCTCATTAGTAACTTTCATCTCTTCTTTTGTGTAACCGTTATCGCAGAATACATCAATCTGTGGGATAACATTATAAGCAATAGGTTTTTTAAATTTTACATTCTCAAAACTTTTACCCTCATTTTCAGCTATGGTATTTTCTCTGAGCTCATTAATTGCGGCAAGTCCGGCTCCTGAAACAGCCTGATAGGTGCTTACTACCATTCTTTTTATTTTTGCATAATCATGAAGGGGCTTCAAAACGAGCATAAGCTGTGATGTTGAGCAGTTCGGATTTGCAATAATTCCGTGATGATTTTTCAAATCTTCATCATTTACGCCGGCAATAACCAGCGGTACATCCCTGTCCATACGGAAAGCACTTGAATTATCAATGTATACTGCACCTCTTTTCACTGCCTCGGGGGCAAGCTTCAAAGAGGTAGAACCGCCTGCTGAAGCAAGCACAATATTAACCCCCTCAAAAACCCCTGGTACAGCTTCTTGCACAGTATATTCCCCGCCGTTGAACTGGATTTTTTTGCCTGCACTTTTTGCACTGGCAAGGAATTTTATTTCATTATATTGAACCTTATTTTCTTCAAGAATTTTTAAAATTTCTCTGCCTACAACACCGGTTGCGCCAAGCACTGCCAAGTTAGGTTTTTTCATTTTATTTCCTCTTATTCTGTATTAATAAACTAGATATGTGCAATTACAAGGTAATTATAATACAAATAATTAAAAAGAGCATATTTGATTATAAAAAGTGTTTGTAATAAACTAAAATAAGTTGACAATATCAGGGTGAAAACATTAGGGGAAAGAGTGGATATGAAGATGCACACATCAATGAAAACACACTATAACGAAGAATTAACCATTAAAGATATAGACAAAACAGTTACACTTGCAGGCTGGGTTTCTGCAGTAAGAGATTTGGGCGGTATTATCTTTGTTGAACTCAGAGACCGCAGCGGTTATTTTCAGGTAGTTGCAGACCCGCAGATAAATCCTGATGTTCATGCGGTTTTTTCAAAGCTGAAAGACGAATTTGTAATACAGATTACCGGAAAAATAACTAAAAGGCCTCCTGAAACATATAACCCCTCTCTTGCAACAGGAGAAATAGAAATTTATCCTTCAGAAGTTCATATTATATCGGAAGCAAAACTCCTTCCTTTTGAGCTCACAAGCGAGGATACAAAAGAGGAATTGAGACTGAAATACAGATATCTCGATATAAGACGGCCGCAAATGCTGCACAACCTGAAGCTGCGCCATAATATCGTAACAGCCATCAGAAATTACCTCAACAGCCTCGACTTTACAGAAGTAGAAACGCCTATACTTATTAACACAACACCCGAAGGCGCAAGAGATTTTCTGGTGCCGAGCCGTGTTCAGGAAGGAAAATTCTTTGCGCTGCCGCAGTCTCCGCAAATTTTTAAACAGCTTTTAATGGTGGGAGGGCTCGAAAAATATTACCAAATTGCCAAATGTTTCAGGGATGAAGACTTAAGAGCAGACAGACAGCCCGAGTTTACGCAGGTTGACATTGAAATGTCATTTGTAAATCAGGAGGATATAATCAATCTCACAGAAGGACTGATTGTTGAAGCATTTAAGCAGGCTAATGTTGAAGTTAAGCCGCCATTTAGAAGAATAAGCTGGCAGGAGGCAATGGACAAATACGGCTCCGATAAACCGGATGCACGTTTCGGACTGGAGCTTTTTGACATCGGCGATATTATGCTGGAATCCACTTTTGAGCCTATCAAAGAGACCCTGAAAAAAGGCGGTATTGCAAAAGCGATAAAAATACCCGGAATTGCAGGCTACTCAAGAAAAGAAATGGATGACATCAGAAGTCTCGCTATTTCATATGGTGCAAAAGGCATCGCCTGGCTGACATTTATGGAGGACGGCACAGTAAAATCTCCTGTTCTGAAATTTTTGACGGAAGAACAAATATCACAGCTTCAGCAAAGAGCAGAAGCAAAACCCGGTGACATTGTATTCTTTGTTGCTGACGAACCAAAGACCACTTATGATGTTATGGGAAGATTCAGACTGTTCTTCGGTAATAAGCTCGGGCTTATAGACGAAAACAGCCATGCACTTCTGTGGGTAGTAGATTTCCCGATGTTTGAATACAGTCAGGAGTTTGAAAGAATTACGGCAATGCATCATCCGTTTACATCACCGAATCTTGAGGACGTAGACAAAATGAAAACAGACCCGCTTAAAGTACGTTCAATAGCCTATGATATAGTGTACAACGGAACAGAACTCGGGGGCGGCAGTGTTAGAATTCACTCATCAGAAGTTCAGAAAAAAGTATTTGAAGCTCTGGGACTGACAGAAGAAGAAACACAGATGAAATTCGGATTTATGCTGCAGGCATTCCAGTACGGCACTCCGCCGCATGCCGGACTCGCAATAGGTCTGGACAGACTTGTGGCACTACTCGCAAAACAGACTTCAATCCGTGAAGTAATAGCTTTCCCGAAAAACTCTGCCGCAAAATGTCTTATGACCAATGCACCGACATACGCTTCAGAAGAACAGCTCATGGAGCTTCATTTAAAATCTACGGTAAAACGTGAGCATAAATAACCGGATATAAAGATAAAATATGGATAAATATACAGAACAGACTCTTTCATCACAGCTTGCCTACCACGGCAGAATCTTTGATGTATTAAAAGATGAAGTTATGCTTGCTGACGGGCTCAAACGCCCGAGAGATGTGATTGTTCATCCGGGAGGAGTAGTTATTGCCGCAATTGACGGCGATGATATTCTTCTCGTCCGCCAGTACAGATACCCTGTGAAACAAACAGAACTTGAACTTCCTGCAGGCAGGCTTGAAATCGGCGAGGACCCATTCTCGGCTGCAAAACGGGAACTTCTTGAAGAAACAGGATACACAGCAGAAGAATGGAAATCACTCGGTTTTATTTTTTCAACTCCGGGAATATGCACTGAAAAGTTGTATTTGTTCAAAGCTCAAAATCTGACTTTTGTAAAACAGCAGCCGGATGAAGGAGAGATAATAGACTATCTGAAATACAAAATTACTGACGTTATCCGTATGATTAAAGACGGTGAAATAAATGATGCAAAAACAATCTGTGCATTGATGCGGATACTAAACTAATTTTTTTGCTTAATTTAAAAGACCGGAGTGCTGTTAATTTTATACGACTATATTGAAGTTACATGATTGTAGATAAGTGAAGATGCTTTTACGATAAAGTCTTTGCCCTCCGGAGCATTGTATTTTCTATTAACAAGAATAACAACGATATAGTTTTTGCCGTTAGGAGCATAAACAATACCTGCATCGCCCAGCATTTTCCCTATATCTCCGGTTTTGTGGACGAATACCGCTCCTGAGGGCAAACCTGCGGGAATAAGTCTGTCATTGTGAACATGCCCCATATAATCCACTATTTTTTCTTTTGATTTAATAGAAAGGAATTTAGAGTTATCAATATTATATAGCATAGTAGCAAGCTCTCTGGCCGTAGTAACGTTCGTACCGGCCATATCAGGAAGCCAGTCATTAACACGTGTTTTAAACATACCCCAGTGGCGCAGAGAATTGTTAACAGAACCCATGCCGCCTGTCGCTGACATAAGCATATTTGTAGCAGAATTATCAGACTCTGTAATCATTACACGTGCAAGCTGATCAACAGTATAGACGGCATTTTCTCCTTTAAACTGCAAACTGCCGGAACCTTCTGAACGATAATAATCAGTCATCTGGATTGTATCTTTTAAGGAAATTTCTCCCGCCTCAATTGATTTAAACAGATGCAGCAGAACAGGGAGTTTTATAATACTCGCAGCTGAAAATATTCTGTCGGAATCAAGCGATGCAGATTTTCCTGTAGCATACTCCCACACATACACGGAAGGCGTAATAGTGGGATACATTGCAGCAAGATTTTTCAGCTTTGCCTCAAGCGCAGGCATGGTACCCGCCTCATATATCCGAATCATCTGGGCATTTTTTACAAACACAGGATTAAGAAAATTTTTACCAAAAAAGTGGGTATTGTTTAAATAAGCAGAGGTCGGGCGATAGAGTTTGTCATAATCCACCTGAATTTCCGGATATTTCTGCTGTCTCAAAAATATGGGACGTGTAACCGTATCATAATAATTCGGCGCAACACAAAGAAATAACACAACTGCCAGAACAGCATTTATAATCTGCGCCAGAGGATGAATTTTTTTCTTTTTAGCAAACCTTATAGGCCTTTGTGCAGCAGAACGTATATTAGAAGCATATCTTTGCGGACTGTTATAGTAGTCATATTTTATTTCCGGTTTGAATACAGGTTTTGCCAATGCACAGTCTCCCCAATCGAATCTCTGTTTTACATGGTAAGTTTTATATATGCTATAAAAATAAACATATCACATATTTACTCTAATTTCCAAAGATTTTACAAATTTTTACTATACATCACGGGTATATATAAATATTTATAAAAATTGTATAATATTCTCATGGAAAAACTTGTACAAATAAAAAATCTTACGGTGAATTATCCTGTTACAGAGGGCATATTTAATGAAACAAAAGCTTTTATCCATGCCCTGAACTGCATAAACCTTGATATATACAAAGGAGAGGTGCTCGGACTGGTCGGAGAATCCGGCTGCGGAAAATCGACTCTGGGCAAAGCCGTGCTCAGGCTCATTACCCCTGAAGGCGAAGTTTTTTTTGATAAAAAAAACATATTAGAACTCGACAAAAAAGAGATAAAATCCTTCAGAAAAAAATCACAGCTTATATTTCAAAACCCCTATTCCAGTCTTAACCCGAAAATGACAATAAAAGAAATTCTAAAAGAACCTCTTATTATCCACGGAATAAAAGACAAAAAAGCTATAGACACGGAAATCTTAAATATACTAAAATTGACAGGCCTTGATACTGAAGCTCTTTCCAGATATCCGCATGAATTTTCCGGAGGACAACGCCAGAGAATAGCAATAGCAAGAGCATTAATTCTAAAGCCCGAATTTCTTGTTGCAGATGAACCGGTAAGTGCACTTGATGTGAGCATTCAGGCTCAAATAATAAAACTTCTGATTGAGCTAAAAGAAAAAATGAAACTCACTATTCTTTTTATATCACACGATTTAGGAGTAATTAAATACATCTCTGACAGAATTGCAGTTATGTATCTGGGTGAGATTGTTGAAACAGCACCATCGGATGAACTGTTCAAAAACCCGAAACACCCCTACACAAAAGCACTTATTTCAGCCGTACCGAGCGTAAATGATAAAAGCAACATACACTTTATCAGACTGGAAGGCGATTTGCCTTCCCCCAAAAGCCCCCCGCACGCATGTAAATTTCATACAAGATGCCCCTATGTAATGCCGGTATGCAAAGAAATAGCCCCAAAGAATATAGGGTTTTCAAAAAATCACTATGCAAAATGCCACTTATATAAGTAAAAACAGTCATTTTACAATCACACACAGTATATTTCACGCAAAAAAAAAGACCCTTTTCCGGGTCTCAAAATCGGTTTTTTCCTCGTGGTTTTGTGGTAGGTTTCTCGTCTCTAATATTTATTCCTCGTATATATATAAACAATATAAACATGGAATAATTGCTTTTTTAGAAGGAAATATTAAGAAATGTTAAATTAAAATTTAAAGTGTTTTTCCGGTCAGCTTCTCAGCCTCCCGTGTAATTTCTTTTTGCAAGTCATCAAGCGTAGCGTCAGGATTTTCACTCAGAAATTCTTCAGCATTAAAGTTTATAATTAAGTTATCAAGTGCTGTTAATTCTGCATCAGATGCACCTTTAGCCCTCAGCTGTGCTTTCAAATCGTTTATAATATTATAAACCTCGTTTTGTACTTCTGTTTCATCAGAAAAAGCAGGGGAGCTTTGATTTTCTGATGATGGAGAGACAGGAGCTGCAGCGGCATTTTCTTCAGAATTTTCCACATCTCCGCCCATATATTCAACTACCGTATCATACGTTTCCTCATCGGAAATATTGATTCCTGAAACATCTATCAGCGCATCCTCATCGGTACTGACCTGATTAACACTTGCATAAAAGTTATTTGCGACCTGCTGCATTTCCTGATGTATTTCATCATTCTGACTGTTCTTATCAGTTTTCTGGTTTTCATTTGTTTTGTAGTTTGCATATTGAGGTGTTTGAATTTTATCAATTTCCATACTTAACTCCTTTGATTAACCGTTTCTTTTATATTTATCGGACAGTTTTGAAAAAACTTTATAAATTTCTCACAATTTTTTACAATAATTTACCTGAAAATTTATGCTATTATAAAAATATTAACTAAGAGGAGCAAACATTTTATGAAAAAACTATTAACAATACTATTTCTCACAGCCATTTTTGCAGGTTTTTCAATAGCAGCACAGAAATATCCGGAAATGCTCGCTTCAATATCCCAAAATTCACCACAACAGAACAAAATCTGGGTCGGAACATTCCAGCTTGTTTGGAATGAATTTTCAGACAATATAGTAAAAGGCCCTGTCAAATTTAAGGATTTTGAATCAGATATCGCTGATGAACTCAACAAACAGGAATTTAAGAAGTCAGAGCTTTCTGAAAATGCATTTTATATTGCATACGGAAAAACCTCTGCTGCCCTGAAAGAACATATAGAAAAAGCTATTATGGAAAAATTCGGAGAAACAAGCGAGCTTCTTAACAGGGTCAACTGGACAGACAAATCAAATGCTTACATCGTTTATGCAATGCTGAAAAAAGATTTTAAATTTGCAGCAAAATTTGATGCTTTCAGAACAAAAGAAAAATTCAATTACTCCAAGGAAAAATATAAGTACTTCGGTATAGACAAAGAAAGTCCGTCATATATGTATAAAGCGGTAAAAGTCCTTTTCTACAATTCTCCGTTTGACTATGCAGTAGCACTGCAGGGGCAAAATGATGAAGTTATACTTTACAGAACAGAAAAGAATTCATCTTTTAAAAACATTTATGAATCTTTGCAGGAACGTACGAGAAAATATAAAGGAACAAAAGAGTTTGTAGCCGGAGACAGACTAAAAGTTCCATACCTGTCAGTAAAACAGGAAGTCTCATATCCCCAGCTTTGCGGAAAAGAAATTTTAAATACAGATAACCTGTATATCGCACAGGCTCTTCAAACAGTGGATTTTAATATGAATAACAGCGGCATAAGACTGAAAAGCGAAGCTCTTATGGATATAAAAACAATGTCTATGCCTATTCCTGTCGATGCCTGGGGCAGAAATTTCTATTTTAACAAGACATTCTATCTGTTTATGAAAGAAAAAACAAAAGAACTGCCATACTATGCTATGCGTGTACAGGACTTGAGTCTGTATAAATATCAAGGCGAATAGGCATTGAAAACAGTAAAAAAGCAAAAACATTGAAAAATTCAAATATTCCATTAAAAAAATAAGTATACTATAATTAGTATACTTATTTTTTACCGGTAAAAGATAAATGAAAGAAATAAACCTCGGACAATTTATACAGAATACGTTCACAACCGGCAGCAAACCGCAAAACACGCAGTCTGTTAACACAGAAAAATTTTTACAGACACAGAACGCTGCAGCAAAAATAATCAATGAAACAGTACAGAACATACACAGAAATGCTGTACAACAAAGCAATATACTGCTCACGCAAATGCAGCTGAAACAACTGAACGCAATGGAACGTTCAGCACTTTTAAAAGAACTGTTCAATTTTCCCTCAGACCTGCAGGAATTTTTGAAAATGGTTATCACGGAGGGAAAAACAGCGGTAAGCCAAAAAGAACTTGCAATACTTATGACACAGAGTCTGGATTTTTCAAAACTCGTTGTTATACTGCAAAAAAACGGCAAAGAGGCCGTTGAAAAACTTGCGAAAATGATAGCAGTACTAAATCAGTCAGGTATATTTAATACACAGCAGCTGAAAGAGCTTTCAACAATAATAAACGCCTCAATTGCCGTGAGCGACTCTAACCCTGCACAGGTTTTAAAAAACATAATGCTAATGTATCTGCCATGGCTGCCTTTGACAGAAAACACAGGGTTTAACATCGGTTTTGAAGAAGGCCCGGAAAAGAAAGAAAAAGAAGCAGAAGAGACAATCACAATTATAATTACAACAAAAAATTTCGGTATTGTTAAAATATTTTTATTTAAAGAAGAAAACGACATTAACATAGAAATAACATGCGCAGAAAATTTTCCAAAAGATGACCTGAAAACAGCAATAAGCACTGAAAACACTTTAAAAAACACAAAAATATCCTGTGCAACAAGAAAATCAACAGAAACTGAAACTGAAACAAACGCAGAAACGAAAATCAATTTTTCAGGCACATCAAAAATTTCTCCTAAGATGCTTATTATCACACATACTCTTGTGAGACTGGTGCTTGAAACAGACCGGAGGGAAGAGCTTCACAGCTCAAGAAGTAAATCACGCAATTAATTGTAAAGAAATATTAAGAATAGTATATACTAAATAGCAATTTTTTGCCCTTTTTAGACTTTATATATATACGAGATATATACAACACAAACAAGAGAAAAGAGAAAGAGAATATTATGATAGCAGCAACAAACCCGTTCGCAAATTATACATTAGCCATAGCAGCACAGTACGAGGATACAGTAACCGGCATTATGGAAACACAGAAAAAGCCCCCGAGAAAAGTTTATAAAAGTATGGATAAAATGCTTGAAGAATGCTTCTTTCTCGGCGCAACAAAATTCGGAACAAACTTTATTGCATAAAATCAAAAACAGCTCTCTGCAGAGCTGTTTTTTTAATAAATGAAAGGCCCCTGTTTAAAGGGGCCTATAGGAATTGTTAGATATATAAAATGTTCGAAATTATTAGCATAATGCACTCCAGATTCCCGCTCCGAGTCCTACAACACCGCCGATTAATGCGCCGACCGGACCGCCTATTGAACCGATTGCAGCACCGCCTGCGATATAAGTAGCAACACTTGCGGTTTTTCCCAGAGCCTTTTTGGTCGGAATTTCGTTCGGTGCATCGTAACCGTGAAGTCTCGCAATGAGTTCTTCTTTCGAGAATTGCTGCGCACCGCCGAAAGACATACCGTTTTTGAAAGAGTTAGAGAATGCACCGCTGCAGTTTTCACTTATCATTTTATCAAGATCCTGACCTGTTGCTGCTTTGAATTGCTCGTATGCACAATTTCTGAGTGCTCTGTCAA
Organism: Candidatus Gastranaerophilales bacterium; assembly: GCA_944323735.1. GTDB lineage: Bacteria > Cyanobacteriota > Vampirovibrionia > Gastranaerophilales > Gastranaerophilaceae > CALUPY01. The sequence continues at coordinate 103,650 of CALUTO010000004.1, forward strand.
GTGCCCTTTCTGTATGATAGCCCTGTTTTTGAAGTTCATCGTAAAGCGGTGTTGCCTTCAACATTGATACCACCGTCTCAAACTGCTGAACAATCTGATCCGTCTCACCTTCGACAACAACAGCCTGAAGCGACCTGCAAGCATCCATTATCGCACCGACCTGTCCGTCTGCAAGAACTGCATACTGCTGGCTTGTTCTGTTTGTATCGAATTGCTGCTGCATCGCCGCATGTTCAAGTTCATGCATATAAGCAAGCCTGTCTTTATAGTCCATGTTTATGTAATTAAGATAAGCCTGTGACATTCCTCTTCCCGGATATAACCCGAGTCCGAGCCCCATGCCGCCGGGATACATCAAACCCGCTGTTCCCATATAGGGGCTGCCGTAACCCATTGTGTAATCCATTGGCAGCGTATAATTGGGCACCGTTTGTATGCCGAAATCTTTCGCAAATTCATTTTGCAAATACTGCTGTGCTGCTCCTGCATTTCCCGGAACTGCCGAGAAGTATGTCGGATATGCAACTGTCATAGCCTACCTCCAAATATAACCATTTTCTAACCTTACTTATATAAAAACAATCAGAATAGCTGAATTGCTTTCTAATCACAAAAGTTGTAATAATTCTTAACATTTTAAATACCGGAATTTTAAGTATTTGCTAAGGCAGTAATTTTTTAAATCCAGAAATCGGCATGTTTTATTCTTTAGAACGCCGGAGACTACAGAAAGTTTATACAGCTTACAGCTTAACAGGTTTCTTTAAAAACTATGGCAAAATTTTTTCTAACAAAGTATAATCAATTCTATGAATAAAGTTATTGTAAAATTTTTAAAATTACATCCGGATGCCGTTATCCCGGAATATCAAACAAATGGCGCCTCCGGCATGGACATAAGTGCATATTTAAGTGAACCTCTTGAGCTTAAACCTATGGAAAGACGGCTTATTCCGACAGGACTAAAAATGGAGCTGCCCGAAGGTTACGAAGCGCAGGTGCGTCCTCGCTCAGGAATGTCAATAAAACACGGAATTACACTCATCAACTGCGTCGGCACTATTGATGAGGATTACAGAGGAGAAATTTGCGTGCCGGTTGTAAACCTCTCAAACGAGACTTACACAATCAACAACAGAGACAGAATAGCGCAGATGATAATATCTCCTGTAACAAAAGCAATTGCACAAGAAATAAAAGAAGAACTAAGCGTAACCTCAAGAGGCAGCGGCGGTTTTGGTTCAACCGGATACAGCGCACAGACAGTGAGTGAATAGAATGAACAAACTTGCGGTTTTTGATTTTGACTCAACTCTCATGGACGGAGAAACAATAGAATTTTTTGCGGACGCTATAGGAATTAAACAACAGGTTGCAGAAATTACAAGACTTGCAATGGAGGGCAAACTTGATTTTTTTGAAAGCCTGACACAGCGTGCGGCACTTTTAAAAGGAATAAAAGAAAGCAAAATAATCGAAATCTCGCACAAACTTCCATATATGAACGGTGCAGCAGAAATAATCAGTATTCTTAAAGCCAAAGGTTATACGGTAATATGCTTCAGCGGCGGTTTCAGAACCGCAACATCATACGCAAAAGACATTCTCGGATATGATGCAGAATTTGCCAATGTATTACATGCAAAAGACGGTGTCCTGACAGGAAAAGTCGGAGGCGAAATGATGTTTTCCAACAGCAAAGGCGAAATGCTGAAACGTCTCCAGTGCATACTAAAAGTCGAAAAAGAAAACACAATTGCGGTAGGCGATGGCGCAAACGACCTTAGCATGTTCCGGCATGCAGGAGTAAAAATTGCCTTTTGTGCAAAAGAAATAGTGAAAAAAAATGCAGATATTATAATAGAAGAAAAGAATTTGCTAAAAATACCGGAAAAACTCGGATGGAAATAAAAGGCAGAATTAAATCATTTATAACATTTTTAAAAGGAGAAATTTCAGGCGGAATAATAGCTGCAGTGGTGGCAATGCCGCAGGCTCTCGCATTCGGGGTAGCAACAGGATTCGGAGCAATGGCCGGTATGTGGGGCGCAATCTTACTTTCAATAACAGCCGGACTCACAGGTGCCAGTATCCCTCTAATATCAGGGCCGACAGGCCCGTGCACAATTGCACTTGCCTCAATACTCTCCTCACACGGCTTCGGAATACAGCAAGCCGTTCTGATACTTTTTATGGCAGCAGTTATCCAAATTCTTATTGCATCAACAAAGCTTTCAGATATTGTAAAATATGTGCCATATCCCGTTATATCAGGATTTATGAACGGAGTGGGAACCATACTCATAATAATGCAGCTGATGCCCATTACGGGACATTCTCTGCAATCCACTGTCATAGACACAGTAACAGCACTTCCGTCTGCAGTTTTTGACATAAACATTTCAGCTTTGATGCTCGGTATTCTTACACTCATAATATGTTTTGCAATCCCCCAGCGGATTAACAGATATTTTCCGGCACAGCTTGCTGCACTTATAACCGGCACAGCAGTTTCTGTAATATGGGATTTTGATGTGGAGAGGATTTCCAGGATTTCTCTTGTATTCCCGTCTTTAACTTTGCCCTGTATTTCTATCTCCGCTATAAAAGAATATCTGCCTTTTGCGCTGATTTTTGCAATAGTTGCCTCCTCAGAAAGCCTTCTGACAGGACTGGTTGCTGATTCTCTTACTAAAACGAACTCTAATTCAAGAAGGCTTCTGGCCTCTCAGGGAGCAGGGAATCTAATATGTTCTCTTACAGGCTCACTCGGGGGTGCTGCAGCTGCAATGAGAACGGCAGCTGCAATAAAAAACGGGGCAGTAAGCAGATGGGCGGCTGTTATAAGCGGACTTGTACTTCTTTTAATACTTTTAAAATTCGGTGGTCTTGCTTCTGAAATACCGCTTGCCGTACTCGCCGGAATACTTATCAAAATCGGCTATGATATTATCGACACAAAATTTTTAAAAGTTATAAAATACGCACCCAGAGATGACCTTTATGTATTATTGATAGTGTTCTTCCTTACCGTTTTTTACAATCTGATTTTTGCTGTGGCAAGCGGTATAATACTTGCCTCGCTGCTTTATGCAAAGAGATGTGCCGACACAACAAATCTGGGCGTAAAAAATATAGTAGACAACGATATTATGAAATATGAAGCAGATGTTGAAAAAGCCTCGCATCACGAAATACGTGTAGTACATATAAACGGACAGTTTTTCTTCGGAAGCGCAACAAGAATTATCTCCCATTTTGACGAGCTTCTTGGTACAAAATACCTTATTTTGAACTATGAATCCGAACACACGCTCGATATATCTGCGGTTTTTGCACTGGAAGATATTATTGTAAGGCTAAAGTCACAAAAAATTACAGTAATGCTCGTTATAAAAAGTAAAGAGGTTGAAAACCAGCTCAAAAATTTAAAAATATCCGGACAAATAGGAGAGAACATGATATTTTTTGACGAAAAAGAAGCTGTTTCTGTTGCAAAAAAGCTGTCGGCCGGTGCCTCAAAAACAAAATCCAGAGCTCATTTTCCATTCTGGCATATTCATCATTAAACGTGGTATTGACAAATTATATTAACTTTTGTAAATTATATAATCTACAATCGCAAAATTATTTATTTTCGAGTTTAAATATATATACCCAAACAAGTTTTTTTATAGATAAAGGAGAAAAAAATGAAAATTCCCGCATTAAAAGCAGAAAATGTACAGAATCTCAGACAATTAGTTAAAAAAGTTCCTGTTGAAATCAGAGATATCGCAAGAAAAGAACGCCAGAACTTAATCAAAATGGACAAAGAAATGCCCGGTTCATCAGCTTACGCTATAGCAAGAGGTGCTCTGAACGGAAACGCAGACCTTGCAAAAGTTGTTGACGTTCTGAACAGCAAAAACGCAGTGAACTTCTACCAGAGACAGCCTATCGGCAAAATCGTTAATCCGAAAATTACTCCGGAAGAACCCCGTGAACTTCACTACGTATCAGCATCCATGATTCAGGATACTGCTAATTCACAGATGAAAAATGACTATATGGCGAAAATTCTCAATAAATAAGATTGACACATAATCATTTAATTTTTAATATAGGTCTATATAAGTAATTATATAGACCTGTTTTTTAGGGAGCAGAGATGAAACCATTCAGACCAAACCTGCAAATCAGAGAGGTGAATATAGACTGTTTGACGGCAGGCGGAGACACTTCATTCTCTTTTATGAAAGAAAATGAAAACAATGCCTCTTTTTTAACAGCAATAGAAATACCCTACATCTATGATGACTTTTATCCTGAAATATTAAAAAAGCTATGGAATGCTGATGATTTTGAACAAAGACTGAAGCATGCGCAATCAACTCCAGCGGATATTGTCTCCGTAAAATTTAACATTTCAGAGATTAATGAAAAAGAAATACTCGCTGCAATCAAAGCTATAGAAAAAAATGTTAAAAAGCCTGTTATATACAGGGGTGCGAATAACAGCAAAACGGACAGAGAACTTTTGCCGCTGATTGCCAGAAATCTTATGCACCCTTCTGTTATAGCATTCGGAGAAGAAGAAACTTACAAAGATATTGTGCCCGAAGTAATAAAAGGCGGACATATTCTCTCACTTCGCTCGCCTATTGATATAAATATAGCAAAAGAGCTGAACATATTATCAACAGACATGGGACTCAGCCCTGACAAAATTCTGATAGATCCCGATATGGGCGGACTCGGATACGGATTGGAATACGGCTACAGCATAATGGAAAAAATCAGACAAGCAGCGTTTGAAGGCGATAATATGCTCAATATGCCCGTAATAGCATTTATCGGAGAGGAATCTTACAGAACAAAAGAAACAAAGAGCAAAAATTTCCCTGCAAGCTGGGGCAAATACGAAACACGGGCACAGCTCTGGGAAACGACTGCCGCTGCTGCTCTAATTTCAGCAGGGGCAAATATTGTTGTTCTGTGGAATCCTGAAAATGTTAGCGTTATAAAGGGGCTATTAAAATAATGGGAAAAGAGCTAAGCGGACTTCAAATCTTCAAATACCTGCCGGCAGCAAAAAAGCAAAATGAAGCTAATTGCAAAAAATGCGGCTGCATGACATGTATGGCATTCGCATTGAAACTTGCAAAAAACCAGATAGCGGCAGAAAAATGCGAATACGTGCCTGACGAATTAAAAATAATTATAGCTGATGCTTTAAAAACAAAACAGCATGAATACCGGATAGGCACAGAAAATTCAGTCAAAACCGGCGGCGAGACCGTGATGTTCAGACATGACAAAACTTTTGTGAACAGAACAGTCATTGCTGTTACTCTTGAAAGCAAAGACAGAGACTTTGATAAAAAACTTAAAAGAATAAAAGATTTTCAGATTGAACGAATAGGCGAAACATTTAAAATTGATGCAATATGCCTTAAAGATACCGGCAATTTTAACACTGCCGCAAAGAAAATTGCTGATGAAAAAATTCCGCTGATTCTCGACACAGAAAACGAAATAATGCCTGAAATTTTACAGGCGAACCCGCTGATTACAGGTACAGACAGATACAAAGATAATCTGACATGTATAACAGCTGACACACTGAACGGACTTGAATCAAAATCATCAGAAAAAATCAAAAACGGATACGAAAAAATTGTCCTTGAAATTACAATGAAAAATAAAACTATTCAGGAGATAATCGAAGCTCTGACATATATAAGACGAATGGCAGTACAAGAAAAACTCGAGCCTCTGACATTCCCTGTAATGGTAAGGATTCCGGCATACAATACCCTTGCGGAAACAACCGCTGCAGCTTCACTTTTAATATGCAGATATGCGAATATCATAGTGCTTGAAGATTTTGATGAAGCAATGCTGACAGCTCTTTTTACACTGCGGCAGAATATCTACACAAACCCACAGAAACCTCTTCAGGTCGAATCAAAAGTCTATGAAATAAATGAACCGGACAGGAATTCACCGGTTATTCTTACCACAAATTTTGCACTGACTTATTTTGCGGTCGCAAACGAACTTGAGTCTCTGCCGTTCGGCTCATATCTTGTTGTAACACCATCTGACGGCATGAGCGTACTGACCGCATGGTCTGCCGACAAGTTCACTGCCGAAATTGCAGCAAAGACAGTTAAAAAATTCCAGCTTGATGAAAAAGTAAACAAAAAAGCAATAATAATCCCCGGGCTGCTCTCCCACATGAAAGAAGAACTGCAGAATGCTCTTCAAGGCTGGGAAATAATTGTCGGCACGATTGAGGCCTGCGAAATTCCCGAATTTATAAAATCGCTTAATTACAAACAACAATCCTGCTCAAAATAGTTTTTCCGGCATTAATTCAGAAAGGCTACTAAAATCTTATACATTTAAGCGGCAGAAAAAATTTTTCTCACATTTTCTCCAAAAAAACGGCACCTGTTCAGGTGCCGGTGATTCTATAAATCAGGGTTGC
>CALUTO010000005.1 GCA_944323735.1 Candidatus Gastranaerophilales bacterium
ATTCAGGATTTAATACAAAAAGGCGGATTAATAAATTACACAAAAGCAAAACTGGGTGTGTAATATAATTGCTTTGCACAAAAACATTTCATTTTTTAATATAGATTTCTTCTATATTATGCATGACTCCGCCAATTTCAGTCGGGTGGAGATTGCCGAATTTGTTGCGGACTGCATATATCATTAAAGGAGAATACAGGTATATCAGCGGTTTTTCTTCATAAATAAGCTGCTGATATTCTTCATACAGCTTTTTGCGTTTCGCAAAATCCAATTCAAGTGCTGCGGCATCAAAAATCTCATCCAGCCGTTTTTCCCACGGCAATAAAACAGCCTTTTCACCTTCTGTACGCATATTGAACATGTGAAGTGTTCCGTTTGAATACCAGACATTTTTTCCGCCGTATGGCTCAAGCGGACTTCCGGTAAACCCCAGAATAACCATATCCCAGTCCTTTGTATTCGTAAGCTTGTTCACCAGTGTGTTAAATTCAACAGGTTTGAAATTCACGCTCATTCCCAAATCTTCTAAATCCTGTTTTATCATAACCCCGATTGATTCACGTTCTGTGTTGCCTGCATTTGTGTACAGGTCGAACTCAACTTTGTTTCCGTTTTTGTCTCTTAATTTTCCGTCTCTGCCTTTTTTAAAACCGGATTGTTCAAGAAGTTTAGCCGCATACTCCATATCACGCAGATGACCTTTCGCAACCTGTTCATTCAAATATATAGAAGATAAAGGTTCGGGTGTGAACAAAGGTGCACCGACTCCGCTCGCAATATTAAAAACTATATTTTCCCTGTCAATTGCATAGTCCACAGCTTTTCTGAAATTCAGGTCATTAAACCATTTTTGTTTTACCGGATTTACGTAATATTTTCCTGCGGAATTTTTTCTGTCATTTAGATTAAATCCGAGATACAAGGTACCTGAATTCGGGCCGAGATTGAAAATTTTGTAATCCGAACGGGCTTCATTTTCTTTAAAAATTGAAACATTTGTGCCTCTGAGTCCGACAAAATCAAGCTCTTTTGATTTGAATTTCAAAAGCTCATTGTTCAAATCACCGACTATCAGCATTATATATTTATCTATGTAAGGCAATTTCTGCCCTTTTTCATCGATTATATAATAGTCAGGATTTCTCTCATATACTATACGCTGCGCAGGCACGTATTCCTTAAGCCTGAAAGCACCGCTGGTCACAAGTTCTGACGGATTTACATTAGAGCTCCAGAAGGACTCAAACTCTCTTTTTCCTTTGTCTGTAACTTTTTTAAGAACATGTTCAGGAGCTATCGGAACGGCAATCTGTCTCAAAAAAGGTGAAAACGGTTTCGGAGTAACGAATTTTACTGTGTATTTGTCTATTTTACTGACCGCAGGAAGCTCTCCGTCAATATACATTGCATCTCTTGTGCTTGTGTTGCCATAGCCGCCGAATATGATTGTATTCCATGTATACACAACATCATCAGCTGTTATTTCTTTTCCGTCAGACCATTTCAGCCCTTTCCTGAGTTCGATTATATATGTTTTTTTATCAGGAAGGGTTTTAACAGACTTTGCCAGTTTAGGAATAACCTCTCCGGTATAGGCATCTGTCGTCACCAGAGAGTCGAACATAATCTCGCTTGCTGCAGAAGAAGTATTGTCTTTTGAGTTCCAGGGATTGAATGTCTTTGGACCTTCGCCGATTGTACTTACTACAACATCTCCCCCGTATACACCGGCCGGCTTTCTCGACAAAAGATAATCCACTCCGTTTATCGTCTTTGTTATTCGGGGAAAAACAATCTCTTCTTTTTGTTCAGTACTCTTTATGTGTTTTTTCAGAGACTCATCTTCCGGTCTGTCCACCCTTATACAGGCAGCCAGAATGAATATAAAGAAAAGAATAAGAGATAATAAATATATTCTGCCCTTTGTTATTTTCATTTTTTTAATTTAGCACAAATTTAAAAATAATTCATACCGCCCGGATGAACAATCCACGGCAATAAAAATAAAAAAACCGCATCTTATTGATGCGGTTTTTTACAACAGGGCTGAAACACCTAGTTAAAATATCTTTTCAAAAGACCTTCAAAAGCTTTTCCATGGCGTGCTTCATCTTTGCACATTTCATGAACCGTATCATGGATTGCATCGAGATTGAGTTCTTTTGCTCTTTTTGCAATAGCAAGTTTTGCTGCACAAGCACCGTTTTCTGCATCAACACGCATTTGAAGATTTTTCTTTGTAGAGTCTGTCACTACTTCGCCGAGAAGTTCTGCAAATTTTGCAGCATGCTCTGCTTCTTCAAAAGCTATTCTTTTGTAAGCTTCTGCAACCTCAGGATATCCTTCTCTGTCAGCCTGTCTGCTCATTGCAAGATACATACCGACTTCTGTGCATTCTCCCATAAAGTGTTCTTTTAATCCCTGCAATACTTCAGCATCAACACCTGCAGCAACGCCTATTCTGTGTTCATCAGCATAAGCCATGCCGGCAGAAGCATCTACTTTATTAAATTTAGCAGCGGGAGCACCGCAAAGAGGGCATTTTTCCGGAGGATTTTCGCCTTCATAAGTGTATCCGCATACTGAACATACAAATTTTGCCATAATAAACCTCTTTCATTTCCTGTTACTTATTTTTAATATTCTTATTAAGAATAATTCTTAATAAGAATATTATACACATGTATTTTATAATTTGCAAGCATTTTTTAAAACCTGCAAATTACAAAGAGTTCAGGTGGAAAAAAATTTAGAGCCTGTACAAATCCGGATATTTTTCTTTATAGAAATTCTCTACTTTGCGAAAAGTATTGTCCAGACGTTTGTCTATATTTGCAAAATCCCTGTCCATTGCAGTAAGGTGATCCTCGAGGATTTGCCTTTCTCTGCTGAGTGTGTTATATTCATGACCGCTTTTTTCGTGCAAGATTCTTTCTATATCTGATTTTCTTAGATGAATTCTTTTTTGTTCGTCAATCATAGACTGTTTTTCGCCGCCTATTCCATCAAGCTCGCACAAAAGTTCAAAACGCTGATTTGCAAGATTTCTTTTCTTTTCTATATTTTTAATCAGCTCCTGCTTTTCTGCTGTTTTTTTATCAAAACGCCGGAGACGTGCAGGAATACACTCTGTTACCAGTTTTTCGAAATCATCCGGACGTTTTAATTTGCATTGTTCGTGCATTTCAATAAATTTAGATTTATTTTTATTTATCAACTCAATTTCTTTTTCTTCTGCTTTTATTTTATCCCCGAAATAATTCATTTCACGATATGCATTGTTCGCAAAATTTTTATATCCGTTCTTGTAATTATCTCTTATCCAGCTGAATGGCATTTCCGTATGTATTGTGCACACAGTAAGGTCAATCGCCGACTGCGGAATATCCTCATCTTTTTCACCGGGGTCAGCTATATATGAATAACATATATAATCAAAGCCTTTGGGATTTCTTGTATATTCATAATCCATAATACGGCCGTCTATTATAAGTTTTTTATTGTTCATTCCGGCATACTGTGACATTTCATGGAAATAGCCCTTGAAGGAAGGAGCCGTATTTGTAGTGCGGACGGTATTATTATTTTGTTTTTTGTTAGTTTTGTTTTTTGAAGAAACAGGAAATGTGTTAATTCTTTGTATTTTCATATTTAACATCCCTTCTGGTTGTATAAAAAATTTTCAGGAGAAGCAGACCGGCGGCATTTTGATTTTTCATTTTTTATTCCATCATTGCCATATTTTTACCTATTTTCATGCCTATAAGCCGCTCTTCTTCGTCAGGAGTATAATTATAGCTTTTATTCACCTGATTTTCCTGCCCGTCATTTTCTTCCTGCCGCTTAAGACGTTTTATAACAGCAAGCACATTATCCGTTTCAACAGGAGCGACAAACTCGGCACCGTTATTAAAAGTCTTATCCATAGGTTTCAGGTCTTTGCATACCAGTTCAGACACTTTCATAAAGTAGGGCGGGTACAGATTTACACCGTTCAGTTTACAGAAATTGATAATCTGATCATGGTTTGATTTGTCGTATCTGCCGGCTTTTGCCCAGAAATAGCTCATGACCGCAGACATTTCATTGTCCGCAATGTCTCTTACCGGTTTTGCAATGCTTAATCTTGACGGATTAAACACCCAGTCAGGGAGTTCTGCGCCTTTATTGCTCACAGCCATCCACGTAATTCCTCTTTCGTTGGCGGCAGTCATTTGCAGAGCGAGTTCGGCAAGAACATTGTCGCTGCAATTGTCTACATAATCATCAAAAGATTTTATGTAAATAACTGTATGTTTGGTGCCGTCCCAGCACTCTGCATTTTCAAAGGTTTCTCTGATATAATTTATCATCTCCTCATCATCTACGGAGTCTGCCGGCTTATTCATTTCTATGGTATTGATTTTGAGTTTTTTCTGGCTGGCAACTTCCTGAAAATGCTCATAGAAACATTCGGCCATAAAATTCTTTCCTGAACCGCCGGGGCCGTAGAACAGAATGCCTTTCGGAATATTTTTCAGATATGCCTCAACATCTTTACTTTCAGATCTGTCTTTTAGCATTAAAACAATCGGAGAAACAGCATCCTTTATCAAATCCAGTTTCTCAAGCGAATACCCGACCACTTTATTCAAACCGGCTTCATTTCCGTCTTTTTTAGCAGGTATACCGCCAAGTTCGACATATTTGTCATATCGTTCTCTTGCATCACGAAAAGTTATCCCCAGCCTGTCGGACACCATTGCAACATCGCTCGTTACTTTTACCCAGACCTGCTTTATCTGATCTTTGCGCATTTCTTCTCTGCCGTCATTAAGCCTTTTTTGGAAATATGTAAACATTTCATCAACAAGTGAGCCCTTAAATGACTGTTTGCTAAAATTTATTCCGTCACCGGAAATATTTTTTGCGGGGATATTTTTATGATTCTGTTTCGAATTATTTGTACTATAAGAAAATACAGGAGAAATTTTCATACACAATACTCCTTTTTACACACATATTTTTGTTTATATTAGAACATATTAAAAAATAATAAAAGTTATAATTAGACATACGGGCTAAAATTTTTACAAACTTTAACAGATTTCTATAAGTGTAGCAGTTGCAAAATTCCGTCACACAGAACAAAACGCCCCAGAAGAACAAGTTCACAGTATTTATTCAGGGATTCAACAAAACATTTATTTTCGCAAAAGCCGCCGGACAGATAAATTTTTTCAGCTCTTCTGGCAAAATTCCACGTATTAAAAGCAATTCCGTGAATAAATTTCGAAACAGCGGCTGCTGAACTTTCACCCCGTGCAATATCATCCATAATGCGTTCCAGCCCGAAAATACCGCACGTTATGCTGTACTTTTCCTCCGCAGCCGACAGGTTTTCAGGTTTCAGGTTATAAAATTTCATAAGCATTTCTATAGTTGCACCGGTAGAGCTTGCGCAAGCAGTGTTCCAGTCCAAATCTTTAAACTTCCCGTCAACAAACCTGACCCATTTTGCGTCTCTGCTTCCTAAATCCAGAATGATAGAATTTTCCTCAATATTTTTTACTCCAGAAGAAAGCGCAATAATCTCATTCACATAACTGTCTTTATTATCCACAAATTTTTCGGACATGTGCCCTGTCATAGCATCGAATTTCAAATCACAAGTTTTCAAAACAGCGGACGGAAGTATGTAATAATTTTTATTCTCCTTGCTATATCTCAAATAGTCAGAAAAAATTTGTTTAAGTTCATCTGTATTGTATTCTATTATTTTTGACCAGGTGGTACCTGCGTCTAATACGGTTTTTTTGTTCATCTTAGTTTTAAAAAAGCCTCAATTTTTGCTATTGTGGATTTTGTAGCATAATCATCTACATCGATATAAAGCCCGTTATACTTGTCAGCAAGATATTTTGCCAGCTGGGTTTTTGAACAGAAAGACTGTGCGTAAAAAACAGTGGGGACACCGGCATCGACACACATCTCCAGCTCAAGATTAGCAGGACATCCGGCTTCCACACACCTTGTCCAGCCGTATACATGCGTGTCATCAGGAAACATCTCAAGAATAGAAAGATCATTCGGAGGGACTCCCCAGAAGCCGAAACGTGGCGGAACTTTTCCGGCTTCTATAGTGCTGCATTTAACAATTCCATCTGTAATCAGTTCAAATTTTTTTCTCAGCGGAAGGTTTGATATGCTTATTTTAAGCTCATTTTTTACGGATAAATCCTCATATATTGACGTTTGAACCCTAAAGCCGCTATCCTTTAAAACAGCCGCCGCAAACCAGCCGGAATCGCATTTGTCCTTTCCTATCGGTGCAACAATCATATGCAGCCGGTCTTTTAAATAAAAAGCATTATCTATAATGTTTTTTATGATTTTACAGTATGACTCCGGAAGAATATCGGTTTTCGGATAGCCGAAATCAACGTCCAAATCAACAAAATCAAAGCCCTGTTCTTTATATTTTTTTATAATTTCCGGTTCCGGATATCCCCAGAAGCCTACAATATCCTTAATCATAAAAAAATTATATTATAAAAATTTTTTATATTGTCAACTAATCCGGACAAGTTATTGAACATATGCATTAGTCAGCCACAATCAATATATTCTCCGGAGAATACCCTGCTGTGCGCAGTATACTCTGTGTCACTACTGAGCCTGATAACCGGTCATTCTAAGCAAGAACTTCTCTGTTTGCATAAAATTCATCGTCATTTACCTTCAAGGCTTCATCCGCAAATTTTTGCAGGGAATTTGTTTTTTTATTCTTTGTCTCAATTTCAGCTTTAATCTTGTCAATATCGTATTCTTTGCACAACTTTTGTTCTTCATCATAAAGTGCTTCACCGATTTTGTAACCTGTTGTGCTTGCAGCAATCGAGCCAATTACGAATAAAACACCTTCAAGAATTGAGATGCCGGCTTTGACGTACTTATTGTTAATATTATTCTTTAAATTCATCATAGCTTTTGATTTAAACCCTTCACGCATTAAATGTTCAACTCCAAACATAGTTCCCATACCACAAAGTTCTTTTTTGACAGCTTTTTCTTTGTTTTCAGCCGTCAAAACACGGTAAGCTGCTGCACCGCAAAGAAGTACATTTACATTTTCGCTTCCGAATTTTACTACCTTTGCAGCAGTCTCTAATGCCTTGCCGGAATTTGATACGGTTTTCATTGCGCTAACAGCACTTTGTGCGCCCTTTCCCAGTGAATTGTGTAATTTTGTTGCGCTTTCAAGTGCGTTCTTGCCTGCATTAAAAAGCTGAAATGTTGCAGCTGCACATCTTCCGGTGTCACCGTTTTGCACCTTGTCTACATTTCTTACTCCAAATAATGCTGATCTAACCATTGCATCAATCATAGCATGCATAACCTTCACATTTGCTTCCTTACTTATAAAAACGTTTTTCGGAGTTCAAAATTGCTATGTTTGAAAAAATTTTTACAATTGTAATATAATACTCCTATGAAAAATTTTCTGGTAAAACTAATAAATCTGTACCAAAAGATTTCAGCTTTAACTCCGCCAACATGCCGTTTTTACCCGACCTGTTCACAGTACACAAAAGAGGCAGTAATAAAATACGGCACGCTAAAAGGACTCTATCTCGGCACAAAACGCATACTGAAATGCCACCCGCTTCATCCGGGAGGATATGACCCGTTGAAATAGGATTACCACAGCTTTAGCCTGTCCGGTTTTATTGTCTGGACAAATGAATAACCCAGATAATACGTGAGTGCAAGCAGAGCAATCTGCATACCGTAATGAAGCCCTGTTTTCTTAAATATAAAATACAAGAATGCCACCGGCACAAAACAGATAACAATTTTAAGAATTTTTTCAAATGGTATTTTCCACTCAAGCCCGGGTACGACAATAAATACACTCAGTAAAAAATACAGAACATTTCCAGCCAGCGTAGCAATACCCAGTCCAACCAACCCCATTTTCTTTATTAAAATAATATTTAAAATTATTCCGGCAATACCTGACACAAGACGGATAACAGTATCTATATATGTCTTTTTTATCAAATGATACTGAAGAGTAGTATACTCGGCAAAGCTAAGAAAAAATGCAGAAAATGCAAGATAGGGAACAAGCACATAAGCACCTGAAAAATTTTTATTCGCAAGCAGTGCAACCAGCTCCTTTGAATACAGAGACATCAGTATAATAACAGGCAATCCTATGAGCATAAAATATCCGGTAAGCGTTGACACAACAGGTCTAACATCACGACCGTCCTCATACATATTAATAATCCTCGGAACAGCCGCTATCGGTATCACTGCAAACAGCGTCATTAATATAGAAAATGTCATACTGTATGCTACTCCGACATAGCCGACTTCTATGTACCCGTTTAAATGCTGGAGAATAAATTTATTGCTCTGGGTAATAAACCATAAACTTATTGATGTAAGAGCCAGCGGTATACCGTATTTATACAACGAAGAAAAAATACTAAACTGAAGTTTTTCTAATTTTAAATAAGAAAATATATTACACTGAAACATCAGAACAATATCTATAAGACTTATTGATATTCCCATTGCAAGAAGAACTGACAGTGCTCCGAGATTATAGAATTTTATTATAAATACGGCAAGACAAATCGTCAGTATCTGGTTTACAATAGTCGAAACAGTAAAAGCAACCGGTTTTATCTGTGCTCTTAATATCTGAAACAGAAGTGCCCTGAAAGCAACTGGTATAATTAATACCAGAATTGCAACAAAAACTTTTCCCGGAATTTTAAAAAATTCATAGAAATTGTGCCGGCAAATAAATGCTATAAAAAACATCAATGTTATATTTGTAACAAGCAGAATAATAAGTGCAGACAAATATTTCGGCACATCATCTTTTATTTCATAGCGGCGAAAAAATCTCAAACCGCTTAACCCTACCCAGTCTGAAAAAATTATACATAAAAAAGACAACACGGCAATGGATAACGTATATAGCCCGTACTGCTCCGGTGTCAGAAGATTGGTATACACAGGTATCAAAACAGTATTACCGATTATACCGGATACCTTTGACGGTGAATATTTCAGTACATCAAGAAAAATTTGTTTCACAGGTATTGCTACATTATTTAAATAATCCGATTTTTCCATAAACGCTATTCCATCCAATATTTTCATTTTCGGAAAATATTTGCCATGCTAAAATTGAATATACAACAGTAATAAAATATACTTTATAATAATATCATAATAATTGTTCATTGAAAGAACAAACGGAATCAACAAACCGGAGAGAAGAAAATCCGTGTATATCAAACCTCTTGGACTTTAGACGTCATTTATCAATGTGTCATTATTACTTGACGCTGTTTCGCTACCTTAAAATCTTTTGCCAAGAATGTATAATATACTAAACGGGAGTAGCTATGAAAGAATTTAGAGAAGCATTCGGCAGACGAATAAAACTATTAAGAAAAAACAGACGTATGACTCAGGAGAAACTGGCAGAAATTGTCGGTTTAAATCCGAGACAACTCACCAGAATAGAAACAGGGGAGAATTTCCCCTCCTCTGACACACTTGTAAAACTCAGTATGGCACTTGATTTAGAAGTGAAATACATGTTTGATTTTGACTGGGATCCGGAAATCGCTATGCTTGCAACAGGAACTGACGCAAAACCGGTATTACGGCTTGTGCAAAATAACGAGGTAGTCACAATAAAATCTTACTCACCCGTTATCGCAGATGAAGTAAAAAAGTCAAAACATTTTCCTGTTACACAGTCAGAAGAATCGATGAAAAAAATAGCAAAACAGATTAACAAACCTCTGACAGTTGAATACTTTGTAAACAAAACCAGAGCAAATATAAAAACCTACTATCCCAACGGAAAAGTAGAGGATTTGCTGACAGAAATAGATATACGTGAAAATGAAGAATACAAAGAGCTATGCGCTCAATTAAAGAAATTTTCAAAATCACCTGCTAAGCTGGAATTTTTTAAACTCGCACTTCAGGTCTTTGACAATAAAGACGCAGCCGAAAAGCTAAAGCTCATGCTCAAAGGTATGGATTTAAACAATTAGAAAAACCCGCTTAACAAGCGGTTTTTTTTATATTGAATATTTCTTACCGGCAATGTTAAGAAATGTTACAAAAGTATATACTAAAATAAAAAATTTTTTTTGTTAATATAGTTGACTTTTAGACAAAAAAGGACTAAAATTTAAAAAATTTGTATATATTTTTTTCGGATTACTAGCAAAAAAATTCTGCTTCGTGTTTTAAAGCATGAAACGAAACATAATAACAAATAAAGAAAATGGAGAGACATATGGCAGATATGAACAATATAAATAACATAGGCGGAAATTTGCATACAAACTTCCAGCCCCAGATAAAAAAAGAAGAACCACCTAAAAATGAGCCTGTTTCTGACGAAACACCCAAAAAAACAGATGCTACCGGTTTGGAGCATGCAGAAGTTATCGGCCGCTCGGTTGTCGAAATGAAAAGACCTGCTTTTGCTTCTAAGGTAGATGAAGACCTCGAACTATTTCAAAAAAATCCGGAATTTGTTTCCATGGCGATGAATAAATCATTCGACACAGACTACGAGCTTTTGCTCAATGACGGTGCAAAGCATCCTTATGAACAGGCATGTGCTGAAATATGCAATGCTGTTGAAGAACGATTAAACTAATAATTAAAACAATTAAAAATACATAAAAGCTGCATTCCGTGCAGCTTTTTGTTTATTATAATAAGGCAGAATTTTTCATGTTATTCAGCTTTGTTTTTTTCTCCGCCACGCAAGCAGCCTGACTCCTTCAGTGTTCGGTGAAGCAGTATTATAAACAACAAATTCACTTTGCGGTCTTGCATACTGCTTGATAAACTCTGCATTCGTTATGTCTTGAATATAAGTGTCACAGCCGAATTCATCTTTTATTATGGACGCAAAAAATTGCTGATCTTCAGATAAGTTTAAATCTTTTAAATTTTTTAAGATACGCATATTTGTATTTTAACTCTTTTTTTAAATAATAGACACAATTCACATACAAAAGATATAAAACAGATACATTTCGTTACAAATCGCAAATAAAAAGACGACAAACATCACTGCTTATCGTCATGATACATCTTTTTAATAACATAAAAAAATGTTTTTAATTCCCATAAAAAACAATAATATTATACACAAAACAGAACAATACGTCAAGCGCAAGACTTAACAAATCAGGACAAATTTCGTCGTTTTGCAATATATCAAGCTTTTTCGGAAAGTCTTTTATTTCTGTTACGGTTACTGCTCATATTTCTTATCATTTCAGCGGCTTCCATAGAACGCAGAATTCTGTATATCTTCATAAATTGTTCATAAGTTCCGGAAGAAAAATCAGCTGAATATTCTGCAGTTTTTTTCCCGTTTTTTTTCAATACAAAAGTATCTCTGCCGCCATCAACACCTTTATATAAAACAACTTCATGATTTTTGTCATTCTCTGTTTTTAGCTCGATAAATTCTTTGAGATAAACCAACTCCGGCGGGAATCCTGTTATTCCGGCCTTAAACGATAGAGACATGCACGCTCCTTTACATATACACACTGATTTTTATAAAATTACAAAAATAAAACAAAAAAAATATTGCTATTAATAAAAAAAATAGAAATAAAACGTAATAAAAAAACGCCCCTGTAAAAAGCAGGGACGTCTCAATATTCAGATTAAGAAATTAATCTTCTTTTTTCTGAGGAATTCTCATTGCATAGAATGATCTCCATACGAATATCAATGCAATCACGAGGAAAATCCATCCGGCAATCGGAGCGATTTGTCTGAATGATTCATTGATAGAGATTTCCATAGCCAGCAAACCGAACAGTGTGGTGAATTTGATAATCGGGTTCATAGCTACCGATGAAGTATCTTTGAACGGGTCGCCAACTGTGTCGCCGACTACTGTAGCATCGTGAAGCGGAGTTCCTTTTTCGCAAAGGTCGCATTCAACGATTTTCTTAGCGTTATCCCAGCAGCCGCCTGCGTTAGCCATAAATACAGCCTGGAACAGACCGAATACGGCAATCGCAATCAGGTAGCTTACAAAGAATGCTACAGGCGCAACAGTTTTGCAAGCCGGAGCTGACAGGCAAGCAAACGCAAGAGCAAATGCAAACAGTGCGATGAAGATGTTTATCATACCTTTTTGAGCGTACTGGGTACAAATTTTAACAACTTCTTTTGAGTTTGCAACGTTTGCTGTTTTTACGTTTTCATCGTCTAATTTGATGTGGTTTTTGATGTATTCAACTGCCCTGTATGCACCTGTTGTAACAGCCTGCATTGAAGCACCCGAGAACCAGTAAATAACAGCACCGCCTGCGAGCAATCCGAGGATTGTGTAAGGGTTGAGCATGTTAAGAACCTGTTCCGGCTGAATACCAAGTGTGTTTTTGATAACCAGAATCAATGAGAAAATCATTGTGGTTGCACCGACTACAGCAGTACCGATAAGAACCGGTTTTGATGTAGCTTTGAAGGTGTTGCCGGCACCGTCGTTTTCTTCGAGCTGTGCTTTTGCAACTTCAAAGTTTGGTTTGAAACCAAAGTCTTTTTCGATTTCACCAGCAATTCCTTCACGTTCTTCAATCAGTGAAAGTTCGTATACTGATTGGGCGTTGTCGGTAACAGGGCCGTAGCTGTCAACAGCGATTGTAACAGGGCCCATACCGAGGAAGCCGAATGCAACAAGACCGAATGCAAATACTGATGCGTAAATCATCACGCTTTCAGGAATCTGGAGGCTGAATACGTAAGCAAGTCCCATCAGGAACACGATTACCATACCAATCCAGAAGCCTGAGAAATTACCTGAAACAATACCCGAGAGGATTGTTAAAGATGAACCGCCTTCACGTGAAGCTGTAACAACTTCTTTTGTGTGAGTAGCGTTCGGACTTGTGAATATTTTTGTAAATTCAGGAATCAATGCAGCTCCTAAAGTACCGCAAGAAATTATACCTGCGAGCACCCACCAGAGGCTTTCTCCCATATCTGCAAGCAGCCAGTGGCTTACGCAGAATGTCATGATAATGGATAGTACGGAAGTTATCCATACGAGGTTAGTTAAAGGTTTTTCAAAGTCGAGTTTTTCAGCCTTGCCGAAGAACAACTGTGTCAAACCTGTGTTAATCCAGTATGCAACAACAGATGTCACAATCATTAAGAATCTCATTGTGAATATCCATGTTAACAGCTTTATCTGGTATTCAGGGAATACCCCGAGAAGAATAAATGAAACGAGAGCAACACCGGTTACGCCGTAAGTTTCAAAACCGTCAGCTGTAGGTCCGATGGAGTCGCCTGCGTTGTCACCTGTACAGTCAGCAATAACGCCGGGGTTTCTCGGGTCATCTTCTTTAATTTTGAATTGAATTTTCATCAGGTCAGAACCGATATCGGCAATTTTTGTGAAGATACCGCCGGCAACACGAAGTGCGGAAGCACCTAAAGATTCACCGATAGCAAAACCGATAAAGCATGCGCCTGCAAGATGTCCCGGTACGAACAAAAGGATGACAAGCATCATGATAAGTTCAACGCTGACAAGCAGCACGCCGATGCTCATACCTGCTTTTAACGGAATGTTCAAAACTTTTAAAGGATTGCCTTCAAGTGAGGCAAAAGCTGTTCTTGCGTTAGCTAATGTGTTCATTCTGATACCGAACCATGCAACACCGTAAGAACCAAGAATACCGATTACCGACCATGCCAGAATAATCAGTACACCTTTTAAGCCCATGTGCTGCAGTCCGCCAAAATAGAACGCAATACACAGACCAATCAGGATTTCCAAACCTAATAAGAATTTACCCTGCTGGATAAGGTAAGTTTTGCAGGTTTCGAAAATAGTATTTCCGATATTTGCCATACATTCATGGACTTTGTAGTTTTTGACTTTGATAAACTCAATAAGTCCAAAAACAAGGCCAAGAACGGAAATACCGATACCTACAAGCAGAAGATTAAAGCTGTTTGGGTCTGCAGCCAGATTAGGCACGACCAGATCAGCTTCTCCTGCGAAAGCAGCATTAGATGCAAAAAGCGCAGCAAAAGTTGCAAGCATGCTCAAAGCACCTTTTTTTGAGTAAGCCATTTCTCTTCTCCTTCTAAACACTATTGTAGTAAAACTCCTTTTACTAACCACTCCTCTATTTTACCTTAAAAATGAGTTTTAGCAAGAACTTTACACTAAAAAACAAAGTTGAACATTTTTATACATAAAAATATATTAAAAACCTGCAGCAGCTCATGAAAATCTGTTCACATGAAGACGGTAACAAAAAAATTTCAACAGTTTAGATTTTTGAAACAAATTAGTGAATTTAAATCGTGATTTTTTTCTTTATTTGTTTTATACTCAAAATACAAGAGAGGATTTTATGAGCAAAAATATACCCGAAAAAGTTTCAAACCGACTGACATTGTATCACAGCATACTCGCCGAATATATGGAAGCCGGCATTGAATCAATATCCAGCCCCCAGATAGCACAGAGACTCGGGATTGACGATTCACAGGTCAGAAAAGATTTTAAATTGCTGAATAATGCAGGAAAATGCAGAGTAGGCTACCATGTGAAAGAACTTAAAGATTCTATTGAAAAGACTCTCGGTTTTGCCACAGTCAAAGATGCCTTTATTGTCGGAGCAGGCCACCTCGGTCTTGCGCTTGCAAAATATGACAACTTCAACAGCTACGGACTGAACATTCTTGCTCTTTTTGACAACGACCCGCACAAAATAGATATACAGGTTAACAACAAGCAAATTTTTCACATATCCAAACTTCCAAACCTTGCACAGAGACTAAATGTGGAAATCGCAATATTAACAGTACCCAGACAGTTTGCACAGCAGGTGGCAGACTACATTATTCAATCCTCGCAAATAAAATATATCTGGAATTTCACTCCTGCAGTTCTTAAAGTTCCTTCACATATAAAAGTCTGGAACGAAAACCTTATTGCGAGCTTTGTACAGTTTGCGTGCAAAGATTTTGAATAAAAAAAGACGTATTTGTGCTATACTAAACAAAATTAACCGTACAATTTAAGGAAACAGAGTAAAAATGAATAAACGACTCATAACTCTCGGTATAATAATTCTTGCACTTTCAATCATAACGAAACTACTTTATGCAGGACTGAAAAATCTGGAAATAGATGATTTCAAACCTGCTGCCGTTATGTTCGTAGTCGATTCCTCCGCCTCTAATCAGGAGGAACTGACCGAACAGAAAAAATATTTAAGGCAGCTTTGTTCACTGCTGGATCCCGAGGATAAAATAAAAATACTAAAAGTATCAGAAGATTCTTATCTCATATATGAAGGAACACCGCATAACAACAGCGGCATACAAAAAGCAATGGAAGCATTTACGCAGTATGACACGGATGAATACGGAACAGCATACGGAGAGACAATAAAAAAAGCTTTTTCACACTGTCTTACTATGAAAAAAGAAGGATATACTCCTGCAGTTGTTGTTATAGGCGACCTGGAAAACGAGGGCAGCGTAGAAAAACAGATAAACTGGGAGACATTGCCGCAAAATGTTTCAGCGGTCAAAAAATATGTGCCTGATATTGCTATGATGTTTGTGTATGCTCATCCTGAGAAACTGGATATGGTAAAAGAAAAACTCACCCCTGTGCTCGGCGAGAAAAAACTTATTGTCTCACCCGCACAGAATGCAGACAGAGCTTCAAGAGAATTTTTAAAAGCTATCGGCAGATAAGAAAGGATTAATATGCCTGTTATAATTACATCTTCAAACAATGAAAAACTTTTTCAGGAAAAAGAAGTCATAAATATAGGCTCCGCACAAAATTGCGATTTTAAGCTGAATTTAGATTTTGAATTGCTGCTTACACTCGAATACAATGCAGCCGAAAACACCTGTACTCTTGTGAATATATTTGCAAATAAAAGAGTATTGTTCAAAGGAGAGCCTGTTCAAAAACTTAAAATAGAAAAGGTCTGCAAACTTTTAATAGACGGCACGGACGAATTTGTCAGTATAAAACTTGTTTCCGCAGCTGAAACAGCAAGGCAGACTGCAGTCGAAAATTATCAGCAAATCAATACGGAACTAAAATACACGGGTAATCAAAATTCCGGAATAAAAACAAATCTGGAAAAAAGAAAAGCAGAAATTGAAAAAACAAGAGTATCCATAATAAAACAGGTCGGATATGTAATTAATGACTTAAAAAACAAAATTTCAATGAACTCAAAAACAACAGTATTTTTACATATTGCAATGCTGCTGGGTTCAATTATATGCGCCTTCGGAGTATCAAATTATTTAACAGGTCTTTCTATAGTAGACGCAAAAAATTATCTCCGGCTTCCGACGAACATAAAAGCACTTGTTATTTTTTCTATTCTCGTTTTCGGTATATGCCTGATGCTGAAACAGGGTGTTTTTATATACTTACAGAACAAACTTAACAAAAACACTCCCAAAACCTCCTTCATTGCGGAAAAGTTTATGCTCGTTACCTCCGGTATTTTTATTATCGCATTTTTCGTTATTAACCTTATTTATTACACAGGCATGAACAAAATGCCGCTCTTTGCTGCACTGGTTTCTTTTATGTTCACCGGTGTTATGTCAGTACTGGCAGCCGCATGCGGCTATTTTAAAAGCAGCAGCACGGAAATGACAAAAGAATTGAACAAATACGAATACAGAGAAGATTTTGAAGCAATAATAAAACAATACCAGCACTGGATAGAGCAGTATATAAATTCACTGAGCAATACAAAAATCAGCTATATAAAAGATAAAATATTCAACTTACAGCTAAAGTCAACCGGTGAAACAATTATAGGAATACTCACCGCACCGTTTCTTGCATACGGAGTCTCAAACACACTTGCTATGTGTTTTCCCGAAGCGGCAGGCTGGATAAG
This sequence comes from Candidatus Gastranaerophilales bacterium, assembly GCA_944323735.1. Lineage (GTDB taxonomy): Bacteria > Cyanobacteriota > Vampirovibrionia > Gastranaerophilales > Gastranaerophilaceae > CALUPY01. Next base: position 16,977 of record CALUTO010000005.1, read on the forward strand.
AATATCAGGGTTACGTCTAAGCCCTGTTTTCCTCGTACTCGCAACATTTCTGATTATTTTTGCGTTTTTCTCTTTTGTCAACGCTTTTCTTTGCAGCAAAAAACTACAGGCTTCGCAGGTAATAAAAAATGACGGTTTCAGCGACTATATGCATCACGGCGTGACAATATACGGACTTCAGGGAGCACGAAAACTCGATATAGAAAAAAACCGCTCGCTGATTATTGCTATATGTATCATTTTCATAGAGTTTTCAATGAATATCTCGTATTTTATGACAGAAATAGGCGGAGATTTACAGGGGCTGTTTCTCAGCTTTGTTGCAGCTCTGGTGCCTACAGCCCTGCTGATTGCAGAAACATACATGCTTAGCCAGACAAAATTTGAAATTCATGTAATGGATGAAATTAACTCAAAACTGGATAAGGACTAATCCTGACATAATCGTATAAAAACCGTTAAAGTAAAAACAAAAGAAGAGGCAAGAATGTTTAAGTGCAAAGAATGCGGAAAAATATTCCACACCAGTCCGGATTATTGTGATTGCGGGAACAATAATTTTTCTGAAATTCCGGATGACAGCTCGGTTAAAAATCCGGCTGCAGACAAAAAAGGCCGGTTAATTTCCATTTTTATTTTCATCTTATGCATTATTTTTTCATTACTAATCTGGCTTTTTGATTGAAGCTAAGAACAGACAAAGATTTTCCCCGCAGGCAATCACACTGTCTACAAAAAGCAAAGCCCGGGTATATCGATACAATCCGGAATGATACAGCACCAAAATTTAAAAAATAAATCTTCTTCTGCTGCCTGACAAAATAGAATATTTATTTTTAAGAATTGTAAACATATTTTTAAAAAACAAAATTTATAGTCAATTATCTCTTATCAACATACTTCATATATATATAAATGTATTATGGAGAAAAAGAAAGAGAGAGAATTATGGGACTAACTGATTTAAACATCACAAAAGGCAAGTACAATCTTAATCGGGTTTCCGGGAACCCGATTTATAAAAGCAGCATTGTAAAAGAAAATAAAAAGAATGCTGAAAAATATGAAGCGATGTTTAACAAATTTGACCGTGATGGAAACGGATATCTTAATACATCAGAACAGGTCGAATTAACAAAATTTTTCAAGACCTTTGACTCGGACGGAAACGGCAAACTCTCAAAAGATGAATTTAACGCATATGAAGACGGCAAAGTAATCCGCAAATTCTTCAAAAAAATAATGAAAACAATGAACAAAAGCGAAGCCATACCTGTAGAAGAGGTCGAAGCAAATAACAAGAAACCACAGGCAGCACTTGCGGCAGATGTCGGCCCTGTTGTTGAAATTACAGACGAAGAGTATGAAGCAGCAGTTAAGAAACAAAATGCGACAACAACAAATAATGACCTGCACAAATACGTTGTACAGATGGACGAAAGCCTGACAACAGTCGTCAAAAAATCGCTTGCGGCACAGGGAATAACCGACCCGACACCTGAACAGTTGAAAGAAGCAAAAGAACAATTCAAACAGGATAACCCGAATGCTGTTAAAACAAACAAAAAGGGCTATGAATTTCTTCTTGTCGGAGCAGAAGTCAAACTGAGAGGCGAAGTTGCATACGAAAAAGACTCAAAAGGAGCAATCGCTGACTGGTGTGAGAAATATCCGCACCTTGTTCTTCATCCGCAGGAAAAACCCTCTGCAGAAGCTCCGGTAACAGAAGAACCGGCAGCAGACGCATCAACAACAGAATCTCCGGCAGCTGAGGCACCTGAAGCACCGGCTGTTGAGCAAAAAACACCGGAGGAACGTGCAAAAGAAGCAGAGGAAAATCTGAAATCAATTCAGCCAGATTTAACACCGGAGCACAAGATAGACGAAGACTTACAATCAAATGCACAAACAATAAACGAAACCATAGACAAAGCAAAGACACATAAAGAAGCTCTGGATGAACTTCTTACACATGACTGGCTGGGTGCACCCAATGTTTCAAAAGAACTTGAAAGAATAGACGAAAACATGGTGGCATACGTCGCAGATGAAACAATCGCAGACCGTATTGACAATGTTTTTGGGCTGGATAAAGACGATGTAAAAACCGGAATTCTGGACAAACTGAAATCAAAAGCCGAAAAATGCGGACTTTTAACAGATGATGAAAAAGCTGCACTTGATAAAGACATGTCTCTTGAAGAAATGCAGGGCTGGATAAATTCACTAAAAGAACGCATTATTGCAGATGATGCAGCTACATTACAGGCAGCGGCAGACAACAAAGCCGAAGTTGAAAAAGAACAAAACGCACTCAAAGAACTCAATGACAACAAAGCTCTGATTGATGAATCACTGCAATCTGTTGTGCGCACAGTTGATATGGCACAAAACGAGCCGGACAATGTTGAAAGAGAAACTGTCGAACTTGAAAACAACGAAACACTGGAAAGAATAAAAATAAAAGCAGACGGAACAACAATAGCAGTAACAAGAGATGCAGAAGGCAATATCACAAGCATTGCGGTAATGAATCCTAATGGCCCTGATGCAAATCCTGATATAATATTCGAGAACGACAGTGTATGGGTTGACCCTGACAAAACACAGAAAGGAACCCAAAATTCTGACGAAAAAGAAATAAACACACTGAACTTCATCAACTTTGAAAACCTGAAAGCACTTATTGAAAAAATCTCACAAAAACCGGAAGCAGCAGAGACTGAAGCGACAGAAGAAGTTGCAGAAGAAGAAGCTGCTGAAGAAGCAGCAGCAGAAGAAGTGGCCGAAGCAGCAGCAGAAGAAGTGGCCGAAGCAGCAGCAGAAGAAGTTGCTGAAGAAGAAGCAGAAGAAGCTGTTGAAGAAGCTGCCGAAGAAGAAGCAGCAGAAGAAGAAGTTGCTGAAGAAGCAGCAGAAGAAGTGGCCGAAGAAACAGCAGAAGAAGTGGCCGAAGAAACAGCAGAAGAAGTGGCCGAAGAAACAGCAGAAGAAGTGGCCGAAGAAACAGCAGAAGAAGCTGCCGAAGAAGCTGATGACAAAGACAAAGAAGAACTCAAACAGTAAAACCATTAAAGAAAAACATAATCTAAAAAAACCTCCTCAAATAAAATCGGGGAGGTTTTTTCCGTTGTTATTTTTACTTTTGATTGGTTATAGTTTTTTACCCTGTACAATTCAATTTCCAAATATACTCTTTCACTGTATTGCACTACTGTAGTCTGTTATTGTAATATGAATAAAGAATAATCAAAAATAAAGAAACAGAGGCCGAACATGATTACAAAAGAAGCATCCTGCACGCTGGAGAGAGAACTTTTCAGTGCAGTGGAAGAAAAAACACCGGATTACATTAAAAAACACAAACTAATTGACCTTAATAACAAAAATGAATTTGTTTTTACTCTGAAAAGGGAACACCTGCAAAAGTACGATGAAAAGAACAATCCTGAAGGACTCGGGCTAAATGACTGGCTCGAAGCGTATGCAAAAGAAGCAGCAGTATCCACAGCAGGTATAAGAGGACCGCAGAATATTCTTTATCCTCATGATACACGATTTCCTATTAATATGATAGGCATAATGCTTGCAACAGAAGCAAAAGCACTTGTTGCAAAAGATTTGTACGGAGACAAAGAAATAATAAAACTTGCCGGTAGAGAAGTAAGATACAACTCTGTAGAATTCCTTGACCTGATTGCGAGAGTTCAGGCTGCACACGGGATAACAACACTCGTTCCCGGGGGAAGAAAAACAATCCCCATCTGGATGGCATCTTTTCTTGCTTTTAAGCTTGACTTGCTCGGTGGCGAATACATTACCTCCAGCCACGGTATATCTGTTAAAAACGCCACTAAAGATTTGAATTCACAGGGAAGCCAGTATCTGCCGGAAGAATCCATGCTTTTTGTCAACAAAATCAGGTGGATATTTGACGAAGTAAATAAAAACGGCAGCTATGATATAAAAATTTCAGCTGACAACAATCCGCTTATTACCGAAGATATTATGAAAAAGCTCAATGACGGTGTGAAATTGTATGTTAAATACCTTAAAGACGGAGTTGCAAAAGATACAAACCTGAATCTTATAAAAGATTTGAAAGAAAAAATTGTAATAGAAAATGTCGGAGGTTCTGCGTACAGAACACTAAGCAGAATATTAAAAGAGCTTGGAACAGACACGAAATATGACTGGTTCAATACGGAGGAAGACCCGTTTTTCCACTCTATAGGCAAATACGACACAGACCCCAAAGGAAACAAAACATTTTATGACTATTCCGTGGATGCTACTGTTATTTCAAAAGACAGAGAAGGAAATGCCTGTTTCCCTGTCATTAAATCACTGCATTACGAAGAAAAGCTTAAAAATTATCCGTCAGGCACAATCGTTTTGATTACAGACCCTGACCACGACAGACTGACAGTATGCCAGATTGAAAACAGGTCAAATCTGGACAGAATTAAAAAGCTCGGACTTGATTACACAGCTCTCGACGGAGAACGCATTCTCACTGTCTACACGGCTAATCAATCTTTTCTTATGATTATGGATTTCAGAGCAAACCAGCTTAAAAAAGAAGGACTGTTCGAAAAACATCCCAGGTTTATTATAAAAACAACCGCTTCTGCACGTTCGTGGGATGAATGGGCTAAGAACAACGGGGTTAAGGTCGTTAATGTACCTGTTGGATTTAAAGAAATTGCTAATATAATGAAGAAAGTCGAAAAGCAAATTCAAAAGACTCCGGACAAAGACGTCATAATTACCGACATATTTAACAGAGATATAAATCTCGGCATTAATCCAAAACTTATTTTCGCAGGAGAAGAGTCAGGCGGTATGATTATCGGTTCAGAAAGTCTTATAAAATCACAGGCTGGCAGAATTGCCGTAGCTATGAGGGAAAAAAGTGCGACAGAAGCTATTGTTGTCGCTTCGGCACTTGCTTCTTATCTTGAAAAAGAAAACAAACTCCTGTCTGACTATCTTTCAGAAGTTTTTGAGAAAAACGGAATTGTATCCAGATTTGATATAAGAGAAGATATCTCATACTACAATGAAAGCGAACCGGATATAGAAAAACTCAAAGCTGACAAAAAAGCAGGAGAAGCAAAAAGGACGAAAAACGATTTGTTCTACCTGACACTGGCTGTTGCCAAAGAAGAAGGAAAGATTACACTTCATCAAATAAAAGAAATACTTTCCTCAACATTTAAAGAGCTTGATTTCAGCAATTTAACAGACGTAAAATTTGTAGGAGACGGTACATATATGGAATTTGAAGATAAATTTATCGAAATCCGCCCCTCCGGTACTGACGCAAAAACAAAATCTTACGGTGCAGGTGCTGATAAAAATAACATAAAAGAATACGCACGTATTATGGGTAATTATTCAGGCGAACTAAACGACTGCTATCTGAAATATATTGATATGCAGCTTTATAACACTGCTAAAGAAAAATCTCTGAAATCCTATGCAGTATTTACAAATAAAGATGCAAACAATACAACATTTGAAATTCCTGATTACAAAAAAACACTGAATTTTTAAACGCTAGTTATATTCTTGCAGAACTTTAATAAAGCAGGTGTTAAGCATCTGCTTTATTTATATATAACAGGAATTTTCCGGCAAATATTCAGTTCACAATCTGTATTCCCGGTGTTATATAAATACTTCTGCCTCTGTAATAAGGTTCATAACAGCTGTACTGTTTTACCGTATAACCGTTTTTGTTACTTATATAAAAGGAGGTACAATTAGAATACGGTCGGTAAAATCCGTGCATGCCGTGCATACCATGCACAGGACGCATTGGTTTTATATGAGTCATCCGTGGTGTGTGTTTTACCGCAACGGGAGTTGATGAGGAAAAGCCTGCAACGCTTCCATAAACAGGTGCATTCATAAAAAACGCCAACAAAAGCAAATACGCTGTTTTCCTCATCTTTTGACCTCACACTTACCGTTACATTAATAGTAACGAAAAATCTTTAAAATTGTTCAAAAATAAAAAATACAAATTATGAATTGTAAAGCTTTATGACAAACATGCTGATAAAGAACAAAAAATTTTATTTATGATATTTTATACGTTGCCGGAGAAAAAAATGAAAATTACAAATAATAAAACACAAATTTATAAATCAAACAACTATATACAAACCAAAAACACTTCCAAAAAGCAGAACCCGAAGACAATGACTGCTGAAAAAAAAGCGATGCCTGTTCCTGTTGTGTCTTTTAAGGCAATTAACGGTATAAAAGAAAAGAAAATAGATACTGAAGCAGAAAAAAACAGACTGCTCAAACAGTTTAATGAAATTCTGGCATCAGATATGAGCATAGAGGATTTGCTTCATTTGTACGAAAGACAGGTTGTTTCACAGTTTGCACAAAGAGCACAAAGAGCGGACGAATTAATAAAACAAACTGATGTGATAATGAATTCACATAATATGACAGACCAGAAAAAAGCAGAACTTCTGATTTCACTAAAAAAGGAGTTTAAGACACTGCAAAAAAATATGTTCAAGGTAAAACCTTTTATTCCGCCTAAGCCTCCTGAAAAAAATATGGATACGGCTTTGATAAATAAATTTAAAACAGCACTGCTTGAAGATAATTTTAATCTTGATAAAGTAAACAAAGATTATTACAGCGGGCTGAATAATATTACAACAATTGAAGATTTAACAAAGAAATACCCGAAAATCAGTATACCGGAAAATCCAGAATATGTAATAGCCGACAAACTGGCTTCTGCTCTTACCCGTGATTTTTACGAAGAGCTGGACAGACTTTTCCATAAACAGGACAAAAAAGGAATATATAATCTCTGTGAAGGAAAAATCCGGGAGCTTCTTCAACAAAGCGTAAAAAATCCGTCTGAAATTTATGAGAAAGTGGCTGAAACAACTGTTGTTTTTCTTCTTATGCGTTATGATAAATTAAGAAAGACAGACTCTTTTTCTTCCGTACCACAGTTTAGAAAAAATGCACCGGTAAAAATCAGTGAAAATGATTTAAAGCTTTTATCGGTTGATTTTGATGATTTTGTACTGTCAGTGTTGAAAAAACAATACCTCGAAAACAAAAAACCTAACGAAATAGTCTATTCAAACAGTGATGTGACTATTCCCGTAAGCTCTTTAAAAGAAAATGTGTACAAATTCGAAAAAATACCTGAAAAAATAAAATCATTTATACAAACTGCAAAAACTATTCAATCAGCAATGCGTGATTATGAACATTTTGACGATAAAAAACTAAAAGAACGTTTGCATTATTACGCAGGTCAGGCAATCGGAAATAACGAAACTGTTTTTGACCGCATAGTTGAGTTTGATGCGGCAGATATAAGCGGCGAAAACAGAGACCTGCTTATAAAATTTTTAAAAGTATTTGATGATTTTAAAGACAGAGAAAAAACAATATACGAGGTTCTTGATATCATTGAAGAAGAGGATTTGCGCCCGAAAGCACCTGCCGGAGGAGAAGATATTGATGAGACAGAAAGACAAAAAGCTATAGAAGCTTTAAAAAGGCAGCAGAAAATGGCTTTTGAACTAGACAGCTTAAAATCAGAATTTGACAACGCAATGAATACCCTTTATGCAAACAATCTGAGCAGCACTGCAGCAATTTGTTCAAAATACCGTCCGTCTAATCTGGATTATACCGTTACCGAAAATGCAGAATTTATTATCAATCAGGCAAAATCTCTTGATAAATCAGATAAAAATATGGTTAAAAGCAAAATTAAAAACTTTGACACCTACAACTATTACAAAAACAACGATTACAAAAATCCCGTTTTTGCAGATGCCCTGAAATATGCTGAAAACGATGACGGAAAAACAGATATAGACAAAGCGGGCAGATATCTTGCAAACTCGGAAATTGTTATGAATGCACCCCAAAGTCTTGAATATCTGAAAAATAAAGACTTTCTTGAAAATGTAATTAACCGCTCGCCGGATAAAAATGCTGCAGTGAAATATTTGTGCAAGTATGATGAATACAATGAAATGAGCACTAAAGAAAAATCACATCTTCTCTCTTTTGTTGACAAATTTAATTTGAAAGACAGTATTGACAAACTTATACTGAAAAATATCATTGAAAATGATTACATAAACACAGATACAGTGTCTCTGTCAGGAACAAACGACAGTGACAGGGTAGAAGCAACTATCAGTGCAAATGCAAAACAGCAGATTATACACAAATATATGTACCCACGGTGCCTTGAATTCTTTACAGGGTTTGAAGAAGCACTGAAACAGTTTGCCACAGACAGAGGCACCTCCGGTATAAAAAAAACCGGAACAAAAAACAAAGCACTTGATTATAAGCTCGAGCTTAAACTCATGGGGCATGATGACAGGCTGTTCTCCGTAGAAAACAACTATTACTTTGATATTTTCTCTGACAAAGGGCTGCACTGATTGTGTATTTTTGTAAAAAAAATGAAAATTTTTGCATATTGCAGACCATAAAAAAACTTTATATAATTATAAGTATCGGAGAAAAGAGTTATGTTTCCAATAGCATCTACATTAGGAATATCTAATTCTGCATACGGTATAATGCAGGGCACTAATCGTGCATCCAATCTGGCTTTTCAGGGCGGAGGAAAGAATATTTCTTCACTTCACAGTGCAGAAAAACAGAATATGCTCGGTCTTATACAGGATAGAACGATGTATAATATGCAGGATGTCGCTTACGAGTCTGACAAAGCTCTTCAGGAAAAAAATATCAAACGGACTTTTTCCTGCTTTGCATAAGCCGGACTTTTATAGCAAATTCCACTAATAATGGCTAAAATTGTCACATGTACTTTTTGACTGTTTTGTTCTAAATCCCTGATTTCGAACAAAATGTCCTGTTTTCCACAGAGACTTGCCGCCGGTAAGTTTTTCTTTTAATAATATTTTGCGGAAACTCCCGCATAAGCTGACTTGACTTTTTGTGTACAAACATAATATATTCTTTTTATGAAAAGGTATATTTGTTTAATATTATGTTGTCTGGGTCTTGTTGCAGGAAGTGCGAAATTGCCTTCAATTGCATCGGATATGGGTGAATCTTTTGTAGAAGTCAGCGAAAGCGGCGGGGTGATTATGGAAAAAGAAGGTTACAGATATAAACAGCTCGGAAATAAATATTTTGTACGTGCAGACAAAAATACAGAAATTGTTTCGGCACTGAAAGAAATATGTAAAGAAAACAGAATTACTGCGGGCACTGTTTCCGGACTCGGTGCGGTAAAATCCGTTACCTTCGGTTTTTTTAATCCTGAAACAAAAGAATATAAAGAAAAAACCTTTAACGAATACATGGAAATCACAAGCCTGCTTGGAAATGTTTCTCAAAAAGACGGGGAAGTTTATCTTCATCTTCACATGAATGCGTCCGGCAAAGACTATAAAGTCATAGGCGGACATCTTGTGAAAGCTGTTGTCAGCGCAACATCAGAGATAATAATTGATGCACAAGAGGGCACAATCGGCAGAAAATTCAGCGAGGACATCGGATTAAATTTGTTTGAATTTTAGCAAATTTTATTTAATCGCATTTTTCTTCACTGCATTTTTCCACAAGCAGTTTTTTAATTCTTCTGCCTTTTAACTCGACTACTTTCAACCTGTATCCGTCTATCAATACTTCATCATTCATCTTCGCAAGCCGGCCCAGCAGCTTTTGCACAAGTCCGCATATAGTCTCGACTTCATCCTCCTGCTGATGTATTGAAAAGTATTCAAAAAATTCATCTATGCGTAAAAGTCCGTTTACAATATATTTTTCATCAGCAACTTTTTTTATATCTTTTTCTTCCTCATCAAATTCATCCTGCACATCTCCGAAAATTTCCTCAAGCACGTCCTCCAGCGAAATAATACCGGACATTCCCCCAAATTCATCGATGACTATAGCTATTTCAGTCTTGTTATTTTTAAAATTTTTCAAAAGAGAATCTGTTGTCATTGTTTCCGTAACAAACAAAGGTTTTCTTAATATATCGGATATAGAAAATTCTTCGTCTTTCATTTTTTTAGAATACAAATCTTTAACATGCAAAATTCCTGTTATATTGTCTATGCTTCCGTCATACACAGGATATCTCGTATACTGGTTTTCCAGAATAATTTCCTTAAGCTCTTCAACCGGTATATCAACACTAATGGACACAACATCACATCTGGGCACCATTATCTGCTTTGCGGTCAAATCAGTAAACTTCAAAGTATTTTTTAATAAAAAGCTTTCTGTTTCATTAAGCACCCCGCCTTTGTAGCTTGCATCAATAATCATATCCAGCTCTTCTTCTGTATGCACAGAATGCAGCTGTGAGGCGGGCGGAATTTTTAAAAGCTTCAACAACAAATTTCCAAAGCCGTTAAGCAAAAATATGAACGGTGTAAAAAGTTTTGCAACAAAAACAAGAGGTCTTGTGACAAAAAGAGTGGTTTTTTCCGGAAACTGAAGTGCTACGGATTTGGGCATAAGTTCGCCTATTACAACATGCATAAACGTAATGAGGACAAAAGCCAGTGCTACAGCGACTGTATGTGTGGCAATAGTGTTTGAAACATAAGGCAGAAAGTCAAACAACGGATGTATAAGCCTTGCAAGCGTAGCTTCTCCGACCCAGCCGAGACCTATACTTGCTATTGTTATGCCGAGCTGTGTTGCCGCAATGTATTTGTCCAGCTCTTTTAGCGCATATGATGTTAGTTTTGCAGTAGAATTGCCCTCATTCGCAAGCTGGTTTATTCTCGTATGCCTGACACTCACAAGAGCAAATTCCGATGCAACAAAAAAACCGTTTGCAAGCAGTAAAAAAACTATTAAAAATAAATTAAATAAAATCATATTACCTCATTCGTAAACTCTTGTGCGAATATTTTTCTATTATACAGGTTGTATGGCTGTTTTCAAAATTTTTTATATTTAGGATTTCTTTTTAAGTTTATTTTTTATTTTACAATACTGTTTGTAATCCGTACCCCACTGCGCCATTGCGTCAAGCACGGGTGCAATTGAGTATCCGATGTCTGTTAGTGTATATTCCACTTTTGGAGGAACCTGTGCAAACACCTTTCGTTCAATAAGCCCGTCCTGCTCCATTTCTCTGAGCTTTCCGGTGAGAACTTTCTGTGTACAGCCTGTAGATTTTTTTATTGCATTAAAACGCTTTGTGCCGCATAGAAGATCTCTTATTATAAATATTTTCCATTTGCAGCCAATCAGGTCTAAAACAACCTCAATCGGACACTCCGGCAGCTTTTTATCCGTTTCTGCTGTTTCGGGCATTCTATTAATCCTCCGTACTGTCAATAGTGTCAATAGTGTCATCAGTATACTATCTTTATTTTAATTTCACAACAGAAAATAGAAATTTTACCGGCTAAATGGCAATTTTTACAGCTTTTTTGTTTTTATATATATAAGCAATATAAAACAAAAAACAAAAGAAAGAGAGAAGAAAAATATGCCTTTATTTGGAGTGCAAAACGGGATTTACAATAATACAGTATATGCAAATAGCGCAATACATCCTGAAAACAACGGTCATAACATTCCCAAGATTGCAAATGTTTTTCCGGGTGAAACGGAAAAGTATGAATATAAGAATCAGAACGAAGACCGTCTAAAAGTTCTGTCTGTAATTTATGATGACAAAAACTGCCCGAAAGATGTGAACAAAGAAAAAATGGCGGAAACAATAATAAAAGTTGCTGCTGAATTTGATATGGATCCGGTGGTTCTGGCATGCATAATCCGTAAAGAAACAAATTTCAGACAAATAAACGGAGCAAACGGACAGGGGCTTATGCAGCTAACAAGGATTTCTATAGAGGACATGTTTCTGAGACCTAAAGTCTACGATAAAAAGCTTGAAGAGATAAAGAAGAAATACCCCACAGCTGAAGCACTTTACAAGGCGATACAAAAAGATCCGGAGCTCAATATGAGGGTCGGAGTAATACTCTTTAAAACAAAAAGTAAAGCAGTAAAAAACAATCTGTCAAAAGCACTTGAAAATTATAACGGTCATCCGAAATACAAGAAAAGTTATTCAAGAATTATCATGAATATGATAAAAGAGTATGACAATGCTGCTTAATAAACTATTTTATTTTGTTTATTTTGGCAATATTTTTATTGTAGACCTGTGAATTGATTTCACCGCCTATGAGCATTATAAGAGATGTGTAATACAGCCAGACCATAAGCATTGCGAATGCACCGATAGATCCGTATACACGGTTATAGGTGTGAAGATTGTTTATGTATAAAGAAAAAAGCCACGAGCCGGCGAGCCAGCATACACAAAAGAAAAGAGTTCCGGGAAGTGCGCTTTTTCCCTTGAACTTGTCGTTGCCTTCCCATGCCGGCAAAATATAATAGTTCAAAAACGCCATTATATATAATGCAAGAAATGTAACAGGCCATCTTGTAATCAGAACTATATTCACAAAATTTGTTGAAAAATTTATAAAATTCAAAAGAAATGCGAATATTACTTTGCCGAAAATTATCATGTTTACGCTTAAAAACAGAATAAATGCATTAACAAAAACCATAGAAACAGACAGTGCACGTGTTGTGAGCAGATTTCTCCTCTCCTCGATACCGAGTGCTCTGTTCAAACCTTTTATAATAACGAATATCGCATTCGATGCCAGAGCAACGGTAACAAAAAAGCCTATTACAGCTATCATTCCGCCGTTTTGAAAAATCATTACTTCTTCAAGCACTTCTTTTATCAAATTAACAGACTCGGTCGGTGCAACAGTATCCAGAAAATGCAAAATAGGCATCATTAGAGATTTTTTTCCCAGCCACCCGAACATAGCCATCAAAAAAAGCATAAAAGGGAAAATGCCTATAGCAAACCAGAACCCCATCTCTGCAGCCATTCCGAGAAAATCATCTATAATAATACGATTAACCAGATTAACCATATATTTTTTTATTGTCTCTAATATTTTCATATATGTTTTTTTATTTCTTCTATCAGTTTATCACGGGCAATATTTAAAGGTTTTTGAATAGTACAGCCGGCAGCAAATGCATGACCGCCTCCGTCAAATGCCGCTGCAATTTTGCTGCAGTCCACATTTTTGCTCCTGAGACTGACTTTTGTACTCTGTTTTGTCACTTCCTTCAGCACAGCAGCAACTTCAGTTGTTTTTATTTGCCGGAGTGCGCCTACTATTCCTTCTGTATAATCCTCTTTTGCGTTGAATTTTTCCATATCTTTTTGAGAGATACATGTATACGCAATTTTCTGGTTTTCCAAAAATTCTGCATTTATGAGCGCATTAGCCTGCAGAAGCACCATTGCTTTCGGTTTTGACTCAAAGCAGTATCTGGCTATTGTACCGGGTTTTGTACCGTATTTTACGAGTTTTGAAGCAATTTCAAAGGTCTTTGCCGATGTATTTTCAAATCTGAATCCGCCTGTGTCCGTGAGAATAGATGTATAAAGTGCATCAGCGGTATTTTTGTCTATTTTAAGCCCATGCTCCTCAAACAAATCAAAAAGAATCTCACCTGCTGAACAAGCATCGGGTTTTATCAAAGTATAATCGCCGTATCCGTTATTTGTTTTGTGATGATCAATATTCATCCTGACTTTTGCATTTTCAAAAAAGGGCAGCCCCATTCCCATTCTGTCTTTCGCAGCTATATCAATAGCAACTGCGAGATCAAAAACCCTGTCTTTTTCTATTTTATCAAAAGTCACAGCTTTTTCTATATCAGGCAAAAATTCATATATTTCAGGCAATTCTCCTGCTATAACCATTGTCGGAATTTTTTGAAAATTGTTTTTTATGACATTATAAAGAGCAGTCATGCTGCCCAGCGTATCCCCGTCAGGGTTAACATGGGAGAATATTATTATATCATCCGCTTTAATGATATTTTCGCTAAAGTCTTGATAGTTCATATATTTTAGTCTTTAATTTAACTTATTGGTATATTATAAATCAAATAAAAGAAAAATATAAAAAAGAAAGAAGGAAAAATGGAACAAATTTTACATTTATTTCTGACAATCCTGAACTTACTTCTGATTGTGGGTTGTTGCGTAGTATTTACAAACGCTGTAGAACACTTGGGAAAAGCTTACAAATTAAATGAAGGAGCTGTCGGAAGTATTCTTGCTGCAGTGGGCACAGCCCTGCCTGAGACAATAGTTCCGCTTGTAGCAATTATAGGAGCGTATGTAGCAGGCACAGATGTTGAGGCAGGCAAAGAAATCGGCATTGGCGCAATTCTCGGAGCACCGTTTTTACTTTCAACGCTTGCTATGTTTGTGACAGGTGCAGCTGTCATTGTATTTTCAAAGATGAAAAAAAGACAACCCGAAATGAATGCAAATTACACCGTTATGTTCAGGGATTTGAAGTTCTTTTTCGTAAGCTATACACTTGCGATTGTTGCGGCATTTATTCCTGTTCAGCCTGTGAGATACATTATTGCAGCAGGTTTAATCTGTTATTATTTATTCTATGTTTTCAGAACAATAAACTGTTCGCATGCAGCCAGCTGTGAACATTCAGAGATTGACGATTTGCTTTGTTCAAGAATTTTCAACTGCTACAATATTTTTGTAATATGGTTTCAGGCAATTATCTCAATAGCTGCACTTATAGTGTTTTCACATTTCTTTGTTGAGCAGATTAAATTCTTTGCATACGTACTGTCAATTAACCCGCTGATTTTGAGTTTAATACTTGCGCCTATCGCAACTGAACTACCTGAAAAATTCAACAGCGTTCTGTGGGTCAGTCAGTCAAAAGACACTCTCGCTCTCGGAAATATTACCGGTGCTATGGTGTTTCAAAGCTGCATACCAACCGCAATCGGCATACTTCTGACTCCATGGATTTTTGGCGAAGAGTCTCTTGTGAACATAGGGCTTGTTTATATTTCTACTATTATAATTTTCTTAGACCTGTATAAAGATAAAAAGTTCTGCCCAAAAATGCTTCTGTATTGCGGTGCATTTTATCTTGTGTACATTGTCTATATCGTGTCTGATATTATTGCAAATACCGTTAAACCAATTGGTATAGGTTAGTTTAAAGGTAAAAATTATGCAATAAAAAGACCGTCTGTTTTGACGGTCTTTTTTTTAATAATTCGGCTAATTTTTATATAATGAGCCGCTTATTTCTCTCTAATTTGTGAAAACTGAAATAATTTTATTATGCAGCTTTGCGTTCTGCTTTAATTTCAGAAATGAGATATCTTGCAACCCATTCAAAATCTTTGTTCTGTTGCGCAACTTTTTTCAGGCATTCTACAGAAGGTTCGCCTATTCTGATAAGACTCATTGCGACAACGCCTCTAACCGCACCTTTAACACACTGAAGCTCTTCAACGAGAACCGGTACAGCTGCTGAACCAATATTTACGAGAATATTTTCAATTTCATTTTTGCTCTTATTGTCTGCATTTTCAAGTTGTGTTAAAAAGTGTTTGATTGCGTCTGCGTGCATGTTTTTATCTCCATACTTTATTATCGATGTATACATTATAATCTGAATATTTTTCGAAACCTGATTTCCTTATAAAATCTTTATATCCATGTAAAGATGCAATGTTTATACCGGTTTTCGCCGGTCTATGATATAAAAAAATATTAGTAGTATGATTGATATTAGCCACATCACCATGAGGAAAAAGATAAAAGCATGTACGAAAACTATAAAAATATTCTTCAAAAATTAAAAGAAGAGACACTTCACAGAAATATAAATCCGATAAAAAAACATGGTAAATATATAGATATAGACAGCAATACTTATCTCAATCTGTCATCAAATGACTATCTCGGACTTGCAGAAAACAGAGCGGTTATAAACGGTTTTTTAAAAAATTGCGGTTTTTCGCTCGGCTCTGCTTCATCAAGGCTTTTGACTGGAAACTCTTTTGTTTATCATGAACTGGAGTCACTGCTTGCAAAACTGTATAAAAAAGACAGGGCTCTTCTTTTTAACAGCGGATATCATGCAAATGTAGGAATAATGTCATCGTTAGCGGGGAAAAAAGATGCGGTATTCTCTGACAAACTTAACCATGCCAGTATCATAGACGGGATAAAACTCTCGGAAGCAAAAATGTTCAGATTCAAACACCTGGACTATGACCATCTTGAAAAGCTGCTGAAAGAGCACAGGCATGAATATGAAAATGCAATAATTGTAACCGAGTCTTTATTCAGCATGGATGGTGATTTTTGTGATTTTTCAAAATTGATAAAACTAAAAGAAGAATATAATGCACTGCTTGTCGCAGATGAAGCGCATGCTGTCGGAGTTTACGGCGAGAACGGACTCGGTGCGGCTGAAGCAGCAGGTGCAACTTCCAAAATAGACCTGATTATCGGTACGTTCGGGAAAGCTTTTGCTTCAATGGGTGCATTTTGTGCAGGAAATGAAATTCTTATTGATTTTTTGATTAACAAATCCCGTTCTTTGATATTTTCAACAGCACTGCCCGAAATAAATGTTGCCTTTTCTTATTATATAATAACGGAGGTGCTGCCCAATATGGAGTGCAGCAGAGCCGGACTGGTAAAACTATCCGGGGATTTCAGAAATTTATTAAAGGAATACAATATTCCCGTTACCGGAAACAGCCATATTGTGCCTGTTATACTCGGTTCAAATGAAAATACAATGAATTGTGCAAACAAACTAACCGGCTGCGGATACTACCTTCTTCCTATACGCCATCCGACCGTTGCTCTAAATTCATCACGAATTAGAATTTCATTAAGAGCAGATATTAATTTTGAAGAAATAAAAAATATTCCGGAAATTATAAAAGAATATGTTGATATTTCCCAAAATGACATTAAACTTGCCATGTAAGGATTATTAAAATTGAAAGAATATTTGAACAAAGATTTATATGAAATTTTAGGTATCACCCCTGAGGCAGATGAGGGGCAGATAAAATCTGCATACAGAAAAATGGCGAGAAAATATCACCCCGATGTTAATAACAATACAGCAGAAAGTATTCAAAAATTTAAAGAAATTACACAAGCCTATGAAATACTCCTCGATGTTTCAAAAAGACGGGAATATGATATTTTAAGAGGATATACAAGAAGAAAAGCAGACAGCACCGAAACAGCAAGAACACGTGCAAAAAAAGCTTATTCAAACACAGAAACCACTGAACCGCCAAAAACGGGAGCCGGTGAATCTTCTTTTTCAAAAGTTTTTAATACAATTCTTGACGGGCTGTTTCAGCATGAACAAACCGTAAAACAAAAATCAAAACCGAAACAGACCGCAAAAAAGCAAAAACCCGAAAACGGCAGGAATATAAATCTTAGTGTAAGTATAAAAATATCAGAAGCAATAAACGGAACAACAAGAACCGTGAACGTACTGCACACGGAAAAATGTCCGAAATGCGAAGGCAGACGTTTTATTAACGGCGCAAAGTGTCCTATGTGCAAGGGCAGCGGAGAAATTTCCATACACAAGCGTCTGAATGTAAAAATTCCTGCAGGTGTTAAAAAAGGCGCAAGAATAAGGATTGCAAACGAAGGAGACAAAGGCTATTACGGCGGAAAAAACGGGGATTTATTTCTCACGGTTGATATAGAAGAAGATACCCTGTTTAAATATGACGGCTTGAATGTAATGTGTGAAATTCCTGTTACCCCCTATGAAGCCGCTCTCGGCGCAAATATCGATGTTCCCTCCGTAAACGGCTCTATCTCTATGAAAATTCCGCCGCTCACCACCTCGGGACAGAAATTCCGTATTTCCGGACAGGGGATTAAAGATGAAAAGAAAAACACGGCAGGAGACCAGATAGTCACGGTAAAAATAGAAATGCCGAAAGAATTGTCTGCAAAAGAAAAGGAACTTTATGAAGAACTCAAAAAATATTCTACACAGAAAATCAGGGAGAATTTAAAATGAAAACCGCAAAAATAAATGAAATCTTTGACTCAATACAGGGAGAAGGCCCATATATAGGATACAGACAGATTTTTATACGTTTTTGCGGATGCAACATGGATTGCGCATACTGCGATACGGATTTCAAAACCGGAGCAGACTATACGCCGGAACAGCTTGTAAAAAAATTGGACACATTTGATTTGAATGCGATACACAGTATCAGTCTCACAGGCGGAGAACCGCTTATTCATCTCGAATTTTTAAAAGATTTTCTTCCTCTTGTTGATAAAAAAATATACCTTGAAACAAACGGCACAATGCCTCATGCTCTGAAAGAAATTTCAGGATATACAGATATAATCGCAATGGATTTAAAAATCGACTCTGCAGCGAAAATAGGAGACCTTTTCAGCAAACATGAAGAGTTCATTAAAACTGCAAAAGAGACCAACAAAGAAATTTTTGCAAAAATAGTTTTTGATGAAAAAATACGTGAATTTGAAATAAATGAATGCACAAGACTGGCAAAAAAATATAACCTGCCGCTGATTCTGCAGCCGAGAATGGAAGGAAACAGAATTACAGTGTCAACAGATTTTATCGAACATACTGTAAAAGCCTTCACCTCCCGTTATCCGGACACAAGACTCATAGGACAGGTTCATAAATTTTTTGATATAAGATAATCAGTCTTTTATCTTGTTAATAAGCTGCGCAACATTTTTACCGAAGCGTTTTATCGTTTCTATGCCTTCTTTGTCCTCTTTAACAGCACCTATTTCTCTTCCGAAAGCAATGTTCCAGTAGTTCGAGCCCGGAACTATCATTTCGTTTATAAAATAGAACATAAGCATTTCCTGAATTGCCGCAGTATGTCCGCCTCTTCTTCCGACAGTAAGCGGCCCGCCCACTTTGTGCGCAAGATAATTTTCGCCGCTTCTTGCTGAAACATAGCCTATTCTCTGGATTGCAGACATAATATCGCCTCTTGCAGTGCCGTAGTAGACAGGTGCCCCGATAATAAAACCGTCAGCTGATTTCAGCTTCTCAATAACTTCGTTTACTCCGTCATCATCAAAAACACATCGCTTAAGTTCAACACATTTTAAGCATTCTATACAAGAGTGGACATTTTTTCCGGCAAGCTGGATAATTTCCGCTTCGACTCCGTTTTCTTCAATAGATTTTTTACATTCTTCAAGAAGGTAATTCGTATTTCCGTTTTTTCTCGGGCTTCCGTTTAATAAAATTACTTTTTTCATAGACTCAGTCCTTTCTGTATATAGCCTGTTATAAACAATAAGCTCAAAATAAGGGTAAAAATTTGTATGACCGTATACCTGTTAACTTTTTCATAAGAAGCAAAATAACCGATAACAAAAGGTGATGCCGGAAATGTAAGAGAAATTACTCCTGCAGTAAATTTTCCCGTCAGAATGCTTTCAGCTGCAAACACAAAAAATCCGGCAATGTATAACAGCATCAGAAAAGACATAATTACCGAAAAAATTGCAAAAAATTTTATTGCATTTTCGTTTTTTCTAAGCACTATGTTCCCGCACAAAAACCCCGGTATCAACAGCGAATTTGATACTAAAATCATTAACAGAGACAGGATTTCAATATTTTTTATCACAGACATCATGCACTCTGCTCCGTTTTCAGGTTTTTTGTGTATTTTGATAAACAGTTTAAAAACTCTATTGATTTTTCAAATACAAAATCTCTTTCATTGTCCATAACTATTAAATGATAACTGTTTTCAAGTTTAATATACTCTTTTATTTTTGATGAAATATGATTGTAAACAAAATCAGCACTTCTTGTACCTGTCAAATCATCCTCTCTTGCATGCATAATAAGCACAGGAGACGTGACTTTTCTCATATTTTGTCTTGCAAAGCGTGACATTTTGAGCAGCTCATATATGCAGGACATCGGATAATTATCGAGTGCAACAGTATTTTTTCGCTGCAAAGCTGCAATTTTTTTTCTCAAAACTTCATTTTTCAGTCCGTAAGGCTCTCTTTCCGGAAAGGAATAATAGTATCTGAGTATGGTATGTACGCCGAGTGGCATAAGAAAATTATACCACGGTATTGTTGTACCGTCTAAATACAGTGTTGTGGAAAGTGCGAGCACTCCGTTAACTTCAGAGTATTTTGCAGCTATACAAAGAGCAATAACCGCACCCAGACAGAGTCCGCCTGTGTACACCTCGTCATAAGAATTTTTTAATTCTATATAGCGGGTCATAGAATCTTCATACCAGTCTGTCCACTTTACTTCTTTTATATTGACAGGACTGGTTCCATGCCCGGGCAGACAGCTGCAATATACGTCAAAATCAGCATTATACAGTGCCCTGCCTAACTTTTTCATCTCAAACGGACTTCCGGTCATTCCGTGAAACAGAAGCACCGCTCTTTTGCAGTTTTCATGTTTGAATTTAAAATCCAGCTCCCGACTCAATTTGTAAACCTCAAAAACAACATATCAATAAGCTCCAGAGCCATATCTATCTCATCATCCGTTATATAAAGCTGCGGCACAATTGTTATTATATTTTTATAATAACCGCCGTTATTAAGAATTAGACCGCATTTTTTGCCACGGTAAGTCAAATTTCCTCTCAGACCGGCTTCTATAATATCATCACAAAGCTTCTTAGCCGGTGTAAATCCATCAGCCTCCGTTACTTCAATACTCAGCGCAAACCCGAGACCGTTTACAGTACCAATGTTTTTGTACCTTTTTTCCAGTATTCTTAATCCGTCCAGAAATTTTTTACCTTTTCGTGCAATTTCTTTTTCCAGTTCTTCTTTCTGTTCATCAAAAATACACATGACTTCGTAACCGGCTCGTGTGCCTATCGGATTTGCCGCATAGGTAGAATGTGTTCGTCCGGCAGGGAACACTTTAGGATTTATCAGTTCTTCTTTTGCCCACATTCCGGCGAGCGGGTTCATACCGTTTGTTATAGACTTTGCAAAAGTCATTGCATCCGGTTTTACTCCGAAATGCTCCATAGCCCAGAGTTTTCCTGTTCTGAAACAACCCATTTGTACTTCATCCGCCATGAAAAGTATATTGAATTCATCGAGTACTTTTTTAAGCTCTTTAAAATAGTTTTCCGGAGGTATAATATAACCGCCTGTTCCGAGCACCGGCTCTGCAATAAAGCCGCCGAACTCGCAGTCGCCTGTCGCAGGGTCATAAACTCCGTGGTATTCGCTTTCAAAAAGCTTTGCAAATTGTTTTACACAATAAAGATTGCAGCTTTCGCATTTTTTTCCGTACGGGCATCTGAAACAGTAAGGGAAAGGAACAAAATGCGCCGTATCCGCAATATGACCGAAATGCTCTCTGTAGCGATAGCTTGATGTGACAGCAGTTGTACCGATTGTTCTACCATGATATCCACCCATAAATGCAAACATTCTCGGCTTTTTCGTATAGTTTCTGATTAGCTTGAGCATATCTTCATTGGCCTGTGCACCGCCGACATTAAACTGTACCCGCCCTTTTATTCCGTACCGCTTAAGGTTTGCTTTTGCTATTTTTTCAGCAAGCAGTGCTTTGTAGTCATAAACAAATCGTGATGATATCTGAGGCATTGTGTGATACTGGTCGATAACCGCATCAAGAATACGTTTGTTTTTATATCCGAGATTGCAGCTTGAATACCACATCTGCAAATCCAGATATGGAGTGTCCTCACTGTCATACATATAAGAACCTTCGCAATTTCTGAATATGGTCTGCTCTTCGTGATAGTGAACCGTATCTCCCCAGGAGCAGTATTCTTTATCCAGTTCTTTTATCTCATTATCAGATAACAAAAGTTTTGTATCAGGCATTTTTTTCTCCTTAATACCGGTCAGAATAAATTTTTATTGAACCGGTAATATCACTAAAATTTTCAAAATCCATCAGATTACAAAATTTATACATACTTTTATTCTCTTTACAATACTCCAACAGACTCCCCTTTGCAAATAATAAACCTGCATATTTTGATGCACAAATATCAGAGATACCATCTCCAATATACACGATTATATTCTTTTCTTTTTTGTTCTGTTTTACAACATTACACTTGCATACACCCGCAGAAGCTTTGCATCCGGAAAAAGAATAAGGAAAATCAACCGCAAAAGTTGAGGGATTAAAATGATTGGCAAAGATTTTTATTCCGGATATATTCTTACTCTCCAGTATGTTTCTTATAAAATAATCAAATCCATCACTCACTATACAAAAATCAATATCGTTTTCTTTTATAAATTCAAGAAATTCAGGGAAATATTCGTCAATTTCTATATTTTTCAAAAATTTATCCACTGTATCAGTATCAATATCTCTGAGGAGCTGCATTTGTTTTATGATACATTCTGCGGAGCCGATTTTTCCGTTTCTCCAGTCCGCTTCTACCTCCAGCCATTTTGTATCCGCATATGTTCTGAAAAAAGAATTCAGCGTATCTTTTTTTGTTATTGTTCCGTCAAAATCGCAAAATATTTGTAATTTCCGCTTTTTATCCATATTAAATTCTCATCATTCCGTCTAAATCTATTTTAATACTATGTCTTTTGAAAATAAAGCCTTTCGGGCTAGCCGTTTCCGGCGATTTAAATACAAATACAGACTGCTAAACTTTAATTGTTAATAAAATAAAGGACAAAGGAGCAGATATGCCAAAATTCGGAACACCGTATAATGTTCTAAAATCTGACAAAAAATTAACAAACGAAGAACTTGTGCGTTCCATAAGATTTAATATTGCAGCAGAATATGAAGCAATACAGTTCTATGAAGAAGTTATTGAATGTACTGACAATGAGCTTGTGAAAACAGTTTTGAAAGATATCTCCGATGAAGAACGTGTTCATGCCGGAGAACTTCTGAAACTGCTGGTTACATTAGATCCGGAAGAAAAAAAATATTATGCAGACGGTGCAAAAGAAGTCGAAGAAATGATGAAAGAAATTTAGTAAGGAGCTGAAAAATGAGTATAGTAGATAGAACAAAAGAAAACCTTGAACATTGCAAATGCTTGAGCTGTCCGTCATATACAACAAGCTGCAAAATCAAAGAAATGCCGCACAATGTTATAGATATGATGAAAGGAATAGAAAATATTGATGATTTAGAAGGAATGTTCTGCGCCTACAGCACAAGCCGCTGCATAGATGACGACAAAGGCTGTCTGTGCTCGGAATGCGAAGTGCATGAAAAATATGACCTTGAAAACCAGAGCTACTGTCTGTATGAAGGCGGAACATATTAAAAATATTTGATATAAACGTGCCCCGTTTTCCGGGGCGCATTTATTATGTTGCCAACAATATCATGTTGGTGTAAGTTTATTAAATGAATCCGAACAAATACAGATTGCTAAATTCTTGCAAATACATTTGCGCAAACCCCTTGAATTTTGATACAGAGGATAGTTTTTTGGACGCTGCAGCCGCTGAACTGGACAACGGTGCAGATATATTTGAACTAAATGTGACAACCTGCACTCCTAAAAAAATAATACAGTACGGAAAAAAGCTGAGAGAACTCTGCTCAATATATAATACAATGTTCTTTTTAAACAGCAGGGCAGATATTGGCCACATTTTGAATGCTGACGGACTCCGCCTCGAGCCTGACGACATTGATGTGCATCCGGCAAGACATCTGCTCGGTGAGCACAGTATTATCGGGTGCAGTGTATACAATGATGAGGATATTAAAACGGCATTAGAAAAAAAAGCCGATTTTATTGTTGTTTTATCAGAAGACCTAAATAAAAATACACAGTTTCAGCTTGTGTCCTTCTTACCTGAAAACACCGGAAATAAACGATATATCAGATTTATAAAATGATTAAAAAAAATTTTTTTATTACCCGTCCGGGGGATATACATAATCCGATTTTCAACTGACCGGATAAACAGCAGCTGTGTAATATATCTTAACAAATAGCCGGTAAGGCAATATACTTTTTCATCATAAAATATTACAAGTGTATTAATAACATTTATAACGCATCCTAAAAAACAGCATAAGGAGAAGACTATGGAATCAAAAAGTTCATTTCAAAGGCTATGTAAAATAGCCGGAGTGTGTTACAGAAAATGTTTAAGAACCGCCGGAGTTATACACAACAGCAGATTTTCATCACAGGAAAAATCAGGTTTAAAATACTCTCACAAAATCTATACTGATATTTCCGACTATTATATGAGCAAACCGGCAGCTTCTATATTCAGAGCACTCGAGAATGATTACGGAACAGAAGAAATTTCAAAAATTCAAAATTTAATTAATGCACTGAGCCTGAAAAGCGGAGCAAAAAGCGGAATAAAAGAAAATAATATTTTTGATAACATGCAAAATTACATTGCAAAAACAAAATACACTCCAAGATAAAATTTAAAAATAAAAAACAAAGCAGCATTTACAAATGGAAAAAAAAAGAATACCCTGCAAACAAATAAATATATCAATAAAAAATTATTTTCAAAAAATCAGCAAAATAGAAAATTTTGTAAATACGATTGCTGCTGAAAAGATAAACAGTCCCTGCAGACTAAACTCTTCAGTCCCGATACTGCACAAAAAACTCTTTGTTCACCTGTACGATGCATATAAGAATAATATCTCACAATTTTAATTATTCCGGTCTTGCACTTCACACAAAAAAACACAATTACAATATATTTTCCCGCATATCCATAATTAGAGAGAAATTTTTCATAATACTAACAGTCCGTAAATTCGTCTGTTTTTTTAGAATTTTAAAAATTCAACGAAGTCTAATTTCTTGTTTTTTCTTTAATTGAATTAGTTACAATTACTGAAAGTATTAAAACAACAGCCCCTACTAAAAAAGCATATTCCCAGTGGTAATTCATTCCTTCAGGAGATTCGATTACGCACCTTGAAATAAACCATGCGAGCAATGTGCAAACAAGCACCTGCGGACCAGCAATAAATATATTAAATATACCCATTACAGAGCCTTCCGAGCCTTTTTTGATATATTCAGTCAGCATTGCAAACGGCAAAGCAAGAATACTAGCCCAGCCTATGCCCGCCAATGCCATAAAAAGCATAATCAGTTTAGGATTATTTGTAAATACCATCATAATATATGATAAGGCCATGATTGCCAGTGCGGCCATATGAACTTTTTTATTTCCGAATTTTGTTGACAGAATACCGATTGGCAGAGAGACAAGAAAACAGACAAGGTTGAATATGGCAAAGCATATTGATGAGAAATTTGTTGCAATAGCAATTGTTGATGCATAATATGTCTGTATTTCATCAGGAACATTCGTCAAATCAGGAACAGCATAAACAGTATGCACCGAAAACTGGGTAAAAAATATGAACATACTCATTACGCCAATCCACGTGAAGAACTGCACCAGACATATTTTTGAGACCTCCGGTGATGAGCTGAAAAATTCTTTGAAATTTTCTATAAAAGTCTGCTCTTTTTCCTGTTTTTTCTCTTCTTCTGTTTTTTGAACAGCGTTTTCTTTAAAGGTTACACATGTCCATATCATACCGAGAAGAAAAGCGAGAGCTGCCATAACAAACTGTGCATTTACAGACATTTGATAATCAAATGCCCAGTTCAAAAACGGAGCAGTACCGGCAGCAATAACAGAACCCAGACCGATTGCAAAACTCAGATAAGAATTTGCAATAGCATGCTGTTCAGGAACAATGTTGTCGGGAATGAGTGCTCGATACGGGCCCTGTGCTGCATTTACACAGGCATCTATAATCCATATCATAACAGCAGCCACCAGCAGACCTGCGATTGCAGGGGCTGGAACATGGAGCCTGTCTGCTATAAATTGTGCTATCGGCTCAGAGTTAGGAAATGCCCAGAGTGCTATTGCGGCAAGAACAGCACCGAGCAAAAGAAATGGCCGTCTCCGTCCGAATTTTGTATATGTATGGTCGCTCAATGCACCTATTATCGGCTGGACAACCATACCCGTAACCGGGCCTGCCAGCCATATTAAACCGAATATAAAAGGAGATGCCCCGAGTTCTTCCGTAACAGGCCCGGAGAGAATGATTCTCATCTGCCATGCGAACTGAAGTCCGAAAAATCCGAGACAAAAATTTAAAAGCTGGACAGAAGTTAATCGCCGCAACCCGTTAACACTATCTCCCATATTACCTCACATATACTGCTACACTATTATATTTTACTGTTTATTCAGGTGGTTATCTTTTGTAAGACCCGACACCTTTTCATCAGGTTCGTTGAAATTCTACATGCCAAATTTCAGCGAACACTTTAATTATAGAATAAAAATTAAAGTTTTGTAAAATCTTTAATAAAAAATTTATTTAATACATTTCAATAATCTCTTTTATTGCTTTTTCTGCCGTATTCAGTATTTCGTAAAGCTGTTCTTTGTTGAAGGGATTACCCTCTGCTGTTGTTTGAAATTCAATTATTTTTCCGCTTTTTGTCATAACAACATTTGCGTCAACCTGTGCATGAGAATCTTCCGAGTAGTCCAAATCGAGCTTTATTTCACCGTCAATAATTCCGGCTGAGACAGCGGCAATTTCTTCAAGTACCGGATTTTCATTAAGCTCGCCTCTCTCCATAAGTTTTTTAACAGCATCTTCCACTGCAATGTAAGCTCCGCATATACTTGCGCATCTTGTACCGCCGTCTGCCTGAATAACATCAGCGTCTATAGTGATTGTTTTGTCGGTAATTTTTTCAAGGTCAACACAGGAACGTATGCTTCTGCCTATGAGTCTCTGGATTTCCTGTGTTCTTCCCGAAATTTTTGAACGTTCTCTCTGGCAGCGTGTGTGGGTTGAGGTTGGAAGAAGCGAGTATTCTGCAGTTATCCAGCCGCGTTTGTCATCTTTTTCCATCCATTTTGGTTTGCCGTCTTCAACGGTTGCCGTCACAATAACTTTTGTGTCGCCAAACTCAACAAGCACCGAACTCAGCGCATGTTTTGTATAATCCTTTGTGAATTTTATTTTTCTTAACTCTTTATTTCCTCTTGAATTTAAACGTTCTGACATATTTATAATTCTCCTTATTTATGATAATTTATATTTATAATAACAGAATACACGGGATAAGAGTATGAAAAAATATTACTTAACAACAGCTATTGATTATGCAAACGGTGCTCCGCATATCGGGCATGCTTATGAAAAAATACAGACGGATGTTCTTGCACGTCATTTCCGCCAGAGATGTGATGATGTGTATTTTTTGACAGGCACGGACGAGCACGGTATAAAAATCCAAAAAACTGCTGCAGCGCAGGGCATGACGCCTAAAGAACTCTGTGATATGAATGCCGGAAAGTTCAGAGAATGCTGGGACGGGCTTGATATTTCATACAATCAGTTTATCAGAACCACGGACGAACAGCATGAAGCTATTGTTCAAAAAATATTTAAAAAGCTGCAGGATAACGGTGATATCTATAAACATTCATACACCGGATTATATTGCTCGGGCTGCGAGTCATTTCTTAACCCCCGTGATTTAACTGAAGACGGTCTTTGCCCCGACCATCAGAAAAAACCGGAAGAAGTTAAGGAAGAAAACTACTTTTTTAAACTCTCAAAATATAAAGACAAAATTATTGAACACATAAAAAACAACCCTGAATTTATTCAGCCGGAATTCAGGGCAAATGAAGTGTTGAACCAGCTTGAACATATTGAAGATATTTCGGTTTCCCGTTCAAAAGAATCTGTAAGCTGGGGGATACCGGTTTTGGGTGATGACAGCCAGATAATTTACGTATGGATAGATGCTCTGTCTAACTACATTACGGCACTCGGCTTCGACCCTGAAAACCCTTCTGAGAAATTCAATAAATACTGGCCTGCGGATGTTCAGGTTATAGGTAAAGATATACTGAAATTTCATGCAATTTACTGGCCTGCATTTTTGATGGCACTTGATATTCCGCTGCCGAAAACTATTTTTGCGCATGGCTGGATTACCATAGACCAGACGAAAATGAGTAAATCAATCGGGAATGTTATTGCACCGAAAGATGTTATGGAGGCTTTTGAGCTTTCTCATCCGGATGCTTTCAGATATTTCATGATGGTTACAGCTCCTGCCGGACGGGACGGAAACTATTCGGATTTGGATTTTAAAGAGAGAGTAAACGCCGACCTTGCAAACAATATCGGAAACCTCCTGAACAGAACGCTCAATATGCAGGTTAAATACTTTGACGGCGAGATAAAGCCTGAATTTGTTACATCATCTGACGATGAGATAGCTAAAGAGGCACTAAAAACCGTTGAAGCTGTGAAAGCGAGATTTGACAAATTTGAAGTGGCGGAAGCTGCTCAGGAGATTGTTAATTTCTCAAATGTCGTAAACAAATACGTAAACGACACAGCACCGTGGAGTCTTGCAAAAGAAGAAAAAATGGAGGAATGCGCGAAAGTTCTGTATAATGTGCTCGAGTCGATGAGATTTATCGGTGCACTTCTTGCGCCTTATACTCCTAATATTTCACAGGATATTTACGAACAGTTGAACAGAGAAGAAAAAGCCTGTGAAGTAAAGCTCGATGATTTGAAATGGGGCGGAATTCCAGCCGGTGTAATCACTGAAAAATCGAAAATAAAACCTGTTTTTCTGAGACTTGATTCAGAAATTGCCGGTGCTGCAAAAAAAGGATAAAAAACGCAAAAAAATTTATGTGCGGTTTTTCTATAAATGTGAAAATAAGAAGGGCGGGAATATGCACATAAATTTTTTCAACAACTCTAACACCAAATCAAAACAGACTTTTAAAGCGAGATTGTTCGACCAAAACGGACAGCAGATTAAAGCTTTTGATTTGCAAAGCTGTCTTAAAAACATTGATGTTATGTCAAAAAGAGGCGGAAAGAAAACTGATATTTTTGTTAAAGAATTTATCAGTGAAGATGCAGGCTATGCCGGATATGACAATTATGTAAGACTTACTCTCTCAAATCCGTTGTTTGGCGAACAGAGCTTTGTACAGAACCTGCATCACACAACTAACAATCCCGTAAAAGGTGATACAGGCAATGAATTGTATCACATGGATTTACTTACGGGAATACAAACTAATAATTGTAAAAATTTAGAAAATAAAGCATTCAGAATGTCTTTACTCAAAAAAATACAAAAAGCTGCCGCACAAAAAGATACGGAAAATATGAATCCGGTAAATATTGTGAATAATATGCTCTCAAAAATTCCGCCGAAAGAACACGGATTTAGCGCAGAAAGACTCTCTGATTTCAGAACTGTTGCTCAGGATATGCTGGAGCAGATACTCTATAAAGGAATAGAACAAATAAAAAAATAAATTTTTTGTTCAACTTTCTATTTGCACAACGTGTATTTTTTGCTATTTTATAGAATATAAATAACAATCTTTGAATGATGGCAGTTATGACAGATATTGAACAAAAACAAAAAATTGAAGAATTAAACAGTAAAGTGCTTAAAGCCAAGGAGTGTCTTTGACCTTCCTGCAGTCGAAAAGCGAATAGATGAACTTGAAGCTGAATTGCAGGCTCCTGATATTTGGAACAATCCCGACAAAGCTTCTAAACTTTCCCAAGAACTCACTGAAAATAAAAACACGGTAGCTGAAGTGACCGGCTGGGAAAGCAAAATTGCAGACTGTCTGCTGCTTTTGGAACTCTACGATGAATCGCAGGATGAATCTCTCTGGGAAGAACTGCAGAATGATTTAGAAAAACTCGAGGCAGAGCTGACTCAGTGGGAAATAAAAAAGACCCTCTCCGGTGAATATGATGAGAACGGTGCAATTTTAACCGTGAATGCAGGTGCAGGCGGCACTGACGCACAGGACTGGGCGCAGATGCTGCTCAGGATGTATATGCGCTGGGCAGAATCGAAAGGATGGAAAGTTGAGCTTCTGGACAAATCTGACGGAGATGAAGCCGGTATAAAGTCTGCGACAATAAAGGTCGACGGAAAATATGCTTTCGGGCTTGCAAAGGCAGAAAGGGGCGTGCACAGACTTGTTAGAATATCTCCATTTAATGCAAACGGAAAAAGACAGACGAGTTTTGCAAGCCTTGAAGTCAGTCCGGTGATTGAGGATTTTGAAAAAGAAATTCATATTCCTCCCGAGGATTTGGAAGTGGATACTATGCGCTCGGGCGGTGCGGGCGGACAGAATGTAAATAAAGTTGAGACTGCAGTTCGTATTTTGCATAAACCGACCGGCATAGTCGTAAAATGCCAGCAGCAGCGTTCCCAGCTCCAGAACAAAGAAACAGCAATGCAAATGCTTGCCTCAAAACTTCTCGCTATAAAACAGGCAGAGCACGACAAAAAACTTGCTGAGTTAAAGGGAGAAAATGTAGATATAAATTTCGGCTCGCAGATAAGGTCTTATGTTTTTCATCCCTATAAAATGGTTAAAGACCACAGAACGAACTATGAAATGGGTAATGTGGACGCCGTTATGGACGGTGAAATTGATGGATTTATTGAAGCATACTTGAAACAAAATATAAAATAACGGAGAAATAATGACAAAGGATAGAAAACAAAAAAAAGGGTTTATAAAAAAGTTTACATGCTTGATGCTGTTTGCAGTGTGTATATTTGCGGGTTTAAAAACTTTTTCTTATCCCGACACCCTGAAGTTTGTTCAGATATCCGATGTACACCTGTCTGACAGAAAAGAAAACACAACCTATAAAATGCTTGCACAATCAAAAGCCCTTTTTAAAGATGAATTATCGCAAATAAATGCTATATCCGGTGTAGATTTTGTGATTGTGACGGGCGATATGACAGACCGCCCCGAAAAAGAATTAATCACTGAATTTTTAACAGGCATGAACAGCTTAAATGCGCCGTGGTATTCATCTTTTGGAAATCATGATTTAGTGTTCGGCAGCGATATATCAAGAGAAGAGTATGTAAAACTGTTAAAACAGAACAACAAAAGCTATAAATTCGACAAATCTTATTATTCTTTTACCCCGAAAAATGGATACAGGATAATCGTTCTTGACTGTATAAACAATACAAAACTTACGGCAAACGGAAAGATTCCCGAGGAACAGCTAACATGGCTTGATGAAGAACTTTCAACTGCACAAAAAAACGGTGAAGTTCCTATGCTGTTTATGCATTGTCCCCTGCATGAACCGTTTTCCAGTTATCATCACAGAATGGTTAACACCGATGAGATATACACTGTTTTAAACAAACACAAAATTCCCATGGCTGTTTTCAGCGGTCACTACCACGCAACAAAAATTTATAAAGAAGGAAATATCCTGCACGTGAGCACACCGTCTCTCGTTTCATATCCCAACGCTTTCAGGGTTGTAACCGTAAATAATTTACCTGAAAAAGTTGTATTTAAGTTTGAATTTAAAGAGACAGGACTGAAAGAAATTCAGAAAAAAGCTAAACTGCTTGTCTTTTCCTCAAAAATTTATTACGGCGAAGAAACAGACAGGCAGGGAACATATATTCTGGACAAATAGCATAAAATAACATAATATTTAGATAACTAATTGATGGATAACGGTTATATGCAAGATTCGAAAAATAAATTCAGTGTAAAATTCCGTGG
This sequence comes from Candidatus Gastranaerophilales bacterium, assembly GCA_944323735.1. Classification (GTDB taxonomy): domain Bacteria; phylum Cyanobacteriota; class Vampirovibrionia; order Gastranaerophilales; family Gastranaerophilaceae; genus CALUPY01. The sequence continues at coordinate 48,565 of CALUTO010000005.1, forward strand.
TGTAAGAGGAAGTTATCCCACACCGGATTTGAGTTTTATGAAATACGGCGGAAATACAGCCTGTGTTGAGGTTAATGTCAACAATCATCTTATCTTTCTCGATGCGGGGACAGGAATTATCAATGCCGGTAATGATATGCTGAAAGACTATATATCGTCCTCCCACAATGAAGATATGACTGCCACTGTGCTTCTTAGCCATCTTCATCAGGATCATATACAGGGAATTCCGTTTTTTAAACCGGTATTTGTACGATCCTCTCTGATAAATCTTGTCAGCAATGTAGAATACGGAAAACAGCTGGATGAAACTATTTCAGAACTTTTGTTTGATGAAACATTCCCGTTAGATTTGGCAGATATTTCAGCGGATATAAACTTTTTTAATATAAATGACAACTACATCCTTGTATTTCAGGAGGATGCAGATGTTCCTGAAATTATAAAAGTTGACACTGATGACGATTACCTTCCGCAGGAAGGGGAAGTTGTGATTAGCTGCCTGAAACTAAACTGCCATCCTAAACGTGGTGTTATGGTATACAAAATCGCCTATCAGGATAAATCTATTGTTTATGCAACCGACAAAGAGGGTTATGTCGGCGGAGACAGAAAACTCTCTATGTTCGCAAGAAATACAGATTTACTGATACACGATGCACAGTATACTACGGATGAATATCTTAGTGCCTGCATTTCAAAACAGGGCTACGGACATTCGACATTCGATATGGCATTAGAGGCATACAGCCAGTCACACGCAAAATCACTTGCATTTTTCCATCTTGATCCGAATTATACTGATGAAATGTTGATTGAAATAGAAAATCATTATACTAAAACATGTAATAATGTATTTATACCCAAAGAAGGTCAGGAAATCACAATCTTATGAAAAAACTGCTTATAGTGTTATGTCTTTTCTTGTGTCCGTTGTGTTATGCAAAAGAGCCGTTTTTAAAATTCGAAATAGACGCAGAAAAAAACGCAAACAGCCACAACAACATGGGTATATTATATGTTCAGGACAAATACTATGCTGCGGCAATAAAGGAATTTCAGACCGCAATACTTCTCTGTCCCGACAAACAGTCCTCCGCTGTTTATTACACAAACCTTGCAAATGTCTATATGAAAATAGGCTACCCCTCACTGGCTCAGGACACGCTTGAGAGAGCACTCAAACTTTATCCAATGAATTTTGCATATTATCAGGATGTTGTACAAACATACAAAATGCAGGGACTTCTTGATACAAAACTCAAACAGTATGAAAATGACATGAAAAATCCGATGTCGGAAGTTATGACCGGTTTAATTCTCATAGAACTCGGAAGAGTGGAAGAGGGGTTGAATAAATTGCATCAGTTCTGCCTGATTGAACCGGATTTGATTATCTCTAAAGGTGTTATGAAATACATAAAAGAAAACAGCAATGTAAAATTATGAAAACCAAAAAAGTAAAAATATATAAAGAGAATATTTATAATGTTGAAAAATTTTGATTTAATGATATTATATTAATGTAGAAAAGAAACGGTTCCCCCGTTTCTTTTTTTATAAGGGATGTTATGGAACACAAAAACATAAACAAATTTGAAATATTAGAAAAAATAAAACCGCTTGTTGAAAATACTGCAATGAGATACGGTTTTGTGCCGATTGAAACAGATTTTTCAAAAGAGTCAGGCAGATGGTTTTTGAGAATCTATCTTTATTCAAAAGAAAAACCAGTAACACTTGACGACTGCGAAAATATATCAAGAAGCCTGAGTGATTTTCTTGACCAGCTTATCCCTGTTAAATACAATCTCGAGGTCAGTTCTCCGGGACTGGACAGAAAAATTAAATCCGATATGGAATATGTAATTTTTGAGGGCAAGCTTGTTAATGTAAAATTGAAAAAGCCGCTTGATGAAAACACACAGGAAAAACATATCACGGGCAGAATTCTTGATTTCAGCGAGGCAGAAGGACTTACGCTGGAAACAGAAAACGGCAGGATAACAATCCCGAAAGAAAATATACAAAAATCTCAATTAGAAATTGAATAGTTAGGAGACACGAATGATTAAAATCGGAACAGCTCTGTTTGAAGCAACAGAACAGCTCGAAAGAGAAAAGGGTATTTCAAAAGACGTTATTATTTCTTCTCTCTGCGATGCACTTGTTGCTGCATACAAAAAACACATCAGAGCAAAAGAAGCACCAAATGTAGAAGCTATTCTTGATGAATCCACAGGCGAAATCGGCGTTTTCAGAACAAAACTTGTTGTTGAAAATGTAGAAGATGAAAATCTTGAGATTTCTCTTGCTGATGCAAAAGAAATCAGCGATGATGTTGAACTTGAAGATGAAGTAAAAATCGAAGTTACTCCTGAAAATTTCGGCAGAATTGCAGCACAGGCAGCAAAACAGGTTATCACCCAGCGTATAAGAGAAGCAGAAAGAAACCTTGTTCTTGCCGAATTTATGGACAAAAAAGGCACTCTGACAACAGGTATTATACAGAGAGTCGAAAACAGAAATGTTTATGTAAATATAGGCAAAACAGATGCAATCCTTCCCTTCAAAGAACAAATCCCCGGTGAATATTACAAACCGGGAAACCGCATCAGGGTTTTTGTTCTGAATGTAAAAGAAACGAACAGACTTCCGCAGGTTATTGTCTCACACGCTCATGCTGAAATCGTACGTGAGTTGTTTGAACTCGAGGTTCCAGAAATTGAGGACGGAATTGTTGAAATAAAATCTATTGCAAGAGAAGCAGGCTACAGAACGAAACTCGCTGTTCACAGTAATGATCCCGATATTGATTCCGTCGGTGCATGCATAGGACCAAGAGGCAGCAGAATTCAGACAATCGTAAGCGAATTGAAAAACGAAAAAATCGATATAGTCAGATGGTCTGAAGATCCTGTTGAATATATAGTAAATGCACTCTCACCTGCCAGAATTATTTCTGTTGACATACTTGCTGATGATGAAAATTCGCATGAAGCTCTCGTCGTTGTTCCAGATGACCAGCTCAGTCTGGCAATCGGCAGAGAAGGTCAAAACGTCAGACTGGCTCACAAACTCACCGGCTGGAAAATAGATATCAAAAACCAGACTCAGGCCGAACAGGCAGAAGCTGCTTACAGAGCACAGAGTGAAGAAGCTCCTGTTGAAGAAAAAACTGACAATTATGAAGAGGACATTCCCGTTGATGACTCTGATGAAGAAAATATTGTAGAAGAAGAATACGGTATTGACGAAGAAGATATGATACACGATGACTCTTCAGAAAGCTCTGAAACAGAAGAAGCTGCTGAATAAATAACAGAATACCCAAAAGACCGGCGTTTAGTATAAACGCCGGTCTTTTTTGTTATATTTGCTTCTCTTTTGTAAACATAAAAAAACAGCCTGACAGGAAATTTCATCAGGCTGTTTAATAAAACTTATTCTTTTAAATTATACCGTACCGGCATTCCAGCTGTGAAGATATTCTTCCTGCTCCGGTGTCAGTGTATCGATTTCAATACCCATAGACTCGAGTTTTATTTTTGCAATTTCCACATCAACTTCATGCGGAAGTGTGTACATTTTGTTTTGCAGCTTGCCTTGATTTTTAACAATGTATTCAATACCGAGAGCCTGATTTGCAAAACTCATATCCATAACAGAAGCCGGATGACCTTCTGCTGCGACAAGGTTCACCAGTCTGCCCTCAGCAAGAACATATATTGATTTTCCGTTTTTGAGTTTATATTCTTCCAGTGAAGGTCTAATCTGTTTGATTTCAAGAGTTTCGTCCTTCAATCCTCTTATATTTATTTCAACATCGAAATGTCCTGCGTTGCAGACAAAAGAACCGTCTTTCATGCTGAGCATATGAGGAACATCCACGACATTTTTGTCGCCTGTAATAGACAAGAATATGTCGCCGATTTTTGCGGCTTCTGCAACCGGCATTACTCTGTAGCCTTCCATAGCAGCCTCCAGAGCCTTCAGCGGATCAACTTCCGTAACGATAACGTTAGCACCGAGTCCTTTTGCTCTGAGAGCCGCACCTTTTCCGCACCAGCCGTATCCGCATACAACAAAAGTCTTTCCTGCAAGAAGGATATTTGTTGCTCTTATTATACCGTCAATTGCGCTCTGTCCGGTTCCGTATCTGTTGTCATACAGATGTTTTGTTAAGCTGTTATTTACACCTACGGCAGGAAATTTCAAACTGCCCTCTGCTTCCATTGCCCGGAGTCTGATTATACCTGTTGTTGTTTCTTCAGTAGAACCGATTATACCGGAGATAAGTTCAGGTCTTTTTGAATGAATAGTCGCAACAAGATCCGCACCGTCGTCTATAACCAGATTTGGCTTATGATCAAGTACTGTTGCAACATGCTGAGCATAAGTCTCCGCACTTTCTCCAGCATATCCGAATACCGGTATATCCCAGTATTTTACGAGTGCGGCTGCTACATCATCCTGAGTTGAGAGAGGATTTGAGGCAGCGAGCACTGCATCAGCCCCGCCTTCTTTCATTGCAATACAAAGTGCTGCAGTTTCCTTTGTTACGTGAACACAGGCTGTCAGACGCAATCCTTTGAACGGTTTTTCTATTCTGAATCTTTCTTTTATGCGCTCAAGAACAGGCATGTCTTTCATTGCCCATTCGATATTATTTTTGCCCTGTTCAGCAAGTGCCATGTCTTTAACATCACATTTTAATTCAGTCATCGGCATGTCTCTCTCCTTATTTTTTTGCCTCATTCATAATATTAGCACGAATACATTTTAATGAAATCTTTTACAAAATTTTATTAATAAATTATAATAATTATATTCACAAAGGAGTATATATGAAACTTACCGTACTGGGTGCAGGCTGCTGGGGACTCACGCTTGCATGGCTGTTAACAGAGAATTTTGAAAAAGTGACTGTATGGGGCAGGCATGTGGATTTGTCAGAGGAATTGCTGACAAAAAAATCTGTGACAAAACCGCTCCAAATTCAATTGAAAGATAAAGTGGAAATCACCTCTGACCTTGAGGCAGCAGTTAAAGACGCTGATATAATTCTTCTTGTAGTTGCAACATCCGGTATAAGAGAAGTTTCAAAAAATCTTGCAAAAACAGGACTCAGCTCCAATCAAATACTCGTTAATACTTCTAAAGGTCTTGAACTACCTTCTCTTATGAGAATGAGCGAGGTAATAAAAGAAGAACTGCCGGATGTTAATCTTGCGGTATTATCAGGGCCGACTCTGGCAAAAGAAGTTCTGGCAGGATGTCCGACCGCAGCTTCCGTGGCCTGTGAAAACATGGATATTGCACGCTGCATACAGGAAAAACTTACGGTTCCTTCAAAATTCAGGCTGTATACAAACGATGATATGATAGGAGTAGAGCTTGGCGGAAGTTTAAAAAATGTTATAGCAATTGCTTCGGGATTTGCGGGAGCACTAAATCTGGGCGACAATTGCAAAGGAGCTCTTCTCACCAGAGGCATGGCTGAAATTGTCAGAATCAGCACGGCACTGGGCGCAAAACCCTCTACTTTATACGGACTTTCCGGAATGGGAGATTTGATTGCCACCTGCTCAAGCCCCTTATCCAGAAACTATACAGTCGGTTCTATGATAGGAAAAGGCAAAAAAATTGATGATATTTTAAAAGAACTCGGCTCGGTCGCAGAAGGCGTAAAAACATCTAAAGCGGTTTGCGGGCTTGCGAAAAAACTTAATCTTGAAGCCCCTATATCCACTGCAATTTACGAGGCAGTATACACGGATATCGCTCCGGCAGAAGTGCTGGAAAAACTTATGAACAGGAAGCTTAAACAGGAATAGAAAGTAAAAATTATATGAAAATTTTCTCCGTAAATACTCTTTCTCAAAATCCCTCAAGAATTAACAGCAATAAATTAAATAAAAACAATTCTGTGCTCACGCCCTCTTTCCATGCTGACAGGTTTGATGGCGGCTCTATAGCAGATTATGCGCTGCAAAATTTAAACGATACAGTTAATGAAATTCTTGTTCCTTTTATTAATAAACATAAAGAAAAATATCAAAAAGCAGGATATGCAGGAATTGAGCTTCAGGGCATAATTGATGAATACCAAAAACAGAACAGTGATTTTTTCACAACCGGTCTGAATGAAAAGAAAAAGTATAAAATTTTTGATACTGTGGAAAAAGAAATACAAGATTACAATCAATACAGGAAAAATATAAGAGAGTTTGACGCATTAAGCAAAATGGCGGCGAATCCGCTGTACGGTTCTTCAGAAATACAGCAAAAAGTTCAAAAAATAAAACCGCTTTTCTCTGAAACATCCCTCACATTTGAAAACAAGAAAAAGCTCTGTGATTTTTACGAAAAAACATATGAAAAAGCAGAGGACGAAATCAGCAATATAAAATTAACAGACATGCCTGTTTATCCAAAAATTAAAAACGCACAGGAGCTGTATATGCAGGCCATTTCAGTTGTTGTGTCCCTGCCGGTGACAGAGGCTGTGAAAATTAAAACAGAAACAGATGCGCTGATGAAATCAAATGAAAAAAATTATGTAAAAATGCAAAAAGCTGAATATCTCGAAAACAGATTATATTCAGGAAATCTCATCAAAAGTATTGAAAACGCTGACAAAAATTCAGAAGAAACAGACGATTTTCTGAAAAAATACAATGAACTTAAGCCGGATGATAACCTGAAAGAAGAGATAAAACAGAGCTACAAATTGATGAAGGAAAAGAGGAGCAATTCAGTAAAATCTGCTGCTGATTCTTTGAGTGATTATTACAAAAATGAATATAACCCTGTTTCAGACAAAAGCGAAATAAAACGTGTTTTGAATGCGCAGAAAAAAGCCAATGAAAGACTCTGGCAGATTATAGATGCAGCAAAAAAAGAATATATAGAAAAACAGAATGCACAATTTTTCAGTGGTTATAAAATAGATGAATAAATGCAGGTTTTCTGCAGTTTTGTCCCAAATTTTTGAATATTATTGTTAAAACAGACTTTTTTGTTCCGTGCGGGGTTTATATCCAAGATGCCTGAATCCTTCCGGAGAAACCTTTCTTCCCCGTGGTGTACGCTGAAGAAAACCTTCCTGAAGCAAGTATGGTTCATATACATCTTCAATTGTTTTCACATCTTCTCCGAGTGCTGCAGCAAGAGTCTCAATACCCACCGGCCCCCCGTCATACTTTTCAATAATAAGAGTCATCAAATCTCTGTCAGTTGTGTCAAGACCGCATTTGTCTATATGAAGGGTGTCAAGTGCGGCATTTGCTACTGTTTCGTCCACGCAGCCGCTGCCTTTTACAAGTGCATAGTCTCCGACTCTTTTTATCAAACGGTTTGCAATTCTGGGTGTTCCTCTGGAGCGGGCAGCTATAGCAAATGCACCGTCTTTTGTAATGTTTATATCAAGGAGTGCGGCTGTTCTTGAAACAACCATTGCCAGTTCTTCTTTTGTGTAAAACTGGAGCCTGTGTATAATGCCGAATCTGTCTCTGAGCGGCCCCGAGAGTGCACCGGCTTTTGTTGTAGCACCGATTAGCGTAAATTTAGGAAGAGGAACTCTCAGTGTTTTTACAGTCTGTGCTTTGCCTGTTGTCATATCAAGAAAGAAATCCTCCATAGCCGGATAAAGTATCTCTTCCGCAACTTTATTCAGTCTGTGAATTTCATCTATGAACAGAATTTCGCTGTCCTTTAATGACATTAAAATTCCTATAATGTCTCTCGGACGCTCAAGAGCGGGTGCGGACGTTATCCTGATTTTTGTATTCAGCTCATTTGCAATCACACCGGCAAGCGTGGTTTTTCCAAGCCCCGGGGGGCCGTAAAAAAGCAGATGGTCAAGCGGCTTGCCTCTTTTTTTAGCTGCTTCTATTGTAATTTTCAGTGTGCTTTTCAGTGCACTCTGTCCGATATATTCATCAAATTTTTTCGGTCGTATACCTGTTTCAAAAGATTTGTCGAAATCAGAAACAACAGGCTCTACATCTGCTGCTCTTGATTTTTCACGCACCGTTTTTTTTTCGTGCGTATGCTCATTTTGAAAATTATCATCATCCGAAATTATTGTCATTGTATTCTCCTGCCTGATAAAAATTATAACATGTCTGAAAAAATTAGTGGATACCTGTTCTTTTTTTTGCAATAATTAACTCAAACAGAAACACGGAGTAAAAATTATGTCAAAAACAGCAATAATAATTCCATCACGCTATGCTTCAACAAGACTGCATGCAAAACCGCTAATCGAGGTAGAAGGCAAACCCATAATACAGTGGGTTTATGAAAAAGCCTCTGCGTCTAAACTTGCAGATAAAGTTATTATTGCAACAGACCATGAAGCAATCTATAACTGCGCAAAATCTTTTAATGCAAATGTTGAAATGACCTCAACCGAACATAAAAGCGGCTCTGACAGAATTGCGGAGGTGGCTGCAAAGTATAAAGAATTTGAATACATAATAAACTTACAGGGCGACGAACCGATGATTACTCCTGAAAGTATTGACAGTGTGATTTCTGTTTTACATAACAATGAAAATGCGGATATATCCACACTGATTAGAAAAATCAGTGCAAAAGAGGCTGAAAATCCAAACCTTGTAAAATGTGTTACGGACAATAACGGCTATGCACTGTATTTTTCACGTGCAAAAATTCCATACGAACGTAATGAAAACGAAGCGGTATTCTACGGACATATAGGACTTTACGGATACAGAAGGGAGGCACTGTTTAAAATGACCTCACTTCCGCAATCAATGCTGGAAAAAACAGAAAGTCTGGAGCAGCTGAGGGCACTGCAGTCCGGTATGAGGATAATAACGGCTGTTGCCGACTGTGCACCTATCGGAATCGACACACAGGAAGATATCGAAAACTTTAAAAAAGTTGCAGGTAAAATTTAAAAAAATTGAATTCTAACCGGCAAAATGGCTGAACAGTTTGTAGAACAAAAATATTGAAAACAGCAACAGTATAAGACCGCTGAATTTTGTAAGCCATTCAGAAAAACCGGCAAACGCTTTCAGGTTTTTTACAACAGAGGTAAACAATCCTGCCACAAGAATAATAACCCCCTGCCCGAGAGAAAAAAGAAAAAGCATAAGAGCAGAATATACGATATTGTCAGACATTGAGGCAGTGGCCATAATCCCTGCAAGTATCGGCGTTGAGCACGGGGATGTTGCGAGAGCAAATACGGCACCAAGAATTACCGGATAAGTAATAAAGCTGTGTTTTGAATTTTCGGGAAATTTTTTAACAAGCACCGGAAAATTTATTTCAATAAGCCCGAGCAGGTTTAGACCGAATATCATAATAAGAGATGATAAAACAAGTACAAGATAAGGGTTCTGGGTTCCCCCGAAAACTTTACCGGTCAACGCACAAAAAATACCGACTACCGTTAATGTCAAAGATAAACCGAGAATGAAAAAAAGTATCTGTATAACAGTTTTTGCAGTAGGATTATCCGAATATCCACCGACATAACTGACTACTATAGGCAAAACGCCTATGCCGCACGGCGAAAGACTGGCAATAATTCCTCCTAAAAAGCACAAAAGGAGAATGAGGAATGAAAATTCTCCTTTTACATTGGCTTGAAAAAACTGAATAAGATTATCCATTTATAATGCCTTTCAGATATTTTTCAAATTCTTCTTTGTCGTAAGCACCTTCTGTTTTTTTATAGACACTGCCGTCCTTGTTTAAAAAGATTACAGTCGGAACAACCGTCACATTATATTTTTTAATCATTGATTGTGTCTGTTTGTCGTTTGACTGGGAATCTATTTTTTCATAAACAACTTTATCGGCATAAAGAGGCATGACTTCACACATCATTGACTCCATTTTTTTGCAGTCAAGACACATTGCTGATGCAAATTTTATCACTGCAGGTTTGCCGGACGCTGCCACCGCTTCAAAATTGCTTTTGTCTCCGTTAGTTTTGTCCAGTACAAAATATGTAACCAGAGGTAATATTAAAATCGCAAGCGCAATAATCCAGTTTTTCATTTTTTATCTCCTTTTAAAAAATTTTTCCGTAACACAGAAATTTAGTTACGGTTAATCTCTTATTTCAAATATAGCATATAATAAATTTTCTGTATTAATATCGGATAAATGGTCAGTATGGATTGTTAGTTTTAAAAAGATAAAAATTAAACAGTCCTGCACAAGCTTTAAAATACACACTGTTTTTATGCATAAAAAAATTCTGTTCTCTTCATGAACAGAATTTTTTGTGTTTTAGCTGGATTTTGATATTTTTTTAACTCAAAATATAGTTTAACAGAGTTCTGACACCTGCACCGGTTGCACCTTTTTTAAGCTCATTTACAGGTTTATCCAGAAATGCAGTACCCGCAATATCTATATGTGCCCAGCGGGTTTTCTTGACAAAATTCTGGAGGAAAAGGGCTGCGGTTTGTGTTCCGGCATATCTTGAACCGGTATTTTTCATATCTGCAATATCACTTTTCAATGAGTCTTTGTATTCTTCATACATAGGCATCTGCCAGAGCCGCTCACCGCCGGCAGCACCGCATTTTATTAATTTGTCGATAAGAGACTGGCTGTTGCCCATAATTCCGCTTGCAACATTTCCGAGTGCAACAACACAGGCTCCCGTTAAGGTAGCAAGATCCACAATCTCATCTACGTCTAAATCACATGCATAACAGAGTGCATCAGCAAGCGTCAATCTTCCTTCCGCATCTGTATTGTCAACCTCTATGGTTTTTCCGTTTTTGGCGGTCAGTATATCACCGGGTTTATATGCACTTGCACCGGGCATGTTTTCACAGGCCGCAATAAGTGCATGGATTTCCACATTCGGCTTTAATTCTTTTAATACGTTCATAACAGCCAGAACTGCCGCAGCTGCTGACATATCATCTTTCATATTAAGCATGGAAGAAGGCGGCTTCAGATCAAGACCGCCGCTGTCAAAGCATATACCTTTCCCGATTATAGCTATTTTTCTCAGCGGCTTTGAGGGTTTATATCTCATGTGGATAAATTTAGGCGGCTGGCTGCTTCCTCTTGCAACACCGAGAAAAGCCCCCATACCCATTTTTTCGATTTCGTCTTTGTCGTATACTTTTACATCAACATCTTTTATGGACTGGGCTGTTTTTGCAAGAAAAGCGGGAGTCGCAATCTGCGGTGCTTCGTTTGCAAGGTCTCTTGCATAATTTACCGCACCGGCGAAAATTTTACCCTTTTTTACACCGGCTTTAGCTTTTTTGCAGCTTTCTTCATTTATATCTATGATTGCAAATTCTTCTATCTTTTTGCCTTTTTTTTCTGATTTATATTTTTCAAAAGTGTAAGAGCCGATGATTGTTCCTTCGGCAATCATCTGTGCCGCAAGTGCCTCGTCAAAACCGCCTATACCTGCGCCGTGTAATATAGAGACAACTTTTTTTGCATTTGTCATTTTCATACATTTTTGGATGACTTTTGCCGCAAGTTCTCTCAGTTTCGGCAGGGTAAAATCTTTGTTTTTACCCAATCCGACAAGCAACACCTTGTCCGCAGGAATTTTCCCGTGAGTGGGCAGCACATACATCTGTCCGTATTTTCCGGTAAAACCTTCCTTCTGGATTACAAAACTGCTGATTAAATTACCCAGTGCCATATCAACAGCACCGGTCGCCCCCCCGGGCATTTTCACACCTTCAAAAAGGTTCACGACAAGAACATTTGCCGGCGTCTGCTCTAACAATCCTTTTGTTACCGTTAAATTCATTCGTTTCCTCTTTCAATTTCTACCTTGCCATGATTATACGCTATAAATTGATTTTAATAAATATTTTTTTGTTGTATTATAATTTCGTATGGAGAATACAAAAAGAGGTGTATTATGAAAAAATCAATTCACGATTTAGGCGACATCAAAGGAAAAAGAGCACTCGTAAGAGTGGATGTTAACGTTCCTATGGATGAAAACAAAAATGTTACTGATGATACAAGAATCAGAGCTATTTTACCGACTTTACAGTTTTTAAAAGACAAAGGTGCAAAAATTATTCTTATGGCGCACCTCGGCAGACCTAAAGGCGAATGGAAAACCGAATTTTCACTCGAACCGGTTGCAAAATATATGTCTAAACTTCTCGGCGAAGACGTATTATTTGTAAAATCTCCGGTAGGTAAAGGCGCAGATAAAGAGCTCGAAGCACTTAAAGACGGTCAGGTCGCTTTACTTGAAAACATTCGTTTCTACAAAGAAGAAGAAGCAAAAGACGATGATATGACCTTTGCTCAGGAACTTGCAAAACTCGGCGACTTCTATGTAAACGATGCATTCGGCGCAGCTCACAGAAAACACACATCAACAGCTAAAGTTGCTCACATTTTAAAACCTGCTGTTTCAGGATTATTGATGGAAAAAGAACTGAGATGCCTGTCACAGGCTCTTGATAATCCCGTAAGACCTTTCACTGCTGTAGTCGGCGGAGCTAAAGTTTCTTCAAAAATCGGAGTTCTTGAAAACTTAATCGACAAAGTAGACAATCTGATTATCGGCGGCGGTATGGCTTATACATTTGTAAAAGCTAACGGCGGAAAAATCGGCAACTCTATCTGTGAAGACGACCAGATGGATGTGGCAAAAGCTATTGAAAAGAAAGCAGCTGACAAAGGCGTAAAAATCGTTATGGCTACAGATGTTCTCGCAACTGACGATTTCTCCGGCAACGGCACAAACAAAATTGTTGACGTAAAAAATATCCCTGACGGTTTTGAAGGTGTGGATGCAGGCCCTGAGACACAGAAAGCTTTTGCAGAAGTTCTTAAAAATTCAAAAACTATTTTGATGAACGGGCCGGTCGGTGCATTTGAAAATCCGGCATTCGCAAACGGAACAAAAGCTGTATTGCAGGCAATCGTTGACGCTACGAAAAACGGTGCCGTGTCTGTTATCGGCGGCGGTGATTCAGTTTCTGCGGCAAAACAGTTCTTCAAAGCTGAAGACTTCACCCACGTTTCAACAGGCGGAGGAGCTTCTCTGGAATTTATCGAAGGAAAAGTTCTCCCCGGGGTTGCAGCTCTTGATGACAAGTAATCAGCAAAATTATCATGATAAAATTGAAAGCACCCGTTTATGCGGGTGCTTTTTTGTGCAAAATAAATTTTAGTGTATATATATTACAAATAAAAAATATTTCACATAAAAGACTTTATTTTTATTCAAAAAAATGTTACAATAGTAGTGTGTTTATTAAATAGGAGCATGTGCCCGTGTGTGTAGATGTAAAGCATGCTTGTACATATATGCTGAAAGATTCCGGCTGGATTAAAAAAATCCTTCTGGGCGGTTTGCTTGTTGTGTTTCCGATGTTCGGTATTGCATTCCCCGGAATAAAGAGGATGTTTTCAGACCCCTATAACGCCTGTGCGTTATTGTTTTTCAGTTTAGTATCAGTTGGCATATATCTTGCAATTGTCGGGTATTTTTTCAAAACCCTGCACTTAAAAATCCTCGGTACATCAGAAAACCTTCCGGAATGGAACGGATTTTTTGAACTTATTAAAATCGGCGCAAAAGCCTATATAGGAACGCTTTTGTTTTATCTGCCCATAGCACTTGTAATGGGACTTTGCTATATTTTCCTTATTCCGGTTGAACACACCATGCTTTATGCAGGATTATGCTTCTTTGCACATATATTCATTGCTGCATTATATATGCCGTTTATGATGAGTTTTGCTGTTGATTTAAAAGTGACATCTTTTGTTAATGCAGACAGAGCATTTTTAATTGTTGCAGGTGATTTCAGAAACTTTTTGATACTTGTTATGTGTGTATTTGCAATAAGTTTCTGCTTCGGTTTTGTTGCGTCTATTCTGTCTTTGTCCGGTCTTTTGACCCTGTTTATTCCGTTTATTGCATTCTATGTGTATGTAGTTATGGCTGATTTATTTGCACAGCTTACTATGAAGGAGGCACTGAGGTTATGAAGAATTTCTGGAGTTTTTTAAAGTACCTTAATCCTTTTTATTATTTTGAAAGGAACAAAAATATTAATCTGAGCCTGCTTATTAGGAGCCTTACCTGATTTTGTGATAAAATCAGGTAATGAGAGAAACAGATTTTTTAAATACAATTAACGAAAAATTGTCAGACAATAGTTATCTGGGTGATGATTGTGCATATCTTAGCGAGTTCGGTCTGTATGTAACACAGGACACACTTGTTGAAGATGTGCACTTTTCTATGAAAACTATCTCCGTACGTCAGCTCGGAATAAAATCTGCAGCTGTAAATCTTTCTGACTTAGCCGCATGCGGAGCTGAACCTCTGTATTTAACCGTTTCCCTTTCTATGCCGGAAAATATAAAGACGGATTTTGTAGAAGAGTTTTACGAAGGTTTGAATTCAATATGCGAAAATTATAATGTAAAGGTAATCGGCGGAGATTTGACCGGAGCAGATAAAATTTTTATATCAATATGTGCAATCGGCAAAAAAGTCTCTGAATACAATATCTCAAGGAAATATGCAAAAGCCGGTGATGCGGTTGTTGTAACAGGAAATCACGGAGAAAGTGCGGCAGGCTTAAGACTTCTTTGCGAAAACAAAAAGCAGCCGGAAGCTTTTATCAAAAAACATCTTGAACCCGTGGCAAGAATTGAATGCGGCATTAGTGCGGCCAGAGCAGCTGCACGGGATTTTGCAATGATGGACACATCAGACGGGCTGGGCGATGCATTATACAAGATTGCTAAAGCCAGCGGTGTACGTCTGGAGATAGATTTTGAAAAAATTCCGGTGACTCCGGATTTGAAAAAAACTTTTCCACAGCAATATAAAAACCTGATTCTATGGGGCGGGGAGGACTACGAACTAACTGCAGTTATACCTGATGATATGTATAAAAAGCTTGATAAAAAGCAGTTTGTAAAAATAGGTGAGGCAAAGTCCGGCTCTGATGTTATAGTAAAAGACGGCGCAGAAAAATATATTATTGATACGGAAATGTTTAACAGAAAGAGTTTTCAGCATTTTAAGGAGCAGAAATGAAATTATCGGTAATTATTACGGCAGGAGGTTCATCGCAAAGATTCGGAAAGGATAAGCTTCTTGAAAAAATAAAAGGCAAAGAGGTGATATTGCATTCTATTGAAGCATTTTTGCCCTTAATGCCGCAGGAGATAATCGTTTCCGCATCAGAAAAACTGGAGAAAATTATATCACCTCAGCTCGCTCATATTAAAAATCTTAAAATAGTCAGAGGCGGGAACACTAGACAGGCGTCTGTTTTTAATGCATTAAAGGTGTGCTCTGAGCCTGATTTTGTTTGCATCCACGATGCAGCAAGACCGCTTGTAAAACAGGAAAATATAAAGACATGTCTTGAAAAAGCACTTGAAAAAGGTGCGGCAATAACAGCCGTCAGAGCAACAGACACAATTAAAAAAGCCGATGAAAACGGGAAAATAACGGAAACACCGGATAGAAATACCCTCTGGTGCGTTCAGACCCCGCAGATTTTTTCTTATAAAACACTCCTTTGCGCCCATGAGCGTCTGTATGGAAAATCATTTTCCGATGATGCAGGTATGCTGGAGTTTTTGGGATTTCCTGTATATATCGTCAACGGAGATTATTCAAACATAAAAATCACGACCCCGAAAGACATACTGCTTGCCGAACTTCTGTTCAATTAAAAAATGTCCGAAACCCGCCAATAACAGAAATAAATCATTTTTTTAGAGGATAGAACATAAAAACATATTATAGTAACCTGTGAATATAATAAAGACTTATTATATTTTTTAGTGAGGCAGGTTTGAAAAAATTTACTTTTAGATTACAGGTAGTACTGGATATAAAAGAGAAACTTCTCGAGGAAAAATTGCTGGAGCTGGCGAAAGTTCAGAGAGGTCTACAGGAAGCTGTCCAAAAGCAAAAAGAGCTGGAGGGATATCAGCTTGAAATAAACAATGCACTCCTTAGAGTCTTTCAGAGCGGAAATGATCTCGATTTGAATGAAGTGCAAAGATACAAAGATTTTATTAATAAATTAATTGTAGATATTTCAAACCAGAAGGTCGTTATCCAGAATGTACAAAAACTACTTGAATTGAAACGAAAAGAAGTTAATGAAATATTAAAAGAAAAGAAAGTTCTTGAAAAACTGAAAGAAAACCAGAAAAAGAAATATTATCAGGAGCTTGAACACAACACAAGAAAAGAGCTCGACGATATAACATCAAGCAGATACAGATCAGCTTAAAAACGATAATTAAACGGGGCGGAGATGGATACAACAAGTATTACAAATTTATTTGCAACACAGGCTGCTGAAAATATTTCAGCAGGCACTGTCAGGTCTGCCGGCGCAGTCGATGATACCTTTGCAAATATTTATGACAATCTGACAGCAAACAAGCCCCAAACACAGCAAGAAAACAATTATCTTGATCGTTCTGAAAACAGAAACGAACCGTTCAAACAGGACAGCAAATCCGTTTACGGGCAGAATAAATCTGCATTGGACAAACACACTGACACAAACAAACCACAGGCAGACAAAAAACAGAATATTACAGACAGAGCGGAAGATAACCGGACTTCACCCGAAGAAACACAGGAAAAACAAACGAACAAAACAGAATCCGGTGAAATAAAAAAAACAGATACTCAAAATAATAATGAAAAACCGGAAGAGACAGAAACAGAGTCACAAAAAGAAAATATAAATAATAAAGAAGATAACAAAAAAACTGATGCATCCACTGACAAAAAAGAGTCTGCAGATACTGATACAAAACAGGTTATTGAAAATACCGGTAACACAAATTTTGTAAACAAAGAAAATGTTCAAAATGCTGCTCCGGTTGAATCAGAAACTAAAGTTGAGACTTCAAATACCGCTCAAACTGTTACCGTTACGGAAACAGATGATGTTATATGGAATACATTGCCGGAAAATTCCGATACAAAAGCTGTGCCGGTGCAGAATTATACAAGCACATCCGATACGGAGATTACAACAAATAATGGTGTAAATTCTTCAAATCAGCAATCTTCAACAGATTCAACAAGTACTACCGGAGCAACAACGGACACTACCGCTCAAACAAATCAGGATACGGCAGCAAAAGTTGCAAATGAACAAATTCTGTCAAATATAGAATTTGAAAAAAATGTTGAAGATATGACGGACGAAGAATTGAAAAAACTCCTGAACAACAATGCACAGGCTTCAACAAACACAACAAACAGCACAAATACAAAGACTCCAGCAACAGCCATGCAGGGACAGACCTCCGCTCAAACCGTGCCGCAAAATTTAGCTGATGAAATAACACCGGATGTAGAAATAAAGACAGAAGATACAAATATAGATGTCGAAACTACTTCTTCAGGCACCCAAAAGCCGGCAGATACTGCAGTGAAATCCGGAGCAGACCGGACAACATCGAACAACGGACAAAACCAAAGCAATTCACAGAATAAAATTACAATAAATCTGCAATCCCAAAATCCGGGAATTGATGCACAGTTACAGGAAAGTACGGAAACCGCACCGGATGATACAAGTTCAACAACTTCAACAGCTGACATTGATACATCAACTGACGAAGCGTTAATAAAAGCAAATACAAATAACACAGAAGAACAAACAACCGCCATAAATGTTGATGATGTTCCCGACAAAGTAAAAGACAAAGCCATATCGACTCTTCAGTCCGCCGCACCGACAGCTACTGTTGAAGCTTCTAAAAGCTCAACCGATACAGGCACAGACTCAAATTCTTCTTTTACGAAAAACAATGCAAATGAAGAAGTTATAAAAATGTCCGTGAAAAATGCAGCTGAACCTGCAGCTAATACCGTAGATGCATTCGGCGCAAAAATAGAGAGAAACGCATTCGGGAAAGTCTTGAACAATGCAGAATTGAATACCCGGCTTAATAAATCTGACATTATGAATCAGATTAATTCAAGATTCTCGGAGCTGCAAAACGGCGCAAACAGCAAAGTTACAATTGTTTTAAGACCTGAAAATTTAGGCAGAATCCATCTTGAAATTGTAAATTCGCAGGACGGAATTACTGCGAAAATGGCTACTGAAAACCAGCAGGTTAAAGAACTCCTGGACAAAAACATGGATGCATTAAGAGCATCTTTGCACAATCAGGGCATCAATGTAAATAACTTAAAGGTAGAAACTACATCACAATCCAGCAACCCGAATCTTGGATTTGAACATGAACAGTTTAATCAGAATGCGTCACAGCATTCACATCAGGGAAGCCGGCAAGCTGCAAACAGAGAAGCCGCTTCACAGTACAACACGGAAGAACAGGATTATGAAATGAGCCAGCAGTCCGCTGCAGAGACTCAAACGTCGTCAGGAATAACACACAACGGTAAGATTGATTATACGGTATAAAGGGAGTAAAAAATGTCTAACATTCAAACAGAATTGAACGCAATGCTCAGTGCAACAGCACAAAACAAATACAAAGAACAACAGGCAAACGGGCCGACTCAGGAGCTGGACGGCGATGCATTTCTCTATCTGATGATGGAGCAATTGAAAAATCAGGACCCGACAAACCCGATGGATAACTCTGAAATGCTCTCGCAGCAGGCTCAATTTACGCAGGTTCAGGAGCTGCAAAATCTGAGCGAGGCAATGTCACAGAACAACATGATTGTACAGGCAACAAGCCTTGTAGGAAAAAATGTAACGGTAATTGACCCCAACGATACAACAAAAACTATAACAGGTATGGTTGAATCGGCAAACTTTACTAATTCTGCAGCAACTGTAGTAATTGACGGTGTTGAATATCCGTTAGGACTCGTTGCCTCGGTAGGAACTGAAGCATCTACTCAGGTCGGTACTCCAACCTCTGCTGAAGAAATCGGAAAAACAAAACTCAGGGACCTCAACATGCTGAGCGGCATAACAGAAGGTGCCATAACACTGAGAGTTCAGGATGGAAGTAACAACAACTTTATAACAAATCATGTCATAGATATTTCACGAGATATGACAGTAAATGACCTCGTTAAGAAATTTAATGTTGCCGGTGTAAGTGCAGAAATTCAGGACGGAAAAATAGTACTTACACCGAAAGGTGACAATTATGCAATTGCAATTAACGACGGAAACATAAACAACACAAATGCACAGTCGAGTAATTTTGTAACAAAAGCCGGATTCGGTCTGTATGATGCAGATGAAGGTTCTTACGCATCAAAAGTGCTGGATGTGCAAAAAGCTACAGAGTAATATTTAATCAATTATTACAAATCAAACGGGAGGATAGATGACACAGGCATTTTACAGCGCAATCGGCGGTATGTCCGCCGGACAGACACAAATCAATGTTGTAGCCGACAACATTGCAAACATGAACACAGTTGGGTTCAAAGCATCCAGCGTTCAGTTCTCGGATGTATACTACAGAACATTGAGCAGCGGCAGTGCACCGCAGAACAATGTCGGAGGTATTAACCCTAAACAAATCGGTATCGGTGTTCAGGTTTCACAGATTTCCAGAGACTTTAATGCAGGTACGACTCTTGCAACCGGTCAGGCTACACATGTAAGCATTCAAGGTAACGGCTTCTTTACTGTTGCTTCCCCAACTGTTGAAGTTCTGTTCACAAGAGCCGGAAACTTTGAACTTGATGCGGACGGACACCTTGTAATGCCAAATGGTTATAAAGTACTCGGTACAGATACGTCAATGACCACGTCAACAAGCACTATTCCTATCAAAATCCCGACATTAATCAACACAGAGACAACTCCGTCAACAAATGACCATATGCTCGTAAAACGTCTTGACAGATTGAACGGTATTCAGGCAGGTTATGGCACAGCGCAAATTTCAACTGTTGATGACCAGGGTCAGGTTCAGGATACATATGATATTGAAATTACTGAAAATATGACAATGGAGCAGTTTATTGATGAAATAAAAGATGCAACAGGAAACGCAGTAGAAGTTACTCTTGATAATGGTCAATTGAACTTTAAAGCGGCGGACGGCAATTCTTCTCTTGAATTCAAGAGCGGAACATCTTCTATCTTTTCTAATATGAACCTGAACAGACCGGATGGCTCCGACACTTATACCTCTCAGGTGCTGGACTATCAGCAGACAATCCGTTCCGGAACATCAAGCATCAGCACAGCACAGCAGCAGCAGTCTATAAGCATTTTTGAAGACGGTACAATCGAAGTTACATACGGCAACAATGACAAACTGAGCGTTATGAAAGACCCTGACAATCCGAACAGAGTAATCTTTAAATACACAACAAACAGCAACATTGTTATCTCCGGTGACGATATAGATATGGAGGAAGGACTTGCAGTTCCTGCTAACCTCCAGATTCAGATGGCTAACTTTGTTAACCCCAACGGTTTGAAAGCAGCCGGAAACAATACATATTCAACAGGCCCGAACATCGGTCTTGCCACATTCGGCGCTGTTTCTTCTAACGCATTCGGACAGGTAAAATCCGGTGTACTGGAAGGTTCAAACGTTGACCTTGCTTCTGAATTTGCGGATATGATTGTTGCTCAAAGAGCTATTGAAGCAAACAGCCGGGTATTCAACGCCTCAAACGAAATCCTCCAGACACTCTCCTACCTCGGTCAGTAGTCTGAATAATCCTTAAGTAATAATTGATTTATAAAAAAACCGCAGACTAAAATCTGCGGTTTTTCACATTGCGAAATATGTCCGGTTGTTACAATTAATTAATTTTTTTTAATTAAATACCAAACAAAACTTTGTTTGTTGTTTAATTAGTTATCACATAAAAGGAATGGAGAAAAATATGCGCATACCACCGGCCGTAAACAAATATCAGGATGTTATTAACAAATTTAAAAAAGATAAAGGCTACAAAGTTATAGAGGATAGAAACGGCTGGATTGCTTTATATAAAGGTATCAGGTCTTCTGATGGAAAAGGAAAAGATGAACTGGTAAGAAGAATCGTTCAGCCTGACGGCAGTGAAGAACTGCATTTTACTGAAAAAATATGCGATGGCTTAAAAAAACTTTTTTCCAAATAAAAATTTTTTAAAATAATTAAAGTATTTTATTCTTTCCTGAAAATCTTTTTGCAGGCGTTATTCCTGTGCGAATTTTATTATTTTTCAGTATTGATTATTGTAACTAAACTTAAAAATTCACAATAAGTTCAGGCAATTTTTTAATACAAAATGACTTTATATATATGAAAGCTCTCTCTTCTTATTTAAATACAACAGACCTTATGTATTAAATGTAAGGTCTTTTTTTTATACCATTTTTAAATCTGCAAGTTTCGGATCGAGCAATCTGCGCCCGACATTGTCAAATTGTATTGAGCACAGTGTTTTTTTGCCGTATGAGATAATTTGCTCAACAACGCCTCTTCCGTATTTTTCGTGGTAAACAACATTCCCTTCCGAAAGTTTATTGCCGCCGGTTACGGATGTTTCACCATAGTTTGTACTAAACACAGGAACAGTAGGCTTTTCTTCCTGAGATACAGTCTGTGACTGCTGCATGTGAACATTGTTTGAAACAAAAGAAAGATTTTCAGCAGCGGTGTCATCATCCGATATTTCTGTCATCTGAGGCATTTCCTGAACTGCAGTCTGTGTAAAAGCTGACCCGGCAAACAAATCCTCAACTTCATCATCTTCCGGAAGAAGCTCAAAATCTTCATCTTCTTTTTGTTCGTTTAAAAGTGTATCCATATCCTTTTGCTGCGGCATATTTATTTGCGCAGCCTGTGCAACTTGTTCCGGTTGTGCATCAAACCCGCTGTCAAAATTTTCAGAGTCAACGGATAAATCATTTTGAGAAAAATGTGTTTGCTCTTCAGGTATTACCTGCACTGAAAATTCATCCTGTGAAACAGCAGCCTGTTCGTTTGAAAAATCAGATTGCATGTCAGAAACAGACTCCGCCTGAACTTCATTGTGATTTATATCATCAAGAAAATCCAAATCTTCATCCGAGAGCATGTTTTCATAATCAATCTGCTGCGCAGGCTCTTCATTCACCGATACAAACATCGAGTCAACATCTTTTGCTATCTGCTGTTCAAGCGGATCCTGCAGAATATTCGATAAATCATCTGTTTGTACTGTTTGAGTTTCGTTTGATATGATTTCAATATCTTCAGGGCTGATTGTTTCAACAGCTGACTGTTTTTTCTCAGAAAGCTTTCTGACAATAAGCGGAGTATAGAGAGTGTCGTCTCCTGTTATCACAAATTCTCCTTCTGCAAGTTTTGAGAGGAAGGAGTTGTATGTCGGATAAACTTTTTGCAGTTCCTCAGGTGTGAACAGAATAATATTTTTAGCAAGTGATTTTAAATGGTTTGCATATTTGCAACCGTAGCCCGATGCAACAGTTGCTTTCCTGACCCTGAATAATTTATCCAGCAGATGGACATCCGATGTTTCATCCGTTATTGATACAAAATAATGCACACTTTCGGGGAGTTTGTCTATTATATAGCTTACAGCTTCTTTTCTCCAGTTTTCAGGAACATTATTGAGTTTCAGAATAGTTAAATTATTAAAGCTTGCAGAATTTACCAGTGCATCGAAATCCTGTTCTTTTGAAGCAAAAAGCCTGTACTGGTTATATTTTAAAAGTTTGTTCCTGAATAAAATTATACCGAGTGATTTGTCTGTCTGATATATATCTTCAACAACCTCCAGCAATGTTGAAAACGGGATAAAGCCGGTATTTTCGCTTCTTAAATATTCCTGAATATCGACTATTATATCCTGAACAATAGCTTTCTGTTCAATCGTCAATCCTGAAAGGTCATTTTCATATATATAATTCAGAGTGTCCGTGTTAATCGGAAGTTTGAAGTTTTTACAAATTTCATAGGTGCTCTCTGAGTCTATTTCAATTGTTCCGTCCAAATCAAAAACCAGGCAGTTTTTGTCTTTTAAGTTATTTAAAATTGTTTTAAAAATATAATTTGTATCAGAATGCCTGTCAGACTGTATATAGAGAAATTTATCAAGAAAAGATTTTTCATATTTTAAAGGCGGATTCACAGAGCATGTAAGCTCACCGAGACAAACAGCACCGCTTTGTTTAGAGAAAGCTCTTTGAATAACACCTGCATCCGTAACGCTGATTTTTGTATCAAGAGACGGCACATATCCGCTGTAGGGTGAGAGTTTTCCATCCTGAGCTATATTAAAACAAAATTTCAAAACAGCCTGATTTGCACTCTGTATGGAAGTTGATTCAATAGATATAACCTGTGCGCAAATCTTTTTGTTTTCATCATCAAGAGTAAGAAAATCAGACAGCACAAGTTTCGTCTCAGCGGGACGATATAATATTTTTGCAAAATTGTTTTTTATTTCTGTGATTTTCATTAAATTACCGGCTGTCTAACAGAATCCATTATATAATAAAAAAACAAAGATTAGCAGACCTCTTCCTGCAGAGCAACCGATGCTATCTGATTTGACATAATTGCAACTTTTTTTATCGGTCCTGTCGGTTCTTTTTCTATAATTCTTGCTACATTTGCACCGGTTTTTATTGCATTCAGAAAATCTTCGTATTCTGCTTTCGGATTTTCAAAATATAGAACCATGGGTGCTGCAGCTCCTTTTAGAAAAACGAGAAGAGCAAGTCTTGATTTAAACTGCGGAGGGAATTGCTGTGCCATTTTTGTCTCCTGTAATCTTTTTTGTAATTATATAACAAGTAAGAATTAAAATTCAATCCCCTTACGGGCGGAGATACCTTTATCCCAATAATGTTTTACGGGTATAATTTCAGACACAAGATGCGCCGTTTCTATGATTTCGGGCTTTGCATTCCGTCCGGTCAGAACTATTTCCATAGTATCAGGTTTATTTTTTAACACATCTATCATTTCCTGTAAATCAATCAGTCCTAAGTCAATGGCAATGTTAGCTTCATCCAGTATCACCATCTGATACTCATTATTTTTTATGGCTTTTTTGGCAATTTCCCAGCCCGACTGCGCCTGTTTTTTGTCTGCTTCCGTGAGATTAGACGAATACACAATTCTATCCAGTCCGGACTGCACAATTTTGATTTTGTCCTTGTAATCATCGCACAGATTCATAAAAGTGTAGAGCTCGCCGTAATTGTTCCCTCCTTTTGTGAACATAACGACAAGAATTCTCCAGCCGCGTCCGAGTGCTCTTACTGCAAGCCCTAATGATGCCGTTGTTTTCCCTTTTCCGTTTCCGGTGTAAACCTGTATATATCCGTGTTCCGAGAATTCAGGGTTGACTAAATTATTGTGTAATACATCGTGATTGTTTTCCATTTTATACATTATAATAATATTAACAGACACTGTAAAGCGTAATACAAAGGGCAAGCAATGACAACAAAAGCAGAACTAAGACAACAGGCTAAGATTTTAAGAAAAAATTTGCAGCAGGATATTTGTTCAGAAAAAATAGTAAGCCATATATTAAACTGGGAAAAATTTAATACGGCAAAAAACATAATGTTATACTACCCGGTTAACAATGAAATAAATCTCCTTTCTCTGCCGGATGACAAAACATACTTTCTGCCCAAAGTTGTTGAAAATGACATACAGGTTTGTCCTTTTGTAAAAAACAGACTTGTAAACGGAAAATTCGGAATACCCGAGCCGGCTGGAGAGACTGTTGAGAATTTAAACATTCTGGATATAATTTTCATTCCGGCACTTGCCGCAGATGTACGGGGGTATCGCATAGGCTACGGCGGCGGCTATTACGACAGGTTTTTGCAACGGCTTAACAACAGGACAATTAAAGTTATCCCGCTGTATTCAAAACTTCTTCTGGAAAACATTCCGACAGAGCCTCATGATATAAAAGCTGATTTTATTGTTACAGAAAATGAAATATTTTCAACATCCGTAAAGACAGTACTGTCTTGAACGGGATAAAATTTTTTATTAAATATAAAATTAGATGTGTGCAATTTAAAAATATTTTTTGTATAATATAAATTGATAAAAATATCTTTAAAGATATGTAAAAAAGGAGAAAGAAATGAAAGTAAAAGTAGAAGACAGCTGCATTAGCTGCGGAGCTTGCGAATCTTTATGCCCGGAAGTTTTCAAACTTGAAGACATTGCTGTTGCTAATGAATCAGCAGTTGCCGGCAACGAAGATTGCGTTAAAGAAGCAGCGGATGCTTGCCCTGTAAGTGCTATTGTTGTTGAATAATAAGAGCACACAATATTCGAAAAGACTGTCCGTAAAACAGGCAGTCTTTTTTGATATAATGATTTTGTTGTCAAAAACAAGGTGTTTTAAATGAAAAATATTGATGCTATTGTATCTGGAATAAAAGGAATGAACCTTCCGCAGACAGATTTTGTAAAGATGATGGAGGAATTAAAAAATCCGTTTCTTGTTTTAATTTGCTGCATTCTAAGCCTGCGAACAAACGACAAAACGACATATCCTGCATCTTTGCGGATGATGAAGCTGGGGAAAACACCTGAGGACTTTTTAAAGGTAGATGTCGAAGATTTGTCAAAAGCTATTTATCCGGTAGGTTTTTACAGAAATAAAGCCGAACAGATTTTACAAATAGCTGACGAAATTGTTCATAAATGCAACGGCAAAGTTCCGGAGTCAATAGATGAACTCGTAAAATTCAAAGGGGTCGGACGAAAAACAGCAAACCTTGTTATGGCAAAAGGATTTCTCTCTCCTGCAATCTGTGTGGATGTTCATGTACACAGAATCTCCAACAGACTCGGGCTTGTTAGTACAAAAACTCCTGATGAAACGGAGATGGAGCTTAGAAAAATTCTGCCTGAAAAATACTGGCTGGATATAAATACAATTTTAGTGACTTTCGGACAGAATATCTGTAAACCCCAAAAGCCACTTTGCTCACAATGCGATATTAAAAATTACTGCAATCACTATTTGAATTCAAAGAATTAAAATTTACCCATAGAAACAAAGTTCATAATATCAAAGATAGAATCTTTAACGAACTCTACTGCCAGTTCCTGAATAGGTCTTTTGTCAAGATAATCAAATGCTACATAAATCGGATCTCTTGAGTTTTTAAATCTCATTCTGATATCTTTTTTGTCAAGGATATCCAGATTAGCAGCAAGCTGTTTGTTCTGGGCGGGTTTTCTTCTGAGGGGAGTGAATGAACCATTTCCGCTTCTGTTATTGCTCATATTTGATGCTGCTGCTATTGCCATTTTGTTATCTCCTTTGTATCTCTTATGTATATATAAACGTATATACTTTTAAAAAATTGCCTTTTTGGCTGCATTTTTATTAAGAAATATTACAAAAGATATATAATTTACCACTGACTGCTTATTTTCGGAGGTACAAAAGGTTTTCTGTATTTCGAAATATCAAGATTAATAACCCCGTCTGTTTCTTCAAAAAGCTGTTTTTGTATCTGATACGGATAATTTTCAAACCCGAAAATATATTTTCTGTTTAGATATGAAATTACCCTGTCAATGTATTTCTGGCTGTTTTTTACCATAGCCGGATTTTCTTTGATAAATTCACTGTAGGGGATACTGCCTCTGTCGTTGTTACATTTTCTACACATAACAATGAAGTTTGATGCGTGATCCGCACCGCTTTCGGAGGATGCCCTGACGTGTTCAATTGATGCTTTTGCGCTTTCCAGAAGCTTTTTTGCAATTGTTTCTGCGTCAGCATTCGCATATTTTACAAAAAAAGAATCCATATCATTTGAAGAACTTGGCAGATGCTGTATGATGGAAACGATTTTGGAGATTTCTTCTTTTTCCGGACAGGAGTTCATAAGTTCTGCAAACTCTTTTATCATTCTCCTTCTTTTGCCTTTTACGTTTTTTTCTTCAAGAAACATAATTTGTCTTGCATTTTTTAGTGCTTTATTTAGTTTTTCCTGCGAGTCTGCACTGATATTCAAATCGATATTCTCTATTGCACTAAGAACTTTCAGCTGTTTTATTTCTGTATTGGCAAGATGGTAGTAGCGTTTTCTTATGAACAAATCGTGTAAATTCAAATCCGGATATTTTTTGCTGAGTTTTTCCAGACGTCTGAAAACCGCTCTTTCTGTTTTTTGCATTCTGGGTTCATATTTTTTTAGCACCCGCAATACATCATAGGCAGGCACATCATAATTTTTCAAAAGGGGTCTGTCAAAAACATTTTCGGGTATAACTATTCTCCCGCAGCAGGCACAGGGCAAAAGAGGAATATTTGTCAGAGCTGTTTCATAATTTCTTTCTTTTCGGCCGGCACCAAAAGAGACCGTATCATACTTCAATGGCTGCAGTTTTTTAGAAAAAACAGCTGTTGTTTTTGCCGGAGTTACAGAAGATGGGGTGTTAAAATTAATGTTTATTAGTGGTATTGAAGTAATTTTCATAATATTGTTCGTATTTTGTTATGTCTATATCTATCTTGCCGCCGGACTCAATTTTCAGTGATTCTTTAACTTTTGGCGGATAATCATTGTAGTTTACGAGTTTTTTGTCAATTATTGCATCAATAATTTTGTCAATATATTTCTGGCAGTTTCTTATCATCTCAGGATGAATCAAAAGCCAGTCTTTGTAGCTGGTTTTGCTCCGCTGGCTGTTACAGGCAGCGCACATAACTATTTTATTTTCATTTGTGTCAGGGCCTTTGTCTTGTTTGTCCCTGTGCTGGGGTTTTATGTGTTCTTCGCTTGCTGCACCCGAAACCAGTATAAGATGCGCAATTTCTTCACTGCTTCTGTATGAATATTTTGCAATAAATGCACTTCTTGAATTACTGGATTTCGGCAGTTTTTGGGCAATTTTCATAACTGCATCCATATATTCAGGACATGTATCTTTTCTCATTGTTTCATACAAATCTAATATACGCTGTCTTTTCTGTGGGATTTTTGTATCTTCATCGAAAATTATGTTTTTTGCCCGCTTAGTTTTTGTTTTCAAAAGTTTACTGTAGCGGGGATAATTAATCTTTGTATAATATTCAATTTCATTTACAACATTTTTTTGTCTTTGCTGGAGTTTATGAAGGCTCCGGTAATAAACATCCGGAATATTGAGTATATAGTTAAAATCCTTCTGCGGATATTTTTTTGAATACTTTTTCAGGAGTTCAAAAACCTCTCTGTAAACTCCAGAAAAATGATTTTCATATGGCTGCATAATCTCTATCATCTCTTTCGAGTTTCTGCACAGACGCTTCAGAGAATGTCTGTAATATTTAATTTTTTCTCTGGTTTCCGGACTTAAATCTTTCTGGATTTCTTCCTGCACAGAGCCTGTATCCATTACATTCTTAAAACTTTTATCCGGATATTTATCCGCAAGTCTTTTCAGATAGAGAAAAGCCTCATGCTCTGCTCTTCCAGCCTTTTGGGGATTAAAAAGACCGGTTTTTATAAGCATTCTAACTGATTCCGGCATGAAAAAGAAAAGTTTTTCGTCCTCAATTCTGGATACAGTTTCATAAGGGTACACCTCTATGCCGCAGCAGGCACAGGTTATACCGGGAACATCCCTGATATTGTCCACAAAATCCGCACGTTTTGCTTTTTTAAAAGAAACATTAATTAAAGGATAATAAAACACCGGCACTAAATCACAAGAGCGGTTTGGCGCAGAATTCTTGTTGTTCTTTTCAGAAGGTTTTCCTTTTTTATGCACAAATTCATGTTTAATATTTATTACCGGCAAAATTTTCATAATACTTTTTTAAATCCCCTGATAAAAATTTTTTGTCACACAAAAAAACAGAGCACAAAGCTCTGTTTTTTAATCTTTTACGAAATATCCCATCTTCCGCATGTTCCGCCCCATCTGGCAATAATATTTCCTTTAATATCCTTAATATTCTGCGGATGCGGGTTTTCCAGCTCTCCTTCAACAATTGTAATAACCTCACAGTTATTTGAACAGCCGGTGCACTGGTTTGTCACTGAATTAAAATGCATTTCTCCGACTTCCCAGCCCTTAAATTTAGTTTTGTTATCCGTATATTGATGATTTTCCATAGCAAGCAGAGCAGCACCGATTGCCCCCATTGTCTGATGGTTTTTAGGAACAACAATCTCTGTGCCCAGTGCTTCCTCAAAGGCTTTTACCATACCCGAGTTCGTTGCGACACCGCCCTGGAACGTGACAACAGGCAAAAGTTCTTTACCCAGAGCAAGATTGCTCAAATAGTTTCTGACAAGTGCCTGACACAACCCGTATAACAAATCTTCAACAGGATATCCGAGCTGCTGTTTGTGAATCAAGTCACTTTCTGCGAAAACGCCGCATCTTCCTGCAATACGTGCAGGATTAGTAGATTTCAGAGCAGTTTCACCGAATTTTTCTATAGGAACATTCAATCTGTTTGCCTGCTGGTCAAGAAAACTTCCCGTGCCCGCCGCACATACCGTATTCATAGCAAAATCGGTAACAATACCGTCTCTTAGAATTATAATTTTACTATCCTGTCCTCCTATTTCAAGAATAGTCTGGACACCGGGGACATAGGTGCTTGCGGCAACAGCGTGAGCCGTAATTTCGTTCTTTATCATATCAGCACCGACAAGTGCTCCGGCAAGATTACGACCGCTGCCGGTTGTTCCTACTCCCTGAACATTATATTCGCAGAGTGCTTTTTTCAATAATTCTTTCATACCTGTTTGCACTGCCACAACAGGTTTACCCGATGTTCTGAGCATATAGCTGTCAATATATTTTCCGGATTCATCAACAAGCGCAAGCTTTGTTGTAACAGAACCTACGTCTATGCCAAGATATACATTAAGTGACATTTTTACCTCTCTCGCAATGATAAATTCTCAACAATTTACTTTTAATCAGTCCCTGAATTTTTATTTCTATTATTAAAATTTTTTCAGAACTCCTTTATTTTAAATAAAAAAAGTTTTATAATCAAATAGAAAAAGTTGCCTGTAAAAAACAGATTATAGTTGTCAGCAGGCTGCACAGACTAATCTATCCCGAAAAGAGGTATTGCTAATGGTTGCTAAATTGATTGAAAATTCAGAAACAGTTCCGTTTGACCCGGGGTTTTCGGAGCATGCCGTAATTTTTACCCCGAATATTGAATCTGCTTACAATATACTGAGCAGCATTCCTGCACTGCATCAGAAAAAATTTCAGTTTAAGATGTTTTATCCCCAGCTGCTAAGGCTGGTAGACAGCACTATAGCTTTTTATCTCGGGTGTTTGCTCTGGGCTTCTTATATTTCGAATAAATATAAAGACTCTCGAAAAAAAATAGACGGGAATTCGTATCTGGGCAAAAAAGTAAAGCCGGAGGATGCACTGCATGAAATAGATTTTATTATTTCTTACTTAAAACAGTTTGAAAAAGACTGCAGGTATTACCTTGGAAATACAAAAGACCTGAAATCGGAGTGGGATGAAATTATACAGGTTTACAAAGACTTTCTGATACTAAACGATTTCTTAACAAAAGCGGAAACGACTGCAGATATTAAACTTCCGCAAGCACTAAAACCTGCAGGAGAAAAAGAACTCGAGAAAATAATGTCTGTTATTAATGACGCAATATCCTCCGCTCAGCTTGAAAAACTGTATGAAGTAAAAAGTCTTATTCTTTAACTTTCATCAAATATATAGTGCGTTTTGTATCAGCAACAGAATGTTCATCCAGTATATCAAAGAATTTTTCAAAAACTCTGGCAAAACGCTCTTTTGTGTAACCCGGAAATTCTTCTTCCAGTGCACTTATAATTTGTTTAACCTTTTTATCTTCAGCCGGAACAAACTCTATAATCAGGTAAGCAGAGAGCGTGCGCAGAAATTTCGCAACCTCTTCAAATTTCAGCCCGTTTTTTAAAACAAGGTGCGGCAGAATAGCAAGAGCCATAGTCAAATCCGGTCTTGTACGTTTCATAAAGCCGGTTTTTTGCGCATTCATAAAACCCATATCGGAACTGGGGTTTGTTAAGTCCTGAAAAAGCGGAAGAATATGTGTTTCTTTTGCTTTTTTTGCATGAAGATAATTTTTTTCAACAGCAACCGCATCTATATCAAAAGCCACCGTATTAATTTTTTTGTTCGATGCAATTCTCGAAAATTTTCCCCTGTTTGAGCCAAGGTCATAAACAAGTTCGGGATGAACTTTGTCAAGATAGTTTGTTATTATTTCTTTTTTTGCAAAAAATGCTTTATCCGAATAGCTTGTGTGTTTGTAGAAATTTCCCCATTCTGTTTTGGAATCCGGGAAAGAGAGCGACTTTATACAATCCGCAAGGGATTTCAGATTTTCTTTTGTTTGCAGAGACTGCTGCTTTTTGGACTGAACCGTATTTTTTTCTGCAGCAAGCTCTTTTTCCTTAATCCGTTTTGCGTGTTTAAAGATGTGAGTCACAAGCCCCATGTTCAAATTAGCGGTAATCGGCAGTATGTGACAGGTTAAATCAAGCGGAATTCCTTTTATATATGTTTTTAAAAGCTGCCCCAGCCGCACATCTGTATAACTCATAATAGCAAGCGGCGCAAGAAACATTCTGCAGAATTCTTCATAAAAATCGTTGTTCTTTTTGTCGTTGTATTCTTCAAATATAAAAATATCAAAAATCAGAGGTTTTCCGCCATAAAACTGAATATTTTCGCATTTTGCGGAATTTATTGTCATACCGTGCTCCAAAGCCAGTTTCTGTGCGGAAAGAAGCAGCAGAGCAGCATCTTTCAACTGGGAAAAAGCCCATTCGTAAGCATAAGAATAATAAAACGGAGAAGGTGAAGCAAAAATCTTTCCGCTTTTTTCGTCGTCTGTGTCTGCTTCTTCAAACGGAACAATGTATTTTTTATCCAGTAATTTCTTATACAGCCCGCTTTCCATAATTTTTTGAATGTTACCGGCATGTCCTGACGGAATCTTTCTGTAAATTTTATGTTCTTTACAGGATACAAACCCCTGAAGATTTTTAAAAGCAGTGTCTTTTCCGGTTTCTTTCATAATTCACCCGTTATGTTAATATTTGTACATAAACATTTCTTGCTCTCGGCTTGTTGTCAAAATCAATCAGCACAATCTGCTGCCAGGTACCAAGTATCATCGCACCGTCAATAAGAGGAACAGTGATAGAGCTGCCAAGCAGTGCCGCCCTGAGATGGGCATATCCATTTCCGTCATGCCAAGTATCATCGTGGTGATAATTTTTATCCTGAGGCGCAATTTCATTCAGAATATCCGGAAGATCCCGCAGCAGCCCGGGTTCATACTCTATAGTAGTTATACTTGCAGTACTTCCGGCTATAGCAACGACAATTGTTCCGTTTTTAATATTATGGTTATATACAACAGACCTGACTTTTTGAGTAATATCGATAATATCAGTAAAACCTTTTGTATTTATTAAAAACTTTTCATTTATAACCGCCATAAATATCTCCGTGTACTTTTTATAATAGTAGCAGTGAAAAATTTTTACAAGAGATATTATGAATTATGTATGATTTTTTATATAAGTTTTCAAAAAAATTAAGTAAAAAAAATAATACTGAAAAAAATTTATGAAGGATATTTAAAATAATTAAATTTTCCTGTATAATCAGAAAAAACAGACAATATTATTTTATATGGTGAATATGGACAAAGATTTGAAATACAAACGCATCCTTTTAAAAGTAAGCGGAGAGGCACTTCTGGGTGAACAGGAATTCGGCATTGACCAGAAACCTGTTGAAATGATAGCAAATGAAATAAAAATAGCTCACGACATGGGTGCAGAAATTGCGGTAGTCGTAGGCGGCGGAAATATTTTCAGAGGCATGAAAAACAGTGCAAAACTCGGTATGGATCAGGCGTCAGGCGATTATGTGGGCATGCTTGCAACTGTTATGAATGCAATAGCTCTCCAGAGTGCACTAAGAAAACTGAATGTTTCATGCCGTGTACAATCTGCTATTGATATGGATAAAATAGCAGAGCCTTATATAAGATTTAAGGCAATCAGGCACCTCGAAAAAAACAGGGTGGTGATTTTTGCGGCAGGAACCGGCAACCCGTTTTTTACAACCGATACAGCAGCCGCACTGAGAGCTTCAGAAATAGACGCAGAGGTTATGCTAATGGCCAAAAACGGTGTGGACGGCGTTTATTCGGATGACCCGAGAACAAATCCCGGTGCAAAAAAATATGAAAGAATATCTTACGATGATATAATCGTTAAAGGTTTGAAGGTTATGGATACTGCTTCCTGTGCTCTTTGCAAGCAAAATCATATTCCTATTATTGTATTTGACTTTGCGGCACAAGGCAGTATTGCAAAAATATTAAACGGTGAAAATTTAGGTACTTTTGTAGGAGATTAAATATGTCTATTGAAGAATTGCTCTTAAACGGCGAAGAAAAAATGGAAAAAGCAATAAATGCTTTGAAAAAAGAATATGCAGGTATTAGAACAGGAAGAGCAAACCCTCTCATCCTCGACAAAGTTGTTGTGGATTATTACGGTGTGCCGACCCCGCTGCGTCAGATTTCCCAGGTGTCTGTTCAGGACGGGCAAACTCTTGTTATTTCACCATATGATAAGTCAATTTTAAAAGAAATTGAAAAAGCTATGATAAAAGCAGAACTCGGAATTACCCCCAACAGCGATGGTATGGTAATCAGACTGACATTCCCTCCGCTTACCGAGGACAGAAGAAAAGAAATTTCAAAAGAAGTTAAGAAAATCGGTGAAGAAGCAAAGGTTGCTGTCAGAAATATCCGCCGTGATATGACAGACGACTTAAAAAAAGCTGAAAAAGCCGACAATCTGCCTGAAGACAGTGTAAAAGATACACAGGATGAAATTCAGAAGCTCACTGACAAATACATCAAAATTGTTGATGAGAATGCGTCTGAAAAAGAAAAAGAGGTTATGACTGTATAAGTGAAACTCGCTGACGTACTAAATAAAAAACAGTTAAGGCTTGTCACCGGATTTATAATCGGAGTGATAGTTTTGGCTGCTGTAATAACCGGCGGCATTTCTCTTATGCTGCTGGTTTTGTGTATAGTATTTGCAGGTTCGAAAGAATACGTAAATATATTACAGCACAAGGGTTTTCGTCCGTTTTTGAGACTCATACTGGTGGTGGATTTGCTGCTGGTTCTGCTGACTACATTTAAACGTTTTGATCTTGCGCCTGTTGTTATGGTGCTCGGGACAATAGGCGCATTCATGGCTGTTTTGTTCAAAGGCAGGCAGCCATATATTGCAAACGTTGCAACAACGGTTCTGGGATTTATATACGGAGGATGGCTTCCGTGCTATGTAATCCTCTTAAGGCAGCTTGAGCAGGATTCTCTGGGCTTTTTTACAATACGTCTAAGTGCGGGGC
The DNA here is from genome assembly GCA_944323735.1 of Candidatus Gastranaerophilales bacterium. GTDB lineage: Bacteria > Cyanobacteriota > Vampirovibrionia > Gastranaerophilales > Gastranaerophilaceae > CALUPY01. The sequence continues at coordinate 82,951 of CALUTO010000005.1, forward strand.
TCGGATATCTGACATTGCTATTTTTTACTATTTTACTTACGGATGTCGGTGCTTATTTTGTCGGCACAAAAATAGGAAAACGTCCGCTGGCACCTATTATCAGTCCTAAAAAAACAATTGAGGGGGCAATCGGCGGAACTATAGCAGGTATAGCAGCAGCTATGATAATCGGATTTATTATTGATATGCAATGGTATCAGTCTTTTATAGCCGGACTGCTGATTACAGCATTTGCGCAAATCGGGGATCTTGCAGAGTCTTTAATCAAAAGAGATGCAGGGGTCAAAGATTCCGGCAACGCTCTTCCCGGACACGGCGGTTTTCTGGACAGAGCTGACAGCTATCTTTTCAGTACACCCATAGCATACTTTTATTTCAAATATTTTGTTGTAAACAACGAACTCACGCTGGATTTTATAAGCTTTACAAGAAGGGCAATGAATGCAATCGGATTATGAGAAAGGTCTAAAAAAATTTTTAGAGTTTCACGGGTTCAAAACTTATGATTACAATCTTGTTGAGACTGCTCTGACTCACAGCTCTTATATTTATGACAGAGGTCTTAAATACACAGCATGTTATGAACGGCTGGAATTTCTCGGAGATGCTGTTCTAAAACTTATTACCAGTGAATATTTATACAGAACTTTTCCTGAAGCAGATGAGGGAAAGCTCACACAAATCCGTTCTGTTATTATTTCAGATGAAGTACTTGCCGGAATAGCTATGGAAATAAATATTGCAGACTATATTAAAATGAGTGAGTCCGAAGCAAGAGACGGAGGAAGAGAAAAACATTCAATCCTCGCCTGTGCTATGGAGGCTCTTTTGGGAGCCGTTTACATTTCAGGCGGATACAAAGATATTGAAACATTTGTCGTAAAACATATGGTAGGACTTATTGACGATTTGATACACAATCGCTCTGTATATAATGCAAAAACACTCTTGCAGGAATACACACAGTCAAAATCAAAAATTTTACCGGTTTACACAACAATCAGAGAAACAGGAAAATCAAATAATAAAACATTTTTTGTTGAAGTAAGCTACAATAACGAAGTACTGGCAGAAGGCTCGGGAAAAACCAAACGTTCGGCACAGCAGGAAGCTGCATTTCTGGCATGTAAAAAATTAAAAATCATAGAATAAGGAATAAAAATGAAAAAAGTTATTGTTTCACCGTCTATATTGTCCGCTGATTTTGCAAACCTGGAAAGAGACATTGAACTAATACAAGAAGGCGGTGCGGACTGGGTTCATGTAGATGTAATGGACGGGCATTTTGTACCCAATATCACTATTGGAGTGCCGGTTGTAAAGGCAATAAAACCGGTATCAAAAATTCCTCTTGATGTGCATCTGATGATAGAAAATCCGCAAAATTACATAGATGATTTTGTTGAGGCAGGCGCAGATATAATAACAATACACTATGAAGCGGCAAAAGACATGACCGAAGATATCCTCACTCATATAAAATCCCACGGCATACTCGCAGGACTGTCAATTAAACCGGCAACACCCGCCTGCGAAATTCTGAAATACCTGTTAACCGCTGATATGGTTCTGGTGATGACTGTTGAGCCCGGGTTTGGAGGACAGGCATTTATGAAGGATTGTTCCGGAAAAATACCGGTGATACGACAGAATGCACCGGAAAACTTAATCATTCAGGTTGACGGCGGAATAAATAAAGAAACCGGAAAAATTTGTACAGAGCTCGGAGCAAATTCGCTAGTTGCAGGCTCTTATATTTATAAATCCGATGACATAAAAGCAGCAATAGCCTCATTAAAAGAATAAAATTCTATAGCCCTTTCAGCTTCTGTCTTAAGGTTTTGCGTTTTTTAACCATTGCCGGTTCCGCTTCTGCCTTTTCCTGTACCGGTTGCGTTTCTTCATTGTCCGGCAATTCTTCCTGTGAGATAATCTCCTGATTTTGCAGCTCGGGAACATCATTCATTTTGGTGACTTCTTCAAAAAGTGCATCTGTTTCAGACAATTGTTCTTCCGGTTTTTCTTCCTCCGGCAGCGTATTTTCATTTTCCGGAGTCAGACCGGACAGAGCGTCTGTTTTTTCCTCAATAACGCCTGATAAAAGACAGCCGAGCAGTGCCTTTTTCCCGCAGTCTAAATCTCCTGATACCGTAACGGAAATATTTTCCGTTGCAAAATTCTCAAGGAATTTTGCAATTTCTTTTACGATAAGTCCGAGTTTTTCCGGTGTTTCTACTGTTCTGATTAAATCCAGAATTTTGAGAGCAGAAATACTAAATTCTGAAAAATCTTTTTCATCAGTTTTATATTCACTATTATTTTTTGCGTTTGTAATTCTGTCTTTCAGTGACAATGTTCTATCTCCAGCTTTTTTTATAACATATAACCGTTTTGTTTATTAGCGGTTATATTTTGTGTAATCAAATAATCAATCACTTTAGAAGCAAACTCTCTGAAATTTACGGAAATATTTGCCTCAGGATTGACAACATTTACGGGTACCCCTTTGTTTATGGCAGACATCATAGTCAGATAGTTGTTCGGTATTTTCCAAAAAACTTTCCGGTGCACAACATCTTCTATATCAGAGGTCTTTATTTCTTCATTTTCCATATATCTATTCAGTACCAGTTTAATTTTTTCAGGCGGGTAATTTAGTTTTTTGAACAAATTCATACATCTTTGTATATTTCTTATTGCCGGAAGGTTAACTATCGCAGTGAGAAGTATCAAATCCGACATATCCAGCACCGTGATTGTTTTGGCGTCAATATTTGTTCCGACATCTATTATTATATATGAAAAAGTTTTTTTTAGCTCCAGAATGAGAGATTTTATCTGTTCAACCGTAATTTCTTTTGAGTTTTCTATGTTTATCGGATCTGCTGCAATATAGAGCGAAGTATTTTTGTATCTGGTAAGCGCATTTGTTATATTTGTTTTGTCAATATTTGCAAGATTATTCACTACATAACAGACGTCAAAAGCGGGGGTCAAATCCAGAAAAGTAGAAACATCACCCAGCTGCAGATTCAAATCAATAAGAGCTGTTTTTTCTTTTGTCATTTCAGCTATTTCCACTGCAAGATTTACAGCGATAGAAGTTTTGCCTATTCCTCCTTTGTTTGAAAAGGTTGAAATTATTTTGCAGGAGTTGTCGCCTGAATTTGATTTTTCGTAATTAGAAAGCTCCGTTACCGTATTTATAAACTGTGTTTTGGTAACAGGCTTTGTTATAAATTCTTTTGCACCTGCACGCATTATTTTTATTATATTTTCGGTAGAGGTTTTGTTTGAAATGGCAATAATTTGTGCATCTTTCTTCTGAAGATTTATTTCAGAGATAAACTCCACTGATTTTTGTTCATCATCGCTTATATCAATTACGATTAAGCATTCGTTCTGTTTTGCATATTCAAGAGCATGCCCGCACTCCACAAACTCAGCGGAAACTCCGGCATCTTCTATTTCATTGACATAATCTTTAAGAATTACCCGTGTGGTTTCGTCTCTTCCTATTATAATGATTTTTGTTTTTTCAGTCATAGAAAAATCCTATCCAGATTAACTGTTGTATTATTTTACTACATCAGGCATGAGTATCGCAATACAATAAACGGATAGGATTTTTTCTGTAAATTAAAATTGTATTAATATCTGTAATCTTCTGTCACGCAGACATATACAGGAGCTAATTCATATAAACCCGCAACTAATTCGTTAACAAATGCACAAATTCTTTCTAACATAGTTTTGTTACCTTTCACACAAATATAAGTTATTAATATTTTACCTTCACTCTTATATAAAAAAATATTTCTCACAAAAATTGCCAGTTAGTTAATAAATATTAACAGATTTTTATAAATCTTGCAATATCATTTTTCCTTATTAATGTACCCGGTTTTTTATCAATGAAATTATTTCAGAAAAATCGAACCTCAAATCCTTTGTCTCTGAAAGAATTTTTTTTGTATCCAGAGATTTAAGCTCTGCAAACAACTCCGGAAGCCTGTCAGAGTCATCCAGCATTGAGCAGGGAATGTGAAAACGTTTTGAGAGTTTTGAAACTTTTTCATCATAACAAAGTGCCATTGTCTTTATTCCGTATTTCAGTGCCACAAGACAGGCATGATATCTCATCGCTATCATATACTCAAGATTTGAGACAGAAGAGATTGTCAGGTTCGTGTCCGAGGCGTCTATTATTTTTGTTTTTACAGACGGATTTACAATTTTTAAGTTCCCTTCAAACTGCCTGCAAACATCCAAATCCAGCGCATCCTGAAAAGAATAAATATATATTTCCCTGTCTGAAAATTCTTTTGCAATGTTGTGAGCCAGTGAAAATAAAAATTTGCCTGAAAGATTTTTCCAGCCTCTTAACTGAACTCCGACCCTGTTCATTTTTACAGGTTCTTTCACTTCAATATTCCATACAGGATCATTTACAAGCTTTGTTGTTATTCCCCACCCACGCAGAAGAAATAAGCTTTTTTCGTCTCTGACAGTGACATAACAGCAGTTTTTCAGCAACAGTTTTGTTATTATACGTCCTGCAATATTTTTTATAGGTCCTATTCCCTGTGCAAAAATAATAACTTTTTTTCTGAAGAATTGTGCACAAAAAATTATAAAAAGGTAATAAAACAAACTTTTAAGGCTTGTCGCATCCTGAAGCAAACTGCCTCCTCCGCTTATCAGTACATCTGAAGTGCGGATTTTTTTAATTATTCCGCAGATATCAAAAGTGTACACAGTATCTGTTTCAAGCTTTTTAGCCGTTTTTTGCGGATTTTTTGATATAACGCACACATCAATGCCGTTCTTTTTCAAATTTTCTGACAAAACCCCGAGAATGGCTTCATCCCCAAAATTGTCAAATCCGTAATATCCTGAAAGTATAGCTTTTTTTGTATTACCAGGCATGATAAACCGCTTCTACCTTTTTTCTGTCCGGTATAGATTTTACGGCTCCTATTCCCTGACACTGGAGTCCTGCCGTAACCGCAGCGAGTTTTGCTGCTTCAACAGGCTGCAAACCTGACACATAACCGTGCAGAAATGCGCCGTTAAAAGCATCTCCGGAGCACGTTGTATCCACGACATCTTTTGTCCAAAAATCAACAAATGTGATACTTCCCTCAGTTCCTACAAAATATCCACCGTCAGCTTTAGATTTGACTACAACTGTCCCGATAGATCTGTCCCAGAAATACTTTATTAACTTTTCTGCGGTGTCTATTCCGAATACCTTCTCACCGTCCTGTTTTCTGTTAAGAAATATAATGTCTAAATAATCCTGTATAGACTCAAATGCATCAAAGGCCTCAGCCTCCGACCACAGTCTTTCATCAAAATTCGGATCATATGCGGTTAGCACACTGTTTTCCTTCGCAATTTTACAGGCTTTCCCAACAGCCTCTTTTGCACTGAGCGAAAGAGACTGGGTAATACCGGAGGTATAAACAGACTGCGAATTTTTAATATATTCTTCTGCTATATCATCTATAGAAAGCTTTGTTGCTGCAGTTTTTTTTCTGTAATAGGAAAATTCTTTTTCTCCGTCATATTCTCTTGCTATAAAATACAGCCCGTTAAACCCCTCTACCAGCTTTACCTGTGAAGTGTCCAGCCCCTCGAGCTGCCAGCTTTCGAGTAAAAAATCTTTAAAAAAATCATTTCCGACTCTTGAAATATATCCGACATAAGAGCCCAGTCTTGCTGCGGTCACTGCGGCGCAAAGCGTATCCCCTCCGTAATATTTCGTCAGGCATTGCGCATAAGTCAGGCTTTTGTCGCTGGAAAGTTCAATTAAACTCTCACCAATTGATATAATATCTAATTTTTCACTCATTACTTATTTTTAGCACAAATTATTTTACACTTGCAACTAATTGTAAACAAAAAAAAAGGCTTAATTGCTTAAGCCTTCGGAATGAAGTCTTTTTTCATTCCTCTCGTGTGAAGTGCGTGAAAGTAAGTGAAGTAAATAAGTAAGTAAGTGTGTGTTGTAAATTAAATCTCTAATCTCTTTTCTCTAATATACTCTGTGGTTTAATTCTTTTTAAATTCTCTTTTTATCTCTCGTACTTATATAAAAACAATCAGATATAAAAAATTGCTCTTTTTGATATAATTAATACATATTATAGTTACAAATCTTAACAAACCGGCTGAAACGCAGCTGCTGCAGTGTTTCAAAATTTACATAAAAATAGTTATTAATCTTCAGGCATGCAAATATTTTTAATTGTGCTATAATAGTAGTAGTAAAGTTGCTGTATCCAACAGGGGCAAATATGAACAAAAATATACTGATTTTAGCTGTTATAATTGGTCTTTTTGGCATTACGGCATCCGCCTGTTCCGGTCAAAAATCCGGCGTTATAAATACAAATAATGCACTATACGTAAAACAGACATTTAAATTAAACGAAAAAAGCACAAAACCCGAAATGAAAGGACGGGTCATAAAACTTGGAGCAACTGACAATTCAGACTTCGGACCGAGTTTTGAATTTCACAAACTTCGTACAAATTGATTATATTCATTATTAAAATATAAAAAATTTTTATTTAATTTTAATAAATTGATATGGTTTAAAAAACTACAAGTTTGTATTACTATATCATTGATTGGATACATGTAGATAAAATAAACAAAAAAGGAGCATATAAATGAACTATAGCCATGGCTGTTTAGAAAATGAAATATTAAAAACCATTTGGAAACTTGAGGACGAACGTGAGGAAGATGTTTCCGTAAACGATGTTCAAACTAATTTGAACGCAACATCTGAAAGTGAAAGAGCATACACTACCGTTAAAACAGTTATGGACAGACTTGTTGAAAAAAATATGCTCGTTCGTTACAAACAGGGCAAAAAGTTCTTCTATAAAACAGTCAATTCCAGAAGCGAAATGGCTCACAAAGCTATTAAAAAACTTGCAGGACAGTATTTTGACAATGATCTTGTAAAACTCATGCGTGCAGTGGAAAAAGAATGCGGAAAAGCTCTGGTTTAGCGGCCGGATATGGATATAATTGAATTAATAAATAATTTTTTAAACAACATTCATACCCGCAGTATGCAAAAAAAACCGCAAAAGCCTGTGGACTATACAAAAGACCGTCAGTATGTCGGACATATTATCATCAATGTTCTTACTGAACGAATAAAAGTAAAAGATGCACTGCTCTTGTTCCCGAAAGACTGTCACGATGAATCTGTTCAGACTGCGTGGCATGCACTTTGCCATTTTGAAGCGGACGAGGATATCTCGTCTAAAGACAAATTGTTTTTGCAAGAGCAGCTGGACTATCTTGAATTCATTGCTTTCACATTCAAAGATGGAAAAGAACTGCCGCAAAATATAATAGACAGCTATAAACAATACCACGAAGAAGCACTCATTCCCCACCGCAGCGGACTTGACGGTATTGTAAAAAAATTATTTAAGAATATTAATACATAATAAGCAAAAAGCCGCAATTGCGGCTTTTTTATTCCATATCTTTTTTACTCTATATCATTTATGCAAGGACTTGCATCAGCGTATTCTTTAACCTTTTTGGTTGTTATACGTTTATTGTTCAAACAGGCTGAACCGCCGACACATCCTCCGGGACATGCCATGACTTCAACAAGATTTCCGTTCGGACATTGACCATTCTTTGCCCAGGCTCTCATTTCTCTTACTGCTTTTGAATTCAGACCGTCAACGCCTGTTGGAAAGATTTCTTCAAAATCCTTGCTTGCGACTTTTACAGATTCTGCAACTCCGCCTGTGACCGCAAAGTTTCTGCCTTCTTTTGAGGCAACATGCGCAAATTCATAGTCCTCACACTGCGCAAGTTCTATGTTCTTCGCAACAAACAGTGCACCCATTTCCTCAAAATTCATTACAAAATCAGTAACACCGTCAGTCTGAGCCTCTTTTCTTTTTGCCACACACGGCCCTACAAAAACGGTAACAGCATCCGGGTCTTTTTTCTTGACGAGTTCAGAGGTGTAATACATCGGAGTTCTGGTTTCTGAGCGGAAAGGCTTGAGCTCCGGAACATGTTTTTCCACAAGCTGATTGTATGCAGCACAACAGGATGTCGTCATAAACTCATCGCCCCGCTCCATACGCTCATGAAAGTCCTCTGCCTCTGTTCTTGCGGTAATGTCAGCACCTTGTGCAACTTCTACGACTTCCGAAAATCCGGCATCTATTAAGCCCTGTGCAATTTTGTTAATAGAGACAGGAAGCTGTCCGACAACAGATGGCGCAAGCATAGCCACCAGTTTTTTGCCTTTTTTCATTTCTTTTAAAATATCAAACATCTGGCTTTTTTCATGTACGGCAGCAAACGGACAAGCACCTACGCAGGCTCCGCAGCTGATACATTTTTCAAAGTCTATTTCCGCATGTCCGTATTCATTTTTTGTGATTGCATTAACAGGACATGCATCTTCGCACGGTACTTTGATTTTTACAATAGCACTGTAGGGGCAGACCTGCATACATTTTGTACAGTTTTTGCATTTTTCGCCGTCAATAACGGACTTTCCGTCTTTTATTGAGATTGCACCGAAGCTGCAGGCAGACTGGCATGGTCTTGCGACACATCCCTGACACAAATCCGTAACATACACACGGCTCGGTACGCAGCCTTTGCAGGCTGTTTCAACGACTGTCAGTATGTTTTCATCAGGTTTTTGTCTTTCAACTGCTTTTTGAGCGTATTCTGAAAGCGGTGTCATCTCGTCATCAGCCTCAACGCTGTGTCCGAGAGACGCAATTGCACGCTGTCTCAATATTGCACGTTCCTTATGAATACAGCATCTATATGGATTGTCCGCATATTTCGGACGCATTTCAAAAGGAATAATATCTACTGTTCTTTTTAAATCATTTTCAAGGAAGGCTCTAATCAGTCTGACGAGCACTTCACGTTTCAGGTGAGTGGTGTTGCTTTGATTATCCATTTATCTTTCTTTCTAATACATTCAATACTTTCTCAACATTCGCTTCTGTTATTAATTCTCCGTCAATTTTCACAAACGGAGCTTTCATATACGTAGCATTTTTGCACAAATCCATACAGGTATTTGCTTTTACTTCAACAAGATTTCTGTATTTAGGCGGAATTAAAGTCTCTAACTCCTGAAGCTTAGACGCCCCCATAACAAAGCATGTTGTTCCCAGACATATTTCTATTTCAATCTTTTTGCCGGATTCTTCCATTTCGTCTCCTTAATTCACTGGTATCACAACCCGTAATTTATATAAATTGCAGGTGTACCTTTTTAATATACCGTTCTGATAAAATTTTTTCCAGTTGTTTTACAACATTTTTACGAATTTCTAACTGAACCGGCAAAAGCGGGTCATAATGCGCCTCGTTCAATCTTGTCCCGACCATAAAATCTATACAGTCGGAATCAAGAAGCAGCTCGACAAGCTTTCCTGCAGGGTCATCAGGAATACGCCCGCCGTCATTTAAATATTCAAGTGCTTTTGAAAGCGTCAGTATACCTTCTGTTACAAGATCCACTCCTTCTATGTGGGAGCAGGCCGGAAGCACACCGGGACGGGGACGTTCTGTTGTTATTGTTTTATTTAAACAGCGGGCGAGAAGATTTGCCGTAGTTCCCCCGCATATAGCTTTTTTACCTGAAAAGTCATTAAAAATTGCCGCATACTCCCCGTCTCTTTCCGCATGATACGGCGGGCCGGTGAATACCAGCAGCTTTCTCGGTTTTCGGAAATACAAAACAGCCGCTGAAATATCATCTTTTGCAAGCCTGCCCGGTTCTTTAAGCTGGGCTTCTTTTACAATAAGCCTTGCAAGATGCCTGCTGGAGACAGTTTTATCCGCAACGAGTTCGTCTTTTAAAAAGTCAATCAGCCCTTCTCTTCTCCAGCCGAGATGGTATCGTTCTGTGCCCAGTCCTGCCTGTGTCACACCATCAGAGCAGAATATCAGTCTGTCCTCCGGTTCGAGTTTAAATTTGTAAAGATGCATATGACGGTTTGTAAATTTTTTAGAGGTTCGGATTTCAGGTTCATGTTCAACGACTTCTCCGTTTCTCATGTGGACAAAATCAGGATTTCCCTCCTCAACAATTTTTACAACCCCGCTGTCATCACAGTCTATTACAGAAAACGTAGAATAGCTGATTTTTCTCACCTGACAGATAGGAAGTGTTTCCATAATGATTTCCGTGGCTTTTGTAAGGTCATGGCCTGCTGCAATGAATTTAAGAATCATTGTTGCGGTCATATTTGCGAGAATATTGGCTTTTATTCCGCTGCCAAGCCCGTCTGACAAAACAGCAATAACCCTGCCTTCATCAGGATAGCGTTTTGACATAAAGCAATCGCCAAAAGTATTTTGACCGTATTTTTTTTCCTGTACACAGTCTATATCAATGAAAAAACTATCATCAATCATAGGCTATTCCTTTTCTTCCGGCGCAGTTTCTTCGTATCCTTCCGCAATCTGGCTCAACAACAGCTCCGTATCAACCATGTGTTCACCGAGCAGACACGCAATATTTTGCACAGTAGCGACATTCTTTGCAATAACCTCATGAGCCTTTTTCGCTATCTGTTCACGCTTCATTTCCGATTTAGTGACGTCTGTTATTACCGCACCTGCTATCTTATTCGGTTCAATACCGAATATCGTTATATCATACAGTTTTCCGTCAACAGGATATCTCTCTTTGTGGATATCTTTGCCGGTTTTAAGCGTATGTGTAAACAGGTTCGCAAACGGAATAATTCTATCCAGTGCACTGCCTGACAGCCCTTCCGGTCTGCTTTTAAATATTTCATACAAATCAGAAGCAAACATTTTTACAAACGCCTCATTTGCTTCAATTATGTTCAAATTTGCATCGGTCATAACGATTGCGGAGGGCATACATCTAAGCATTGCACTGGCTTTTCTTATTGCAAGCTTTCTCATATATGAAACACACATAGACGGCTCGGCATCTCCGTTTAAAAGTGCTTCCGCAAGCTGTCTGCAGGTATCATACCCGCAGCCGCCGCAATTAAGTTCGTCTTCAATGCTGTGTTTTCCTATGCTTGCCATAGCTGCCATAATTTCTTCAACTGTGTGTTTCGGACGTTTTATCGGTCTTTCCTCATAGACTTTTTCAACCACAACATCCGGTTCAGACGGAACAGTGTCTCGAAGCTTTATATGTCTCAGAATATCCGACATGGTAAGAACTCCGGCTTTTGCGGAAATTTTTGCAGGGCCGTTTGCGCAGCCGCCGTCACATGCTAGAGCCTCTACAAATATCGGACGGTCAATTTTGTTCAAATCCATATTCTCAAGAGAAGCTCTGAAGGTATTCACAGAGCTTACGCTCACAAGCTGAATATCTTTTGCACAGCCTGAAAGTCTGAGTGTTTTATTCATACCGCCCTCTATGGGGTAGTATGCACCTTCATAGGCTTTTTCAGGAACAAAAACAGAGTTTTCTTCAATTTCAATTGTGTTCAGGTCAATATTTTCCTGAGCAAACCATTCCATAAGCTCCTTAAAAGTTAAAGAAACATCAATAAGCTCCGGATTGTGGTCTGATTCGTTTTTCTTTGCTATACAGGGACCAATGAAGATAACTCCTATATTTTCTCCGTATGTTTTTTTCAAAAATTTAGCGTGGGTCAAAGCAGGAGACGCAACAGGAGTGATACAGTGTGCAAATTCAGGCATGTAAATGCGGACATAATCCACAATCGCAGGACAGGCACTCGAAATATGAACTTTATTTTCCCGTTTTTCAAGAATTTTTTTAACAGCGATAGAAACCTCCTGCGCACCGATAGCTGTTTCGGATATGCCGCTGAATCCGAGTTTTTTCAGGGCTGTTATTATTGTTTTTTCATCGCAGTCAAAAAAACCCGCCCAGCTTGGCGCAAGAGATACATAAACCTGTTCTTTTGCTGTCAAAACCGCACGTGCTTTAGTTATGTCATTTCTTATCTGTTTTGCGTGGGACGGACAGATTGTAACGCAGTGACCGCAAGCAATACAGCGTTCCGGAATAACAGAGGCATGTCCGTTTTCTATTTTGATTGCTTTCATGCTGCATTCACGCACGCATTTGTAACAGTCTACGCACTCGTTTTGCAGAGTGTAGATAGGATACAGGTTATTCATTCAGACCTCAGCTATACTTGTTGTGTAACGTATTTGTTTAATACTTTTTCCAGATTTTCTTTTGATGCAAATTTGCAGACTTCTCCGTTTATAATTACATTCGGACCTTCGGCACATCTGTTTTCGCATCTGCCGCCGAAAATTTCCATATTTGCTTCAAGGTGATGTTCTTTTATAAAATTTTCAATAAATTCAAGGTTTGCTGCATTTCCTCTTGCATAGCAGGAGCTGCCCATACAAACTTTGATAGTGATTTTTTCGTTCTGTGCCATTTCATTTCCTCGTTAATTGT
>CALUTO010000006.1 GCA_944323735.1 Candidatus Gastranaerophilales bacterium
CTATCCCACGATTACCGCTTCAGCATGACACAAAAGAATTCTTTCAGCTGTTTGTTATAGCCGTTTTCGATATCGTCTATGAGTGTTTTGATGCGGGAGGGGGGTGTTTCGATAAAATTATCCATAATAAAATCCTTTCTAAAAAGAGACACGTTTTTCAGTGTCTCTTTTGTTTTTTTAGTAAACTATTAATTTTTAATTATATTTTAATATCTGTAAATTGTTACTTTCCCGTCAGGTGCGTAGAATTTAGAACCAGTGCAATGCCCCTGGTAGCGTTTATTTGCATCTATGAAAATAATGCAGTTATATCAGAGAATATCCGCATCTGTATAATGTGTGGTGTTTTTCCTTATTCGGATTTACAATAAAAAAAACGATCCGGTAAAGGCTATGGATGTCGGAAAAACCGGATCGTAGAAATTAGCAGAAAAGATTAGATGTAAGTAGCTAGTATAAACTGTAGTATTTTGTTACAACTTCTTCCATATCAACCGCCTGATTATTAAAATTTCGTGATTGGGCAATATAAACGGGATTTCCGTATAAATCTTTTTTTGCTGTTTTTTTAAAGGTGCCGTAACGGTAGTGCTGTGCACTGCTGCTTCCCTGCTTCACTAATTTATCCGCACGCCGGCGTTCGTTTTGTGCTTTTGATAACTCTCTTTGCGCTTTTATTCCGGAGCGTTGTGTTACTGTAATGTTGTATGAAAAATCCTGCCTGATAAATCGTGATATTTTTGCTCCGCATTTCGGACATTCTCCAAATTCAAGACACCTGTATAGAAACCCTTTTGCAGGCAGCACTATTTTTTGCTCAGGTGAAAAATTTACACAACAACACCTTAACATTGTTTCCTCTCAACGCAGTCTAACCGAATGTAGTTTTACCGGATTATCCCGTTGTTCCGTATATTCGCAAAAAACGGACTTTGCTCCCGAGCGGGTGCGCCCTGCGGGATATTAAGCACCAACTCTGTTCAGGAACAATCTCATTATAACCGTGTATTTCTGCCCTTGCAAATTCGGCATCCGTAAAATCATAATAATCAAAACTATCACAATTTGTGTAAACAAATTGTTACATTTCAAAATTAAAAAGCATATATAATTTGGATTTTGCAGCAGTTTTATGCATTGCGGTACTGTTTTACATAGTCTGATATGCTGTAATCGCCGTATTTAAATGTGTACGGTTGAAAATTATATTCAGGTGTTTCGTATGCCTTGTTTGTGGATATCATGTATATTCTGTTATGGTTGAAAAGAAAAGAGTTCGCTTCTGCATAATCAACCATTCTTTCTTCAAGTTTATCTATTTTATCAATAATTTCTTTAAACATTGTTTCCCCTTTTTTTGACTGACATGTATATAGTCGGCATTTTTGCTGTGTTCTTTAATTTTTCAGACTGATTTTTACATATTTTTACAATTAAATGCACTGATAAATGCTAAAATCATAATGTCATATATGTAAATTTATTGAAATTTAATACACGGGGTTTTTATGAAAAAAATAATAATAGGCAGTGACCATGGAGGTTTTGTTTTAAAAGGGATTGTTTGCAGATATTTAAAAGAAAACGGATATGAGGTCGAAGATGCAGGCACATACTCTTCTGATTCATGTGATTATCCGGTTATTGCAAAGCAGGTTGCACAAAAAGTATCAAACGGCACTTATGAAAGAGGAATACTGATATGTGGAACAGGATTGGGTATGGCAATTACCGCAAATAAATTCAGAAATGTGCGTGCTGTGACGTGCACCGATACATGCTCTGCCAGAATGTCAAGGCTTCATAATGATGCAAATATTTTGTGTCTTGGTGAACGTATTACCGGTGAATATCTGGCAATGGATATTGTTGATATCTGGCTTAATACAGGGTTTAGCGGCGGCAGACATCAAAAAAGAGTAGATATGATTGAGGATTAACCCTTGTTTATGAAGAAAGTTTGCTTACTGCACCTTCTACACTGGAGTAAATAGGAATTACCGTATCAAGAAAAGCATCACATAGTGCATTTTTTATCGGCTCTGATATTTTTACAAGTGAAAAAGTGCCCTTTTTTTCCTGACACATTCTGTAAAGTTCGGCAAATGCCCTTGTGTAATCTTCATCAAAGATTTTTATATTTTCCATATTGAAAATTATATTGACATAGCCCATATAAAGACTGGTTGTTACGTCTTTCATAATAGAGTCAATGTGTTTCTGACAGTTGAACTTGTTTAATGTATAACAGCAGATGTTTTCATTTATTGAATATTTTAGAAAATCAGTGCTGGTTTTTGCTGTGATAGTATTTGTGATATATTTGAGAATTTGGTCGTGCCAGTTTACATTTTTTGGAATAAATTCATCAATACCTAGTTTGTAGCATTTTTCGACAAGTGATTTGTCGTCTGTACCTGACATAACTATGATTTTATTAACACCTTTTGTTTCACGCAATGTTATGCATTCATTGATAAGCTCAATGCCATCCTCTGCATCCGGCAAAAATAAATCTATAACTATATAATCAAATTTTTTCTTTTTGAGTTCTGCAAATGCTTCCTCTTTGTTCCTTGCAACAGTCGGTTTTACTCCAATGCGTTTTAGAAGCTGGTTGAATTGATATATGGATAACTCAAGGTCATCGACAATGAGTATACTTAAATCACTTGCACCTGCAAATGCTTCTCCGTGTGAAAAAGACAATAATTTTCTTTCTATTGCAATCAATGCTTTATTTATATCTTCACTTGTTATGTTATCTCTGTCGAGTTCAAGATCTGATAAGTCGAGTAATTTTGAAATTTGTTCGTTGTTTAATTCCATGTCAGAACCTGTCTAATCTACGTTTCTATCATATTCGGTTTTAGGAAATAAAACCTCATTCAAAAGTTTTAAATCTTTACTATTATTACAGTTTTTTTTGAATTTTGCAATCAAATCAGGACGTTTTCTTGCTGTTACTAAGAGCTGCTGCCTGCGTCGCCATTCGTCTATTTTGGAATGATTGCCTGAGAATAAAATTTCTGGAACGTTCAGTCCTCTGAATTCTCTTGGCTTTGTGTATTGCGGGTGTTCCAGCAGCCCGTCAGAAAATGAGTCCTTTTTAGCAGACTCAATTTTCCCCAAAAATCCTTCTATATTCCTTGATACTGCGTCTATAATGCAAAGGGCGGGAAGTTCTCCTCCTGTTAAAACAAAATCTCCTATTGAAATTTCTTTTGCTTTTGTGTAAATTTTAATCCGCTCGTCAAATCCTTCGTAATGTCCGCATATGAGAATAATATGTTTTTTTTCTGAAAGTTCGCAGGCCGTAGTCTGTTCAAACTTTTGCCCCTGCGGCGATAACAGAAAAACTTCTGTGTGTTCATCTTTTTGAATACTGTCAAATGCATCAAAATAAGGCTGGCACATCAAAACCATACCAGCACCACCTCCGTATGGTGTGTCATCAACTTTTTTATGTTTGTCCAGCGTATAATCTCTCGGATTAATTGTGTTTATTGAAATTATACCTGTGTTGAGCGCACGTGAAAGCATGCTGTGCGAGCAGGCATCTTTTATCATGTTTGGAAAAAGCGTAATAACGTCGAATTTCATCAGTCATCCAGCCCGTCTATCATATTTATGGTAACATATCCGTTTTCAGTGTCCACTTCAGGTACAAGTTCTTTAACAAAAGGAACTAAAAATATTTTTCCGTCCGGTTTTTTGACAGAAATGAGGCTTGTTGCACGATTTTCTCCTATCTGATTAACAATGCCGACATTATTTCCTTTTGTATCTTTGACAATAAGCCCTATTAAGTCGTTTATTAAAAATTCGTCTTTCTCCAGTCCTGATTTTACCTGTGTTTCTTCTAAATATACAAACGACCCTTTGATGGTCATTACTTCATCTATGGAGTTTATTTCCGAAAATTTAATAATGGCAAAATTTTTGTGAAAACGAACTGATTCCACCTGAAAAGATTTCTTTTCATTATCTATGAATATAAAAACAGAACGGAGATTTTTGATAAGAGCTTCATTGCCTGCAGTGAAGCCCATTTTTACTTCACCTTTAATGCCGTGAAAACTAAGAATTTTTCCTACTGAAATCAGTTTATTCTTCATTTTCTGCTGCTTCTTGAACTGCTGCTTTGGATTTTTTCGCTGTTTTTTTAGGTGCGTCTGTTTTCTCTAAATTCTCTGTATTATCAATGTTTTCTTGCTTTTCTTCCTGCGTTGTTTGATTTTTAAATTCCTGCGGTGCATCTTCTCTGTCAGGGTTCCAACGATCTAATCCCATCTGTTTTCTAATAAGACCTATGCCGACATGCACACGCCATTCATCGATTTTTAGCTGGGCTGCAAGAATTTTGTGGCATCCGATAGGAGGAAGGGGCAGTAATGGTTCATATAAAGCTTTTATTGCCATAAGTTGATCCGGAGATACTGCGAGTTTTCTTTTCGGATATGTAAGCTTAGGAAGCATAAGTTTCTGGCGTACGAGATTTATGCCAAAAAATACTTTTCTCGGTTCAAGCCCTATTTGTGCTCCTATTACTTCATGTGCATCCGGGTTCGGTAAAGGAAGCATCTTTTTGTATAATTCTTCTATTTGAAGCAGTTGTTCTTTGTTAATAAGAAGCTGCTTCGGCGGCTTTTTCTGCGCCGGTCTCTGTCTTTGCGGACGTCTGCCCTGAGGTTTCTGGTTTCTGTTATCACGGTCATACGGGCGTGGTTGTCTTTGATAAGACCCGCCTCTGTTATATCCGCCGTCATTTCTGTCATATGGTCTTCTCTGCCCGCTGTTGTAGTTTCGCTGCGGGTAAGGACGGTTGTATGAACGCTGACCGTCATATCTTGACTGACCGTAAGGTCTGTTGTCATCCCTTCTTTCTCTCTGCTGGAATGCTTCGGTTGAATAGGAATTGTAAGAACCTTGATAATTTTCATTATTTTGTGTGTCAGAATTTGAATCTGCGTCGGGTTTTTTATCAGGATACAGACAGTTGGGACATATTACCCTTTTGGGGTTTTTTGTTTCAAATTCCGCTCCACATTTAGTACACTTATTTACATACATATTTACTTTTACCCTTTTAAGTGAAAGGCTGTTAAAAACTAGCTCCTCGGTGTTGCTTAATAAATTAGTTCATGAATTTAATTCTATTCTAAACTCAAAATCTTTATATGGCAAGCTTTTTTATAATTTTTTTATTTATTTGTTTAAAATGATAGTAACAGGCCCGTCGTTTAACAGCGCAATATCCATTGTAGCACCGAATTTTCCGGATTTTACAGTCAGATTGTTTTTCTGTATTTCTTTAATAAAATTTTCGTACATTATTTTAGCTTGTTGTGGTTTTTCTGCTTTGTCAAATCCGGGTCTTGTTCCTTTTGCGCAGTCTGCGGCGAGCGTAAATTGGGATACAACAAGAATTTCTCCTGAAATATCGGCACACGAAAGATTCATTTTTCCGTTTATATCTTCAAATATTCTTAAGCTGGCAATTTTTTTAGCCATCCATTCCATTTTATCCGGTGTATCTCCTTTTTCAACTCCGTAGAGCACAAGAATACCCCTGTCGATTTTTGAATAGAGTTCATTATTTATTGTCACCGAGGCATGTTTAACCCTTTGAAGTACTGCTTTCATTATATTTCTCCAAATAAATGTTTAATTTTTCCAGTGTTCGTGTCACTTTATTATGTACGTTTGTAAAATATGTATCCAGAAGCGAAATAACCTCTTTCTGCTTTTCCGGAAGCGATACATCTTTATTTTCTTTTAAAAACCAGCCAAGTTCACCGTTTTCTTCAGTTGAGATAAGTCTGAATAAAGTATTTTTCCAGAAATAGTTATTTAACAGTTCAAAGTATAGAGAAACAGCTTTTTTTGTTGCATTAAGTGATTTTTCGGTAGCTTTTTTGTGCTTTTTATGTTCGTTGTTAATTGTTTTTATAAGTGACTGGCCTTGAGTGAGGATTTTATCTGCTGCTTCAAGTTGTTTTTTGTCTTTTTCTATATTGTTTAAAATGGTTTTTAATTCAGTAATGTCAGGTGTGATAGTGTCAAGAACTTTGTCAATATTTGGTTTTGGTTTTGTGTATAGCTGCATTGCCTCTGAAAGGGGAATGTTTTTAAATCCCGGTATATTTGCCCCGCCTGTCGATGAATTTATGAGAATATTTTCACCGTTATTTTTGTTTGCAAAATCTTTAAAATATTCAATGAACAGTGCATAACCGCTTTGGGTAGGAAGCTTTCCGCCGTCTTGCGAATCTACGAAAGCGAGTCCGTTTGTTATTTTGTCCATGTTCTTTTTCACTATTTCATAGCACTGTTCATCTGTATAGCCCAGAGCGATGATCGGTGCGCAGTATCCGTTTTTAAATTTTTCATAATCCCTAGGCCAGACTTTGTATTTGCCGGTCTGTTCATCTTTTACACAAACCAGGTCTTCATATTGTGAACCTTTTGCATAGCATTTCCCGTCAACGTATGCAAGATCCTGCCCGAGAAGTATAAGCGGATTGCAGCCCATAAATTTTGCCGAATAAAGTGCCTGATATGAAACAGTTCCTTTGGCTTCGAAATTGTCGGGAGTTTTGTTTTTTAATTGTTCGAACCAGTGATTTGAAGAGGTTTCGTAAGAAACACTCGTCAGGTATCTCTTAAATTTCGTCATAAATACTTTATAATTTGTAAAGGGCTCAATTATTATATTGACGTCTTTATTATTCGGGAAAGTGTAGTGATGAGATGTGTCAATACGTTCTATAAGCACACAAAAATCAGGGGTTATTCCGTTTTCATAAAGAGTTTTATATGCAGCTCCGACACAAAAAATCACTGCTCTGTCCTGCACTGATTTCAGGGCATCAATATTTTTTGCAAGAGAAGGCCCTGCCGAGACAATAACTGCAGGAACATTGCTGAATATATTTTTGTAATCCCTTAATTCCGGCAACTGAAGCCTGCCTATCATGCAATGCATTGTTGATACTAGAAATTTATAAGCAGATGTTACATGAAAGCGGTAGTTAAAAGAATAGATTTGTGTAATTTTTTTGCATTCATTGCAAAATGTCTCAAATTCATTCTTCCTGTTGTATTTATAGTAGTCCAGACAGGAAATATCTGTTTCTGTTTTGTATTTGAAAAACCTGCTAAAGCCTTCTTTTAGCTCTTCTATGTCTGATGCGAAAAACAGATTTGCAGCATTCAATTGTGTTTCAAAATCTACGATTTCAAATACAATACGAAGTGTTTCAATATCCGGTTCATAGACAATGACATAGCCTTTTGTGTTCTCAATATAGTAATCCGGCATATAGCCTAATCCCATACCGTATACTATATGCAGTGAGTTAGGGCTGTCTTTTTTCAGCTCTTTGAAAACTTTTTCTGCTTCGGATTGGGCACCTGTGATTGAGTGAACAAATTTTCCGTTTATTGAAAGATTATATTCTCCTTTAAGGTTCTGTTTCAGTTCATACAGACCTTTTATTTCTTTTATATTTCGAATTTTATCAGCAAGATTTTTGTTCGTCTTTTCAAGCTGTAATAGATTTTTTTCCAGTATCTCCATCTCTCAAAATCCCTGAATAGTTAAAAATAAAAATATGCTTATGCCGGATATCTCACAAAAAATATTAGCATAAGTTGTAAAAAAAATAATGGGTTATCAGTATGAAACCCATTATTTTTTTATCTATAGTTCTTTTAAACTTCTACGTATTCTCTAAGACGTTTACTTCTGTTTGGATGTCTGAGCTTTCTCAGTGCTTTTGCTTCAATTTGTCTGATACGTTCTCTTGTTACTCCGAACAGTTGTCCGACTTCTTCGAGAGTTCTTTGTCTGCCGTCATCCATGCCGAATCTCAGCCTCAGCACATCTCTTTCTCTGGGAGAAAGTCCGCTCAAAACTTCTGCTAAATCTTCTCTCAAAAGTTCATGCGCAACAGTTTTTACAGGCGCATCAGCATCTTTATCCTCGATAAAATCGCCCAGTCTAGAGTCCTCTTCTTTACCAATCGGTGTTTCAAGTGAAAGCGGTTCTTGCGCAACTTTGATGATTTCTCTGAGTTTTGAGATAGATATGCTCATTTCCTGTGCCAGTTCTTCTTCTGTCGGCTTTCTTGAGAGTTCCTGCGCCAGTTTTCTGGTTACTTTTTTGAGTTTGTTAATTGTTTCTACCATGTGGACAGGAATTCTGATGGTTCTGGCCTGATCTGCAATAGCTCTTGTTATAGCCTGCCTAATCCACCATGTTGCATAAGTGGAAAATTTGTAGCCCCGTTCGTGGTCAAATTTTTCAGCAGCTCTGATAAGTCCGAGATTTCCTTCCTGAATAAGATCGAGGAAGAGCATGCCTCTGCCTACGTATTTTTTTGCAATACTGACAACGAGTCTCAGGTTAGCCTGAACAAGCTTTCTTTTTGCGACTGCACCTGCATCGCCGCCCTGTATAATCTTTCTTGCTAAATCAATTTCTTCATCGGCTGTTAAGAGTTTAATTCTGCCGATTTCTCTTAAATACATTCTGACCGGGTCATCGAGCGAAACACCTTTTGGAACTCCTGAATCTGATATTTCATCCTGCTCGTCGTCGTCCATGTAAATTTCATCAGCAACGGAGGAGGGCTTTCCGATAATAACATCCATGCTGCCTGTTGTAATTGTTTCAGGCTCGCTGAATAAGTCATCACCTGCTACATCATCAGTCTGAAGATCATCTTCATCGATTGTGCTGACGAGTGACTTATCTGACATTCTTTTTCTGCTCATTAATTGTCTCCAGTTCTTAGCTTATTTTTAATTTTTTCACGTAGTTGCATTTGATATTCAAGTGCCTGCAATTCATCGTCATTTACTTTTTTATACAGGGATTGTAAATGACTTTGTTCTTCCTTTAGCTTATATGTATTAATAGTTTCGATATTCTCATGAATTACTGTTTTAAAATCCTTTTCCGACAAACCTTTGAAACTGTCGGACAAATATATCAAATCGGTTATTAATTCTTTTATTTCATTATTATCTGCAAATTCTGCATATAGTGCTTCTGTTAATTCTTTAACATTATTTACTGTAAGTACCAGTTTGTCAATTGTATCTTTTACAATTATTAACTTTTCATTCGTATAATGTATATTTTTTAAAACAGCATTTAAAGATTGGATACTATAAACACTTTCATTTATTAAATATAGCGACAATAAATTTTTTTGCGCTTTTTCCGAAATATTTAAAGTTTTGTTAACGGCGGGAATTTGTTTTTTTGCTGCCAAAGGTGCATTTAGCTTGAGATTTGCCAGTTCTTTTTTTAATGCATATTCATCGATTTCAAGTTTAGATGCAACAATTTTTACATACTCGTCTCTGATAATATTATTTTTTATTTCATTGAGCACGGGCACTGCTGTTTTAACAATGCTGCTTTTTTCCACAGGAGTCATGCCGGATTTTTTGAGTCCGAGTATTTTGTTGATTTGATAATCTATCAGCAGCGGCGCATTTTTAACATATTTTTTATACTCGTCTGCACCGTGTTCTTTTATAAATTCATCGGGGTCTTTCCCTTCAGGCGGCGACACTACACGTATTTCGCATGCATATCTGTCTGCACTTATTGGAGCATAGCTTTCATCGAACTGTTTTATGTTGCCGAGTCCGTCAAAAGCTTCTTTTATAACCTGTGCGCCTCTTTCGGTCGCTTTTTGTCCGGCATTGTCCGTATCAAATGCAAGATATATTTTTCTGGATGAACTGTATCTCGAAATAAGTTTTACATGACTTTCTGTAAGTGCGGTGCCGCAGGCACCAACGCAGTTTTCGACACCGTTTACCTGAGCTGATATAACATCAAAATATCCCTCCATGATTATTACGGAATCTTCTTTTTTTATTGCGTCTTTAGCCTGATATAATCCGTATAATATGTGGCTTTTGTTGTATACCGGAGATTCTGACGAGTTTAGATATTTTGGAGAGTGTCCGTCGTCTTCAATTATTCTTGCACCGAATGCTGCAACATTTCCTTTTTCGTCAAATATAGATATCATCAGTCTGTTTCTGAAACGGTCTATGTAAGATGAACTGTTTTCTCTTTTTATTATAAGTCCTGCTTTTTCCAGTATTTCTTGTGAAAAATCGTTTTTTAAATGATTTAACAGTGTGTCATAACCTGTTGGAGAAAGTCCGAGTTTATATTTCTGAATAACAGCATCGTCAAATCCTCTTTTTTGAATGTATTGATATCCCTTTGATGTTTTATCAAGGAGCAGATTTTTTGTATAGAAATCTGAAGCTGCTTTCAATGCTTCGAGCATTCTGGTTTTGCTGCTCTGATTTTCTCCTGACTGATTAAATGATGACGGAAGTTCAATTCCGAGAAGTTCGGCCTGTTCTCTTACAACCTCGATGAAACTCTGATGATTTATTTTCATCAAAAAACTGATTACATCCCCTCCTTCTCCGCAGCCAAAACATTTGTAAATCTGTTTTGCCGGATTTACGCTGAAGGAAGGAGTCTTTTCGTTGTGAAAAGGACAAAGCCCCCAGTAATTTCCGCCGCTTTTTTTGAGAATTACATATTTTGAGACAACATCAATTATGTCAAGTCTGTCTTTAATCTGTGTTATTACTTCTTGGTAGGATATATCACTCATCTCAAAAACAGTATATCATAAAGAATTTTGAATGAATAACGCCGGCTCTTTATGAAAATTTGTGTTATTAATTTTGCGTCTCCTCATCAGTTTTGCTGTCCGGTACTGTCATTTCCGGCACAATCTCTGTTTCCGTAGTTTCAGCCGGAATGAGTTCTGAATTTGCGGCACCGCCTGTTTGTTCTCCTGATTCCTGCTCTTCGTCACCGTTGGGGTCAACAACTTTTACACCCATTGTCTTTAGAGCCTGAGCAGCTTTCGGGGCAAGGGCTGTGTCTGAAAAATTTTCAAGTATGGTTTGATAGCACTCTATGGCTTCTTTTTTCATTTCCCTTGCCCGATAAAGGTTTCCTGCTTTGTAATACAGCGGGGCAAGTGTGGCATCTGGCGCAATCAGCATTTGATTGTCGAGTTTTATTTTTACACCGATGAGTTCGGAGTTTTCATCAGGCGAAAACAGTGAAGCCGAGTATACTTTTTTTGTGAGATTGTCAATAGTTTCCGACATGGCATCCATATCCTGCTGTGTAATTGCACCTGCGGATTTTTTTGACTTTTTAGCTGCCATGCTGTCTTTTGCTGCAAGTCCGAATATTATAAAACCTATTAACAGTAAAATTAAAGTCTTTTTCATGTTATACTCCCCTGTTTAATATTCTATGATAAAAATTTGATTTTTGCACTCAATTAAATGTATGATAAGTCTATGATTTCAATGCGTGAAAAAATTGCACAGATGTTTATTATGGGGCTTGAGGGCGAGAATCTGTCCGGCAAAAATCTTGTTGCCATGCTCGAACAGGGACTGGGCGGCGTTATTTTTTTTAAGGAGAATATAAAGACAGAGACTCAATTCAAAAACCTTATCCGTGAAATAAACTCACATGCATCAATAAAACCGTTGTTTTTAAGTATTGATCAGGAGGGCGGAAGGGTAGAACGCACGCAAAATCTTTATGGCGGTTCAAAGTATAAAAGTGCCGGAGATAGTGCATTTCTCGGTGCGGAGTTTATAAAGGAACAGACCGCAGCTATTGCTGAAGAACTTAGAAAATTCGGGTTAAATATGAATTTTGCACCTGTGCTTGATGTGAACACAAATCCTGAAAATCCGATTATAGCTGAACGTTCTTTTTCTGATAATCCGGAAATTGTTGCTTCGTGTGCAAGAATTTCAGCAAATACATACCTTGAGCATGGAATTATTCCTGTGGGAAAACATTTTCCCGGACATGGCGATACGTCTGTTGATTCTCATATATCTATGCCTGTTGTTGATTTGAGTCTGGAAGAGCTTGAGAATGTTCATATTTATCCGTTCAAAAAGCTTATTGATATCCCTGCGATTATGGTAGCGCACGTCTATTATCCCTGCTTTGATACGGAAAAAATCCCCGCATCAGTGTCTGTAAATATAGTAAAAAAATATCTGAGAAATACGCTGCATTATCAGGGGCTAATAATTTCCGATGATATGAAAATGGGTGGGATACAAAATTATTCTGCTTTGGAAGCCTGTAAGGCGGCTATAAAAGCGGGTGTAAATATGTTTATTTTCCGTTCCTCCGATGACGATACCGTTTCTCTGATTGATTTACTGGAAAAAGAGGTTAACTCGGGAAATATTGACGCTGCATATATTGATTATTCATATAAAAAGATAATTGAAACAAAAGAAAGATACATAAAAAGTCAAAATTTTTAAATCTTTTCCCCTGTCTCGCCTGTGGCAGCGTATTCTGTTTTTATTTCCGGCATTTGTTTTGTTGCTTTTGCGCCGAGCTCCTGCAGTCTTTCTGCCTGTCTTAGAATATTGTCTCTTCCGTTGAGCTTTACCATTGCAGATGAAAAGCTTTTTTGTATGCTGTTTAAATCATTTAAAAGTCCTGCAAATTTATCCAGCATTTTTCCTGCAAGTGTTGCTATTTCAAGTGCATTTTTATTCTGGCGGTTAACAATATTAAAGTTGTTTATAATTTTTAGTGCAGCAAGAAGCGTAGATGGCGATACGGGCATGATTCTGTTTTTCCACGCAAATTCCCACAGTGTACTGTCCTGACTGAAAAGAAGTATATAACAGCTTTCAACGGGAATAAACATAAGGACATATTCGGGTGAAGAAAATTCAGTTGCATTAAAATATTCTTTTCCGGCAAGGTTTGTTATGTGTGTTTTTACGGAATTTCTGAACATTTCAAGGCTGCTTTTTGCTTCTTCCTCAGACGTTGCATTCAAATATGCGTCATAAGATGCAAGAGTCGTTTTTGCATCAATAAAAACAGCTTTGTTGTCGGGCAGAAGAATTGCTGCATCCGGTCGTCCTGTTGAAAAACCGGTCTGGACAATATATTCTTCTCCCTTTCTGAGACCTGACAGCTCGAGCACTCTTTCCAGTATAATTTCTCCCCATCTTCCCTGCACTCTGTTATCTCCTTTTAATGCAGCGGCGAGCGAGTTTGTGTCGGTTGAGATTTTCGCACCTGTTTCTATAACTTCTTTTATATGTACGTCTAGTTTTGCAAACTGTTCATTGTTTGCGGCAGATTGTTTTTTTAATTCATCAAATTTTTCTTTGAAGGGTTCGAGAATTTCTGTTACATGTTCTTTTGTCCGGGTGGAAAAATCCTTTGTTGTTTCTTTAAAAATTTTGTTTGACAAATTTTCAAACTGCATCTGCATCTTTTCGTATAAATCAGCGTTATTGCTTTTCGGAAGCAGAAATTTTTGTATTAAAAATACAATTGCCGCACCGAAAATTGTTCCTGCTGAAAAAATAAATGCTGTTTCCATAAAATCATTCTCTTATTATTTCTAATTTAATTAATATGCCTGAATTAAAAATATTTTTATGCCCTGCGCTGTTTTTTCTACCCTTTTTACATATTTAATATCAGCGGGGTCTGTTAAAATAAGAGCAACTGCCGGAGTTTTTCCTGTCATTTTTGCATAATAGAGTGACTGGCCTATACTTTCAGCCCATTTCTTTGCAAAATCAAACTCTATTGCATAATCTTTTGATAAGCAGTCCACTCTTGTTTTGTCGTACAGTACGTATTCTCTCCTGCCGAAATCGGGACTGCACCATTTTTCTACATAGTAGCCCTCTTTCATCCCCTTTTGC
Organism: Candidatus Gastranaerophilales bacterium; assembly: GCA_944323735.1. Classification (GTDB taxonomy): domain Bacteria; phylum Cyanobacteriota; class Vampirovibrionia; order Gastranaerophilales; family Gastranaerophilaceae; genus CALUPY01. Next base: position 13,786 of record CALUTO010000006.1, read on the forward strand.
ATTTTTTGTGTTTCATAGAGATTTTCGGGCACCGGTTGAAATCCGCCGAAAAAATATACTGCAGCAAATACTGCAATTGCTCCGGCAATCCTTATAAAGTTCAATAATGTTTTCTTGCTCTTTGTTTTCATAAACAAACCTTTTCTTATTTATTATATACAAAAACTTTATGCAGGGCAGAATATTTTTTGACTTGATTATTCCACATGTTTAATTTATAACAAAACATGTAGTAATAAATACTAAGTACAGAAGAGGAGCACAAAAATGGCTAAAAAAGTTGCAATTAACGGCTTCGGCAGAATCGGCCGTAACACATTAAGAGCTGCAATCAGAGAAGGTATTTTTGACCAGATTGATTATGTTGCAATCAACGACCCCGGTTTAAAACCCGCTGATGCTGCAAGACTTTTCAAATATGACTCTGTAATGGGTAAATTTGACGGTGAAGTAGAAGCTTACGATGAAGGTATTATCGTAAACGGTAAGAAAATTAAATTCTTTGCAGAAAAAGACCCTGCTCAATTGCCTTGGAAAGATTTGGGTGTAGAAGTTGTAGTTGAATCTACAGGTTTCTTTACAGATGCAGAAAAAGCAAAAGCTCACATTGCTGCAGGTGCTAAAAAAGTTATCATTTCTGCTCCTGCAACAAATGAAGATATAACAATTGTACTGGGCGTAAACGATAAAGAATACGATCCTGCAAAACACAATGTAATTTCTATGGCATCTTGTACAACAAACTGCCTTGCACCGGTTGCTAAAGTTATCGATGAAAAATTCGGTATTGTTAAAGGTTTGATGACTACAGTTCACTCATACACAGGCGACCAGAGAATTCTCGATGCAGGTCACAAAGATCCCAGACGTGCTAGAGCCGGTGCATTGAACATTGTTCCTACAAAAACAGGTGCAGCTAAAGCTGTTGCTCTTGTTTTACCGCAGCTTAAAGGAAAACTGGACGGTTTCGCTATGCGTGTACCTACTCCGGATGTTTCACTTGTTGACGTTGTATTTGAACTTTCAAAAGATGTTACAGTTGAAGAAGTTAATGCTGCATTAAAAGAAGGTGCTGACGGACATGTTCTTTGCTATACAGAAGAACCGCTCGTATCTTCTGACTATGTTGGCACATCACAGTCCTCTACTGTTGACGCATTGTTGACACGTGTAATGGGCGGCAATCAGGTTAAAATCATTTCATGGTATGACAATGAAATGGGCTATTCAACCAGACTTGCTGAAACAACTAAAATGGTTGCAGATAAATTATAATTTTTATAATACAACTGTATATGGCGGCTTTATTATTAAAGCCGCCTTTATTTTTGAAAAATCTTTTATTGCATATGACAATTAATAATTGCCCATGCTTTTTGTTATACAGTACAATACTTTTATGAAAATGAAAAATGTGCTTATACTTTTTATAATTTCATTTTTATGCATTATTTTTTGCATAAATCATTTTTCATACAAATATATAGACAGAACTGTAGATGCGGCTTTCGGGGCTAAAAATATTATAGCGGCTGAGGGAAATGCTGTCAGTGTGTCAGTTCCCGTCTCTGCACACTACTCCGCAGACAAAGAATACTGTCTCAATGAAGGTGAAAAACTTCTTGTGACATTAGGTGCATCTTTTCTTGCTATCATTGCATTTCTGTCGGCAAAATTTTTGTATGGATATATATTTATTGCTCTTTTTGTTATTTTTTATTTTGTTTTATATAAAGTTCTTTCAATGTATGGAATTTACATAAATCTTGCGGCTCCGGTGCTTTCTGTTCTTGTCGTTCCCGTATTTATAAAAACATGCAGGAAGGTTTTTACGAGCGACAAGTCAGGACGTATAAAAAAAATACTTGATAAATATATCTCAAAGGATATTACGGATAAAATAATGAAAAATCCTGACAGCGTGTCTCTGGGCGGGAAAAAAGCGGAAATAACCGTGATGTTTGCTGATATAAGAGGTTTTACTACAATTTCGGAAACACATTCTGCCGAGGATGTTTCAGGATTTTTGAACGAATACTTTTCGGAAATCGAACCTGTTATTTTAAAGTATAACGGTGTTATAAATAAATTTATAGGCGATGCTGTTCTTGTTGTGTTCGGTGATCCTGCCCAGGATAAAGACCATGTGAAAAAAGCTGTGAAGTGTGCTTATGAATTGAAAAATACCGTAAAAAAAATACAGGAACGCTGGATTTGTGAAGGCAAACCAAAAATTGATATAGGCATAGGCATAAATACCGGTGAAGCATTTGTCGGGAATGTCGGCACACAAAACAGGTTCGAATATACTGTTATTGGGGATACAGTAAATATTGCAAGCCGTATTGAAGGCTATAACCGTATCTATAAAACACATGTATTAATCAGTGAAAACACATACAACAAAATTTCGCATATTGTTGATGTAATTAAAATACGTGAAGTAGATATAAAAGGCAAATCTAAAAAAATAAACATATATGAAGTTTTGAGAATCACCGAGTAATGAATATAGAAAAGCTAAAAGCGGCAATAGAAGTCGAGCAGAAAAACAAATATATAGACATACGAGGCCGGATGTGCAGCTTTTCCCAGTATATACTGAAGGAGCTGACAGGCATTTATAAAAACTCAAAACGTGACCCGAAATGGCTGGTGCTTTTAAAGGAGTTTGAAACGTATGCAATGGCTAATGTTCAGACAAGAAAAAAAACAGTCCAGCATCTTGTGTATACTCTGCATAAAGAACTTCATCCGCAGGAAACGCAAAAATCAGATATAAAAAAAACTCCGGAAGAGACTGATGTGGTTTATATAAAAGGTGTAGGACCAAAAGTAGGCAGTCTGCTTCACAAACTGGGTATTTACACAGCAAGGGATTTAATTTTCTATTTTCCTAAACGACATATTGATTATTCATCAAGAACACATATATCGCAGCTTGTGCAGGGTGAAAATTCTACAGTAATAGGAACAATTCGTTCTGTGAGTGCTTTTACCTCTCCAAAAGGTCTTAGTATTGTTTCGGTAACTGTTACTGACGGTACAGGACTGCTGAAATTAAGCTTTTTCTATAAAAAATCAAATAAATTTATGCTGGAACACTATAAATCACAGTTTACAAGGGGTGCAAATATTATTGTTTCCGGTAAGGTTAAAAGAGACAGCTATTCAGGAGGTTTTACAATAGACAAGCCTGAGTATCAGGTGCTTTCAGGTGAATTTGAAGAAAAATCGAACTTGAATCTTGCAAGGATTGTTCCGGTTTATCAGCTCGTGGAAGGACTAAATATAAAGACTCTGCGAAAAGCTATATACAACGCTATTGAACAATTCTACGATGATATAGATGACGTTATCCCCGAATATATAGTGAAAAGACAGGTTTTGATGAATCGTCGTGATGCAATAAAACAAATTCATTTTCCGGATAACGAAGAGAATATGGGCAATGCAAGATTTACACTGGTATTTGAAGAGTTTTTCCTTTTGCAGTTGCAGCTTGCACTAACCAGAGAATCAAATTCCCGCCGTATAAAATCAATTGCGCTTAAAATCAAAGAGGACGGACTTGTTAAAAAGTTCTTGAAAAGTCTGCCGTTTGAACTTACCGGTGCACAGAAAAAAGCACTGAATGAAATACTTGCGGATATATCATCGGATACTCCTATGCAAAGACTGCTTCAGGGGGACGTCGGAAGCGGCAAAACCGTAGTAGCCTGTGCAATGCTTCTGTCAGCGATAGAAAACGGTTATCAGGGCACTTTGATGGCTCCCACCGAAATACTTGCCCAGCAGCATTTTAATAATTTTGTAAACTGGCTTACCCCTCTCGGGCTTTCTGTAGGACTATTTACTGGAACAAACGGTGCTAAGGTAAGAAAAAAACTGGAAACCGACCTTAAAAACGGACAGATTAACATTGCAGTGGGGACACACGCTCTTATTCAGAGTAATATTGAATTCAAAAATCTCGGCGCAATAGTTATTGACGAACAGCACAGATTCGGAGTAAAGCAGCGGCTTGAACTTATGAAAAAGGGTAACAATGCACAAATGCTTACTATGACTGCTACTCCTATTCCCCGGACTCTTGCTCTTACCACACATGGAGATCTCGATTTTTCAATAATTGACGGGATGCCCGAAAACAGAAAACCGATTATAACAACAATTGCAACAGGTGCTCAACGTAAAAAAGCGTATTCTCTGATTAAAGATGAGATTAATAAAGGACATCAGGCTTATGTCGTGTATCCTTTAATCGATGAAAGCGAAACACTTTCGGCAAAAGCTGCTACGATAGAAGCGCAACGGCTGCAAACCGAAGTGTTCCCCGATATGAAAATCGGTCTGCTGCACGGAAAACTTTCTAATGATGAAAAAGACGATGTTATGAACAGGTTTAAAAATAATGAGTTCAATGTACTTGTAGCTACAACTGTTGTCGAAGTCGGCGTAGATGTTCCTAATGCTACTGTTATGCTGATAGAAAATGCGGAACGTTTCGGGCTTTCACAGCTTCACCAGCTTAGAGGACGTGTGGGCCGTTCTTCATTGCAGTCTTATTGCATACTCTGTCCGGGTACAAAGTCCTCTCTTGACCGGTTAAAAATAATGGAAGAAACGAACAACGGGTTTGTCATATCGGAAAAAGATTTAGAACTGCGAGGCCCCGGTGAATTTTTGGGTACAAAACAGAGCGGTATAGCCTCATTTGCACTGGCTGATATAATAAAAGACACAAAAATCCTTGAACTCGCAAGGAAAGAAGCTTTCCATCTGGTAGAGGAAAGATATGAGACCATTGACTCAAAACTCCGGCGTGAACTTGAACTGAAATTCAGCAAAGTTCAGGATTTATCACTAATTGACTAGCTTTCTGTACTGTTTTCTATGTCTTTAGCTTTATTTGCGTAGTCTTTGACAGAAGCATTGTATTCTGCGTCCAGACATCTTAATCTGGCTTTAAGATTGTTAAGCGGATTGAATTTTAAGGATAGTGATTCCTTTGCCAGACGGCTTTCTATGTTGTTTATTTTCATGCTAACCTTTCCTCACCACAAATGAGTTATTAGTTTCGACTACCCCGTTTAATTTCCGGGTCTATTATTATATAATAAAATAAAAAAAAGTACAGCAAAAAAATTGCCTAATCGGGTAATTTTTAAAAAAAGGGAATAAAATGGCTGAAAAAATCATTATACTGTCAGGAAAACAATACTCCGGCAAAGACACAGCAGCGAAAATTCTGCTTGAAAAACTCAAAGATTTTAAGAGAATAGGTCTGGGTGATGCAATAAAATTAGAATATTCTGAACAAACAGGACTAACACTTGATGAAATTTTGAAAAACAAGCATCTTTACAGACCTGATTTGATAGCCCTCGGCAACAAACGCAGAAGTGAAGATTCAGACTACTGGATAAAAAAAGTGATTGCACAAAGCGGAAACATAATTGTGCCGGATGTTAGAGTAAAACGGGAACTCGAATTTTTTAAAAATGCTTTTAAAATCAGAGTTGAGGCTGACATCGAAAAAAGGGCACAGAGAGGTAAATTGACCAGCTCTGATGACCCGACGGAAACGGCACTGGATGACGTAAAAGATTGGGATGCGGTTATTTTCAACAATTCAACTTACGTGGAATTAGAAGAGCAAACTCTCGCACTGATTGACAGAATAAATAGTTTTTTTAGTGAATTTTAAAACAAATCGTATCTCGGGCAGCGGCTTTGCATTTCGCAATAATCTTCAACGCCGACGGTATTTGCTGCCTGTGCAAGCTGCTGTAACCCCATAGATACAAGGTCAGGCTCTTTGTAAATAAGACGTTCCGACCCTTCTACGATGTCTCTGCCGTATGACGGTCCCATTATTCTGATTACTGTTTCAGTCGGTGCTCCTTCAAGTGCAACATGGTCTTGAATATAATAGCTGTCCCATTTGGGAGGAAGATTGTTTATATTCGTGTATCCCTTTTTTGTATCAAGACGCTTACCCAGCTGTTCTTTTAAAAGTGCTCTTGTGTAATCCTTCTGAGAGCAGATACTTGCTGTTACAATGACTTTATCTCCGATAACCTCCTGTGCATCACGCTTTTCGTGTTTTTCAAATAGTTTAGCTGCTGCCTGCAGGTGTTCCAGTTCAAAAAGAAGAAATCTTTCCCATATTTTTCTTACGCTTTCGTCTTTTTCATCTTCCATACAGGAATAATATGCGCAGACCTCTGTGAATTCTTGTAACAGCAGCTTTTCGTATAAACTTTCCTTTGAATCAATCAACGAGCCGTACATAGTAACGTGTTCTTCTTCCACATCGCATATTTCTGCATATGTTTCTCTGAGCACACCGTTGCCGTAGTACATGCCATGTTCTGAATAGAAGTTCTGCGTTTGATGCTCAAGTGCTAAAATTGTGCGAATATTTACTTTTGTTTGAATAGCTGTTTTTTTTCTGTCGTATGGCTTTCTGATTCTCATTGAATTTACATTATGCTGCTGCTGTGTCGGGCGGCCCACAACAATATCTGTCTGGCACTGCGTAATGTCTGACGGCTTTACATTATGCATTATATAAGCCCACTGACTGTATCTGTAAAGATGATCAAAATCCTCAAGAAGGCAAAAATCAAAAGCCTGCTTTACATAAGAATCAGGTTCGTTTTGTGCAATTCCCGCTGTCAGATCAACGGCAGTTTGTTCATATGCAAGAGTTGTCTCAAGTACTGACTGGTCTGACGGAGTGAGCCAGTTTACTGTTGTTTGCTGCATATCTTCAATTCTTCTTATGTCAGCTATAAGCTTTTTTGCTTCAGTGTCTTTGCAAAATTGTGAAAACATATGCTTAAAGTTCCGTGCTCCGGTTTCAATGCTGTTTAAAAGCAGCTGGCGAGCTCTTGTATAGCAGTTCGTCATTGTTTTGTTCAAAGGTTTTCCTGCTATTTCATGCCAGGTTCTTATCTGGTCTTCAAGCTTCATTCCCTTTTCTTTAAGCGGATTAAATGACATGTTCTCATCCTTTCATCAATTTTTTAAAAGAAACTCTTATGTCTGACGTCTGTTTTTTTAAAAAATCGGACACATCAGACATGTAATTACACATAAGTTTAATACAAAATTACTATAATGCGCAATAAATAAAGATAAAACAGATTTTATTTGTAAAACAGGTATTGTGTAAAAAAATTACGGCAACAGCCTACTAGCACAAACCTTATGTGTGAGTTATTATAATTATATGTATTACGATTACTCTCAAGATGAAGATAAAGATTTAAAAAGTGTCGGACTTGAACTGATGTTTATGACACCGGAAAAATGCAGCCATGATGACGGTGTTTCTGCCGTAGAACTTTCAAAATCACTGGGGTTGCCGCTTGAGATTGTCAAAAAGAAACTGAAAATTCTGCTTGATAAAAATATAGTGAGGGTAAGGGGTATAAATCCGAAGCTCTGGAAATTTGATGAATACAATTTTCAGCGTATGGACGAAGATGATGAAGTTTTCAGACTGTTGTGCAGCTTTGATGATGTTGATTTTGACAGGTATTTTTCGTATTAAATTGACATAGCAGTTTTACTTATAATAATAATTTGCGCCAATACAAATTTGTGTGCTAAAATATTTTGCAGTAAAAAACTAAAAGACCGCTTTATATTTGTTCAGGCGGCACAAAAGACAGGAGTTTAAACATGAGCAACGAATTTAAAGTTTACATGGACAAAGACATCGACAAAAGCAAAATTTTAGATAAAAAAATTGCCGTAATCGGTTTTGGTTCACAGGGATACGGCCAGTCGACAAATCTTAAAGATTCAGGCTGTGATGTAGTTGTAGGATTGAGACCGAACGGTGCTTCCGCAAAAAAAGCAGAAGCAATGGGTTTGAAAGTTATGTCCATTGAAGATGCCGTTGAGTGGGCTGATGTAATTCAAATTCTTATCCCGGACGAAGTGCAGGCTAAAGTATATGAAGAACAAATCAAGCCTCATCTCAGAAAAGGCCAGTACCTTATGTTTGCACACGGATTCAATATTCATTTCAAAAAAATCGTTCCGCCTGCTGATGTAAATGTTCTTATGGTCGCACCAAAAGGCCCGGGACATACTGTCAGAAGCGAATATGAAGCAGGCAAGGGTGTGCCGTCATTGATTGCTGTATATCAGGATCCTTCAGGCGACTCAAAAGAAGTTGCACTTGCTTATGCTTCAGCGATTGGCGCAGGCAGAGCCGGAATTTATGAAACAAACTTTAAAGAAGAAACAGAAACTGACCTCTTTGGTGAACAGTGCGTGTTGTGCGGAGGTTTGACAGCACTGCTGAAAGCCGGATTTGAAACACTTGTAGAAGCGGGATATTCGCCGTACATGGCATACTTTGAATGTCTGCACGAAATGAAACTCATTGTTGACCTTGTAAATCAGGGCGGTATTTCAGATATGAGATATTCTATTTCAAATACTGCTGAATGGGGTGATATGACGATAGGCCCGAGAATTATTACTCCTGCTGTAAAAGATGAAATGAAAAAAGTGCTCTCGGAAATCCAGAGCGGAAAATTTGCAAAAGAATGGCTTGATGAATATAATTCCGGCATGAAAAAATTCAGAGAACTTGAAAAAGAAGGTGAAGAACACCAGATAGAAAAAGTCGGAAAAGAACTGCGTTCGAAGTTTACATGGGTTGATGACAGCAATAAAATCATCAACAGAGCTAAAAACTAGCCATAAGCAAACAATTCATGATAGAATAAGAGCCGGTATTATCGTACCGGCTTTTATTCTGTTTTGTAAAGGTTTAATATGAAAAAAATTGAAATCTATGATACTACATTAAGAGACGGTGCTCAGTCAGAGGGCATTAATTTTTCAGTGTCTGACAAAATAAAAATTATAAAACTGCTTGACAATCTCGGTATTGATTATATTGAAGCCGGGTGGCCGGGCGCAAATCCGGTTGATGAAGAGGTTTTTAAAGAAATAAAAAAACTTTCGCTCTCTCATTCAAAAATTTCGGCTTTTGGATGTACAAAAAAGCCGTTAATTAAAGCATCTGATGACAGAGTTTTGAACATGCTGCTTTCTTCGGAAGCAGAGGTAATAACTGTTTTTGGCAAAACATGGGATTTTCATGTAACGGAAGCTCTTTCAACCACTCTTGAAGAAAATCTGAATATGATAAAAGAAAGTATTGAATATCTGAAAAGTAACGGCAGGCGGGTATTTTTTGATGCAGAACATTTTTTTGACGGATACAGGCACAATCAGGAATATGCTCTGAAAGCCGTAAAAACTGCATATGAAGCAGGTGCGGAGAGAGTTGTTCTGTGTGATACAAACGGTGGATGTATAAATACTGAAATTTATAAGGTTACAAAAGCCGTCAAAGAATGTATACCGGAGATAGTTTTAGGTATACATGCCCACAATGACGGAGATATGGCTGTAGCAAACTCTATTGCAGCAACAGATGCAGGTGCTGTTCAGGTTCAGGGGACAATAAACGGCTACGGCGAGAGATGCGGAAATGCAAATCTGTGCTCTGTTATTCCTAACTTGCAGTTGAAAAAAAGTTTTGATGTAATCGGTGAAAATCTGTCAAAGCTGGTTTACATCGCAAATTCTATTGCAGAAATCGCTAATGTGTCTGCACCTTCAAATCTGCCTTTTGTCGGAAGAAGTGCTTTTGCACACAAGGCAGGTGTGCATGCAAGCGGTGTTGCCAAAAATTCAGAGACGTACGAGCATATAAAACCGGAGCTTGTGGGTAATTCAAGAAAAATACTCATCAGCGATCAGGCGGGTGCTTCGTCTATCCGTGAAAAAATTGAACACCTACGTTTTGTGAACAGTGTCGGGGAAGAGAATATACCCCGAATCATTGAGAGAATAAAAAATCTGGAATGGAAAGGGTTTGCATTCGAGGGGGCAGAGGCTTCCTTTGAGCTACTTGTTATGGACATACTCGGAACAAAAAAAGAATTTTTTGAGCTGCTCGGATATAGAATAATTGGTGATACAATTGCAGGAATTTCTAATGTAAATACAGAGGCCTCGGTAAAACTCAAGGTAAAAAATGAAATTATTCATACAGTTTCAGAGGGAGACGGGCCTGTTAATGCACTCGATATGGCATTTAGGAAGGCATTGAAGGATGTTTTTCCGCAGATTCATTTCTACAAACTTAATGATTTCAAAGTACGTATTCTTGATAGTGCTGATGGTACTGCTGCTCAGGTCAGAGTCAATATTGAAACAACAGACGGCTTTAATAAATGGGATACTGTTGGCGTCAGCCAGAACATTATAGAAGCTTCATATATGGCGATTGTTGACAGTATTGTATACGGGCTTATCCTGCATAATGCATAACGTAGAAAATTTTAACAAAACATTGCCGAAGAAAATATTTTCATCTCTTTACATCTTTACAAAGACTGTATTTAGCTGATACAATATTTAGACTTTAATGTGAGTTATTTACAAAATTCAACATTTTTATATTTTTAGTCAAAAAAAATATGTGACTTGTTTTGTTGTATTTAACTCAGGAAGGTGTAATTTTGGACTTAAACAAGATAAAAAAAACAGAAAACAGTGAAAGTCAAAGTGTGACGGGAAAACTATCAAATCCTATCATTCCGGACGGACTTGTGTCCAGAATTAACAGCCTTAATAACAGAACTACCGCAAACAGGCTTTATGCCGGATACGGACACAGTAACTGGATGCAGACTGCGAGTGTTGACTATGCGGAGGTCATAAAATTTTTTAATGAAGTAGTGAAGGATAAAGATACACAAAATGAGCTTTTTTACTCATTGCATAATATTTGTGTAAACCGTTTAAATGCTATGTTTACTGCTCTCGGGGTTTACAATGAGCGTTCAAGTTATATAAATCTGAAAATAATTGACAAAATCGGCTCAACATTCACCTCCAGAATATTGATAAACGGGCATGGCTCGCCTATTGAAAAGGCATTTAAGTCGAGGCAGATACTTTTTAATGAAAATAATGAGTTTTTAAATATTCATTATCTGACCGAATCTCCGGTTGGAATCATACCTCTGTGTGTTATGGATAAATGCAGCGGAGTTATGCTTGTCGGGGACACTAATTTTGAATCCAATGCTGAAATTTATAAACTAATGGCTAACTATCTTGCTCTGTTTGTTCAAAACAAAGAGCTTTCAACAAAAGTTATACTGAACACCCATACTGACGCTCTGACAAATTTGAACAATCACAGAAAATTTCAGGAAATTCTTGCACAGGAGCTTGATAAAGCAAACAGAACAGATACAAAAACCTCAATAGTTATTTTTGATATCAACAATATTTCTCAGATAAACAAGGATTTCGGCCCTGCAAAAGGCGATGAAATAATAAAAATAGTTGCGGACAAAATCAATCAGAATATAAGAAATAACGACACTGCTGCAAGATACGGCGGAGATGAAATTGCAATCATTCTGCCTGAAACAGATTCATCTGATGCAAAATATCTTGCCGAGTATTTGACTTATGCGCTTTCATGCTGCCTTGTTGATGATGTAGGGCCGATAAAGGTGTCTGTTGGAATTGCTACATATCCTGATGCGACAAAGGATCAGGAAAAGCTGCTTATTCTGGCAGAGCAGGCTATGTATATTTCAAAAAGCAAGGGGTACAAGAACGGAATGTCCACTATCGTATCGTCTGATGATTTTGATTTCTGGGATGATATGGCTCTCAGTTCTTTTGCTTCAATTATCGCTAAAAGGCATTCACAAATAGGCATAAACTTTGATGAGGAACTTGTGAATAAATTTCATAGTGAAGAAATTATTTCACAAAACCATCTTATTGAGGTTGTCACCTCGCTTGCTTCTGCAATTGATGCAAAAGATGAATATACAAAAGGTCATTCAACTTCTGTTTCAAGATACTCTGAAGCACTTGCACGTGCGCTGAATCTTCCCGAAAAAGATGTTGAGCGTATAAAATTGGGTGCACTGCTGCATGATATCGGGAAAATCGGCATACCTGAAAATGTTTTGAGAAAACCTTCAAAACTGACTGACGATGAATGGGAAATTATGAAACAACATCCGGTTATAGGTGCAGAAAAAATTTTACGACCCAATGAATCGCTTCATGACCTTATTCCTATGGTCAAGTATCATCATGAGCACTGGGACGGTACAGGATATCCTGAAAAATTAAAAGGAGAGGAAATTCCGCTTACTGCAAGGATTGTTTCAGTTGCTGATGCGTATCACGCACTTATAAGCGACAGGCCTTACAGAAAGGGTTTGTCAGTTGAAAAAGCCTGTGAAATTCTGAAACTCGGTGCAGGCATTCACTGGGATGAAAGACTTGTCAGAGCGTTTATTAGCATTGCACCGTCTTTGGCGACGAAGATATAATTTTAATTAATAAAGTTATATTTTAATTAAATGAGTCAAGAAAATATTAATAAATTCTGGCTTTATCTACTTAAATTACCGCATCTGACAAACATTTTCAGAAGCGCAAGAAATCTGTCGCAAATCCAAAAAATTTAATAAAACATATAACAAAAAAGGACTTTGTTGAAAAAGTCCTTTTTTATAATTAATTTTTTATCTAGTTTATTCTCTGAAACATATATCCGATACCTCTGGCCGTAAGTATGAGCTCAGGATTTGCCGGATCTGTTTCTAGTTTTGAGCGTAATCTTGAAATGTGTACGTCAACAACTCTTGTATCAATCCTGTGATCCGGCGGATATGCCCACACATACTGGAGAATTTCGTTTCTGGAGTATGCCTGACCTGAATTGTTAACAAGCAGTTCAAGAAGACTGAACTCCATACCTGTCAGTCTGATGCGTTCGTTCTTTCTGAACACCTGTCGTCTGGCTGTATCGATTTTAATGTTTCCTGTTGTAATAACGTTCTTTGTGACTTTACCGGTTGCAGGAGCTATTTCTCTGTTTGTTGCACGTCTTAAAACTGATTTAACACGTGCTTCGAGTTCTTTCGGGCTGAACGGTTTGACTACATAATCGTCTGCACCGAGCTCCAGACCCGTGATTCTTTCAGATACATCTCCGAGTGCGGTCAGAATAATAATCGGAACATCGGATGTCCTTCTTATTTCACGACAGACACCGTAGCCGTCCATCTTCGGCATCATTACATCCAGTACTACTAAATCAGGATTTTCTTTGTTAAATACAGCAACAGCCTCTTCGCCGTCTGCAGCCGTAACAATATCATAACCTATCATACCCAGACGGGTTTCAAGAATTCTGCGAATACTCGCTTCATCATCCGCAATAAGGATTTTTTGTTTTGTTTCGCTTTGTTCATTAATGGGTTCACTGTTTGGACACATGCTTAAAAACCTATCTTTCTATAATATCCACTACTTCTAATTTAGACTAAGACTTATTTGCATAAACTTATTAAAACTTAAAAATATTACAAATTATTTACTTTCTTTAAATTATATTACAATAAATTTAAAATTGCAATAGATTTTTGGTAGTGCTATAAAGGTATTATGGAATATTAAATGAGGAAGTAAAAATGTCTAAAATTCAGGTAAGTTTACCCGACAATTCAAAAATCGAAATAGAAAACGGCTTTAGTGCGCTGGATTTGGCGAATCAAATCAGCAGCGGTCTTGCAAAAAATGCTGTTGCAGCTAAAATTAACGGTGAATTGAAGGATATACGAACTACCCTGACGGATGGTGATAGTATACAAATACTGACCTCGAAAGACCCTGAGACGCTTTACGTGCTCCGCCATTCGACCTCGCATATTATGGCGCAGGCTGTAATTGCACTTTTCCCGCAGGCAAAACTTGCGATAGGGCCTGCTATTGAAAATGGTTTTTATTATGATTTTGACCTTGACGGTCACACATTTGTTGAAGATGATTTAAGAAAAATTGAAGAAAAAATGGAAGAAATAGTAAAACAAAACCTCCATTTTGAAAAATATGTTATTCCCGATGTTGATGCACAAATTTCTGAATTTAAATCACAGGGTGAAATATACAAGGCAGAATTATTAGAAGAGCATAAACATCATAACCCTACACTTTATCTGACAAAAGATAAAGACGGAAATTCTCTGTTTAACGACCTTTGCGCTGGCCCGCATTTGCAGAATACATCATTTATTAAAGCTTTTAAGCTTTTAAAAGTCGCAGGTGCATACTGGCGTGGAAATGCAAAAAATAAAATGCTCCAGAGAATTTATGCAACTGCCTTCTGGACAAAAGACGATTTGAAGGCATATTTAACAATGCTTGAAGAAGCTGAAAAACGTGATCACCGAAAACTCGGTACCCAGCTTGATTTGTTCTCTACCCGTGATGAACTCGGCGCAGGACTTGTTCTGTGGCATCCGAATCTTGCTGTTGTCAGAGAAGAAATAGAAAACTACTGGAGAGAGGAGCACAGAAAAAGAGGATACGTTATTGTAAACACTCCTCATATCGCAAAATCAAAACTCTGGGAAATTTCAGGCCATGCTGACCACTATAGAGAAAATATGTTTTTTATTCAGAAAGAAGAGGACAGTGACGAACAGTTTATTCTAAAACCGATGAATTGCCCGTTTCATATACTGATTTATCAGGCAAACAGACATTCTTACCGTTCATTGCCGTTGAGAATGGCTGAACTCGGTACGGTATACAGAAAAGAACATTCCGGTGCTCTGGGCGGTTTGACCCGTGTTCAGGGCTTTACTCAGGACGATGCACATATCTTCTGCACACCGGAACAGCTCGTTGATGAAATAAACGAAATTATTGACTTTGTTGCCGATACAATGGCTATTTTTAATATGCAGTTTGAAGTTGAGCTTTCTACCAGACCGGAAAGCTATATCGGCGAAATAGAAAACTGGAACAAAGCTGAAGCCGGACTCAAAGAGGCAATGGAGCGCAGAGGCATGAAATATGAAATAAATGAAGGCGACGGTGCTTTTTACGGGCCTAAAATTGATTTCAAAGTTAAGGATGCGATAGGCAGAACATGGCAGTGTGCTACAATTCAGCTTGACTTTAACCTGCCTGCCAGATTTGATTTAAAATATCAGGACAAAGACGGTCAGTTAAAAACTCCGCTTATGCTTCACAGGGTTGTATTCGGCTCTATGGAAAGATTCCACGGAATTTTAATTGAGCACTATGCAGGTGCTTTCCCGCTCTGGCTTGCTCCGACACAGGTAGCTATTGTTCCGATTTCAAACGACAAACATCTTGATTTTGCGGAAAAAGTCTACAAAAAACTCAGAGCTGCAGGCATAAGAGTAAATCTTGATGACCGTTCCGAAAGTATGAACTACAAAATCAGAGAAGCTCTGCAGAATAAAAAAGTTCCCTATGTAGCAGTTGTTGGAGACAAGGAAATCGAATCTGATTCTGTTGCAATTCGAAAAAGAGGAAAAGGTCCGATAGGTACACTGAAAGTTGACGAATTTGTATCGGCACTGCATGAGGAAATAAAAGATAAAGCATAAAAGAAAACCCTTCCGTATTATAAAAAAGCAGGAAGGGTGAGCACTAAGTACAAGCAATCAGAAGAGTTGAGGATTTACCATGCTAATATAGTATATGTCCCAACTCTTTTCATTGTGCTGAATAGCAATATTTTAAAAATTTTATTGCACAAAAGTATTATTAATTTTGTGAAAAAACAGCGCACCCTTTCAGGTGCGCTGCAGGTATTCCTTGCGTTGTTTATTAAATAATTCCCTGTGATTTCATTGCTTTTGCAATTTTTCTGAAGGCGGCAATGTTTGCGCCTGCAACATAGTTTGTTCCCAGTCCGTATTCACCGGCCGCATCCTCACAGGCTTTGAATATGTTAGTCATAATATTGTCCAGCTTTTCGTTAACTTCATCGAATGTCCAGAAATATCTCATGCTATTTTGAGACATTTCAAGTGCTGATGTTGCAACACCGCCTGCATTTGCTGCTTTTGCCGGCGCAAAAAGCACTTTGTTTTCGAGAAAATATTCAACAGCTTCTTTTGTGCTCGGCATGTTTGCCCCTTCACCGACTGCAATGACACCGTTAGCCACCAGTTTTTTTGCAGAATTCAAATTGATTTCATTCTGGGTTGCGCAGGGAAGCACAATGTCTGCTTTTATTTCATATATAGGAGATTCTTCTTTGTTTACTGTTTCAATATATTTAGCCTGAGGATGGAAGTTTAGATATTCTTTAATTCTCTTTCTGTCGACTTCCTTCAGTTTTTTAATTGTATCCAGTTTGATACCTTCCTCATCATATATAACGCCGTTGGAATCACTCATTGCAACTACTTTTGCACCGTATTCAACGGCTTTTTCGCAGGCATATATGGCAACATTACCGGAGCCGGAAATTATAACAGTTTTTCCGTTAAGATTTTTTCCGTTTGCAGCAAGCATTTCACGCATGAAGTAAATGAGACCGTAGCCCGTGGCTTCTTTTCTTGCCAGAGAACCGCCGTAGTCTAGCCCTTTGCCTGTCAGCACACCTGCTTCATAGTTATTTTTTATTCTTTTATATTGCCCGAACAAAAAACCTATTTCTCTTGCACCAACGCCTATATCGCCTGCCGGTACGTCACAGTCCTGACCTATATGTCTCTGGAGTTCTGTCATAAAGCTCTGACAAAATCTCATCACTTCTTCATCAGATTTACCTTTCGGGTCAAAATCGCTTCCGCCTTTTCCACCGCCTATGGGCAGTCCGGTCAGGGCATTTTTAAATATTTGCTCGAAAGCCAGAAATTTCATGATGCTCTGATTTACGCTCGGATGAAAACGAAGTCCGCCTTTGTAAGGCCCGAGAAGAGAATTAAATTGTACTCTGTAGCCTCTGTTTACAACAACTTCTCCGTTGTCATTGACCCAGGGCACTCTGAAAGATACAATCCTTTCCGGTTCGGTAACTCTTTCAAGCAGTGCGAGCTTTTTGTATTCCGGATGGCGTTCAACAACAGGTTTTATTGAATCCAGAACCTCTTCTGCTGCCTGTAAAAATTCAGGTTCATATGCGTTTTTTTCTTTTAGGTTTTTAAGAACTTCGTCAACGTAATTTGTCATTTTTAATAACTCCTTTTATTGTCTGTTTTCAATAATTTCTATTTCATTGCCGTCAGGGTCTTTTAGAAATGCAATTCTTGTGTCAATCTCTTTCAGATAAAACGGTTCCCACAAATATTCATAGCCTGTTTCTTTCACTTTTTTGCTGAATTCATCGAGGTTTTCGCACTCAAATGCAAAATGTCCGAATGCCGCACCGTTTTCATAGCCGTTTTCGGGAATTTCAAAGTTTTCTGTGAGTTCGATTTCTGTGTTTCCGTCTGTGAGGTAGTGCAGTTTTGAATCTTCGAGCTCTATTGTGCGTGTGGGGACAAGACCCAGCAGTTTTTCATAAAAATCGAGAGATTTATTCAAGTCTTTTACTCTAATCATTGCATGTAAAAATTTCATAAATTTTAACCTTTTATATACTCCAGTGATTTAATCATACCATATCATTGTAATTTTTGTTTTAACTGATATATTTTTTAAAGGGAGTTATTTATGAAAAATATATTATTTGTAATAGATGAAATAGAGCTGAAATACTTTGAATTTAACAGGCTTGTAACAAATTTCTGGCTTATAAAAGAATTTCTTGACAGGAATTTTGATGTCTCAATTACTACAAAGAGCAGACTGTTAATAGAAAATGTATGCGCCAAAACGCTTTGCTTTGAAGCTTTTGTGAAAAATAATGATATATTTTTCAAAAAGGAGGAACGGAAAAAAATTATAAATGACTTTGATGTAGTCTTTTTCAGACCGGATCCGCCTGTCGATATTGATTACATCAATGCGTGTTATGTTTTTGACTTTGTTGATAAAGAAAAGACTCTTGTTATTAACGACCCTTCCTCCGTAAAAAACTTTAATGAAAAGCTTCATTTGAATTACTTTCCTGAATTTGCGCCGAAAAATATTGTCACTTCGTCAATTGATGAAATAAGAAATTTTGTCAGAGAAAATGAAGAAGCAATAATAAAACCGCTGAACAGATGTTTCGGCAGCGGAGTATTTTACCTCAAAAACGGGGATAAAAATGAAAATTCTATTATTTCAAATATAACTGACAACGGTAAAACACTGGTTATGGTGCAGAAATATCTTGATAAAGCAGCAGCGGGAGACAAAAGAGTTCTTATTCTGGGCGGGCACGTTTTTGATGAATGTATAACAAAACTTCCCGGAAAAAATGATTTTAAGTTTAATACTCATAGTGCAGAATTTTTCAGACCTGCAGAGCTAAGTCCTGAAGAAAAAAGTGAAGCTCTTGTTATAGCTTCACGACTCAATAAAATGGGCTTGTATATGGCAGGGCTGGATGTGATTGACGGGTATGTTATTGAAATAAATGTAACAAGCCCCTGTTATTTTATAGAAGAAATAAATACTTGCAATAATATCTGCTTTCAGGACATATTAATGGATAAACTCCTTTCCTTTATTTCTTACAAAACACCGGTAAAAATATGCTAAAAAATCCAGTTGAAAATAATTTAATATTGGAAAAATCCCAGCTGACCGAACAGTTTTTTTCAGGTTGTAAACAGGATAAGAAAATAGGTATTGAATTTGAAAAAATACCTGTTTATGAGAAAAATTTAAATGCAGTTAAATACGAAGATATTGTCAGATTAATGCTGCAGTACAACAACGGTAGTTGGTCAGGTATATTTGACAGCAAAAGTTTGATAGGAATGTCTGCACAGGACAGGCATATTACTCTTGAGCCGGGTTCTCAGTTTGAACTCAGCTTAAACCCTGTTGAAAAAATTACAGACCTGCAAAAGATAATTGATAAATACAATACAGATACGGCAAATCTCGGTGAAAACCTGGGAATAAGCTGGCTCGGGTACGGCATACAGCCGCTTTCTACGTGGAAAAATATAAATATTATCCCTAAAAAACGTTATGCGCTGATGAGTAAATATCTTCCGCAAGTTGCTTCAAAGCCGCTTGTAATGATGAGAGAAACTGCAGGAATACAGGTGGGTATGGATTATTCCGATGAACCGGACGCTATGAGAAAATTCAGGCTTGCGCTAAAACTTTCTCCGGTTATATCGGCAGTGTTTTCTAATTCGCCGGTAAGAAACGGGAGACTCACAAAATATAAGTCCTACAGAGCCCTGAGCTGGCTAAGCACGGACAATTCCCGCTGCGGTCTCGTATCATCAAAGCTTTTCAGAAAGAACAGCGATTTTTCCTTTAGTGATTATGCCTCTGTCCTGCTGGATGTGCCCATGATTTTTATTGAACGCCCTCTTGAATCAACAGGTGCAATACCCGTTCAAAATCTTACCTTCCGTAATTATTTAAAAAGCGGTTATCTCGGGTTTAATGCTACTGTTGAGGATTGGGAGCTGCATTCGAGTCTGTATTTCCCTGATGTCAGGCTGAAATCATATCTTGAAATCCGAAATCATGATAACCAGAGAAAGGACATGATTTATGCAATTCCTGCCTTCTGGAAAGGTATACTATATGACACTGATGCAATGAATGCGGTTGAATCACTTTTTGAGAATTTTACTTACAGTGATTTTCAATATATCAGGCATAAAGCTCCAAAATACGGGCTTGATTTTTCTGTTAAAAGCGTTAAACTTTCAGAGCTTGCTAAAGAAATTCTTAACATTTCGTATTTTAGTTTAAACAATCAAAATGATGGCGAAGCGGATTTCCTTCAGCCGGCAATAGAGCTTGTAAATAAGGGCTTGACGCCTGCAGATGTGATTATTAATAAATGGCAAAATGAGTGGAAAAATAAACTGACATCTCTGGTTTTGCATACTAAATTGTCTTAAATGTAAACTACTCCTCTAAAGAGGATAGAATTTATATAAAAAAGTGATATAATGTAATATATATGTATGATAAAAATTTAAACTGTTGTGCATATAATATTAAATAAAAATTGTAATAGAGGTAACGGATTATGACTATACAATTTACAGGTGTCGGTTCAGGACTGCCGATTAGCGATTGGATTGATGCACTGGTCGGACTGAAACAGGATGATATTGATGTTCTGACAGAGGAGCAAAAAGTACTTCAGGAAAAGTCGAATACTCTTAACACTCTTAAGTCGACTTATAATTCAGTAAAAACTTCTACTATGAAGCTTACTGACTCTTTATTCGGCCCGGCTTCCGATATATTTTCAAAGGTTCAGGTCAGTACTTCTGACGAAAGTATTGTCGAGTGTACGGTAACGCAGGTCGCAACTCCGTCAAAACTTACTCTGGAAGTGGACAGGCTTGCTACAAAAGCTCAGAAAAAGACTTATCAGAATGACGTTTTTAAAGACAGTTCGAAAAAACTTTCAGAACTCGGAGATGTAAAATCAGGAAGTTTTACTATAAACGGTGCGGTTATTTCAGTTAGTCCGGATATGACTGTAGACGGGTTAATCTATGCGATAAATAACTCTGCAGATGCAAAAGTAAATGCATATCTGGAAAACGGACAAATTGTACTCGAAAGCACCGAGTACGGAGACCATCCGATTGAAGTAATAGAAACAAATTCAAACTTTGTTCACCTTGCCGGTCTTGATGATCAGACAGAGGCATATAACATCGAAGGTATGACTGCTAAATTTAAAATAAACGGTGAAGAAAGAGAAGCTAATTCAAATAAACTGGATAGCACAAACACCGGTGTTGTCGGTTTAACAGTAAACTTACTTTCTGTAACGGAGCCTGATGCTCCTGTCACTATTCAGATTGCACGTGATTTTAGTGCTGATGATGTTTTGTCTGCTGTTGAAAGTTTTGTTACTGCATATAATAAAGCAATTAAAGATACAGATACGGCAACAGAAGCCGGAACCGGACAGCTTTCCGGCGAAACCTCACTTATTTACATAAGAAACCAGCTCAGGACAATTACCTCTGATACAATATTGCCAAACGGTGTATATAAATCTCTGGCTGATATTGGTATTACAACAGGTGCACCGGGGCTTGATGTCGATGCTGATACAACCCAGCTTGTTATTGATGAGGAAAAATTCCTTGAGGCATTTACTGCTAATCCGACAGCTGTTAAAGAACTATTAATAGGTTCAAATACTGATACTAATAATGTGACTGAAGGATTTATGCAAAGATTGCAGGACAAACTGGACACTGCTCTTGATACGCAAAGCGGATACTTTAATGCACGTTCGGAATCGCTTTCCAGCCAGATTAGCAATATGGCTGACAGAATTGCCAAAAAAGAGGATCAGCTGCTTTTGTATCAGGAACAAATTACAAACCAGTTCACATATATGGACCAGCAGATTGCTCAAATGAATGCACAGTTTACTCAAATGCAGCAGCAGTTGTCAAGTATCGGTATAAATATGGGCAGCTAAGCACATAAAAAACAATAAATAATTAATAAAAGACCGGATAATTGTCCGGTCTTTTTAGTCTATAATTTTTCCGTTGAATACATCAAGTATCATTTTTGCCTGATCCGAATAATCTGCCGGAGAAATCTTTTTTTCTTTTGGCTTTAGCGTTTCTTCAAGATATTCCGCATTTTCTTTTTCTTCATCTGCTTGCGTTCGGACAGATTTTACTTCATTTTTTTTTTCAAAATTAACGACCGGTTTTGCTGCCTCCATTTCTTCATGAGAGCCGAGCCTGATTGTAATTTTTATATCCGGTACCGAGAAAAATGCCAGTGCCGCTTTTTTCAGAGGCATCAGTTTTGACTCTTCTTTTGCCTGACGTACAAATATATCTTTTCCGAAAACGACAGTTATTTCCTCCGGTGTAATTGTGACGGGCTTAGAGAGGTTGTAGAAGAACATTCTGGAGGGTACGCTTTCTATGTTCTGCAGTACTCCCTGCCAGTTTGCCGCAGTATCGCCGGAAGGTGCGTGTTGTAGTGCGGACTCAACTGCTTCTTCTCTTTCTTCGTGGATAGCTTCACGTGGTTCTTTGATTTCCGGCGGAGCAGGATTTTCATCTGATATTTTGGTTTTTTGTACGGCAGGTGCTGTTTTTTGTTCTTTGATTTGCTGCGGTGCATCAGCAATCCGGTTGTATTTTACCGGCGCAGAACTCATTACCGCCGGCATCGGTTGGGAACTGCCGGCCTCAAGCTGTTCTACTCTTTCTATTAGCTGTGCAAAGGAGGCATATTTTGTATTGGAGGAAAGCTCCATTATACAAAGCTCAAGCCATAAATATCTGTTGGTTGTTTCTTTGATTTCTTTAGAATAGAAGGACAGACGCTCAATTATATATATCATTTGTTCAATTTCAATATTTTGTGCCTGTTCTTTTAGCTTTTTAATGTTCTGTTCGCTTAGTTGTGTGAGTTCTATTGCTATATTTAAGTCCGTGCAATTCTTTACGACCAGCATATTCCTGAAAAACTGAATAAGATTTGTTATAATTTGAAGAGGTTCATTTCCCTTGTTGTAAATTTTATCAAGAATTATCAGTGAATTTTGTGTATCAGAATTTAAAATGCAGCTGCCGATTTCAAATAGTACATCATATGACAGGCGTCCCAGAAGCTCGTTTACATCATCCGGAGAAATTTGTTTTTCTGTGTCAGCTACACTGATTTGATCCAGCAGCGCAAGGGAATCTCTCATTCCTCCTGCCGAGCTTCTTGCAATAGTGTTTAGTGCTTCGTCGGAAATGTTTATATTTTCCTGTTCGGAAATGTATTTTAATCGTTTTACAATATCGTCGTTTGTAATCCTTCGAAAATCAAAACGCTGGCATCTTGATATTATTGTGTCAAGTACTTTGTGGGGTTCTGTGGTTGCAAGAATGAAAATTACATTTTCAGGCGGTTCTTCAAGTGTCTTTAAGAGGGTATTAAACGCCTCTGTCGTGAGCATGTGCACTTCATCTATGATGTATATTTTATAACGTCCGTGTACGGGTACAAACTGTATTTTTTCCAGAATATTTCTGGCATCCTCAACTTTTCTGTTGCTTGCCGCATCTATTTCTATTACATCAATCGGGTTTGAATTTATTATGTCCAAACAACTCGGGCACTTTCCGCACGGGGTTAATGTGGGCCCCTGTTCGCAGTTAAGTGATTTTGCCAGTATTCTGGCTGACGAGGTTTTTCCGGTACCTCTTGGCCCGCACAGCAGATACGCATGGGCAATTTTTCCGAGTTTTATAGCGTTGCTGAAGGCTTTTACAATATTTTCCTGCCCGATTAAATCCAAAAAAGTCTGCGGACGGTATTTTCTGTATAACGGTAAGTATCTTTCTGTCAAATTTTTGCTCCAAACCACCTGATATATTATAATTATAAAGTAAATTTTTTAAAAAGAACGCAGATATTAAGAAAATATGAATTTAATTAAACCTGAAAATCTAAAACCCGGCTCTACCATTGCTTTTGTCTCAGTTGCCGGTGAAATACACGAAAATAATACACTTGAAAATGCAAAAATTTATTTTGAAAAAAAAGGATATAAGGTGAAAATATTTGCGCCTGAGAATAACTGTGCATATCTCGGCGGAACAGATAATGAGCGGCTATCTGCGTTACATAGTGCATTTTTGGACCCTGATACAGATGCGCTGATTGCTATGCGTGGCGGTTACGGCAGTCTGCGCTTGTTAAATAATATCGACTGGCAGCTTATAAAAAGTAATCCAAAAATTTTTGCCGGCTATTCTGATATCACAGCACTGCTGCTTATGATTTATAAAAAGTCCGGACTTATTACTTTCCATGCACCTATGGTGTGTTCTGATTTTGGAGACGGTATTACTAAATTTACGGAGAATAATTTCTTTAAAACTCTGTGCAGCGGTTTTGACAGTGCTGAATTGACAGGCTCTTACAACGGCAATAGTGCATACGGTACACTCTGGGGCGGCAATCTTTCGACGGTTGTTTCTCTTTGCGGACAGGATTTTCTGCCGGAGGAAAAGTTTATTATGTTTTGCGAAGATATAAATGAGCCTGTGTATAAAATAGACAGAGTGTTTACGCAGCTTGGAAATATCCAAAAATTCAGACAGAACATTGCCGCTCTTGTGATTGGTGATTTCAGCTGGCTTGATGACAGGGATATGTTTATTGAATATATAAAACAACTCGCACTCTCTCTTAATATTCCTTTGTTTTTCGGACTAAAATCCGGACATGAAAAAGATAAGCTGACACTGCCCGTTGGTGTCCGCATGAAAATAGAAAATCTTGTTTTAATGTCAGATGAATATTAAAATGCTTAAAGTTTTTGAAAAACCTGCCGATATAGAAGTTATGGAAAATTTTATAAATAAAATTAAATCAAAATTTAATACGCCTGAATTGCCGGACAATGGGAATGTTGTGCCAAAAAATGACACTATAAAGACGGATAGTGTCTTTTTGAGGGAAGATATAGACTTTCAAAATGAGGATACAATAATAAAACAAAAAACGTCCGAGGAATTGATTATAGAAGAATTAAAAAGAACCCGTGCGCAAAAAAAATCCGAAATCACCCCCGAACAAGAACAATTAAGAAAAAAACTTTTAAAAGAGACCGGCAGAGAATTTTCTCAGGAATCTCTTGATTTACTTGAAGGAATAACGGCGGAAAAAATTCAACTGGCAAAAAAAATTATAAACATTGACAGGGAACAAACACTTTCTGAAAATGATCTGACTTTTTTGCTTTTGGCTGATGATATTTCTGAAAATGATTTGCCAAAACTGGAAAAACTCATAAATATGAAAGAAAGAGAATTCGGATTTTCCGCTTCAGAGCTTTGTCTTCTCTCAAAACTTTCTGATGAAGAAATTGAACGGGTGCGGGAGCTGTCCTCTGTGCCGGACAGAATGGCTAAATTTAATGCAAAAGAACTTTCACTTCTTGTGAAAATGCCTGAAAATGTACTGGATAGCATACTACAAAAAAATCCTGATATTCTTATTGAAAAAATCAGCAGTGATTGCCTGTCTTTTGAAACATACAACAGTGATGAAACAAGAATATATGAAATATTTGATACAAAATTGAAAAAGTTTGTTGAAAAACAAACGGTTGAGATAAACGGAGACAAAATCACAGAAACAATAGAAAATACGCAAAATAATATTAAGCAAAAAATAGTCTCAGACAGGTATAACAGCGTAATCGAGGATGAGCAGATTTTTCGTTATGACAAAAACGGTGAACTGCTTTCTGTCGAGCATCTGAGGAAAAATGACGGAATTGTCGGTCAAAATGCCAGCCTTACAGACAAAAACGGAAAAATTTATCCTTTGCAGCGGGAAAACTTTGACAATGAAACAGGTATAAAAAGTGTAGAAAAAAACTTTACTTCGCCGGATGGTACAAGAACAGAATACTTCTATGAAGAAATGCCGGACGGCAGCAGAATTTCCGAATATAAAATAATTGATTCAAGCGGAAATGTTTTGCTGAATGAGCATACGACTTTTGCTTCCGTAAATGGAGATAAAAACAGATTTGTGTCCTCACGTAACGGGTTTGTCTATGAAATAGAACACAGGAATGACAGAATAATAGTCACTGACAAAACTAAAAACAGGACTGCGGAAATTGATATAAATAAACTAACCGGTTCAAAACCAGAAAATTTTGTAGAGGTTTTGAAACAGCTTTCCGGTGATTATCTTATGCGGATAGCTGAAAATCCTATTAAATTGGAAGAAGCAGAATTTGACCCCGGACTCTGGGGCAATGAAAGCAAAGTGCTATATCTCGGTGTTTCTGAGTGGTTTAGCGGAGATGAAGAAAAATTTTCTGTTTTTCTGCATGAACTGGGGCATTATATTGATACTGAAAAAATAGGTGATGATTTTGGCATATATTCAGGAAACAGAGAGCTTAGAGAGATATTTGAAAAAGAAATTGAAAATTTCAAGAAGCATTCTACTACAAAACAGCAGATGTTTATAGATTATTTTATCGGTGACAGAGGTAAAAGTTCTGCAGCCGAAACATTTGCTGAGTCCAATATGCTGTTATCAACTCCATATTCAACAAGAAGAGCATATTATCTGCAGCAGAACTTTCCTCGAACAATAGCGAAAATTGCAGAGCTTATAAAATCAGATTTGCAGTAAGTGCCTTTAATATTGCTCCTGTATATCAAAGAAATCCGCCCTCTTTGATATACAGGGCGTTATAGTGTAAGATTTTAGTCGTCTGTATCAAGAATAGGCAGTGTTATAACATACCTGTCTTTAATTTTTTCTTTCTTTATTGCAAGTGAATCTATTTTTTCCGGCAGAACAAAAGTCTGAGAGAAGGTGTATAAATCTTTTCTGTTATGTCTGTCTTTGTATTTTATTCCGCTTACTGTGACTTTCTTTCCGTCCGCCTTTACATCAACGTTGTTAATATTGTTATCAAAAGGCTTCAGGTCAATTATGATTTTATAAACATTTTCATCTTTAAATGATTCAACTGACACCGGATCGTTTTCGTTGAATGCGGTCTGAAATCCGACGGGTATTTTGTTAAAGTCTTGAAATACTCTGTCCTGTTCCCTGAGAATTCTGTCAAGATTATCCATCCGGTATGGAATACCGTAAGAATGTCTTATCTGATCCATTATATAGTAGGTTGCAAAAAATACACCCAGAAAAACGGCAAGTGCAATGAATGCAAATTTTATCCAGTGCTCTTCATTGCATCTGCATTCTTTTGAGTTTGTACTGTTCTGATTTTCGTCCATGGCTTCTTCTCCTGTTTTGTCTTTTCTAAAATAATGTTTAACTTTTTTTTATCAAAGAATAATGATTTTTAAATTGTCCTGTTAAGCACACATAGAGTATAAAAATTTTTGTTAATAATTTTGTAGAAATATAAACTTTAGGGATATTTTTGTGATTTTAATGCTATAATCTTTTTACATAATGAGTTTGTACTTTAGTTTATAGAAAGGGTATTAATATGAAAAATTGTGTAAAGTACTGCGTTTTAGGTCTGTCTGCTTTTGTTATAGGTATGTCAGTAAATAATTTTGCTGTTTCTGATGTACCGTCAAACTATAAAGTAGCTGTTGTTGATGTGCAGAAGGTTGTGGCTGCATCTTCCCAGGTAAAAGCACTGAAAACAGAACAGCAGAAAAAATTTCAGGATTTAAATACATTTGTTAAAAATGCAAATGCTGCAGTAAATAAAGAAAAAGATGCAGCTAAGAAAAAAGCTCTGCAGGATAAGTACAACAAAGAATACAATACAAAAAGAGCTGCAATTCAAAAAGATTATGCTGCAAAACTCTCATCAATTGATAAAAATATCTCATCAGTTATTGCTGCTAAAGCAAAACAGGATAACTACAATCTGGTACTGGCAAAGGGCGTTGTTCTTTCAGGCGGTACAGATATAACAGCTGAAGTTACGAAATTAATCAAGTAAAAAATATTCTTATAAAAAGCCCTGACTAACAATCAGGGCTTTTTTATTTTTTATACAGGTCATTAGCTGCATTGTTTCTTAAAAGTTCAAGCAGTGCGCCTCCGATTTCCTGATTCGGGTCAAACGATATATTAGGCGGGTGAAAAGTGTTTTTGATGAGCATACTCATTAGCGGGCCGAATGCATCAGGAACTTTGATTTTTCTGTAAATTCCGGCCAGCAATACCTGTATCGTCGGAGATGTTGTTCTGTCAAAACGGCATATGACCGGATAAAACTTATCAATACCTTTTACTCCTGCATCAATCATTCTGTCCAGTATATACAATCCTTCTGCTACCTGTTTTTCCTCCTGTACAACAGACAGATAGTTCCACAGGTAAGGCAGTGCATCTTCTTTGTAATCCGCAATCTGCTTTACCAGATTCTGGTTAAAGAGAGTATAATTTCTGCTTCCATCCGGAAGTTGGACGGCTGTGCCTATTTGAGGTATAAGAGTGCCGAGCGGTGCCTTACACGGGTAAGGCAGGCTGCTTTTAAATGAAATTTTATTGAATTTATTTATTTTATTGATTTTCATAATCTTAAATTCATTCCCTGTATTAAATCTGAAGAGCAATTTGACAAAGAATATCCCCTATGAATAAACAAACGGCGGGCCGTTTTTGATTTCGCACAAAATATTTTCAGCACGTGTCTTGAGCTCCTGCTTGTCTTTTCCGGAGCGTGCCTGTTTTCTGAATTCATCCATGAGCGGTTCTATGACACTGCTTTTCTTTGCACTGAAATTGTTCAACTCCACATTGACAAGTCTGTCCTGCAGATTATATTCGGTTTTTGCATTTTCTTTCATAACCTGTACTGTTTTCTGGGCATCAACAACCGATGTTCCTATATAGCTCAGAGCCGTAACGGTCGACATGCCTGCAAATACCAGCTTCAAAATGGGATTTTCCCAGTTTACAATCATATTATAAAGATGTGCTCTGTCACCCTCTGTGTATGAGTAGAGCATCGGCTTTGAGCTGGGTTTTCCGGCTATAGCCTCCGCACCGTGTACAGTAACACGTTCAACTTCTTTTTTTACATATTCATAAAAATCCTTCGGGTATTTTCCTATTTTTTCCGCTTCTTTTTCCAGTGCCTCTCCGGTCAGATTTTCACCAAGTCCGAGTACATGTTTTATCTCTCTGTCTGTGGCATTAAGGGAAACGAAAATATTGTTTAGTGTATTGAGCTCTTCCTGTGTCATTTTTCCTTGATTGTTCTGAATGAGCTTTTTCCAGTAATTAAGCATTTGTGAACGGTAGCCGTTTATATTCTGTGCTGTACTTCTAAGAGATTTGAGAGCGAATGCCCCGAGTGCGCTAATAGAAAGTACCGTGCCAAGTATCATCGCTGACGCAATAAAAAGGCTGCTTTTTTCCTGCTTTTTATCTTCTTTGTGTCCGAAAGACAAAAACTGCTTAAATGTTGCATTTTCCTGACCTTTTGTATTTGTATGCAAAATAAAATCCAGTTCTTTTGCTTTGTCAGAAAGCATATTCCTCATAATCTGCATTTTTCCTGAGAAGCTTCTTGTTTCAACCGCAATCAGTTTTTCCTGTAAGTCCCGCTGGATATCTGCCTGTTTTTTTCTTATCCAGATTTCTTTAACGCCGTCTATAAAATTTTTGCTTACCAGTCCGATTGCACTTAAAACAAAAACTCCGAGTGCTCCGAGTATATTCCTCATATTGGGATCTCTAATCATTAGAAGCGTTGCAAAATGCGGTTCATCATTTATAGAAATGTTTTTAGGAATTTCCTGAAGAGTTTTCCATGAAGGCAGAATTTTTTTATATTTTGCAGCATGGGAAAGCAACCCCGTTGTGCCAGCAATCAATCCGAAAAGACCGATTGTGCCGCCAAGAAGCGGCATAAGTGTCTGATGAATAGGCTTTTCCTGATTATTTGCTTTCTTTTTCTCTGAAATTTTTTCAAAATTGTCAGGTTTTGTAGTTTTGTCAGGAATAATCAAATTGTCATATATTTCATCAAGATTTATTGTCTCTGATGCATTTTCTCTGTCTTTTATTAAATTATTGACAACCAGCCCTTCTTTTAGCTCTGAGATGTTACGTCTCTGGGTATCAGTAAGGTTTCTGTATTGCTTTCTTGTTTCTAAATCCTGATATGGCTTAATATAGATGCTCATTTTTCACCGTCTTTTTGTTCGTTTTCCTGACTTTCGTCCCTGTGTCTTTCGGGGTTAAACAGGATTTCTTTCAGATTCTTTAAATCAAACAGTCTTTTTTCTTCTTCAACCCGTTTTTCTTCCTCTTCGTTGTCTGCTTCGGCTATTCCGAAAAGGTTAAACAGCTTCTTTTTCAATTCTCTTAACTTATCGGAAATTTTCTTTTCCACTGCTGCTTTCAGTTCTCCAAAAACTGCCGTCAGTTTGTCAGTAATTTCAGCTATTTTTTCTTTTACAGAGTTTAGCATGTTTGATAATGATGTGTGCAAACCGCTAAATACTGTTTGTACAAAGCGAATTGCCGGCATGATTATGTTGTTTGTTACTGATATCAGTGTATTTGATACCGGAGCAGGCAGAAATTTTATCATCAAATCCCGCATTTGCTCGGCGAACTGTGCAGCTGCCTTCATCATCGTTTTTTGTGCCTGCAAAAGAGCTTCTGTCTGTGCTTCTTCTTTTGCGAGTTTTTGGGCTTTCATCATTTGTCCGATGGCATAGCACTGACTCCAGGTGAGTTCTCCGGGTTTGTGCTCCGTAACTCTTGACGCTCCGCCGCCGCCTGCTCCGCTGCAGACAGGACAGGCACCCGGCGGTAATCCGTGCGGGCAGGTTCCGGTTCTAACACTCCCTGAAATCTGTGTAGACATTAAAAAATCCCTGTTTATCTGTAAACCCGGGATACTTAAAGCTCATTATGCGCCTTGACCTAAGCTCGAAGTACCGGCATATTTAGGGGAAAACAAGTAATCATACTGTGTTTTCTATGCGGTAAAAGTTTTTTGTTATTTTCTTTATTCCAAACAAATTTACCGTTTCCCTCAGAGTATTCCGGCTGTTACGGCTGCGGCTCAGTCGGGGATTTCCGCCCCAGTTTCCTCTGTTTCGTACATTCTAAAATACAGGTGTTGCATTGTCAATTATTTGTGAATTTATGTCAATTTTTTTCATAAAAATGTTTTTATATAACTAAGAGAGGATAAAATTATGCAAAATTATAATATTAACTATTATAATTCAATTGATAATATTTCTGAAAATTCACAGCATATCATGGAGGAAATTATTTTGACACCATGGAATGCACTAAACGATGCTCAGCAAAATTATGTTGTAAACCAGTTGAAAAAGTGCGGAATGTATTCAGTGTATGAGAATGTCAGGATTTCTAAAACAACAGATGCATTAAAAAGTATGGACAGTGCTCTTTATTATATATTCAGGGAAAATGATAAATTTGTGAAAATTGCAATGGGGCAGCCGGAGGGCTTTTTCTTCAGTGATGAAAAAACCGCTGAGAAAATTCTTCAGCGTATCTTTGAACACCCGCAGTTTGATAAATCACTCTGGACAAGCAGAAAATACAGAAAAGCTTCTCAGATTTTGAATGATATTACGAGAATGCCTGACTGCAGCATAAAATATTATCAGGAAAATAAAGAATCTTTTGAAAAGAGAAAAAGACAGTCGCTTCTGGCAAGAGAAACCGCACTTTCTTTAAATTTAAAGCGCAAGCTTAAACTCTATTTTACAAATCCGAATATTGTTAATACAAGGGATTATGAAATATTTGAAAGCAGGAAATATCCCAGTTCTTTTATAATTACTTAAAAAAGTTAGTTATAATAAAATGATTTTAATTTGGAGAACGCAAATTCGTTCTCTTTTTTTTGAAAATTTTTTAGTCCTGTCAAATAGCCGTGGTGTTTAATTGTTTAAAGTATGGAGTTAAGGTTTAATATAATCAAATCTTTTTCATACTTCCAACTATTCTTAATTCCAGACAACAGGGCTTGATTATCAGGCCCATTTTTTTTAATAAAATAAATTTATGACCGTAAGTTTATATTTGATTTAGCCTGTTTGTCTAATGAACTATTTTTTAAAAGTGCGACAATGATTATGAAGTTTGCACTTTAGAACTTTATAAATGTACTTGAAAATAAGTTTACTAAGGAGAAAAGTATGAAAAAAGTAATTGCATTATCAGCACTTATTATGTCATTAGCAGGCACTGTTGCTTTTGCTGCGTGTCCCTGTCAGATACAGCAAAAATCTTATATAGCCCCTGTGTCTAAAATTACTTATGTTGCACCGGCAAATCCATGCTGTTGCAAAGTTGAACCAAAACCCTGCTGTACGGGTGCTGCTGCTCCAATAACACAGAAAAAATCTATGTGGGACAGGACAAAAAATATTTATAACTCTACTGTAGGAACCTTCTTTACATCTATGCTCGGATACTAAACACGGCAGCCCGCTTTTATATGCGGGCTGTTTTTTCTTAAGTTTTTAAATGGTATTTCTTAAAAAGTTCAAGTGTGTTCTTCATTAAACAGCATATTGTCATTGGTCCGACGCCGCCCGGCACGGGTGTAATGTATGATGCTTTGTCTTTTACTCTTTCAAAATCAATATCACCTTTTATTTTTCCGTCTGTATCCCTTGTTATTCCTACATCTATGACTACCGCACCCTCTTTAACCATTTCTTTTTTGACAAATTCAGGTTTACCTGCCGCAGAAATAAGTATATCTGCATTTTTTGTAAAATCAGCGAGATTTTCGGTTTTGCTGTGGCATACGGTCACTGTCGCACTATTATTCAGCAGTAGCCAGGAAAGAGGTCTGCCGACAATATTTGACCTCCCTATTATGACAGCATGTTTCCCTTCTGCTGATATACCGTATTCTTTGAGAAGAAGCATTATTCCTGCAGGCGTGCACGGAAAAAGAGTTGTTTCCATATTTAGTGCTATTTTTGCCGTGTTATACGGATGAAAGCAGTCCACATCTTTGTCCGGTCTGATTGACTCAATAATTTTTGAGCTGTCAATGTGTGCAGGCAGAGGAAGCTGTACGAGAATTGCATGAACATTCTCATCTCTGTTGAGCTTTTCTACTTCTTCAATCAAACTGTTTTGTGAAATATCTTCGGGCAGCTCTTTTACGATTGACTCAAATCCCAGATATCCGGCAGTTTTTTGTTTGTTGTTTACATAAATTTTGCTGGCTGCATCATTTCCTGCAATTATGACGGCAAGACACGGTTTATTTTGTAAATTTTCTGTCTCAAGTTTAATTTCTTCAAGTATTTTTTTTGATACGGCTTTGCCGTCTATTATTATTGACATATTACCCCTTGTTTCTTAAGTCAGGCAGATTTAATCTGAAATAGAATTGTTTAAGTGCTTCTGATACAGTAGCTGAATTTCTGGAGAGTGATTTGCCGGCAAGATTTTCGTCTTCAGGTATTATTGCCAGCATGTCCAGACTATATTTTGTAAGAAGCTCATGAATTTTGGGCATATCATCGGGTTTTACCCTGTTTATTACCAGTCCCATCTGTCCGCCTGCAGCATATTTTGCGGAAAATTCTTCAATGCGTTTAGCCAGCAGAAGTGATTCTTCTGTCGGAAGCGCGAGCACCAGTGTAACATCTATATCTGTGTCCACAACCTGATTCAGATATTTCAAATCAAATTCACAGTCAAATATAACAATGTCATACGCAGAAATCAGTTTTGTGACTGCGTCTCTCATAAGAGAGGTCATTGGACATCGGCAGTCCTTTGACGGCACAAGCCATGAAACAATCAAATCAACATTGTCCTCAACAGGAACAATTATATCCTCAAGTGCCCATTCAATATACTCCTGTTTAGACATTTTCTCGGGTAATCCTGTTTTGAGTTCGTGCTTGCCGCTTCTTATGCCGTAAATTGTTTTTCTTATATCTTTTCCGTATGTGTGTCCGAGTTCTCCGGAGAGGTCGTTGTCAAAAAGCAGAATACTTTTTTCAGGGTATATTTCCCTGAATAGTTTTGCAAAACCTTTTACTAAAGTAGTTTTTCCGCTTCCGCCTTTTCCTGTTAGCGCAAAAGTTATGGGCATTTAGACCTCCGTTTTGTTAATTCTGCGGATAAATCACACACCAGCGTCATTGCCCTGTCCGCAAGTTCTACGGAAAGAGAGCCTGCGCCGCAGGAGGGTGTCAGGATACTTTGTTTTTCTATTAGTGATTCGGGTATTCCCTTTTCCGAAAGTGATTTTACTGCGTCATAATATATGTCAGCCAGCTCTTTTAAACTGATTTTTTTGAGTGCATCTGAATCTAATGTCGGAACCAGTCCCCAGGCGATATAACCTCCGTTTTCCAAAAAAGTTTTTATTTTTCCGGCATAAGGTACAAGGCTTTTTGCAAAGAAAAACGCATCGAGATTTATAATATCAACTTTTGAGTCAATAAGTACAGACCAGTCAGACTTTCCGCAGCAATGAATTCCGCTCATTGCTCCAAATTCCCTAACAGTTTTTGCTATTTCCGAAAAAGCTTCAGTTAAATCCTCTTTTGTAATGGTTACAAAGGCAGATGTTCCGTACTGCGACATTACCGGTTCATCGAAAAAGATAATAGGCGTTATTTCGGGGTTTATTTCTTTTATTTTATGTATTTGCCATATTGCTTTTAAGGTAACTGCTTTTACCAGAATTTCACGGCAAGTTTCGTCATAAAAAGAACATTGCAAATCTCCGTCGCAAATACTGGTACCCCACGTGAAAGCACCTGTAACATGTCCTTTGGCAAATTTATAGTTTTTATTTTTCAGTTTTTCAAAAAACAGATTTATTGCATTGGAATATGGCGGAGTTATTGCATATTTTTCAAGTTTCGAGAAGTTTTTTTCGTTTACTATCTCTTCGTAGTCCATGAAAAACTCTTCCAGTTGAATAAAAAATTCATCTGAGGTTGTGTTGAAAATGTATTTGTCTTTCTGTTCATCATAATATATGCCGGGGATACCTTGAATGTACTGCACGGTCATATCTTCATGTCTGTCAACTGCTCCCAGCTGCGGCCAGAAAGGGATATCTGTAAATTTCTCAAATATCATATCCACTGCTGTTTTTGAATCGGTATAAGGCAGACTTCCTATTGCTGTCGGCTTTAATGATAAATTATCCACTCAAAACTCCTGTATAATCTTTCATTTTATATTATATGTCATTATAAGGCAATATTATTTCCCCAGTATTTTGATAATTTTTTCAACTGCTTCTTCCGGTTTAAGAGTAATGACTTCACCTGTTTCACGTGTTTTGAACTCTACAAGTCCGTCATCTATGGTCTTTCCTACAGTAATTCTGAACGGAAATCCGATTAAATCAGCATCTTTGAATTTTACACCGGCACGTTCGTCTCTGTCATCCAGTACTGCTTCAACTTTCTGTTCAAGCAGCTTCTGGTAAATTTCATTTGCAACTTTAAACTGGAGTTCATTTTGTACATTAACCGGTACAACATCTACGTGGTACGGAGCAATGGACACCGGCCATTTAATACCGTGTTCATCGTGATGTCTTTCCACTGCGGCGGCGGCTGTTCTGGATATGCCTATACCATAGCAGCCCATAATAAAAGGCTGTGTCTTTCCGTTTTCATCAAGAAAAACAGCATTCATTGCTTTTGAGTATTTTGTACCGAGCTGGAATATGTTTCCTACCTCTATACCTTTTGTTACATGTAGCGGCTCCCCGCATTCAGGGCATTTTTCGCCCTTTTCTACCAGCCTTATATCGGCAAAAACAGGCTCTTTTAAATCAGACCAGTTTACACCGGCAAAGTGTTTATCTGTTTCATTTGCTCCGATTACAAAATTTTTCATCTCTTTTGCCGTCAGGTCAGCAACAACCTGTATTGTATCTCCGTCATACTCCTGCGGAATTTTAACTTTTTCAATGTCTTTCGGACCGACAAATCCTTTGCTTGCGCCAAAGATTGCCTCTAGTTCCGCAGGTGATGCACTTCTAATATCATGGGCTTTTAGTGCATTCATTACTTTTGTTTCTTCAAATGTTTTGTCAGCCCTGATTAGAGCCATTGCTACTTTATTGTCGGCAATATAAATCATTGATTTTAGTATAATTGTTTGCGGAATATTCAAAAATCCGGCAAGTTCCTCTATTGTAGCAGTATTTGGAGTATCGACTTTTTTAAATTCACTGAAATATTTTCCGCCGTCTGTTTCAGCCGGCTCAAGCACAGAAACAGCATGGTTTGCGTTTGCAGCATAGCCGCAGGATTTGTTCTTGCAGAAAAACACATCATTCTCTCCTGCATTATTTTCTGTGTCATCAATTAAAACCATATATTCGTGCGAGACAGCCCCGCCTATAGCTCCCGAGTCAGATTGAACAGCTTTCGTCTCCAGACCGCAGCGGTCAAAGATTTTTGTATATGCATCTGCCATGATTTTATAAGATTTTTCGAGTCCTTCCTGATTTACATCAAAGCTGTATGCATCTTTCATAATGAACTCTCTGCCCCTTAATAGTCCGTATCTGGGACGAACTTCGTCTCTGAATTTCGATTGTATCTGGTATAAATTGACAGGAAGCTGTTTGTAGGATTTTATACCTTCTCTTGCGATAAAAGTAATGACTTCTTCGTGTGTCGGACCGAGGCACATACCTCTGTCATGCCTGTCTTTCAGTCTCATTAATTCTTTTCCGTATACATCCCATCTGCCGGACTCTTTCCACAGCTCTTCCGGCTGTACAAACGGCATGAGCAATTCCTGTGCGCCCGAGGCATCCATTTCTTCACGCACTATATTTTCCACTTTCTTAAGCACCCGCCACATTAATGGAAGGTAGTTATATATCCCGTTTGCAAGCTTTCTTATATATCCCGCTCTGACAAGAAGTTTGTGGCTTATGACTTCTGCGTCTGACGGATAGTCTCTAAGAGTTTGTACAAAGAGTTTTGACATTTTCATATCTGTATTCCTTTATTTTTATGGTTTATTCCTGCTTATACATTTAATACATTTTAATATTAGCATAAAAAAACTTGATAATAATTTTTGAGCAATTTAAAATTAAGATAAATCAGTATACGAAAGAAGGGAATAATAACAATGAAAAAAGATATTCATCCTGAATATAAAAAAATGAAAATTAAATGTGTATGCGGAAATGAAATCGAAACCGGTTCTGTAATGGACGATATCACGGTTGAAATCTGCAATAACTGTCATCCGTTCTTCACCGGCACACAAAAAATCATGGACACTGAAGGACGTGTTGAAAGATTCAAGAAAAGATACGAACAGAATAAATAGTTTATCTTTTTATACCGGTATTTTAAACAAAAGGCGGATATATATTATCCGCTTTTTTGTGAGAAAAGTTATACTTTATACCGTTTATTTCTAAACAATAAAATATTAAAATTCATACGCTATGGATACAAAACTTCTCACTAGATTTTTGAGTATACTTTTGATTTTCACCTGTATAATACTCGGGATTGAATTTGTAAAAACAGTGCTGCATGCTCTTTTACCTGCAGCATTTCCGACAAAAATCTGCTTTTTGCCGGACAAAGTGTTATACGGACTTGCAAACAGCTTCCTGCCGGAACGGACATGTGTCAGACATAAAATTCATTTATAAGAGTTTTTAAGACAGTTACTGCATCCGCAGGAATTGAAACATCAGATATCTTCATTATAGGTGCATTTCTATCTGTGTTAACTGCGATAATCCTGTCAGCGTTTTCTATTCCGACTATATGCTGCATTGCACCGGAAATGCCAAATGCTATGTATAGTTTCGGGGAAACAGAAGAGCCGGTCTGTCCGATTTGTATAGCGGCATCTGCCCAGCCAAGCTCGACTGCACAGCGTGAAGCAGCAGGCTGCGCATCGATTTTTTCGCAGAGTTTGTATATCAAATCAAAATTTTCTTTGCTTCCGAGTCCTCTTCCTCCGGCAACAATTATTTGTGCGTTTGCCCAATCTGTAATGTTCTGTTTTTTTGTGTATGATATTATGCTCGTTTTAAGTTTTGAACAATCAATTTCAGGATAAATTTCGGTGATTTTAGTGTTTTCTTTTCCTGAAAATCCGCTGAATTTCAATGCTCCGGGGCGTATTGTCGCAAACTGCGGAGTCGTTTTTGAAAGTATTGTAGCCATAAGTTTTCCGCCGTATGTCGGGCGTGTTGCATTAAGCAGATTATCTTCATCCAGCGAGATTTCCGTGCAATCTGCCGTGAGTCCCGCATTCAATGCTGACGCAATACCGGGTGCCAGATCTCTGCCCGATGGTGTTGCCGGAATGAGCACAATATCATGTTCGTGTGTTTTTAGAAAATCAACAGCTGCTTTTTTGTATATTTCCGTAGAGTAGTTTAGAAAATTTTCATTTATAAGCAGGTACAGATTGTCCAAACCTGTTGCAGACAGACGGTGTGTATCATTGTTTGTGGTAAAAACTGCTGCATTTATCTCTGCATTTTGAAAATTTTTCATACAGTATGAAATAATTTCGTCAGAGGGTTCTTTATCACCCGATATCTCCGCAAAAACTAAAATACGTGTCATGTCTGTCCCCCTCCGGCAGAAGTGATTTCATTTTTTATTGCTTCAATATAATTTTCTTCTATGATTGTATTTTTTCTTTGTTTCATTGCCCTGTAAGCTTTTTTTACATAAGTTGGCGAGCCTGCGTATCCTGTTCTTTCTTTGTCTGCGCTAATATCTCCGGACGTTAGTGTAATTATTTTTGTGTCCTGTGAACGTATATAGTCATTTATACGTGGTTGAATATATGTTCCTTTTGCATCTATTGTTAACAGTGCTGGAAGCTCTGCTTTTATTTTTGAAATCGATGTTTTTGTTTCGCTAATTGCAGTTATGCTGTTATCTGTCAGTTCTTCTATGCTTTTGCATCCATTTATGTGTGGAATATTGAGCTTTTCAGCCATGCTTGCCGGAGTTTGCGCCGTGTCTCCGTCAATTGCCTGTTGTCCGCAAATAATCAGGTTAAAATCGGGCTCTTTTTCTTTAACAAATCGGGAAAGAGTGTATGCAGTGGCAAGAGTGTCAGAGCCGGAGAATTTTCTGTCGCATAAAAGAAATGCCCTGTCAGCACCCAGTGCAATTGCCTGTTTTAAAGCTTCTTCAGCCTGAGCCGGCCCCATTGAGGCTGCAATTATTTCTGCATTTTTTACTCTGTATTTTTTTATTTCCACAGCAGTTTGAATTGCACTTAAATCGTATGGATTAATTATGCTGTCAAGTCCTTCTCTTTGTATTGTGTTATTTTCTGTCCATTTGATATCATCAGTGTCGGGCACCTGTTTTATGAACACGAGAATTTTGAATTTTTTATCCATTAAATATCTAATCCTAAATCTAAGACTTTGGCATTTGCTACTATAGCACTGGTTGAAATTATATCGACACCTGTTGATGCAATTTCTTTTACTGTATCAAGTTTAACATTTCCGCTTGCCTCAACAATAGCTCTTTTGTCTATAAGGTTAACACATTCTTTCATTAAGCTTACCGGCATGTTGTCAAGCATTATAATGTCACAGCCGCATTTCAGAGCTTCTTCGACATCTGAAACAGTTTCGCATTCTATTTCGATTTTATGCGCATGTGATATTTTTTCTTTTATAAGATTTACTGCTTTTGTAATGGAACCGGCCTGACGAATGTGGTTGTCTTTTATCATCACGCAGTCGCACAGATTGAATCTGTGTGGTCTTGCGCCTCCTGTCTGAACTGCATATTTTTCAAAATAGCGGAAGCCCGGTGTATTTTTTCTTGTGTCAGTGATTTTTGCTTTGTACGGATGAATTTCCTTTTGATATTTTGCAGTTTCTGTTGCTATGCCTGACATACGCTGTATGTAATTCAGTGCGGTTCTTTCTCCTGTAAGTATTGCTTTTGATGAACCTTTTAGTACAGCTATGTTGCTGCCTTTTTTGAGAATATCGCCGTCATTTAAATTAAAAACAATTTCGACATCCGGTGATAATATCTTAAATACTTTAGCGAAAACCTGTGCTCCGCAGAAAACACCGTCTTCTCTCGTATTCAGAAATGCCGTGATTGTATCATGTTCACTGTAAATACAGTCTGTTGTAATATCACCGAAGCCTATATCTTCTTCAAGGGCAGCTTTTATGTGCTTTTCTATAATAAAATCATGCAGTAACTGTTGAACCATCAGACCGTTCCTTTATTATTTGCGCAGCAGGCTCTGTGCATTCTACGGAATCAGAACGATAATGCGCGCCTATTGATGTTTTTCTTTTCAAAGCCGCATTAATTATACTTTTTGCGACATAAATCAAATTTCTGACTTCATATTCTTTTGCTGTTGAACAAATTTTGTTTAAATCAAAAGCTGTCGCAATTTTGTTAATATCAGAAAGTGCAGTGAGCAAGGATGTTTCATCCCTGACAATACCGACATTTTTCCACATTGTATCTTTTATTGCCGTAATATATTTGTCCGTGTATTCTTCCGGACGGATTTCTTCTTCATTTGATTCATATAGTTTAATTAGTGACATTATTGAATCGTCAATTACTTCTGAATTCTGGAGGTTAGCAAAAGACAATTTGTTGACAAGTTCGTAAGCCGTAACTACACACTCCAGCAGAGAGTTGCTGGCAAGTCTGTTTGCACCGTGAAGTGAAGTGCAGGCAACCTCGCCTATTGCATACAGGTTTTTTAAAGATGTGTGCCCGTCCACTGATGTTTTTACGCCTCCCATGCAGTAGTGAGCGGCAGGTGATACCGGAATATAGTCTTTTGTTACGTCTATTCCTGCTTTCAGACAGCTTGCGTATATATTGGGGAAGCGAGATTTAAAAGTTTCAACAGGTATGAGTGTGGCATCCAGATGCACTTTATTTGTACCGGTCTTTTTCATTTCAGCATAAATAGAACGTGTGACAATATCTCTGCTTGCGAGGTCTTTTTGCTCGTGATAACGCTCCATAAAGTATTCGCCGTCTTTGTTTATAAGTTTTGCACCCTCTCCTCTTACTGATTCGGAAATAAGAAATCTTGATTCATCATTGTCAATCGAAAGAGCTGTGGGGTGGAACTGGATAAATTCCATATCTTTTATTTCCGCACCTGCTCTGATTGCGAGAGCGAGCCCGTCTCCTGTTGCCACTGAAGGGTTTGTTGTATATTTATACACCTGTCCGGTACCGCCTGTAGCCAGAATTGTTACCGGTGCATATATTGTTTCGTATTCTCTGGTAATTTCATTAAAGGCTATTATACCCCTGCACTGTCTTTTTGAATCAACCAGCAGCTCAACGGCATGTGTCTGTTCATATAT
This sequence comes from Candidatus Gastranaerophilales bacterium, assembly GCA_944323735.1. GTDB lineage: Bacteria > Cyanobacteriota > Vampirovibrionia > Gastranaerophilales > Gastranaerophilaceae > CALUPY01. The sequence continues at coordinate 54,611 of CALUTO010000006.1, forward strand.
GGAAATGTTTCTTGAAACAGACTGGTCGGATTGCACTTTCTGGACAAGTGCTTTTTCTATACTGAATCCTGTTGCGTCTCCTCCGGCATGCAAAATTCTTCTGACGCTGTGCGCTCCTTCAAGTGTAAATGTCAGTTCCCTGTTTTCATTTCTGTCAAAATTGACTCCGTATTCTATAAGATCCTGTATTGCAAATCTGCTGTTTTCTGAAATAAATTTTACTACATTTAAATCAGATAAACCGCAGCCAGCCTTAAGCGTGTCTGCAACATGCAGGCTGACTGAATCTTTTTTGTTCTCGGGCAAAACTCCGACAATACCGCCCTGGGCATATCTGGAATTGCTCTCGGAAAGCTGTGATTTTGTGACCAGAAGAATACCGTCCGGTAATGTAACATTTTCTGACAGCTTAATCGCTGCATACAACCCTGCAACCCCGCTGCCTACGATTATTACTGAATATTTTGAATGTTTCATTGGTGCACCTTTTAAATTTATTTATAAGATAATATAAAAATAAAATTATTGCCACTAGAAAATTAGTTATATTCTCATGCCTGTCTTCTCTATGTTTTATCATACCTTTATATTGCATTTCCGGCATGTTGGATGTAATGTTGGCATGGAAAAGCTGTAAAAGAGGTTTGAAATATTCTTTTTTTTATAAATGAAGCTTAGTTAAAAACTTTGCCACAGCTGCTTTTTCAGTTTATTGTTAACTTTTGTTAATAAAAAATTCTTTACTAGCAAAAAATTTTTTTTTCAATTATTAAAGCATATGCGAACGTCATTTAATGGAGGACTTATGATACAAGCACCGCAGAACTATGTTCCTGTTCAACAGGCACCTGTTCAACAAACACCTTATAACCAGCCGCAGGTCAATGCTGTTAATATCCAGATTTTTGATCCTAAATCTTTTGCACAGCCGGATCCAGTTTACAATTATCCGCAGGCACCTATATACCAGTATCCGGAAGCTAAAAAAGAAAATGTTTAATATAACTAAATTGAGCAGCTGTTTTTAGAGTTGCTCTTTTGTTGTTAGAAAACTTTTTGTTAAGAATTATTAAAATACTAAAAAAAAATAGCAATTTTCAATATTCATATCTATTAAATAAGTAGAAAAAATACATTTTAAAAAAGGGGAAAAATATGATACAAGCACCACAAGCTTATACTCCTGTACAACAACAGCCTTTATACCGCCAGCAGCCGCAGGTCAATGCTGTTAATATCCAGATTTTTGATCCCAAGTCCTTTGCTCAACCGGATCCTACATACGCAATGCCGACAAATTCTGTTTATACAGTGCCGCAGCAGTCAGTTTACAATCCGGCACAACCTGATTCACAGACTCCGCCGGCTCCTCCGGTTCCGGTGCCTCCGCCGGTTGTGAATACCCAGAATGTTAACCCGCCGGCACCTTCGGTAATCCCGCAGCAGCCGCAGCCTACACCGGCTCCGGTACAGCCGCAAGCTGCACCTCAGACACAGACTCCGGAACAGCCTGTAACTCCTCCGCCGGCTCCCCAGCCTACAGCAGCCGCTCCGAGTTTCAACACAAAAGGACTTGCACAGGATGTAAAGTCTGATAACCTTGAAACAGCAGGTGCTGCAATTGAAAAGATAGCTGATATTGCTCAGCATAATCCTAATGAAGCCAAACAACTTCTGGATCAAGAACTAATGGAAAGCCTTCTGGGTGTTATTGCAAAAGACACCACACAGCTTCAGGATGCTACACCCCAGCAGCTTCAATGGAGAGAAGAACTCCTTCAGGGCAAAACATTAACTCCTGAACAAACAGCTGAAGCCCAGAAAATTTCACCAAAAGAAATGGCTGACAGAAACAAACAGTATGCACTATTCACTGTAGCAATACTTCAGGATTTGCTTGTTAAAGAATTTCAGGCACAAAACAATGTTACACCTGACATAAAAGACCTTCCGGGTATGGAGCAGATTGTGTCTACAATAAAAGACAACAGCTCTCCAATGCTTAGAGCAAGCGGTCTTGCAGCTCTTGCTTACAATGCCAGACCTGAATACACACCTGTAATGAAAGAAATATTCGGTCTTTCAGAGCAGGACGAAGACCCGAATGTAAGAAATGTTGCAAGCGACGGATTTGAAAAACTTGCAAATATACACGTTCAGGAGGCTGAAAAAGCCCAGGCAGCAAATGACAAAACGAATGCTATTGCAAACTACACAACAGCTGCAGATTTGACAAGAGATGCTAAACGTAAAGAAGATATCAAAAAATTGATTGATAACCTGCAAAAGGCATAATTAAATCATAACAAAAATAGCAGTCAGTAAAAACCGGCTGCTATTTTTATTTCTGCAGGAACAAATTGTTTCAGTATGCGTCTTTCAGTATATGAACAATAAGTGTGAAAATGCCCGTACAGTAGTGTACGGGCACAAAATCTTTTTCGTTTCTGCTATTAATGTGCTGTTTTTTCTTCCATGAAAGATGGAATAGCAATAAATGCAAAATACATTAATAAGCCAAATGCTACTAAACTTAAAATTTCCATGATGTCACCTGCCGATTACCTGATTACTTATTTACATTATTATAATTCCCCAAAATTTTATTTTTTAAACACCAAATGATGTATTTTTTTATAAAAAAGATAAAAAAATTCAAAAATATTTAAAAAAGTGTACAAAAAGCACAAAATAATGATGATTTTTTATTTAAAAAAACGATTTACAAATTAAATTTAGCTTTATTGGATATTTTTTTTATAGTATTGTGAGGATTAAGATGAATAAGAAATTTTTAGATACAATTTTTTCAGATATGTGCTGTTCCGACTGCAGAGCGGACTTTACGGCTGAATCAGTAAAAGTGATAAGGCAGGAAAAGGACTTATATGTAGTTCAGATTATCTGCCAAAAGTGTGGAAAAGCGTTCGGGATTGCACTTTTTGGCAATTGCTCGGAGAAGGGCAGGAGCTACAGTCAGGATGAACTTGTTATGGAAGTAACAGAGGGACCGGAGGCTATAAGTTATGACGATGTTATTGATGCGCACAAATTTATCCGCAGTCTGGATGCTGACTGGCTTAAACACATTCCTGAAAATTTCCGAAAATAGCCGGCTTACTTCAAATAGGATATAAATTTTTTGTCTATTTCTATTTTATAGCCGCACCCGTCAAAGGTTTCATACCTGCCTGAGAGAATTTTGTTGCTGTGATTGGGATATTTGCGGCAGTATAGTGACCTGAACATATAGTCACGGCAGGTTCCTTTATCCGTAAGTGAGTTGCAGCGAAAAAGGAGCGTGCCGTCTGCTTTTTTCCCTGATATTGAAAAATTGTTGTATACTTTGTTGAACTTTTTCATTCGCTCAAACTCTTCTTCTGTTTTTACTGTATTATCGAGTATGTAAAACACAATGTTACTGCAGCAGACACCGCATTTATTACATTTTCCGGTGACTTTGTATCTGGAAGAAAACATTTTTTGCAAATGAAATATAATGTATTGATAAATTTTTTTCATTTGTCTAAAACCCAGAAATCATTTCTAGCTATTACCCTGTCAAAGTCGTTAAATCCGTATATCTGCATAAAATAGTATCCGGGGCGGTTGATGACCACGTAATTTACATAGTTATCTTTTGTTGAGTCGATTTTATAGTCTTTTGCCCAGTATATTGAGTATCCCCAGTGCTCAGTTTTTTCTTCTTTTTTTATGACCTGTACACGTATGTAGTCGCTTTTAAAACCTTTCGGATTAATCAATGCATAGTGGACAGGTTCTCCGACTCTGAAATGTCTGGAGGGCTGATTTATTGTTGCCGGAGTAACCGGCTGCGTATTAAACAGCAGTAAAGGCTTATCACCGCCGCCAAAGGCTGCTAACATAAAAGATAATGACATTTTTACAACAGAACCAAGAGACATATCGTTTATTCGGATTTAAGGTAATTAATTTTTGCTTTTATTTCCGATTTTAGCTGATTGTTGTCAGACAAATCCAAAAATTTCTGATAATTTTCTATTGCTGCATCAATATTTTTTTCTTTTTCATATGCAAGTGCAAGCGCATAGTATGCATAAGAGTATTTAGGATTTATTGTAACAGCTTTTTCAAGAAGTTCTTTTGATTTTGTAAGATTATTCAGCTCTGCATAACAGAGACCCGCATTATAAAGGGCATCTGTATTTTTGTAATTTATATCCAGTGCTTTTTCATAGTATTGCAGAGCAATATCCGTACACTGTTTTTCTTTGTATGCATTTCCAAGTTTTATAAGGGTTGCGGTGTCATTCGGATTTATTGCAATAGCTTTGCTGTATTCAGCAATTGCCTCATCAAGCTTCTTTTGTTTTGAGTAGGCATCTGCAAGACCTGCATGCGCTTCAAAAACTGTTTCATCCATTGCGATTACTTTGTTAAATGCAGCCTGTGCTTCTTCTATGCGGTCATATTTTGAAAGAGTATTAGCATAGTCCACTATAACATTTTTGTTATCCGGATCGATTTCCATTGCCCGTTCATACTGCTCAATGGCTTTTGTTTTTATGCCAAGCTCATCATAAGACTTCGCAATCAATCGTCGTGCGTTGACATCATTTGTATCAAGAGCAACTGCTTCCTCATAGCTGCTTATTGCTTTTCTCTGGTTGTTTTCGTCTGCAAACGTATTACCCTGAGCTATGTAAGCTTTTGAGAGATATTCCTTGACTTTTTCTTCGGGTTTTTGTGCATATAAATTTTTGTATATTGCAATTGCCTCTTGATAACTGCCTGTTGCATGCAATGCAATAGCTTTATTGAACAGAAGATTGTAGTCATCTTTATGTTTAACGAGCAGTTCATCATATACTCTTATTGCGTCTGTGTAGTTTTTGTTCAGGTGGTAGCATCTTGCAAGTTCGCTTTTTACCTCTTCATTATCCGGTGCAAGTGTCAAAGACTTGTTGTATGCTTCGATTGCCTTGTTATACTGCTCTATTTTCTGGTAAACAATACCCAGATTGTAATACCCCATTTCATCTTTCGGATAATATGTCAGATATTCGTTATATTTTTCAATGGCATCCTGGGTTTTGCCCATGTCAGCAAGCAGGTTTGCGTAGTCAAATTTGAGGTAGTGTAAATCAGGTTTTATTTCAAAAGCTTTTCTGAACTGAATTAAAGCCAGTTCTTCTTTTTGAAGTTTTACATATGCAAGTGCAAGATTTCCGTGAGCAGTGTAGTCTGACGGGTCATTTTTTATAGCTTCCTTTAGCATTTCTGCTGCATTCGGATAGTCTCCTGATTTCAGCATAGCAAGCCCGTAGTTGGAAAATTCGGTAAACGCAGACGGATTTTTTGTATATAAAACAGCGTATTCATCCGCTGCATCCTGATACTTGTCAAGCCTCATATAGATAGAAGCGAGACTTTCTCTTGCTTCGGTATTGTCGGGATAGTAGCCGAGAAATGTTTTGTAATACTGCACGGCTTCAATATTATCACCCTGAAGAGCCTTTACGTTAGCAAGATTTAAATAATTATATTTATATTCGGGGAAAATGGTAAGTGCCTGATTGTACGCTAAAAATGCATTGTCATAGTCATTTTGCTGCTGGAGAATATTGCCTATGCTAATATAAACGACTGCATCATTAGGCTTTAGTTTAATGGCTTTTTTGTATGCAATAAGTGCGTTGTTCCAGTCGCCGATTTCCGAATACATTCCGCCGAGTTTTATGTAAAGAATTGCTTCATCCGGAGAAAGTTCAAGTGCACTTTTGAGCTGGTCAACCGCTTCAAGATACTTATTTTGCTTTTCAAGCTGATTGGCATTTTGAAAAAGTTTATACGCATCGTCACTCATTTTTGCGTGAGATACAAGGGGCTGAACTGCCAGCATTAAAGATAGTGCTACAATAAGTCTCCGTTCCATGCCAATATTATCTAATGGTTTTTAAAAAAAATCAATATTTAATAATTTTATTTGTTTATACTTTTACCAAAAAGAACCCGCAATCCTCCAAAAGGCTTTCTGAGAGTGCATTTTATTCCTGTTGTGATTTCATTGAGATTTGATGTAATTGCTGTTGCATTAGCCAGTGCACACTCGAGCATGGGCATGCTCTGGCAGATTGCGTCTGTTGTGCCGCCGAGATTTTCGCTTACACCTGTGAATGATTGCGTAATATTTTTTACATTAGTACTTGTTGCATCAATATTGTTAAGTAAGGCTTCTAACTTTTCTCCTGTTATTGTTTTTTCTATGCGTGCTGTTACCTGTGTTGTGTTCATTGTTGCTGTTGCAAGATTTTTTGCTGATATATCAATATTTTTCCGGTTTTCTTCAACTATTGAATTTAGCATAGCTATCAAATCATTCAGCCCTGCTGTGCTGTATTCAAGGTTTGACATTGTATTAGCTGCGTTTTTTTCTATTTCCTCGAGTTTTTCCATATCAAGGCTGGAAAAGTATGAATGGGCGTCAATAGTAGTTGTCCCTGTTATGATGGAATTGTTTTTTAGTCTTAAAGGAACAGGATTTTCAGGCAGAATTAAATCAACATAGTCCTTTTCAAATCTCCCCCTTTTTATAATCTTGAGTTTTGCCGTGATATTTTCAGGGAGGTTTAAGTCATGCGGATAGAGTACCAGTCTTACCAGTGTGTGCTGATAATCTTTGCTGTGGCGGACTTTTACAATTTTTCCTACTTTATGACCCTTGTAAAAAACTGGTGCGTGATGATGAAATGGTCTTGCTTCCTTAAATTTTACCGTAATATATGTATACATCACCATTCTGTAAAAGGTGACAATACAGGTTATGAGCACAATAAGCAGTGCCAGCAGTAATTTGTGTTTTGTCCATATGTTTTTTATAAAATTCTTCATAAAAAGACTATATAAAACTTTAATGGAAAAACATATTCGCTTTTTGGAGTGCCGGTCAGGCTATATATTTTGAAGCATACGGAAGGGAATACAACAAAAAAACGAACCCTTTCGGATTCGTTTTTTTGTTTAATGTGTTTAAATCATTAGCCGGCTGCGTATACGCTGACCTGCTTTTTATCTCTTCTGTGAGGCTCAAATGCCACTTTCCCGTCAATAAGCGCAAAAAGTGTATCATCTTTGCCGATGCCTACATTGTTTCCGGGATGAAATTTTGTGCCTCTCTGGCGGACTATGATATTTCCTGCTTTAACAGTTTCACCGCCGAATTTTTTCACACCAAGTCGCTTGCTTTCGCTGTCACGACCGTTTTTTGATGAGCCTACGCCCTTCTTATGTGCCATTTTATATCTCCTTTATATTTATTCTTCTACGGTTTCAGCTTCCTGTGCTTTTGCTCTTGAGGCTGTTGTTCTGATTTTATTAATCATAACTCTGGTAAAAGCCTGTCTGTGACCCTGTTTTTTTCTGTAGCCTTTTTTAGCTCTTTGTTTGTAAACAATTACTTTTTTAGCTTTATCATGTTTAACAATAACACCTTCAACAGAAGCCTTTTCTACATAGGGCTGACCGACTTTTGATTTTTTTCCGTTAACGAGCATGATTACTTTGTCAAAAACGACTTTTTCATCAGCATTTCCTTCGAGCAATTCGATATCAGTATAACGGCCTTCTTCAAGTTTATACTGTTTACCGCCTGTTTCTACTATTGCGTACATTTTCTTTTCCTTTCGCTTCGGGAGCTGCAGCCAGACCGGAAATAAATAATTTATCCGGGTGCATTTAATGGCAGCTTACCCATCTAATACCATTTTGACTATAACAAGTACATAAACTACTGTCAAGATTGATTGCCGGTTATTATTTTAAATACTTTACAAACGACCGCAGGTTTATCCCGTCAAAAGGATTGAAAAGCTGAAAAAAAACGTTATAAATTAAATATGAAAAAACTGTTAATATCCGCAATAGTCTTTCTTGCATTTTTTCTGCCGGCTTTTTCCGAAACAGTCATAAAAGGCGGTGTGGCTCTGTCTGATAGGGTTCCGAAGGGCTTTTTTGGCACCTGGAAGGTGACGTCCGTCCAGACTTATACAAACAATCCAATGCTTTTTACGGAAAAAAGTACAGACTACTGGAACTTATCTAAAGAAGATGACGTCATTACACTATCAAATCCTGTGTCAGGTGCAATAGCTTCTGTTACGGTAGAAGAGGTAAAAAACAATCAGATTACATTTACAAGGAGGAAAACAGACCGTAACGAAAATGTTACGGAAACACCTACTCTGACATTAAATGGTGAAAATTTTTCTGGAACTGATAGAATAGTAATAGAAAAGTACAAATACGGCAGGCTGGTTAGTACAGACATTGTAGAATACCGGATTAAGGCTGTAAAAGTTTCGGGAGACGGCGCAAATAAAATTCTGGGCATAAATTAAGCGAGATTGTTATGAAAGAGGGTTTTAAAAATGAGTGAAAAAAAGGTTTTGGAATATGATATTGTAATTTTGGGCGGCGGGCCTGCAGGTATTTCGGCCGGTATTTATGCGGCAAGAGGCGCAGCAAAAACCGCAATCATTGATACTTCTATGCTCGGGGGCCAGCCTTCGAATTACCTTGAGCTTGAGAATTATCCGGGATTTGGTAAAATAGGCGGGTTTGACATGATGGAAAAATTTGAACAGCATGTTGACATGTTTGATATTGATAAATATCCGATGCAGGAAATAATAAATATTGACCTGAATTCAGGTGTTAAATCAATAGAAACAGCTGATTATCTTTTTAATGCAAAAGCAGTAATAATAGCAACGGGTGCGCAGTCTAAAAAACTGGGTATTCCCGGAGAAAAAGAGTTTTTTGGCAGAGGCGTAAGTTATTGTGCTGTCTGTGACGGTGCGTTTTACAAGGACAAAACAGTAGCTGTAATAGGCGGCGGCAATGCTGCTGTCGAAGAGGGTGCATACCTTACAAAATTTGCAAAAAAAGTATATATAATTCATCGTCGTGACTCGTTAAGAGCAGATAAAATCGCTCAGGAGCGTGCATTTAAAAATGAAAAAGTAGAGTTTGTTTATGATACGATACCGCTTGAAATTACCGGCAAAGAGACTGTCGAAACGCTGGTAGTAAAGAATGTAAAAACCGGAGAAATCTCTAAAATAAACGTAGACGGAGTTTTTCCCTATATCGGGTTTGCGCCTAATGTAGATTATATCAATGCAAGGCTGCAGCAGGATACTGCCGGATTTATAGTCACAGACGAAGCTATGCGTACTTCAATCGAAGGTGTTTTTGCCGCAGGTGATGTTAGAACAACCCCGCTAAGACAGGTCATTACAGCGGCTGCCGACGGTGCTGTGGCAGGGTGTTATGCTTTAAAGTATATAGATGAAAACATTTCACAACCGCTTACAACAGGTGCTTCAGAGGCTATATGATTACTAAAGAAGTAAATGACTGGATAAAAAATGTTAAATTGCATAAATATTCTTCTTACTATGATGCAATAGAAGAGTTTTCCGGATTTGTGCGGTATTTGACAAAAGACGAATTAATCAGGATAAAGCGTATTCTTGAGTCAGAATACAGATAATTGCTGATAAACAGTAAATAAAAAAGACAGTCAAATTCGACTGTCTTTTTTATGATTTGTTTAAGATTTTATTAGTCGTATACATAGTTTATTAAAGCGGCTTCTCTTGCTCTTTTTACCGCACGTGCCAGCTCTCTTTGATGTTCGGCACATGTACCGGTAATTCTTCTCGGGAGAATTTTACCTGCTTCTGTTAAGTATCTTCTGATTTTTTGTGCATCTTTGTAGTCGATAACTTCAATTTTATCTGCACAGAAGTTACAATTTTTACGTTTTTTCTTGTCTGCTTGTTCTCTTGCCATATTATTATCCTTTATTTTCTGATTAAAATTCTTATATTTTATAGTTTAAAACGGTATTTCGTCTTCTGCAATAAGGTCATCAGAGAAATCCTGCTGTCCGAATTGAACAATGCTGTCACCTGATTGTGCAGCAGGTGCACTGCCTGAGCCTGCCAGATGTTCAAGTGCAAAACAGTCTATTTCCACTATTTTTCTCTCAGTGCCGTTTTCGTTTTTTACTGTATTTGTTTGAAGTCTGCCTTCGACTATAATTTTGTCACCCTTATGCACTGTTTTTTCAACAGTGTCTGCAAAATTACCTTTTGTTATAACTCTGACGACAGATTCTTCACTGTCGGAAATGTTCAAAGCAAATGCCGTAATAGGTACGTTGTTAGACGTAAAACGTTTTTCCGGTTCTCTGTAAACAGTTCCTGAGATTACTGCCTTGGCTAAGCTCATTTCTCTCTCCTGACTTATGCTTTAACTTTTGCTTCTTCCATGAACATAGTTCTTAAAATATTTTCATTGAGTCTTAGTTGTCTTTTGAACTCAGCGACTTTATCTTCGGGAAGTTCCATTTTTTGTGCAACAAAATGTCCGTCTCTGAAATTCTGGATATCATGAGCGAGTTTTTTTCTTCCCATTTTGTCTGTATCGTAAACATTTCCGCCGAGAGCGGCAACATTTTCTTCTATTTTTGCAATCACTTTATCAGCCTCTTCTACGTCCATATTAGGCTTTATGATTGATAATAATTCGTATTTTTTCAATTTTTTGCTCCTTAATTCATAATTAACCAGTATTTGCAATTTAACATAAACATATTTTGAATACAATTACTTTTATCTGCAAAAAGTTATGCAGCTTAAAAAAAGTTAAAACTAATTGCGGCAACCGGTGTTTGATGACAACATAAATTTATTTTTTGTTTAATTTTGCGGCTGTTTCGATTTTAATTTTTTATCAGCTTTTGTATTTTCTTTGTCTGACTCATTTTGTTCTTCACAGTCATTGCTTTCATCGTTTTCATTGTTCTCTTCATTTTCTGTGTCATCATCCAGATTTTCACAGTCATCTGATGAGTTTTCAGTTTCATCGTCTTTTGACTCTTCGTTTGCCTCAAGTGCTTTTTGTGCCATTTCTTCCTCTTCGGCTTTTTCAATGGCCTCTATTTCTTCCATTGTTCTTGCACGAATTACGGGAATGTTAAGCATCAGTGCAATCGCATCGCCTTCTCCTTCAAGGTTTAAGTCAAGAGCTTCCTGATCAATTTCAATGTATTTTGAAATAACTTTTATAAGCTGCTCTCTCATTTTTTGCATTGTAAAAGTGTCGAGATTTGTTCTGTCATGCATTAAAACGAGCTTCAGTCTGTTTGAAGCAATGACTTTTGATGAGTCGCCTTTTTCTGCCTGGAAAAAGCCGATTACTTTATTGTAAAGATTGGTAAAAATATCTTTCATCAGCTTTCCTCCTATGCTTTTGCCTTAATTTTACTGAAGAAATGTTTTATTTTGTCAATGACTCCGTGCGGTTCATCTATGTCCAGGAACGGAACTTCTTCACCCAGTATTCTTAGAGCGACATTTTTGTATGCTTTGCCTGCAAGCGAGTTTTCATCATTGACAATCGGTTCGCCTCTGTTTGTTGAAGTAATTATGCCTGTGTCTTCGGGGATAACACCGATTAAATTGCAGGAAAGAATATCAACGACCTCGTCAACGCTCATCATGTCGTTTGCCTTGATGAGATTGGGGCGGACTCTGTTGACAAGAAGCTTGTAAGATTTTATTTCCTCTTTAGCTTCAAGCAGTCCGATTATTCTGTCTGCGTCTCTGACAGCAGACATTTCGGGAGTAGTTACAACGATTGCCTCGGACGCACCGCTTATTGCAGTCTGAAATCCGTGTTCAATGCCTGCGGGGCAGTCAACCAGAATAAAATCATAATCCTCCTGCAGCTCTTCGCAAATTTCCTTAAGCTGTTCTGCGCTTACGGCTGTTTTGTCACGGGTTTGTGCAGCTGCAAGCAGGCATAAATTCGGATTTTTTTTGTCTTTAACAAGTGCCTGTTTGAGCTTGCATCTTTCTTCAACAACATCGACAAGTGTATACACTATGCGGTTTTCAAGCCCGAGAAGCAAATCCAGATTTCTCAAGCCGATATCAGTATCAATTAAAACCACCTTTGCACCGCTTTTCGCCAGAGCTGTGCCGATGTTTGCGCTGGTCGTAGTTTTTCCTACGCCGCCTTTTCCTGAAGTAATTACAATTACTCGCCCTGTCATTATTTTTTACTCCTTATTATTTAATATGTGTCAGTTTTATTTGTCATTAAGCCTGAGGATAACAATATTGTCTTTCAGTATACGTGCTTCTTCAGGTGTAAAAGTGTTGGTTTTTCCGGCGTACATAATATTAATTGAATCCGGACGCCGTGCATAATACTGTGCAATTCTAAGCTGGATTGCATTCAAATTCAAAGCTCTTATTCTTGCTTTTTTATTTCCTTTTGCACCTGCGTGTGCTATGCCGCCGAGCACACCCCATACGGTAATGTCTCCCGTTGCAATAATTTCCGAGCCAGGATGACAATCGCCGATTACCACAACATTTCCGTCATAGTTGATTACCTGACCGGAGCGGACAGTCTGTTTGTAAGACTTTGTGCTCATTTCCATTATTGCATAATCTTCTTCTGTGTATTCTTCTTCCGGTATTTCATAATCAGGTATTTCAATTTTTACGGATATACCGGTTTCAGGAATATTTTCCTGTTTTATTTCCTGTTCTTCGAAAAGCTTTTCAAGCTTTTGCTCCGAATCAAAAATACTTCCGGCTGTTGCCGTCACGCTGTTTACTTCTGTATTTTCATACAGTGTATCAAGTCCTGATTTTATTTCTTCTTTGATTTCTTCCTTTGCTTCAGTATCAGTCTGGCTGACCGGTTTGTTCAACTCGTCCTCCAGCTCTTTTTCTTCAATATAGCTGTCTGCTTTTAGTTCGGTTGCTTCTGTTTCTTCTTCTTTTTCCGTATCATTCCTGTCAGTGTATGCCTGCTGCTCATTGTCGGAACTGTCGTCGATCTGTGCTTTTTCTGTTTCAAGCACCTGTTCTTCAAGTGCAATATGTTCTGTCATAGGCACATATTGCGTAGGTTCGGGTATTTCAACACCGTTGTCTATAACCATGCCCAGCGAAAGAGCAGCCTGTTTAGTCTGTTCGGAGTCGGCAGAAAGTGTGACAAGTGATGAATTAATTCCGTTTATGAGTGATTTAATACTCAAAAGCTGCGACTGATTAAGATCTACGCTGCCGAGTTTTAAATTTACTCTTTTATTTGATGCTGAATCTGTCTCAATAACTGAACTCAGTTCAAAAACAACGTCGGCAGGTGTTTTTGCGTATGACAGGTCAATAAGATAAATGTTATCTGCCGTTTTATTTTCCATTTTTTTCTCCCGCTAATTTCAATAAGGCTCTAGCAGCCGTATCTTAAGGATATCTTAAATACCGGCAGATTACAAATATTTATGTTGTTTTGTATCGAAATGTTTATGTAAATTTTTATTTAAATTTATGTATAATATAATTAAAGTTAATGGAGTGAGGTTTATTATGTATAGAGAAAAAATAGTTAAAATGTGTATTATAGCAGGCTTTGTAGTGATTTTTCTGCTATTTTTGCCTTTCTTTGCAGTTGACACACCGCATAGAGCTGCGGCACCGGTGCAAAATCCTGATGAACCGCCAGTCGAGATGCAGCAGCGGCTTGCGCAAATGCAAATGCAGTCAAAGGCAAGGGAAGCTCAAAATTCGGAAAGCTCTTATAACAGAGCTCACAATGCCGGAGTAAGTCTCTACGATGACAGAGACTATATCGAGGCTGTTGCTGCGTTCAACGAGGCTTTGAGAATAAAACCGAATTCTGCAATTGATTCGCTCTATCTCGGTATGTGCCAGAGTAAACTGCGCAGGCATGATTTGGCAGAACAAAAATTTGCGCAGGTTGAATCCGCATACAGAATGAAAAAAGAATACTGGCTCGCAAGAGCAATAAATGCACGCCGTATTTCAAATGACAAATATCTGGAAAAAGCCCAAAATTATATACAACAGGCAACTGAAATAGCCCCTGATGATTTGGAAATTCTCTATAACAGAGCTATGATAACAAAAACTGCATATAATGAATACAGAAAAGTCTATGAAGGACAGGGCGGCAGATATCTTGAAAAACCAAAAAATATTCTGATAAAAGCCTATGAAGATTTGTATAACGCTTCTGTTGCGCAGGACAATGACAAATACATTGAAATTGCTCAAATGGGACTGGAACAGCTGCAAAATGAAAATTTAACGGATAAAAACGAACAAAATTCAGTAAATGCAAATACCTCCTCTATTCAAGGAGTTGATCCGCAGCTTGTTGAAAATCTTCCGGTATTAAAATAATTAGCTGAACCAGCCTTTGACTGTTTCAAAAAGTCCTTTTCCGCCTTCAACAATACCGTCGGCAATTCCGCCCACGCCGCCGATTGCTCCTGATGTAGTATCGCTTGTCGCATTACCCAGACCGTTAGTTACATCGCAGAATCCCTGTATAATCGCACCTGCTCCGTAAATTCCGGTGAGCCAGTTGTTAACTTTATTTGAGATAGTCTGGCCTTTGTATGCTGAAGACATTGCATTATTATAATTGTTCCATGTATTTTGATTCATTCCGTACATATTGCCGAATCCGCAGTTTCCGTATCCCATACCGAAGATGTTGTTATTGAAGCCGCCGAGTTTCGTATAATCAACTGTACAGTAAAGAGGTGCCTGATTATAATATGGTGCAGCATTCCAGATGCTTGCTCCCGGCATTGTTTCTGCAAAAGCTATGCTTGTTGATGTTCTGTGGCTGCCCCAGGTCGGGTTTCTCAGTGCTGATACATCATAGCCTTGATTTTTTTGAAATGTTCTAACTTGATCGTACTTAGTCATAATCTCATCTCTTATATTTTTTCCTCTTACATATATAAAGTATATATTTGATTTATGATTGATACTTCTGCGAAAAGTATGTTACAAAACTTAATAATTTTTTTCTAACCGCCTCTAAGCAGCAGTTTTTGAAGTTAAAAAAGTCGTTAGTGGGGCTAAAAAAATTGCCCTGATATATAAGAATTTAAATTAGCTAAAAGCAGATAAGGAATGCCCCTTAAGGAGAATTCTTTCATATGCGTCAGCCTGTATACTTTATTTGTGTCTGAAAAGCCCTGAAAAATTAAGAAAAAAACGGCACGAAAGGAGAAATTATGGAAAAAGGTATGAAAAAGCAGCCGGCACATTCAAAAAATGATACACACAAGAAGCCGGCAACAAAGACAAAAAAACAAAATGATGTAAAAACCGCAAAAAAATAGCGAAGGCGGGGGCTGCGGCTCCCGCTTTTCAGTGTTTTGTTAAAAATTTGTCGGTTTTTTCAGCCATGAAAGTCGAAAAAACAGGAAGCAGTCCGTAATATATAGCTGCAAAAATCAATGTAGGTCTGACAATATTGATGCCCTCTATGTACTTTGGCAGGTTTATATCAAGTGCATTTGCACGTTTGAATTTTTCAATGAATTGTCTGCTGCCGGATTTAATCACCCTGTCAATACCGTACCCGAAAATCAGAGTAAAGGCTGTTGGAATAATATTATTGTAAATAAGCGGTTTTTTCCTGTTTTCTTTGATTTTCCGGCTTTTGTTTATTTGAACTGCTGATGTTGCAGCGAGCAGTATATCTGTAGCGGCTGTAATATGCTTGTTTATGTCTGTGTCCAGTTTTGAATATTTTTTTGCAAATTTTATTACAAAAGGCTGACTCAGAAATTTACCGAAACAGCCGGCAAAAAATTCGTGAGGCCTGTTTTTAAAAGACGGGTGTTTTGTTTTCCGGGGTTTTTGCGGCACGGGTTTTTTTTGAAAAACATTGTCCATAATAAGCGGTATTAAAGAAATGGTAATAACTGATTTTGGAACAGCCGTCAAAAATCCCGTGCTCAGTTTGATTATTTGTGTTATGAAGCTGTAGCTTTTTGAATTGGAAATTTTGTGAACACCGGATTTATACAGATTGAGTGCGCTTTTTTTTAAATATTTTTCCGGATTTTTGTCTATCTTTTTAATTATATTTTCAACAGGCAGTGCAGCCGCTTCCACCATGGCAAACTTGACCAGTCCGGAGCAGATTGAATTTGAGGCTGCATATTGTTTGTTTTCTTTTTCAACCGACGGTGTTTTTAAAATAGAAAATGTTCTCAGTCCTGTTGACATAAAAAGCGTTGTTACTGCAGCAAAAGATGTGCCGTGCTCTGAAATGTTTTTTAGCCCTGACAGAAGATATTTATTGTTTAATGCTCCTTTGAAAGACGGAGTGACTTTCATAATTCTCTTCTCCGGTGTGAACCGTTTCTTTTACAAGTAGACATCACTCAAGGAAAAAAGTAAAATAAATTTATTAATTCTTAATGTTTTATATTTATGTACTTGCTGCAAACGGTAATTTCAAAAGCAAAATAACAGAGAGACCGGAAAAATGGGAGTTTCAAACGTCATAAGATTTATAAAAGGTGAGTTTAGCGGCTGGGGAGCGGCAGAGCGTTTTTTGTTCCCTTTAGCCTTAATCGTCCCTGTTTTTATCTCTTTTTTAATAAATGACAGTAAAATTGCACTGGTGTCTTCTGTTTGCGGAATGAGCTATACTATACTTGCCGGAAAAGGAAAAGTTTCTTGTTATTTAATCGGAATCTGCGGTACGTTGTGTTATTGTATTATTGCATACAAAAACGGTTTTTTCGGAAATCTTGCCTTATACCTGCTTTATTATTTACCAATGCAGGTTACAGGGTTTTTTAGGTGGCGCAAACATATGAAAACAAATCAACAGGAAATAATAAAAACAAAACTTTCACAAAAAGAACGTTTTTTATATTTTTCAATATCCCCGTTACTGACATTACTGCTCGGGTGGATATTGTATAAAACAGGCGGCTCATCGCCGTTTGCGGATGCATTTACTGTTGTGTTTTCAGTCCTTGGTATGCTGTTAACAGTAAAAAGATGTTATGAACAGTGGATAGTCTGGCTGTTTGTAAATGCAGTGTCCTTATATATGTGGATAATTGCCTGTTTAAACGGTGCAAACTGCTTTGCTACGGCTTATATGTGGTTTGTGTATCTTATACTCGCCATTTACTTTTTGATTGCATGGAAAAAGGAGATAAATAATGAATCTGTTTAGTTTTCAGCGCATAAGAAACCGTGTATTTGTTAATTTTTTCGGAATAAAGTTCAAATACACCTCTTTTAATAATTTTGGAAAATACAGAAAACCTGACTACAGGTACATTATTGACCTTGTGTCAGAAATTTCGGGAAAAGAAGTGAAAAATATTGACGACAGAAAAATATATGTAATCGGTGACAGTCACAGCGTATTTTTTTGCGGACAGGATTTTCTTTCATATAAAAAATTAAAAAATGGAATAACAACAGCCTGCTGTGCATTAAAACCTTTCAAAAACTATCATCTGGGTGCCTGTCTTGCGTATAATACAACTAATGAAAACGCCGGCGTTAATTCGTTAAAGAAAACAAAATTTATGCTTGAAAACGGATGGCTGCCTGAAAATTCGGCTGTTGTCATTTCGTTTGGAGAAATTGATATAAGAGTACATCTGTTAAAAAGAGCAGAAAAAACATCGCTGGACACTGAAATCGATAAAATTTTGGCCAACTACCTTCAATATATAAAAATGCTGCAGAGGCATAATTTGCGGGTAATTGTTTGGGGCCCTGTTGCTTCCCAGAACGATGATTGCCCGAAGGACGAACTGCTCCCGAGTTATGGCAGTGAATATGAGCGGAATTATGCAACAAAAGTTTTTAATGAAAAACTAGAACGGCTTGCAAAAGAAAACGACTTTATTTTCTGCTCGATTTTTAAATATCTGGTTGACGATAGCCTGCATTCAAAAACCGGATACTACGTTGACGGATATCATCTGGGAACAAAAGCACTTCCTTTTATGGTCAGGGAGTTTCTGGAAAAGGGCGTTTTTACAGTTGAAAACGACAAAGTAAAAATTCTTAATTTTTAATACAGAACACATTAAAACAAGGGCGGAATAATTTTTAACAATATCCGCCCTTGTTTTGTTATAACTTTTCAGCAGTTGCCGGTTTTTTGGATTTCATAAGATTTAGCATTTTCTCCGTTACTTTATCGGACTCGCTGTCGTTAATAAATCTTATGTATGCACTTTTTTTCTTTGCAATTTCAACAATACCTTTTGCACTGAAGGGCACATAGTCATACTTAAAGTTTACAAGAACTTCCCTGTCTTTTGTTATACCGTCTTTCAGAGCAACCGTCATACCGTCTTTGGACAGATTTTTAATATCAAGTATAACCTGTGCTGATGATGACTCTGAAGAGCCAAGTACTTCTCCTGACAAATCTTTAATTGTCCAGGAAAGTCCGTTCAGGTCATTTCCGTAAAGGAGCGTTTGATTACGCTTTTCAATAGTTGTAATCATAGTGTCCTTTTCTTTTGCAATATTGTGTTCATGCCTGTGAGGATTGAATACTCTGCCGCCTCCTGTTTCAGGTGTAGACGGTGGCGGATTATCAGGATCCGGAGGCCATGGATAATCAGGGAAGTCCGGATCATCAGGGTTTACCGGATGGTCAGGATCGTCAGGATGATCGGGGTCGTCGGGATCATCCGGATGGTCGGGGTCATCAGGATCGTCCGGATCATCAGGGTCATCAGGACCGGGGTCAGGGCCGGGTTCCGGTTCAGGTTCAGGAACAGGACCGATGTCTATTTCATCATTCATATCCAGATTATATGAAACTTTTGTTTTAAGTGTTTCATCTGCAGTATCTTTGTAGTGCTTGTCCTGACCGAATTCATGCGGTGTTTGCGAGTTTATTGTTTCAATTCTGTACTTGTTATTTTTGAAAACAGCGTGCTCGCCGGTTATTATACTGTCAAAAACAAGGTCTGCAACAGCGGCCGGGCTGGACGCATTTACTGCATCAATATATGAATAATCCGCATATAACTTTTCAAAGTGGGCTCCGTAAACAGCATCTCCGACGGACTCTCCTATTGTTATATTGACATCCAGCGCACGTTTGTCATCCGGGTCATAGACATAGTATGGATTGAGTGTGCCTGTTGTCTCCGGCTGTTCATAGTTCGCACCCTGAACATCAAAGACCAGCTTTTCCCCGTCCTGATTAGCATTGTGGAAACCGGTTGCATTAGGCCGTTTCTGCCCTGTTACATTGTCATATACCTGAGCTGTTATTGTGTCAGCACGCAGGTTTACTTTGTTTCTTACATATGCGTTCAGAATATCCAGCTTTCCGTTTGGATTAAGAGAACCTCTGAGACTGTCATTCACAATCAGTGTCACTGTTTTTGGTATTATGTCTGTATTTCTTTGAACACGTCCAAGATTTACTATATTCAGCCTTTCATCATTGACTGTCACCGAGATGTTTTCAGGTGCAGTAATCTCGTTTATTGTAGTATTTCCGTTGGATACAATATCAATTGACCCTGTTTTTGAGTACAAAGAATCAGCATTAAGCGATTTTGCACTGTTAATCTCAATATTTCTGTCAGCCTCTGCCGTAAGACTTCCGTTTGATGAAAGAGAATTTATCGAAATATCCGAGCCTGCGGAATCTGCCAGAAGATAAAGATTTGCACCGGTAGTAATCATATCTGCATTTAACGCACCCTGCGTGGAGTACAGAAGCGCATTTTGTGCACTCATATCAGAAATATTAAGCCCGTTTCCATAACTTCTGATGTTTACATCACCTGATGAATCTGCACTGACAATTCCTCCCGATGAGATGTGGATGGAATTGTTAGTATTATCCGGTACAAAACCGTTTTGTTTTATATTATTCAGAGTCGTATCCAGCACACCGATGTTTGAACCGCTAAGATCTATATTTCCGCCTGCAGCAAGTGCTATAGAGTCAGCTAAAGCCTGCACGCCGTTTATTGAACCGTTTATAATATTTCCGGTTGACGAAACGGTTATGTTGTTATCAGCTTTAATATTGCCGTCTGCTTTGTTATGTGCAAGATAGACTCCGCCCGTGCCGGAGGAAACTTCTACATCAGAGCCTTCAATTACTCCGTCTATATTTACTCTGTTTGTTGCGTTGGCTATAGTTGTTCCTGTACCGGTGACCGAGGCATTCTCTTTAATATCAATGCTGTTTCCTTCAATATTTACATCAGTGCCTGAAATTTTACCTGAATGTGAAATATCTCCCGATGCACTGACGGATACGCTTCCAGCAGAATTTATAGATGATGTTTCTGCAGTTGTCAGGCTGCCTGTTTTTGCAATTATATTGTCTCCGTTCAAACTTGAGCCTGCACTCATATTCATTGCGCCTGTGCTTGTAATATCAAGCTTTTCACCGGCATTTACCGCTGTATTTTCTGCAATGGTTAAGCCCCCTGATGAAAGCGTAACATTTCCGCCTCCGGTGACACCTGCGTTTACATTCAAATCGCCGGCTCCTGCTGATATATTGACGTTTTTATCAGCATTTACCAGTGTGTTTATTGCAGCACCTGCTGAATTTATGCTTATGTTTGCACCTGTAATCGCCGTGTTTACATCAAAATGCTGTCCGTGAGTGTCAAGTGAGACATCGCCGGTTGCAGTCAGTGCCGCATCAAGGTCAATGCCCGATCCGTCAATTGTTATATCTGCTCCGGAAATAGTACTGTCTATATCCACAAGTCCTGTCTGTGAATTTATATCCACATTTCCGGTGCCGGTTATCGTGTCTTTTATGTTTGCACCGCCTGCATTAACAGTGATGTTATTGCCTGTTACGGCACCGTTTAAATCCGCCGATAAATCGCCGGCATTAATATTTACATTGCCCGTGGCAGCTATTTCGGAAGCATTAACACCGCTGCCCGTTACGGTTACATCAGCACCTGAAATTTTGTCGTTCAAGTCTGCAGCTTCACTTCCTGCATTTATGTTTACCGTGCCTGTTGCATCCACGACTCCGGCATTAACACCGGTACCGTCTACACTGATATTTCCGCCGTTTAATGCTCCCTGCATATCAACAAGCGCACCCTCTGAATTTATATCAATAAAATCAGTCCCTGCAATGTTTGAACCGGAGGCGAGTGTGAGTCCCTTTGTATCAATAGTTACACCTGTTCCGGATATATTCCCTGTTACTGAGGTCTGTGCACCGTTTGTGTGAAGTCCTATAATATTTCCACCCAGTGTGCCGGCAATTTCTGCGCCGTATGCGTTAATATCAATGTTGCCGCCTGTGATTCCGGCATTTGCATTTACATTCACCGCTCCTGTTTGTGAATTTATGTCAAGCATTTCAGTACCGGTTACGTTTCCGCCTGCGGAAACAGTCAGGCCGTTTACATCAAGTGTTGAATTTGCTCCTGAAACAGTGCCTGAAACAGTCATTAGATTATTATTTGTATTTATACCAAGAATTGTATCTGCAATTACAGAACCGGTTACGTCAAGTGCACCTGAAGTTATATTTACAGAATTTCCCTCTATATTATTTGAGACTGCAAAATTTTTGCCTTTTGTATCTATTGTCACAGCACCTGTTCCGTCAACACTGCCCCCGAGTGTCACTCCGTCAGATACAATTTTTATATCAGAGCCTGAGATATCACCGTCAATCTTTGAAGCACCCGTTGAGCCAATATTAACATTTCCTCCTGTGAGTGTACCGGATATATTTGTATCAGCAGAAGAATTTACGGTAACAGAAGTTGTGCCCGTGATGTCTTTTGTGTTTATGCCTGCTCCAACAAGTCCTACGACAGTTCCTGAAATGCTGTCCGTGACATCCAGCTGTCCGTCAGAATCTATGTCAACTGTTCCGCCGTTTACTTTGCCCTCAATGTATGTATCAGCAGAAGAATTTACGGTAACAGAAGTTGTACCCGTGATGTCTTTTGTGTTTATGCCTGCTCCGTCAAGTCCTACGACAGTTCCTGAAATGCTGTCCGTGACATCCAGCTGTCCGTCAGAATCTATGTCAACTGTTCCGCCGTTTACTTTACCGTCAATGTATGTGTCAGCAGAAGAATTTACTGTAACGGAAGTTGTACCCGTGAGGTTTTTTGTATTTATATCAGCTCCTTCTATTGACACATCAGTGCCGGTTATGTCTCCTTTTAAATCTACTTTTGAACCTGCAGAATTTATGTCAACAAAACTGTCTGATAATATATTTTTCCCCTGTGCAAGCTCGACTCCTGCAGCGTTAATCAGTACGCTTCCTGCGTCAATAGTTCCGTTTAAAAGTGTTTTTTCTGTATATGAGTTAATTGTAAGTGCATTTTGCGCACTGACGCCGGAAAGTGAAACACCCTGACCGTCAATATAGACACTTGAACCCGATATATCTCCATATGCGTTTATTGCTGCGCTCAGCGAGTTTAAATCCACATTTCCTGTACCGGTAATACCCCCTGTTGAAGCAATATTAATGCCGTTTGCATCGATATTAATATTCGTGCCGCCAACTGTTCCTTTTATATCAGCGAGCCCTGCTGCATCGATATCCACAACACCGCCTGAGATTGAGCCGTTTATGTTTGCAGTGTCAGTGGAATTTATTGTTACTGAAGTTGCTCCCGTAACATTATTTGTATTAACTCCGTTGCCATTAATGTAAACATCCGTACCAAAAACAGTACCGGAAACATCTGCAACGTTTCCTGCGTTCAGGTCAATATCTGCTCCTGTGATGTTTCCAGAGGCCGTAAGTGTACCGGATGAAGTAATATCTGCTTTTTCTGTACCTGTTACTGTACTCTGTGCCGAGAGGTTTACGGTGCCGGCATCCAAATCGATTTCAGATGCAGTGAGTGCACCGGTTATTTCTGCTGTGGAACCGGAAGCATTAACCGTAAGTTTGTTGTCAGCACCAAGCGAGCCTGAGACATTTATACCTGTGTTCAGTGCATTTACCGTGGTATTTCCTCCGGATAACAGACCTGAGACCGTTGTTTTTCCACCGGTATTTGTCACTGTAAGCTCTGCATTATTTCTTATATCAGCACCCTGTGCAATCTGTATGCCGCTACTGCCGGAGTTACTTAAACTGAGGTTCATTCCGTTTAAATCACCGGTTGCAGTGTTTGTAAAAGATATTCCTCCCGTTGCGGTTTCATTTTTTATATTTAATCCCGGAACAGGTACACCGCCTGCAGCTTCACTATCGCCGCCCAGCTTGCCTGCTATTGTAACAGAGCCTGCACCGGATTTGTTTTCAATATTCATTTCTGAATAGTTATTTATTTTAGCGGTTTCACTTATACGTATGCCGAAGTCATCAGCGTTTCCGCCCGCAGATATGCCGGTTCCTTCGTTTATTATGTTCACTATTCCTCCGGAGGCAATTTGTCCTTGAGGAACAATGTTTCCGGCATTGTCCACCAGAGTTCCGTCACTAACCATACCGTTATTTATTTCGCCGTTAATGATAATCCCCCCGCCGGCTTTACCTGCTTCTCCGGAGTTTGTTAGATTTATTACACCAGTATGGACTTCTCCGTCAGCTGATACGCTGAAATTAGAAAGCGAGGCATTTTCGGCGAGTATAAGACTGCCCATTCCGTTATTAGTATAATCTACTTCATTTCCCCAGTTCTGCAGGGTCATGCCTATAATAGTATCTGCATCGGGATTTTCGACTGTTGTGTCGCTTTCAAACTTTGAATCAGCTTTAAATCTGTTAATCAGCGTGCCATAGAGTGTCATATCTCCGGAATGATTTAAAAATCTCAAAATTCCATGATTATCAATAACGCTGTCAGGCAGGAAATGCAATCCGCCGCTGCCGCTGTTTTCAAAGACAACCTTATTCTGAGAGCCTGTTGTTGTGCCATTAATAACGTTTGCAGAAACATTGAGTGCACCGGCATTGTTAGTTACAGTAACGTTAGAAGTCCTGCCTTCATTGTCATTAACAAGATTATTGTTTATTGTGCCTCCTATGTTTGCACCAAGCTGTCCGTTGTTAGTAATATAAACATTACCGTTGTTGTTTATTGTACCGGTTGTTGTGACACCTGTGTTTGTGCCGGTATTGGCAGATGTTATGGTTAAATCTTTTGCATTATCAATTGTACCTGTGAGTGACAGCATGCCGTCAGCTTTGTTTTCAATGTTAATATTTTCTGCTGCAGATACGTTGTGTACTGTCATATCTCCTGTTCCTGAAGTATTATTTACTACAGAAACACCGCCTGACGCGCTGTTTACGGCTCCTGACATTAATATATCACCGCCTGCTGCAGATACATTAACGTTTCCTGCTGCGGTAACCGAGGTGTCGGCTGTTTGTGTTAAACTGCCGTTTGCTGCAATTATATCAATGGTTGTACCTGCTGTAATATTGTCATTTATGGCAGCGGATGTAGCTGAAGTAATGTCTACTGACGACTCCGCATTAACTGCACCGCCGATTGTAACACTTCCTGTCGAGTCAATATCAATTCTATTTCCTGAAATAGCATCAGTTGAACTGAAGTTTCCGCCGTTTGAGTTCAATACAACATCCTTATATCCCTGTATTAGAGAAGTAGTGAGCGGATTACTGTTTGATGCAATATATATGTTGCCGTTAGAGCCTGTATTCCTGTTTATTACGGCAGAGACAGCCCCTGCTGATGAAACAAGCATGCTGTTTGTGCTGCTGCCAATGTTTCCTGATTCAGAAACAAGAGAAACATTACCGCCGGCAACGAGAGTATCAGTCAATATATTCTGGGTAATATCATTTTGTGCTGTGATTGAAATATTTCCTGTTCCTCCGGCATTTAGTATATCGGTCAGCTGTACATTTCCGTCATTTGCATTGTTAGTAACACTGATATTTCCGGAATTTGCAGTGACCTTTTTAAGGGTAATATCTCCTGTTGATTTGTTAGTGATAGAAATATTACCGTCAGCCGTGCTGTTTATAAGTCCGCCCTGTGTAATTCCGTCATTTGCCGCAAGGGTTATATCTCCTGTTGCCGTGATGTTTTTGGACATATCAAGATTTTTCGAACTGTCCAGATTTATGTAACCGTTAGCACTAAGGTCGTTTGTAAAGCTTATGTTTCCAGCATCTGCGCCGGTAGATGAGATATCAATATTTGTGCCGGCAGCAATTGTGCCAAATGATATATCAGTGTTGACGCTGTTAATATTTACCGAACCCGTTGCTGCTGTTACATCAACTCTTTGTCCTGCCTGTACATCAAGCTTGCTTTCTTTAGAACCAACACTGTTTCCGGCTGTTAACGTTATTGTGCCGTCTGTTTTTAGTCCGACATCTGTTAAAGCGTCCTGTAAAATGCTATTTCCTGCGTTAACGGTAATGTTTCCGGATGTAGCCTCCATAAGTGCAGCAAGTGTAACATCTCCGGTTTTTGCATCAAGCACAATACTTGTGCCTGCAGTTGTGTCACCGTTCATAAATATATCGCCGCCGTTAGCCGTAACGTTAATTGTACCGAGCTCTGCGCCTATCGCATTAAGTGTAATATCTCCTGTAGTATTAGAAACAGAGACATCACCTCCGGTTGAGGTAATAGTTCCGGAAGTCTGGTTAACAGCCTCCTGCGCAATTATTGTAACATCGCCGGAGGCAGTCATACTGTTCGATACAGCAAGACCTTTTCCGCTTTCCACACGAATGTATCCGCCTTGTGTTGTAAGGTCGTTATTCATAATAATATCGCCATTTGACGAGAGGTCGATATTCTGTGCAGCTGTAATTTCTCCAAAAGTTACACTTTCGTCTGCACCGTTTAAATGAACAGACCCTGTTGTGGCCGTTGCATTAATTGCAGTCGGAGAACTAACATCCAGTCTGTTAGTTGCTTCTCCGATATTTGCGCCTTCAAGAGTGATTGCACCTGTAGAGGATACAGATTTATCAATACTCTGTGATTGTTTTATATCATTTATTGCATCGAGACTGACACCGCCTTTGCCGCCGGAGATAAGTTCATTAATTTGAATATTTGAAGCAGTTGCGCTGACAGAGTTTGTTCCTGTAATTCCGGCATTGTTTGTAAGCGTGCCGGTTGCTGTCAGGTCAACATCTGTTCCTGTCAGGTCTGCACCCAGTGTAATGTCTGCAGCCTCCGCTGAGACAGTGCCGGAGCCGGTGACAGAAGCAGCGTTTGTAATTGTGTTATCTGCGATTAATGTTATGTCAGCCCCCGAGACTGCTGCGTCAATGTCTATATCTGCGGCATCTGCTTTTACTGTGCCGGTGCCTGAGATTGCAGCAGTGTTATTAACTTTTTGCGCTGCTGTTAAAGTAATGTTTCCACCGGATATTTCCGCATTTGCACTGATATCAGTACCTGAAGCTACAGAAACATCGCCGCCTTCTATCGTTTCGCCGATTGTTACTGAATTTCCTTCTATATCAACGCTGTTTGTGCCGGAGATTTCCGCTGTGTTTTCAAACACAGTGTCCGATGTTAATGTTACGTTTCCGCCGGAGATTGCACTGTTTACGGCAATTGAGTTTGCGTCTATATCAACGCTGTTTGTCCCTGTTATTTCAGCAGTATTTGTAAATGTATCTGCAGCAGTCAATTCAACGTTGTTACCGGTAATCAGACCATTTATTGCAATATCCGTGCCTGCACCGTTTACCGAGCCTGTTGCGGTTATTGTTCCGGCATGTGTTAAAGTGTTTACTGCTGTTAAAATAACATCTCCGCCTGAAATTGCTCCGGATGTTTCTAATGTTTTTCCGTCAATTGAGACAGTTTTAAATCCCGAGATATTTCCTGTTTTGAATAAATCTTGTTCGGAGGCAAGATAGATATTTCCGCCGGTTTCCGAATTTTGGGCAACAGATGCGTTAACAGCATTTGGAGAGTTAATCATAACAGCCTGAGAATCAGAGCCTATATTGCCTGATTGGGAGGTCAGATTTACATCTCCTGTTGCGTTTATGAATGTATTTGCAGCGTCCTGTGTAATATTTCCGGCTGCTCCGATTGTTATATTCTGACCGTTAATTACGCCTGTAATAACTGTATCTTCGCCGCTGCTTACGGAAATATTTTCGGTTGCATTAAGTCCGCCGACCGAGACGGTACCGTCAGCAGCAGTGCTGTTAACACTGATATTTGTGCCTGATACATTGTTTAAGGCGACTGAACCTGCCGTGTTTCCGACTTCAACGTCAGAGCCTGCAGATATGACCCCCCCGCCGGTCTGGTTTATGCCGCCGTTTGAGTTCAGGGTGACTTTGCCGGAGGCAGTGATATTTTTAGACAGTTCAAGGTCTTTTGCGCTGTCTATTGTGATAGTGCCGTTATTCGCAGTCAGGTCGTTTGATAGAGTAATTTTACCGCCGTTTGTGCCGCCGGATGAGCCTAATTTTATGTCTGTACCAGCAGAAACAGTACCGAAAGTCACGTCCGCATCTACGCTGTTTACGTTTACGGCTCCTGTAGCTGCTGTCACATCAACCCTGCCGCCTGATGAAAAATCCAGCGCATTGTCTGTATCACCGATATTTGCTGCAGAAAGTGCAATGTTTCCGCCGGCAGAGACAGCTTTATCAAGGTCTGTGTTCTGCTTTATAACTCCGGTTGCTGCTGCAGTGACAGAGTTGGTCGCCGTTGCAAGTGCATTAAACGTTATGTCTTTTGCACCGTTTAATATCAAATCCCCTCCGGACACCGCTTCATTAAGAATAAGCGACATGTCACGTGCATCAAGTGAAACAGTCTTGTATCCGTGAATACTGCCTGCATTAAAATCCTGTCCCTCTGTAAAGAGGTAAATATTTCCGCCGTTTTCTGTGTTCTGTGCAATATTTGCAGATACATTTCCTCCTGCTTTAAAGCCTATAGCTCCTGATTCGGAGCCAATATTTCCTGTGCTGGTGGAAAGGCTCAAATCAGTTCCTGCGTAAAGGAAAATTGTATTCATAAGCGGGGATACAATGTCATTTACTGCACTTAAAGCCATTGACTCTTCTGATGTCAAAATTCCGTTTATGATAAGGTCGTTTGCTGCACCGAGAACAATTGTATTTCCGTTAAGCTCGTTATTTATAGTGAGGTCGCCGGAGTTTCCGCTTGTTTTTATATCGATATCGCCGGCAGCCGTTATTGTACCCAGTGTAAGGTTGTGGTCAGGGCTGTCTATATACACGTTTCCGCTTGAGGCAGCAGCGTTAACAGTGTCTACGTTAACTTTTATGCTTCCGCTTGCAGGAGGTTTTGCTCCTATAGAACCGTTTACTGCATTTAGTGTCGCTGTTTTTCCGATAATAGAAATACTGTCACCGGTTTGTTTTATATCTCTTTGAGAATTAACATTGACGCTTCCTGAGGCGGTATTTGCTCTAAGTGTACCTGCGAGTGCTACATCTGCGTCTGCTGCACTGTTTTCAACAGTTATATTTTGACCGGAAATATTTTTTACCGTAACATCACCGGAGTCTGTATTTGTTACATATACACTGCCTGATGATGAGGCAATTGTACCGTCTGTGTGGTTTATTCCTGTGGCAGCAGTGATGTTTATATCATTTTTTGCCGTAATATTTTTTTCCAGAGCGATGTCTTTTGCGGATGTAACTGATATAAGCCCGTTTTGTGCGGACAAATCATCTCCGAGGGTAAGTTTTCCAGTATCTGATGACAGTCTGATATCTGTGCCTGCAATAATTGAGCCAAATGAGATGTCTCCTTCAATGCCGGTTATATCGACAGAACCGTTTTCTGCAGATGCGGAAACAGCTTCTCCTGCAGCAATTTTAAGAGGTGTAGCCTGAGAACCGATTGAATTAGCGGCGGTTAAACCAATTGTCCCTGAAGCGTGAATCGATTTTTGCAGATTTGTATCCTGTGAAATGCTTCCGTCTGATGTAATAGAGACATTTCCCTCTGTTACGGATAAAATATCGTTCAAGATAACATCTCCGGCTGCCTCAATCACAGCTCCTGTTGCGGCAGTCACTGCAGAGCTTATTGTAATTTTATTACCGCTTATAAACGCATCAGCGTCTGTTGTCACTGCACCGTCTATGTTAACATCATTGTCTGATATAATTTCGGCCTTACCGGTTGCGGCAATCGACCCCGTATCATTAAGAGCTACAGTATTTGCATCAATACTTGTTGTTCCGCCAGATGAGACAGCACCGTTAATTGTTGTGTCTGAAACTGATGTTATTGTTGTGTTTCCGGTAGACGATAAAGTATTACCGACAGTAACATTGTTTGCAGAGTTGAGATTAATATTTCCGGCGGCAATGGCACCGTCCGTAATTATAGATGCATTTGAGCCTGTAGTGGTTACGTTTAAATCTTTTGAAACAGAAGCAGTACCGAGAGTCAGGTTTTTATCAGCTGAGGTCAGCCAGACATTCCCTTTGCCGTCATCCGAACCGTTTGCGGATATATTGACTTTGCCGTTTGCATCTACTCTCATTGCATTACCGTCAGCACCTATATTACCGGCTGTTGAATTCAATGTTATGTTGTTGCCGGCTGTTAGAATTGCGCTTTCGTTATTTTGCAGCACATCGTTTTGTGCTGAAATGCTTATATCTCCGGCTGCAGTTACTGCTTTGTTAAAATTAACATTTCCTGTGTCAGCTGCAGTGTTTGAGACAGAAATATTACCGGTATTTGCAATAAGCGAATTTAAAATAATATCACCTGCTTCAGTGTTTGCAATCGAGATTTCACCGGCAGTTATGTCTGCGTTTTCACCCTGGGTAAAGCCGCCTGCGGTTTTTATATCTACGATTGTGTTTGCCTGCAAATTGTGTTCCAGTGTGAATTGTTCGCCGCTGTCAATATAGATACCGCCGTTTGGTGTGGTCAAATCGCCTGTTAAAATTACGGAATAATCAGAAGCAAGTCCAATGTCCTTGCTGAACTGAATTTTGCTTCCGTCAAGCTCAAGGTCGCCATCCAGTGCTTTTAAAAATACGCTTCCGTTTTCCGCATTCAGTGCCGTTGCATAAAGGTCTTTGCCCTCGCCTCTTTCAAAGGTTATGTAGTTGTCTTTTGAGCCGATTGCACCTTCCTGTGATTCAAGATAAATATTACCGCCCGTGAAGCCGTTTATACCGGAATTTGTCTGGGATATGTCGCCTTTTGCAGTAACTCTTACATCATAGTCGGGATTTGCCGAGATTGTGTTATTCACTACAACTTTGCCGCCGCTGTTTGCAATAGTAACAGCACCGTTTTGTGCGGTTATTTTTTGCAAAGAGGCATCGCCTGAAGAGGTATTTGTAATATTTACTTCACCGTTAGCACTTGTTAAAGATGAGCCTGTGCCCTGCGTAATTCCGTCTGCAGCAGTGATATCAATGTTATTTTGGACAAGATTGTCTGCGGTGTTGTTCATTGTAAGACTTCCGGCGGAATTTATATTCAAAGAGTTTGCGCCTGTGATGTTTCCGACAGCCATATTCGCAGGAACCGGTGCTGTGGTTGACAGTTTTACATCACCGTTTGCGGTGATTGCGCCGAAGCTTACATCTGCACCGGGGCTGTCTACGGTAATATTGTTGCCTGTCATTGTTACTGTGCCGCCGGAGTTGAGCTGCAGAGCGTTGCCGGACTCTCCAATGTCGCCGTTAGTCGCACTTAGAGTAATATCTCCGCCTGCATCAAGAGCTTTGTCCGCAATTGTCTGGGTTATACTTCCGTTTGTGGCAGTTGCGCTAATCGAACCTGATTCCGTGCTTATCAGCTCATTTATTACAATACTTTCACCGCCAAGGGTTATGTTACCCTGAGAGTCTACATTATGTGCCGTCAGAGCACCTGCTGCTGTTAGTTCTGTCGTAGTACCTGCAGTAATTTCAGCACCGGAATTCTGTGTAATGCTGCCTTCTGCAGACATTGTTATGCTTGTGCCCGCTTCAATAGCTCCGCTGTTCTGTGATATATCACCCTTTGATGATACAGTCACCGCACCGGATGAGAATACGTCCGTATTGAAATTTACGTTTCCGTTTTCAGCGGCATTTGTGACGCTGATTGTACCGGCTTCGGCGGTAACCTCCTGTAATGATACATCGCCGGAGGTTGTGTTGGAAATGGTAATGTTGCCGGTTTTGTCAGCATCTTCAAATAAAGTAATTGCTGTTTTCTCTGCCTGTGTTATGCCGTTTGCTGCAGTTATTGAAAGGTTTCCGCTTATATCATCTATGTCACCGTTAATATTTAGAGCTTTATCTGCAGTAACAGTTAATGCGCCCGTGCCGACGATTTCTCCGAGGTTCATATCTGAATTTACACCGTTTAAGTAAACATCACCGGAATAACCGACTCCGGGGCCGGAAATTGTAATATTTTTGCCGACATCTGTTTTTATTGCCTGACCGGCAGTGCCGAATGTGGCTCCGGAGGCAAGTGTTATATTAAGATTTCCGGGTGTGGATATTAGGGCATCGGCAGTTTGCGATATACTTCCGTTAGATGCACTGACAGCAAGCAGAATATTAGAATTTTCTGCGGCGGTACTTATAGTATCATTGAATACAACGGAGTTTATACCTGTGATATTTATATCGCCGTTTTCATTATGAACTTTTTGTAAATCAGCATTTCCGACTATTACAATGTCTCCTGCGCCTGTTCCGCCCTGTGCTGTAATTTGCGAGCCTTCTCCCTGTGTGACGTCTGTAATTAAGCTTATGCCGTTACCTGCATTCAGGCTTCCGTCAAGTGTTGTACTTCTGGTTTCCATTGCGATATCGCCGGAGGGAGCTGCGGAGGTGTTATTTAGTGCAGTTATGGTTGAATCTTCTTTTTGTTCAATAACGAGGGTTGATTTTACATTGACATTTTTTCTTGAATTGATGTCATCATGTATAATTATAGTATCGACATATGCATTTGCGCCGGCACCCGAATCGTCGCCGCTGCCAAATTCGTTACCGATATTTACATTACCTTCTGCGTCAATTTTGCTGGCTATTTCAATTTTTCCGCCTAAATCAACACCCCTTATATTTACATCGCCGGTAGATTGGATGAGACCTCCGGGACGACGTCCCGGTGTGATTTGCTGTCCGTATATGTTTATTGAACCGGTCCGGGATTTGTCCATAAATTGTGAATCAACAACACCCTGTTCATTTATAATTTCATCACGGTTAAACTCGACGCCCGAGAGATTTATGATATCGCCGTCCGCAAAGGCAATGCCGGAAGTTTTTGCAAAGCCGTTATCATTAAATCCCGATACAATATCCGCTTCGTTTCGTGTATCTATATTTATTAGTTTTCCATCTCTAAGGCTTACTCCGTTTCTTGCAAAAATTTTGCCGGAAATCTGTGTGCCTTCGTAGTCCTCCGCACGGTTTAATTCAAGCCCGTTAAAACGGTCGGAGCTCCAGATGAGACTGCCTGCCTGACCTTCGTTTATAAGAGTCTGATATGCCTGCTGCGATGGTGCAATAGTCTGCAGGCTTCCGATGTTCATAATACCTGTTTCACCTACAAAAATACCCATAGGCGACACAAACACAACATCGCCGTTAATTTGTCCGTTCTTGATTGCATTAAAAATACCGTTGATGAGGACTCTGTTGTCGACAAGGTTTACGAATCTGTTTGCGTTGCCGAAAATCTGGTTTACAATATGACCTTCCGCAATATCAAACTGCGTGAAATGGTGGAATCCAGTGTCACCGTTAATATATCCGCCGGTAATGTTTGTCATATTGCCGTCTGTGGAAACATTTGTATTTGTATTGAAATTACCGGTATTGGGAGTTATATCGGCAATTGCAGCTTCAAAATTCAAAAGCAATACAACCAGAGCTGATGCAGCTATGCGTTTTATCAATCCTCCAAAAGTCTTGTATTCCAAATTCCTCATATAATTCCCTTTTATTCTATTGTCTGCTGCTCCGGAGTTCTCCGGACACGGGCAATGAATAAATTTAATCGAGCACCTGAACTGTTCATACCCGGTGAATGCGGATAAATCACCAATTTCCGTTTCAGGACAGATTAAACCTAGTCTAGTTATTAACATCATAACCTTAGAAATTTTTTAAGTAAACAAAATATGACAAAGTCTTAAGTTTTAAAAACTATTCTGTAGATATCTGCAAAAACACTTGCAGCGCAGATTAAAAGCAATAAATTAATATGGCAGCCGCATAAAAAAAATTAACATTCGCTTAACTTTCCTTATAATTTATTGACTTTGATATTTTGGCTAAAGTATATTGTAATTACTTGTAGGAATAAAGTATGAAAAAACTATTGCTCTTAATAGGTCTTTGCCTGTTAAGTCAACAATGTAGTATCGTTTCAGCTTCGGCAGGAGAGAGGATGGCTATGACACCACCGGTTCCGGTAAGTGTTCGGGAGAACGCGGAAGGACAGGTGAATACGGCGGTACCTGTAACTGCCGGAGATGTGCTGTCTGATGATGCACAAGAATCAGCAGGCATTAATAATTCTGCGTCTGAAAGTGTTTCTGAAGCTTTGCCTGCCGGCAATAATGCAGTGCCGGTTCCGTTGCAGTATTCATCTTCTGAAACAGCTGCGGAGCAGGACTTTATTCCTCAAACAGATTACGCTGATGCCGGTGTCTCTTCTCCTGATGTTCAACTCAACAATTATGACTACAACAATCACAATATTCCGCAAGTAATCTCTAACACCGTATCAGAAGAAAAAAATGAAAAACCGCCGCTTCCGTTCTTTATTGACCAGCAGGCAGAAAGCACGGAAGAAAAAACCATTGAGCCTATTTTTGAAGAAGTCCGGACTACGATTACACAGGTGGAATTTCCCGAATCAAAAATATTTACACAGGAAGAGCTGCAAAGACTTGTTGAACCGCTGTTTGGGAAGCCCGTTTCTATTGAGGACATAAAAAAGGTTGTGGACGGGATTACACGCTGTTATGTTCTCGGTGATTATACAACGTCACGTGCTTACCTTCCGCCGCAGACTATTGAGGACGGGATTTTAAAAATCGGACTTATGGAGGGCACTGTCGGCAAAGTCAGAGTCGAGGATAACGAATGGACAAGAACAACTTATATCACAAGCCGTGTGCCTGTTGAGGAAGGAAGTGTTGTCCGGCTCGGAAAACTGCAGAAGGATGTTATAAAGTTCAACAATCTAAATACCGCAAAACTTAAAATTGAGCTCTATGCCGGAGAAAATCAGGGTGAAACAGATATTGTACTAAAAACCGAAGAGCCGTTCCCTTTCAAAGTCTCTGTAATGACTGACAATGCCGGAAGGGAATCCACGGGCAAAAATCGAGTCGGTGCAATGGTTACGTATGACAGCGTGCTCGGGCTGAGAGACAAGCTGAGTCTGGGCGGATACCTCGGAAAAGGTACACGTATAGGTTTTGCGGACTACAATATTCCGGTCAATAAATACGGCACCCGTTTCGGTTTATCAGTCGCTGCAAACAACATTGATATTGTCAAAGGGCCTATGCGGAGATGGGGTATAGGCGGAAAATCGCAGGTTTATACGGCGTATTTGACGCATCCGCTTGTTAATGACACGGGTTTTAATCTTAATACATACACTGCGGCTAATATCAAACACTCCAGTACTGATATGGTAGGTATTAAGCTTCTTGAAAACGATACCTTCTCGCTGACGCAAGGTTTTACGGCGAGAAAAGACACTGAAAAAGGTATCTGGTACACAGGGCATTTCGGGTCTATCGGGTTTAAAGCACTTTCAGGCGATAATGAATTTTTGAAATACGAAGGAAATCTCACAAGACTTCACGATTTCGGACACGGCATAATCGGTGAATTCCGTGTTGCCGGTCAGTATTCTCCGGACAATGACCTTCCGTGGATGGAACAATTCCAGCTCGGCGGTATTTCAACTGTCAGGGGATACTCTGAAGCTTTGCTGCTCGGTAAAAGCGGCTATTTTGCAAGCGCAGAGCTGCTTGCTCCTCTCCCCTTCCTGCCCAGAAAAATCGGCTCGGAGCGTCTGGGTTACATAAGGCCCAGAGATATGATAAAAGGTGCAGTGTTTATGGATCACGGTATGGTTTTCCCGAACAAATACGGTCAGGCAATTGACAGCGGAGATTTTTTGATGAGCTGGGGTGTCGGTTTGAGAATGCAGCTTAGCCAGAACCTCGGCGCAAGATTTTACTGGGGCTTCGGGCTTAACAACAGGTATGAATACGACCGGCAGGCCGGACGTTTCCATTTCGAAATCACATGTACGCCTGATATAGGAACTATTCTCAGTCAGAGAAAGTTCAAAGAAAATTATAAAATTGAGGATGATTTATAATGAAAAAACTGTTTGTTATTGCTATATTTCTATGCACTTCTCCGGCTTTTGCCGAAGGAATTCCGGCAGGTGTCACCGTCCAGCAGAACCTGTTTCAGCCTGAGGCAACAAGACCGCTTTACAACATTGAACGCAATAACTACACAAACAGTGCTATACAAAAAATGACTATACCTCAAAACGAACCGGAAAAACAGGAGCAAATTCAACAAAAAACCGAAGAAAAAGGGCTGAAGGGGTTGTTTGAAGGTTTTACGGTGGAATGGTAGTGTAAGATTATAGAGTTGTTAAATTTTTTTGTGATATAATTTATTGTATAAATGCCTCGGTAGCTCAGTTGGATAGAGCGATAGCGTCCTAAGCTGTGCGTCGTTGGTTCGAGTCCAATCCGGGGCATGCTTTTTTCGCTAATTTTATGCTTTCGGATTATTCTGCTCTCTGCGCTCCTGTCTTTCGTTTCAAAATCCTGTGAATTGTTTTGCGAGAGGTAGAACCCCTGTATTTTGCTGTAATTTAACGACCGGTTTGATTTGTACGGATACTTTGATTATTTTGGCGTAGGTCGCTCTGCGAGGGCGTTTTCAGGTCGGAATTTTAAGTATTCCAAAAAAATCAAACTGCCGAAATGGACTTTTTTCGGACTGTACGGATAGATTGATTTTTTCTTAATATGGCTGGTGTAAAGAAACAGGACAGTACAGAAAAGAGGAACATGTCTTAAAGTCGCTGTTGGTAAACAATTTTAAATAATTTTAGGGTTTCAGAAAAGTCCAAAATGTCTGATTACTGTCCTTTATATGTCTAAAAATACCGAAAAAATTTAATTGATATGCCCCAAAGGGTTATTTCCGTAAGAGAATAGATAAGGACAGTGATAAGACATTAGCTATAAAAAAATTAACAGAAGTTCCAGAAAAAATTTTTTCTGTTCATAAACGGAACCTTAACGGAACTTTTTTCGGAACCACGCGGAACTTACAATTTTTTATATGCATCACATAATTCATCTATCGATTTATATCTATTGCCTTGAGCCCCAAGCCCCTTTTTAACAAGGTTATTTAGTTTTACATTAGGAATTTTATTCGTATTTGTTTTACCTGTTGCTATAAAATATATCAACATTGTAAGAGCATAGATTTCATGCGTGATTGAATAATTATTGAAACCTTCTAGTTTTAAATTGGGATCATTAAAATAACCCTTAAATTCGGTATTAATAGTTGTTAATTTGTTGTTTGGGTTCTTTGCTAAACCAAAATCTGCAATTTTTACAACTAACGTATCATCATAAACTTTGATTAAGATATTAGTTGGTGATAAATCCCGATGTAAGTATTTTTTTTCATGTAAATATTTACAAGCTTTTAATAATTGTAGCGTTATAGATTTTCGAACTAATGGAGACATTTTATCATTATTCACACTTATATATTTATCTAAAGTATAATCCATATATTCCATAATGTATGAATTATCATTCTCATTATATGCGTATACATCAACAATATATGGAGAATTTAAACTCTTCATGATTTCAAATTCTTGTTTAAATCTCTGTAATTCTTTTTCAGATAATCCTTTTTTTGCTTTTTTTACAACAAAATACCTATCATAAAAATCATCATAATATTTATATGTAAGCGCATAAGAACCTTCTCCAATAGGTGTTAAATCCCGTACAGAATTTTTATTTGGATGTTTTACATTTATTGAATTAGATTTAATAAATATTGGAGTAGCATAAAATAATTCTATTTTATCCATATTTTTAGGAATTGTGCTACCACCGCTTACACTTAAGAATTCATTACATTTGCTAATAATTTTTTTGTTATATTCTTCTATTTTGAAAGCGTATTCTGATTTATTTAATTTTCGTTGTAATGTTTCAATTTTATCAATTATATCTATTAAATTCCGACTAGGCTCAGCCCAGAAATGATTGCAAAAATCTTTTGTTGGTAATCTACTATTCATAGTTTTGAATAATTGCAATAGAGAAGAGTGAAGAGTCGACAAAATTAATATAATGTCATTTTTGTAAAAAGATTTATACAGGTCTTCATATTCATTAGTTAGCTCTAATTCAAGTTTTAGTTCTGCTATATAATTTTCATACATCTACAATTTACCCTTCTGCTCTTCAACAAATTCTTTAATAACTTTGTATACATATCTTGTGGTGGTTTCACAAGCTAACACAAGTTTATTAATTGTATATTTGGTTCCATCAAAATTATCTATAATATATTGTTTTTTGTATTTCTGATTACAATGAGCATGGATTGAAAATTTTTGCCC